>JAAYDI010000200.1 GCA_012729315.1 Planctomycetaceae bacterium
CAAGGAAAGGTCGGTGTCGCCACACCATTTACCGCGAGCGATGACACAACAACGGACGAATGAAACAGCCGCATGGTGTGACGGCGCTCGCCGCCCAGGCGGCGAGCTGGTCACACCCTACGGGGAACCGACGGGTTCTACTTCGGTTTGTTAGGGGTGTTGAGGGCGGAGCGATGGCGCAGGGTGGCCAGTTCGGTTGGCGTGAGGACCAGGCGGCATTCTTCGCCATTGATATCCGCCAGGAATTTCGCGCGGCTGACGCCGGTCAGCCGGGTGCGCCAGGTAGACGGGAGGCAGAAAAGCTTCAGGAGCGTGCAGACGATGATCTGCAGGTCGAGCTGCAGGTCGGCCGTCTGGATGTACTCCAGATCCAGGCGGACCTTGCGCCGCACGCTGGCGGCGTTGGTATCGGCCGGCAGGTTCACCTGAGCCAGGCCGGTGATACCGGGCAGCACGCGCAGGCGCTGGCAGTAGCCCGGCACCTCCTCTTCCAGGATGCCGACAAACTCCGGTCGTTCGGGGCGCGGCCCCACGAGACTCATGTCCCCCTTCACCACATTCAGCAGCTGGGGCAATTCGTCGAGATGCGCTTTGCGCAGCAAACGGCCAAGCCAGGTGGTGCGGTCGTCGTCGGGCGTCGACCAGATGGGACCGGTATCCGCCTCCGCGTCACAATGCATGGTCCGCAGCTTGTACATCGTGTAGAGGGTTCCACTGCGTCCGACGCGCAGCTGTTTGAAGACCCCCGGTCCCTTGGACGTGGCACGGATCAGCAGAATCAGCACCCCGATGATCGGCAGAGCTGGCACGAGCATCGCAGCGGCCAGGATCCGCTGGGCGTAGTTCCCACCCTGCAGATAACTGGAAACCGCCACACTTTCGCTGCGCTCGCAAACGCGGTGGAAGACCGCTTGCGGCGACGCAATCTCTGGTAACGTGCCTACGCCAAGACTTGTCATGATGCACACCTTTCAGCCGACATGATCCCAGGTCTCGAAGTCTGCCGGGGACGAAATCAGCGCGTCGAAAGCCTCTTCAATCACTTGGTGCTCAACTACGTGCGGACACCATATGTGTCCGGAGTACGGGGATCAGATCGCCGAGAAACAACCGGCAAGCATCTTCCTTGCTCACATCCGCTCCGCTCGGCAACACAGCGGCCAGTTGAATTTTGTACAGGAACGGCAGGCCGGCGAATCGGAAACGGCCCTCTTGTTCGGCGTCCCACGTCGTCCCATCGGACCAGCCGTAGTACACCCGCAGCAGTTCACGGTCCATGCTGTTCGAGCGGAACGTCATCGCCAGGAACTGGTCAGCCCGCTGCCCGCCCACGCGCACACTGGTCGGCTCCTTCGGCTGAATGATCGTATAGTCCCGGCTCGAGTAGCAGACCTCCGGGTTGTGCACGGCCGTCTGGCCGACCGGCCCGACGAGCACGAAGAAGGACACGCGTTGGCCGGAGACCAGGTGGACGTACGTGCGGTTGACGTAGCCGTACGGCCGCAGCTGGCTGAGTTCCGTCTCGCTCAGCGGCTTCTTCTGTTCGAGTCGCCACGACCCGAACTGGTCGGGGAGCGATTCGAGCTGCTGCGCGGCCTGGCTAGCGATTTCATTGCCGCCCCACCGGTCGCTCAGGCGCCCGTGCAGGATGCCGGCCGCCGCGGTGATCAGCAGGGTCAAGGTCAGACCGATAACGAATTGAATACGGGTCATGGAGTCGGAGCCTCCTGGGCCGGGCCGGGAGCGGTAGGTTCGGGTGAAGGTGAGTTCAATAATCCCTGCATGTCGGCCATCAGCTGGCGATCGGGCTGGGTCAGCACCTGCTGTTCCAGTCCGCCGGCGATCGCCTCACGATAGTACCGGGCCGCTTCGTCCTGCTTGCCGATGCCGAAGTAGGCAGCGGCCAGGTGGAACTGGTACCGCGGGTCTTTCTTAGCAGTGCCGACGGCGAACTCCAGCAGTTCGACCGCCTGTGCCGGCTGGCCTTCGTACAGGAAGATCGACGCTTTCGTGTCGAACAAGTCCGGCCGCGGTCCGATGATGTCAATGGCCCGATCGACATACTCGAGCGCCTTGGCGCGCAGCGCAGGGCGCTCCGACATGACCGACGCCAGGTTGTTCAGCGCGAGCACGTTTTTCGGATCGACGCTGACCACTTTTTCCAGCAGGCGGATCACGTCATCCAGCCGGCCCTGAATGATGCGGACGTTGGCGATCTTGACGAGCGTATTGGGGTCGCCGCCGTACTTCTGTTCGGCCGCCACCAGAATCGGCTCGACCCGTTCGTAATCGGCAGCCGACGGGCTGCCGGAGGTCAGTACGTCGGCCACAGCCTGCACGACGGCCGGGGAGTCCGACTGGGCAGCCGCCTGCTGGCAGATATCGAGCGCGTCCGGAATGCGGTTCTGTCTGGCAAGGCACCTGGCGAGTGCGGCAAACTGGTTCACATCCAGTTCGGCGAGTCGCCGGTACCAGGGTTCGGCAACGGCATGGAGTCCCAACCGCATGTAGATGTCACCCATCTGAGCAGTCAGGACCTTCTGGGCCGTGGGATCTGCGGCGAGCGTAGAGAGCTGCTGGAGTGCCGGGGGATCGACCTGTTGAGAGACCGCGTCGGTATTGCCCTGGGCGACCAGCAGGCGTGCCTGCAGTTCCAGCGTGCCGGCATCGAACTCGCCCTGCCGGGCCTCGGTCAGCGTCTGCAGCCAGCGCTGAGCCTCCGGGAGGTCGGCGTGCCGGATCAGGAAATCGACGTAGAAGGTCAGACCCCGGACGTCTGGTGGTGTCTGCCGGCCGACCTGTTCGTACTGGGCCCGTGCGCCCGGCAGATCCCCCTGGCGTTCGAGGATCCGGGCCAGGATCAGTCGATCGTTTGGCTCTGCCTCGGCCGATGCGATCAGCGATTCGAAGATCGTGCGGGCTTCCGCCAGGTTCTCCGCGCCGTCGCGCTGAAAGAGCAGAACGCCGTGGAGGCGGCGGTCCATAACGGGGGTGGCTGCGTCATCGCTGGCGGAGCGGAGCATCTCGATGGCCGATTTCCACTGTTCGCCTCCGGCCCCAGCCATCAACGTGGCGAGAGTGCGTTTGGCACGGCCATCGTTCGGGTTGCGGCGCAGGCTGTCCTGGAGCAGTGCAATCGCCTTGTTCTGGTAGTTCGCGTTCGCATTGTTCTTCCCCAGGCGCGAGACGTAGAACTGGGTCAGCCGCAGACGCACGCGTTCGTCGTCGGGCGATTCCTTGAGCGCCTCGCGATAAGCCGTTTCTGCGTTCTCGTCCTCGCCCAGTGCCTCGTATCCCTGTGCCAGCACGAACGCGCGTCGGCCGTTGGACATCTGGGCCTGTTTCATCATCTCGACGAGTGTTTCGCGGGCCTTGCTCTTGTTGTCGGTGCGAATGTAGAAGGTGAACAGCCCGTTCCAGGCTCGATCGTCCTGAGGCGCCGCCTTGATGGCGTCCAGGAACACCTGCTCGGCTTCACCTGCTTTGTCTGCGCCCAGGAGCATCAGGCCGTACCAGACTTGCGCCATGACGTCGTCCGGCCGGCTCTCGTAGGCCCGGCGAGCGACGTCCAATGCTTGCCCCTGCTGCTCGCGTTGCAGCGCGATGTTGATGGCAACTTCCGACAGTGCGCCGGAGAGCGGCACAGCGTTTTCGATGCGGGCCAGGCAGGCGGCGGCATCCTGGAACAGCCCCGAACGGTACAGTGTGTTGACCAGCCGTTCCTGGACGCCGATGCTGCGGTCGCCCAGTTCCACAGCGCGCTGGTAGGCACGGGCCGCCTGTTCCAGCACGCCGCGCTGCCGTTCGGTATCGCTGGTCAGCGCCGCGCGTTTTTCTTCGGCCTCGCCGCGCAGGGCGTACACGACGGACCAGGAAGGACGCACCGTCTCCAGGCGGTTCAGTTCGTCGATGGCCTCGCGGAACCCGGCGTCGCGGTCGGAGACGGCCTCGGACACAAGCCTGCGGATCTTCATCACCGTCGCCCAGGTCTTGTCCTGCTGGTCGCCGCCCAACAGTTCGGCTTCCAGTGCCCGGCGGGCCTCGGGATCGTCCAGCCGTTCGACGATCTGCATCCGCAGTCGCGCGACAGTCAGATCGTTCGGGTGGGCCTGGGCCAGCTCTTTCAGAATCCGGTTGGCTTCGGCCGGATCGCCGGCCGCGAGGGCGATCTGGGCCTTGGTCTTGGCGACCAGCGCGGAATTGGCCGGTGTCAGGTCGGTGCCCAGCGGTTCCAGCGCAGCGCGGGCCTGGTCGAACTGCTGGCGTTCGGACAGCAGGTTAGCCTGCACGACGCGCCACGCGACTTCGTCGGGGGCCTGGCCCTGGTAGGCCTTCACAGCGCGGTCCGCGTCTTCCGGCTTGTCCAGCCGCTGATACAGGAACACCAGCGTGCGGAGCAGCGACTCGTCTGCCGGGTGCTGCTCTTCCGCCTGGCGGGCAGACTGGTAGATCTGGGCCACTGCCGCCTGCCGCTCTTCCGGCCCGCTGGCCCGCACGACCGCCACGTCACCCTCGAGCAAATGCAGGCGCCAATTGGCTGCCAGCTGCCCGGCGCTGTCTGCCTGGCGGAGTGTTTCCAGGACGGTGTCGAGGCCGGTCCAGTCCCGTTCCGCGGCGGGTAGCTGTTGTTGTTTGTTGAGCAGCAGGCGCGCGTAGAGCAGCGATGCTTCCGGGCCGGGCTGCAGCGTAATGGCCCGCTGGCAGTTGCCGATCGCGTTGTCGATGGCGCCGGCCCGTTCCCAGGCGGCCGCGGCGGCCAGCAGGCTAGTCGCCTGGTCTTCGCGGCGGGGAGCGACCTCGGCGGCATCCTCCAGACTGCGGGCCGCCAGGTCAGGCCGTCCCGCCTGCTCGTGACACAGACCCAGCAGGCGGTAGGCCTGGAAATGCTCGATTGATTCGGCCGGCGACATGGGCTGCCCCGCCGCCACACGCTCGAGCGCCGGCAGCGCCTCGGCGTACATTTCGCGATGGAGCAGGACGCGGACCCGCATCAGCTCGACCGACTTCTTGAGCCGCTCGAATCGACTGCGATCGCTCCCAAGCCCGAACCGTTCGACCTCTCGTTCGAGCACCTGCAGCTCGTCGCCGGCCGCGTCGAACTGCTGCTGATCCAGAAGCAGCTGGGTCAAGTAGTAGCGAACCGCGAAGCTCGGCGCGTCGCGATCCTGCAGCGCCGCGGTCCAGAGCTTGATAGCCTTGTCCGCGTCGTTCTGGGCCACGGCGGCCCGGCCGAGCCCCAGCAGGGCCGACTCGTTCTTGGCATCGATGTGGTCCAGCACGTACTGATAGTTTTCGGCAGCAGCCTGCAGGAGCTGGCGGGCTTTTTCGAGCTGGTCGAGCTTGTCGAGTTTCGCCTGCTCTTCCGGCGCAGCGGGAGCGGGCTCCTGGTCAGCGGCCGGCAGCGCCGCAAGGTTAAGCTGCTGCAAGATCGCGGATGCCGCGGTGAGCGAGTTGGAGGCGGCCGCCAGCCGAACCTTTTCGTTGTCGCTTCCCAGCTGCAGCGCCTGGGCCAGGTCGTCGTCCGCGCCCGGAAGGTTATGTTGGCGCCGGTAGTTGGAGCGGACCAGCCAGGCCAGCGGGTCGTCCGGCCGCAGTTCGACGAGCCGGTCCATGGCCTGATCCGCTTCGGCCACGCGGGCCTCGCGGGTCATCGGCTGCGGCGGGGTGTCTGCCTGTGCTTCCTCCGGCGCTCCCTCCGGCGCACTGCCGGGCACTACGGCCGCCGCATCGCCGGCCGGCGCGGGGGGATAAACGACCAGCTGCGGATCCTCGCGTCGCAGCAGGAAGGCCAGGATTTCGGTCACTTCCGGATCCGTCTGCAACGCGTTCGCCTTGCGTAGTTCGGACATCAGTGTGGCGGTGACCCGGGCCATATCCGCGCCGGGTATGCCCCCCGTCTGATAGCGGCCGAAGCGTGCCAGCCCGCGGAGCCGGGCCGTACTGAAGTCCTTCTCGTCGCTGCCACCGGGCACCGGCAGTTTGTCGGCTTCCACCTCGGCTTCGAGGTACCGCCCCTGTTCGATCAGCAGGTCGACCAGGCTCCGCCGGAGCTCTTCCTGTTTGGCCGCATCGGCGATCCCCAGCGCTTCGTAGAGCAGGACGATGGCACGGTCGGCGCTGCGGGTGTCGCTCGCACCCTTCTCATAGACTTCGGCCAGCCGGACGTGTGCATCAATGTCATCAGGTTTGATCTGCGTGTAGCGATAAATCAACGAGGCGGCGTCGTGGAAGACGGCCTTCTCCTGCTGGTCTTTGGCGTTGGCGAGCAGCTCCTCGGCCTGTGCCAGGAGCGCATTGGCGCCGCGCTGGGCCTGAAAGCTGTGCCAGAAATAGAGCCCGACACCGCCGGCTGCTGCGACAATCACGGTCCCGAGCAGTACGGGAACGCTGATGGTGCGATAGGTTTTCAGATCACTCTCCTGCTGACGATCACCAGTGAAATTCGTGTGCAGTTGTGGTGTGGGGCGTGGCATAGAGCACCTTCAAAGCAACCCCTGTGCCAACCTGGCGCCGGGCCACCGGCACGCGGCTGAGGACCCGGCAGTTCGGGGCGGAATTACAGCGGCTGGTGAGACTTGCCATACGTGTAGCTGCCGTAGCGGCTGGCATAGCTGCGCACGGGCAGTCCGCTCATGACGACGCCGACCGTATTGGCTCCGGCCGCTTCCAGACGCGAGTACGCCTGTTGGATGTGGTTCATCCGCGTGCGATCGCGCATCGCACAGACGACGGTAGCGTCGGCATGCTTGGCCAGCACCAGCGCCTCGCTGGCGGCCAGCACGGGGGGCGTGTCGATGACGATATAGTCATATTGTTTGCGGAGCTCATCCAGGAGCGACCGGAAGGCGCCGTTGTGGAGCAAGCGGTGCGGATCAGCCGCCAGCTCGCCGGCCGGCAGCAGGCTCAACAGCGGGAAATCCGACTGGGCAATCGCTTCGTCCAGGTGGCAATCGCCGTTGAGGACTTCGGCCAGTCCCGGATTGAGCACGACGTCGAACATGCGGTGGATGTCGGGGGCCCGCATATCGCCGTCGATCAGCAGGATCGGCTTGCCGCTGGTGCGTGCGAGGCTCATGGCCAAGTGCGTGGCGACACTCGTCTTGCCTTCGGAGCTCACCGCGCTGGCGATGGCCAGCACCTGCACGTGCCGCATGGACTCGGCCAGCACGATGTTGGTGCGCAGTCCGTCCACGCTCTCTTCAAACAGCTGCCGGCTCAAGCTGGACCGCTTGCTGGCGCGCCGCCCGTACCCGTAGACAGGCAGGGAGGCGATTTCGCCCAGGATCGGCATGCCCACTTTGTGCCGAATCTCGTCGACCGTATTGACGCGTTTGACCGTCCATTCCCACCCGACGGCCAGCGCGAACGGGCAGCAGAACGCGATCCCCAGTGCCAGCAGCATCTCGAGGATCGGCAGCTGCTTGTCCGGCGCTTCTGGCAGCCGCACGCCGTCGGCCCCGTCGAGTGCGAACACGCGGCTGGGCGCGTTCGCCTCGGTGCTCAACCGCGCCTGCTGCTGCAGCAGCACGTTCGACACGTTTTCAGCCTGCAGCAGATCGCGATTGGCGTAATCCACCTTCAGCTGGTCGCCCATCGAGACACCGCCCCTGGCTTCTTCTTCCTCGATCTTCTTCTTGACAATCTCCTGCGTGGCCTTCGCCGTGGACAGCTTCCATTCCAGTTCGCCCAGCCGGGCGGCAAACTGCTGCGTCACGCCGGAGCTCAGCTGTACACGCGTCTGGGCCCGGAGCTGCTGTTCGTCCTTGGCAAACTTCTCTTCATCTGCTTTGAGGATGGCCAGCTGATGCTGCAGCGTCGGGTTGTTCTGGCTGGTCGCCTGGGCCTTCAGCTTCTCCAGCTGCTCGCGCCGCGCGTCCAGCTCCTTCTTGCGGGCCAGCACATCCGCTCCCACGAGCCGCTCGACGTCGGCGTCCGTCACTTCGGGCGGCGCGTTGGCCATTCTCTTTTCCGTCTCGATGGCCGCGGTCAGCATGATGATGTCCGCCTCGGCCTGCACCTGCATGGCGCGCATGTCGCTCAGCGGATCCCCCGCGGCCAGGCCGGCCAGCCTCGGCGCGGCCGGAGTGGGAGAGACGCCGGTCGACTGGGACAGATCCTGGAGTTGCTTCCACTTGAGCTGGGTAGCCGCCTTCTGTTTCTCGATTTCCAGGCCGAGCGCGTTGGACAGCTTGTGTCGGAACTCGGAGTCATAGGTGGCGACGTACCGCATGTATGATGCGATCACGGCATCCACCACTTCCTTCGCGCGCTGCGGATCTGACGCTTCGTACTCGATGCTGTAAATCTCCGAATCGCCGATCGCCTTCACCTGCACCGCCTCCGTGAGATACGCCAGCTGATCGCGCGCTTCGAGAATCTCCGGATGCCGCTGGACCTTCGGGTCCGCCAGCACGGGCAGCAGGACCACGGGCAGCCGCAGCAACTGCAACTGCGTCTGGACGAACTGCTTGCTGCTATTGCTGGAACCTTCGGTCGGAAACGCGATGTGCGGCTGCTGGCCAAGGATCCGGATGCGGCCGATCGCCAGGTATTGCGGCTCGAACAGCAGGAACACCGTGCCGGCCGCGGCTACCGCCAGCAGGATTCCCAGCGGCGCGGCCACTTTCCACCAGCGCCGTACCGCGTGCAGGACGAACAACGGCGTCAGCCCTTCGTGCGACGAGCCCTTGGATACCGCGCGGCGCACGGGCAATCTGCTGGGCGCCAGATCGAACGCTCGTGGGGATGCTGCATCCGATGGTCTATGCTCATTCATAGCGTGTCTTCAATCAAGGAAAAGACTATTCGGACGAAACCATGCGAAGAGAGGAGATTAACACATTCAGTTCACGGAGGGGCGGGACGGACTACGCAGTCCCTGCTCGCGAATCATGCCACGTACATCCAGTTGCTGTGCCTGCGGGAACAGCCAGCCGAGATACCACAGGACGAGGGCGAACAACAGCGCCGCGAAAGGCAGCATCAGCCAGCCGGCCAGGTCGTGCGAGAACTTCTTGGCCACCGCGTCCGAGGCGAACTCGGTCAGTAACCCGGTCAGCACGATGCGCGCCGAGTTGGCAATCAACGAAATCGGCAGCACGGCGACGATCAGCAACGCCTTCTCCCACCAGCTCCTGCGCACCAGCACCACGTAGGCGAAGGCCAAGGCCGCAATCCCAATGAAGATGGTGAGCCCGGAACAGGCCTGCTCCACCTCCAACGTGTGACTGCCGAGCAGGATCGTGTTGCCCTGCGTCACGGCCGGCAGCCCGAAACACTGGAGCGTCCAGCCGCTGATGATGGTTGCGATCCGCTGCAACGGATAGCTCAACATCCGCTCCACACGGTACGGCAGCTGGACCATGAAGAGCAGAAACACGATCGACGGCAACGCCCAACGCAACCATCGCCAGCCGCCGAGCAGCCAGACGACACCGGCGACCCAGAACAGCAGCGACCAGCCATCGACCGGCTCCAGGTAGTACAGCGCGGCGACGTAGCGCATGGCCGCCCCGATGCCGAGCAGCACCACACCGGGCCAGATCCGATGCTTGCGTGCGACGCCCGGAAACTGGCTGCGCCGCGCCCACAGGAAATAGAGGGCCAGCGGCGCGACAAAGTAGCCGTGCGAATAGTCCGGCTCGGTGTCCCAGATCTGCACCAGCGACAGGAACGTCGTCCAGTAGGACCAGACGAACACGGCCAGCAGCGTCAGCGCGGCTAGGCCCAGCACGATCCGCGGGGTCGTCAACAGCGCGTTGCGCTCCGGAGCAATCACTTGGGTTTCCGCCACCGCCGCCTGGGGTGCAGGATCGGCTTGGGGGCCGCTCCCACCTGCAGAACGCCTGCGAGCGCGCTGCGAATCACGGCGTGGACCTGAGTTTCTGGATGGCGACATCCGGGACTAACCTTGTGTCGAGTGTGCGATACCGGGAACCAGACTGCTGAGAGATCGAGACCGAACTTGGTCACGAACTGGCCATTGCACGCCGGAGGTTCCTGCTGAGAAGACTCTTGCCGCTGCCCTGGCCGTTGCCCTGGGCGTCACTGTCGGGTTGGTATTGCTGGGTGGCACGAATGGCAAAGTGGAGCAACTGCACCGGCGTTGTCAGCTGCAGCTTCTGCAGCATCCGGCACCGGCGGAACTCGACGGTGCGCACCGATACGTCCAGCTCGCGGGCGATCGAACGAGTCCCTTTCTCCCGAGCCATCAACATCAGCACGTCGAGTTCCTTCTCAGTCAGCAGCGCCAGCTGACCACGGAGATTCTCGATTTCCGCCACCGCCGCACGCCGCTCGCGGTCAATCTGCAACGCCCGCTGGATCGTGTCCCACAACTCCTGCTCGTCCGCCGGCTTCTGGAGAAAGTTGACCGCCCCCTGCTGAATCGCTCGCACCACGACCGGTACGCTCGCGTGCGACGCGAGAAAGATCACCAGCACGGCCGGCGTCTGCTGAGCCAACTGCTCCTGCAGCTGTAACCCACTGATGTCCGGGAGACGCACTTCGAAAATCGCACATCCAGAACGCTGCGGGTCGTACTTGTCCAGGAAATCCTGCGCCAACGCATACGACTCGTAACGCAACTTCATGCTGCGCACGACGCCAGACGTCCGCTTGCGCGTTTCGGCGTCGCTGTCCACAATGAATACCGTGCCACCACTAACCATGGTCACTGTCACTCGCCTTCACCACAAGCACGCCCTGTTAAACCACTCACGGCCGGCCCGGCGAACTGAACTCGCTTGGATAAATCGCTTGGATAAACCGGCGCGAGACAGATCCATCCCCAGCCCGCCAAGCCACCCCTCAGATCGCAGACGTATCGAAGGGGACCACAGACGGCCAGCGACGTGGGACGAACAGAGCACCGCAGAAAGATCAATCAGAAAGGAACCACGCTGAAGGCAAGTACACACAGCTTGAATAACGACGCAGGCACCGAAGGTCGACAAACGCGTTGCACCGGGCGAACGAAGACACCCGATGAAGACACTCCGTGCCCTTGGGTTGCAAAAACCCCATCACAGCGTGGCATGTCACCTACCAGAAACACGACACACCAGCCCACCAGGACATGGGCCTGTATCTTGAATTGTGGTCGGGCGATCCGTCCAACTCCGTGTCGCAGCTGAACCACCTCAGGCGAATCGTCGCCCGCCATTGTGGTCCGCCTGCCCCGTTCCACCCCCCCACCTGCCCCCAACTCCGCAGAAGCATGGAGATGTGTCGCAACACTAATTCGTCTCAGGGTATTCGCGGTCCGCCAAGCTGTCAACCATTTGGCGGCCAACTTACGTAGAAAACACGCAGATTTCTTGCGCACCACCCGGTAGCAACTACGGCTAGGCGCAACCTGACTGCGCATCGGCGCAAAATTCAAGGATTTCTGCCCGGTTGTACTGAGGGAGCTGGAGGGCGTGCGATTGGAGGTACTACCTGATAGGGGGTTAATTCCACATATAACACTACGCAGGTTGCCGCGGCAGGCGGCACCAACCGTGTGGGCCGGAGGTTGTGCCTCCACACGGCCGATCGGGTACAATGCAGGCCGCCGCCTGACAGGAAAACGTTCCCCCTGACCACCTTCACTCACCAATTCGGCCGCGCAGTGGTGGCCAACGAGGCGTCCGATGATTTCATCTCAGCACAACGCACCAGGCCGAATTCTGATCACGGGTGCTTCCGGACAGCTTGGAAGCTATGTGCTGCGGGAGCTGCGCGCCCGCGACTGGCCCGCCCTCGCCTGGTGCCAGCGTCCCACTCCCGACCTGTTCGGCTATTCCTGCCAGAGCGTCGATCTGCGGGACACGGACCAGGTGATCGACGCGTTCCGGGCGGCCAATCCGGAAGTGGTGATCCACACGGCGGCTCTGAGCGGCGTGGGGGATTGCTTCCGCGACCCGGCCCAGGCACGCCAGACCAATACGATCGGCACCAAGCTGCTGGCCGAACTTGCCGATCGCCATTCAGCGCGCCTGGTCTACGTTTCGACCGACCTGGTTTTCGACGGCACCAGGTCGTGGTACACCGAGACCGATTGCCCTGCCCCGCTGTCGGTCTACGGTCAGACCAAGGCGACGGCCGAACGTGCGGTGCTCGATCACCCGCGCCACCTGGTGCTGCGTATCAGTCTGATGTTCGGCCCGTCAATCAACGGCCGACCTTCGTTCTTCCAGCAGCAGATTGACGCGCTCAAACAGCAAACTCCGTGCAAGCTGTTCAGCGACGAGTGGCGTACGCCGCTCCACCTGGAGCTGGCCGCGCGCGGTCTGCTGCGCGCCGCCTCCACCGACGTGACGGGGATCCTGCACCTGGGCGGCCCCGAACGGCTGACACGACTGGAAATGGGCCAGCGCCTGGCTCAGTTTCTCGGCTGCGATGCCGGCGTACTCGAGCCCGCCGTGCGCGACGACGTGCCCGCCTCCGAGCCCCGCCCACGCGATACCTCGCTCAACTCCGACCGCTGGTGCGCCCTGTTCCCCGAATTCCCCCGCCCCGGGTTTGAGGAAGCATTGGCAAGCAGGATGGGGAATGGGGAATGACGAATGACGAGATACCCAAGCACGAAGGAATGACGAAGAGTGAATGACAAGGGTGATGGTGGTGGTGTTAATCACATCCCCAGGTCATTTCAGCGCGATAACGGTGAATATGGCCTGCTGCCAAACCGTGGGGTGAGGTTCGGTACCTGGCGTTGCCCCAGGATACGGTGAGCCAAGGCCATTGGCCCGGCAAGGATATGTTAGCACTGCGCAGCCACGCTCACCCGGTCCCCAACCTTTCGTCCGCCCCCGAGCACCTACGTCATTACTCATCGCCTCCATCCCTGGGTATCTCGTCATTAGACCTTCCTTCCGTCCTTGGGTATCTCGTCATTCGTCATTCCCCATGGGTATCTCGTCATTCGTCATTTCTCCTGCGGAGCTGCCGCATTCCCTCCGGGCTGATGGCGGTATTGGCGAGGTCGAGCTGTTGGAGGCGGCGGAGGCGCGAGAGTGCGGGGACGGACCGGTCGGAGACGGCAGTGCGTGCCAGGGAGAGTGTTGTGAGTTGCGGCAGGCGCCCCAGGTGTTCCATCCCGGCGTCGGTGATGGGGGTGCCCTGCAAATCGAGCGACTTGAGTCCCGGCATCCGGCACCAGAGGGCAAGTGTGTCGTCCGCGACGACCGTGTCTGCTGCGTTGATATGGTGGAGGTACGGAAGCAGCAGCAAGGACCGGGCCACCGCCACCGAAAGCTGCGCGCCGCGCAGGTCGACAGCGACGGCGTGGTTCAACATTGTGTCGCCGACCAGGCGGCGCAGCCAAGCCGCGTACGGCGGCGGGGCCTCGGGCACCGGCTGGCCGTCCCGCCACTGGTAGTCCAGATATACGCGCCCGCCAGCCTGCCGCACCACCTCGATCGCTTCCGCCTGCCTGAGCGCCTTCTGACGCCCCATCGCGATGTAGCCGGCGGCCATGCCGATGACCAGCGCCGCGCCAACCAGGACTCGCAGGGAAACCCGCGGCCGCGCCGGCGAGCTTGCGGCCTGGTCTGTATCACGGGCCTGACCTTCGGTATCGTTCACAGGCGGGCGGCTCGGGGTGTCCGGGAGCCCCGGGGTGCTGGTCACTTCTTCACTTTCTGCAGGCTGGGCAGGGCGTATTTGAGCGCATCGATCCCTTCGTCGCTCACTCCGCTGCAGAAGGCCACGCCGAGTTCCTGGAGCTTGGTCAGCGCAGTGAGGTGCTGTAGCCCTTCATCGGTGATCTCATTCTGGCTGAGTTCGAGCACCACCAGATTCACCAGCGGCTTGAGGTTTGCCAGCCCTTCGTCGCTGATACGTGTCTTCTCCAGATTCAGCCGCTCGAGACTGGTCAGCATGGCGATCACTGCCACCCCCTCGTCACTGACGCGGGTCATCCACAGTCGCAGATCCTTCAGTTTCGTCAGGCCTCTGAGATACTGCATGCCGTCATTGTCGATCCACAGGCACTCGTCCAGGTCGAGCACCTCCAGGTCCTTCATGTTTTCGAGTGCGACCAGGCCATCGTTGCGGATCTTGGTGTCGCGCAGCACCAGGCGCCGCATCTTGGTCAATCCAGCCAGGTGCTGGAGCCCCGCGTCGCCAATCTGCGTGCGGAACAGATAGACCTCCTCCAGGTTGCTCAGTCCGGCCAGCACTTCCAGCCCCGCGTCGGTCAGCGCCTTGCAGTCGTCCAGACCGATCGACTTGAGCTTGACCAGTCCTTTCACATGGGCGAGCGCCGCGTCGGTGATCCCGTCGCCCACCACTTTCAGACTGACGAGATTCGTCAGTTTCCCGACCTGCTGCATGCCGGCTTCCGTGATGCGGGTGCAGCCGCGCAGGTCGAGCAGTCGGAGCTTCTGGCACTTGCTCACGTGTTCCAGTCCACTATCGGTCACCTTGGAGCACCGGGTGAGCGTCAAACGCTGCAGGTTGCTGAGCCCGGCCAGGTGAGCCAGCCCCACGTCGCTTACGTCCACGCGTACCAGGGTGAGCGTCTCGAGGTCCTGGAGCTTGCCGACGTATTGCAGCCCTTCGTCGTTGATATTGCTTTCGCTCAGGTCAAGCGTCTTGACGTGCGGCGTGCCTGCTAGGTGCTTGAGCACATCGTTCGTCACGTTGGGGCCGGCCAGGACCAGGCCGGTCACCGTACCCTGCGCGTCCTTCTGCACTCCGCCAGCCGCATCCAGCGCTTCCACCGCCTGCGGATCATCCGCCTGGGCCGGCGCATCCGGAGCGCTCGTACCGGCCTCATCCGCCGTGGCCGGCTGGGTTGCGTCAGTCCCCTTCGCGGCCGGCGTTTTCGGCCCCGTCGTACTGGATGCCGGGCGGCAACCGGGTGTTCCCAACAGCAGAAAGACGCAGGCAATCACAACGCTCAGGCGAACAGCTGACACGGCTTGAAACATGGCAATTCACTCCCCAAAACAAACACACCCAGAACACCGCACAGTCTACCGAGTGCGTAGCCCTGCGGGCACCCCACCGGCGTGAGGCGCCGGCGCGAGCCGCTACAGTCCGCAAAACCCGTACAAAACGCCGCGGCGGCGGGGCCGGGACGAGGTGATTTGGCAACATCGCCGAGCGGCATGCAGGCGCGTCACAAGTCTATCAGCAGCCAGAAGATGCAGCACCCTGCCGAGTGCCGCCGGGAGGCCGATGTGGAAAAAAAACCACACCGCGATTTGCCTTGCCACGAACTGCAGGGCATGTTTGTGTAGACGGATATCAGGACACCCGCCACGACACACCCTTACGCGTGCGCTAAGTGGATCAGGTTTCCACAAACTTGGGTTTTAACCTGATCTCCGTCCCACCTGCCCAGTGGGATAGGGTCGCAGCCTGACAGGCAGCCGTTGCAGGCACGGTCGTCTATCTCACACACCTGACAGGCATGTAGCCTATCCCACACGAAGGAGTCTACCATGTACGGACATTTCGCTCTCTCTATGCTGTTGAGTCTCGCGTGCGTAGCTGCAACGTACGCGGCCGGTCCGCAGGACGATCCAGCGCCCGTACCGCCCGATATGAACCTGGACGGGCCCGCGCTGATCCAAGACGAGGCATGGACCACCAGCAGTTCGGCGTGCCCAGAGCAATCTGCGTGCGTCCGGCCCCGGTACGCCGCATATCGCGGCCAAGCGATGCGACACCAGTTCGGCGACAGCAATTGCTGCGCGGAACAATTCGGAGGATTCGGCCCACTCTGGGAGACCTACTGCGCAGACAAGAACCGGTGTTGCGGGGCAGCTACCGCATGTGGGCCGTCTACACGTTATCCACGTTTCGAAGACTGTGGATGTCGCGCGCGGTGCGCACCACCGCTGCTGAGCGGCTACTACTGGCAGGCTCTCCGAGCCCGCTTCCAGCGGTCCGACTGCTGCACCTTCCCGTCCTGCGACTGTGACTGTACAGCCCCCACAATGTTCGAGTCGGACGAAGCAGCTCTGCAGCAAGCCGTTCCGCCAGCCGAGCCAAGTCCGGCCATGCCGGACGAAGCGGACCAGCTGGTGCCCGCTCCGCCACCCGGTCCACCCGAGCCGACGCCGGCAACCAGCACGTCGTCGCGCCGCAGCTGGATGCAGAAACGGGTGGATGCGCTGCCGCGATAGGCCACAAAGCGTTGCCTGCCTCGCGGCCACTGCCGAACGACGTTTCGTACCCAGCCATACGTCGCTCGGCAATGACGCAGGCAGCAACGCCAGCACTTTATTCATCACGTACTAACACTACTTTCCTGGCTGCCCGAGCGTATTGGGGAGTATTCTTGGGATTGTCAGCGAAAGCCTGCTACGGGTGGGCCCGCATCGCGGACCCGCCCGTTTTTCTTTTTTCCTTTTCAACGTTCCGCTCCAACAAGCAATTAAGCGGAACGTTGTTTCTATTTGGGGGAGCTTCCTGGAAATCCGCCAGAATCGGCTCCAGCGGCCGACGCCACACAGCCGATATAACAAGTACAAGAAACCGGGAGGGCGGGATGGCCAACTGGTGATCCCGTTTCAGGATAGAGGTCATGGTATGACGACGGAGCGACGTACCATGACCTTTTTATTTGCGTCAAAGGGGGAGGGAATGACGAATGACGAGATACCCATGGGGAATGACGGATGACGAGATACCCAAGGACGAAGGAAGGGTGAAGTGGAAAATGACTAAAGTGACTAAGGTAGTGGGGACGAGCTGCGGTAGATTTTGGCGAAGATGAGGTGCAGTTGGCGCGCTTCGTCCCACAGTGGTCTAGCCTGCTCCCGTGCTTCAGGTGTTGCGCGGACCAGCATGCGGAGGAAGAACTTCGTTTCGCGCGACTCTTTCTTGCAGATGCCGATCTTGTACCGGAAGTCCTTCTTCGACACCGCATCGTCCGCTTCGCAATAGTTCGCTCCCACACTCGTCGCGGACGCGACCAGTTGCGGCACCAGACGCTCCGTGATCAGATTGATTGGGATGGTCTTGGCGAAATCTATGATCGCTTCCCCAAACCGGGCCGTTCGTTCTGCCAGATCATAGCGCCGGCCACTCCCCAACTCCGCCATGCCCCCACCCTTGGATATTTCATCGTTCGTCATCCGTCATCCCTTCGTCCTTGGGTACCTCGTCATTAGCCCTTCCTTCGTCCTTGGGTATCTCGTCATCCGTCATTCCCTCGTCCTTGGGTACCTCGTCATCCGTCATTCCCCATGGGTTTCTCATCATCCGTCATTCCCTTACCGCCTGCCCCCGCGAACGCATCCCTGCGTCGGGGAGCCAGCTAGAGGCCCTTACGGGGCATCAACTGCCGCTGGGCGGTGTTTCGTCGGCCGAGCTGTTGGCGCGGCGCGACTTCCGTTCGTTCTTGAGACGCGTGATCTCAGCGCGCTGCTCTTCGGTCAGCACCTGTTCGATTTCCGCGTCGCGTTTGGCGGCCAGCGCGGTGAGTTGTTCCTGGAGCTTGACGATCTGCTCCGTGAACTTCGCCTGGATCTCATAGATCTGCTCGCGCTGTTTGTCTGTGACGACCTTGCCGTAGTGCGCGGGCAGTCGTCCGCGCGGTTTCTTGGCCGCGTTCGTCTCCGCCGCCGTTGAGGCAGCTGGCGGCTGGTCCGCCGCGTCGGGCGGCACCGCCTCCTGTGCCGGCACCGCAGCCGTCCACAGCGCCGTCAGCAGCAGCGCCATCAGGGAACTCACCACACCCCTCTGCCATGACTCGTGTTTCATCTTGCGTCTCCTTTCTGTAAGCGGAAAAGAAACAGAGTCGAACAACGCAGTTCATTCTGGGTGGTGCCCCCCATGAGCGCAAAGTGACAGGCCTCGTTCCCCGCACCAGATTCAGGCAGAAAGACGCGTCTGGACGCTACCCGGTGACAGACATATGGCATGGGGAATGACGAATGACGAGAGACCCAAGCACGAAGGAGTGACGAATGACGAGATACCCAAGCACGAAGGAATGACGAATGACGAGATACCCAAGCACGAAGGAATGACGAATGACAAGATACCCAAGGCGGGGGGTGAACGGCAAGATGCGCAAGTACGAGGGAAACGCGAAGGTCTAATGACGAGTAATAGGTTGACATGCCGGGCAGGTCCCGTTCCGCCTCTGCCATCGATCACTCGTCATTCCTTCGTGCTTGGGTATCTCGTCACTCGTCATTCCCCATGGGTTTCCCGTCATTCCTCTGTGTTTTTGCGCGCATGCGGGTTGAAGTGCATTTTGGCGCGGATCTCGTCCTTGAGTTGTTCGAGGACGGACGACTTATCGGTTTCCTGGAGGATGCGGCGGACGACGGTTTTCGGCGCTTCGCCGCCCCAGGAGGAGCCGTGTTCGAAGTAGAACTTGGCGGCCTGGCCGACGACGAACGATCCGTAGCCGGCAGCAGCGCCTTGAGGGACGGCGGTCAGCACGGTGCCGAAGCCCAGGGTGAGGCCTTTGAAGGACGACGACAGGACATGGGTGGTCATTTCGCCGAGCATGACCCAGCCGGCCGCTTTGATGATGGACGTCACGAGGCTGCGCGCGTGCACGGTGGACAGTTCCAGTCCGTAGATGTGGGCCAGGGTGACGACCATCGTCACGTCGATGGCGGTGCCACCCAGCACATCGACCACGGCGACCGGGTTGAAGGCGACGGCCACGGCTTTGAGTCCCGCGTAGCTGGCGATGACCTGTCGTGCTCGGCGATCGCGCAGCTCGACGCGGACTGCTGCGATCCGATCGCTCTTGTCGGCCGCATACATGGCGGCGTTGAGGGTGAGTAGTTCCTTGCCTTCGGCCGCCAGCACCTCGAGGATCCGCACTTTGAGCTGTTCCACATCGGGCACGGGCTTGCGCCACTCGCGCCGCTGCGTGCCGTCCGGCGACTCGATCACGTACTCCACCTCGCGCGGGTCGGCCGCCACAGCCACGATGTTCTCGGTCGGAACCAGGTCAGCGACTCGTTCTGCGGCCAGCACATCCAGCAGTCGGGCGCGCTGGTCGCGCGAGTAGAGATCGATCTTGTTGAGTACGAGAATGATCGGCTTGTTGACCTGGGCCAAGGCGGCCAGTGCCGTGTATTCGGTCTCGTTGAGGTCCGAATCGGTGACGACCAGGATCAGATCGGCTTGCTGGGCCGCCTGGCTGGCCATCAGCGCCCGGTCTTGCCCGCCGACTTCGTTCAGCCCCGGAGTATCGACCAGCACGACCTTCGAGTCGGCCAGGCCGGGGACGCAGTAGCCCGAGCCGTCCCAGGGCACATGCCAGATTTCCCGCGTCCAGCCGCCTTGGACATCCACCTGGGCGACGGCCTGTCCGACCAGCGCGTTGATGAGCGCTGATTTGCCGGTACTGATCTCGCCAAACACGGCGATCTCGATGCGTCCGGCGGTCAGTTTCCGCAGCATCTCCTGGAGCGAGTGCAGTTCACCGTGCAGCTTCCGTTTCTCGTCCGGCGAGCAGGCGCGCAGCTTGTCCAACGTCCGCTCGACGGCCGCCATCGCCTGTCGGTAGTGCTCGTCATCAAGTGCCCGTGGCCGATTGTCACTACTCATTCCCGCACACTTCCATCATTCATCATTCCCTCCCTCCTTGGGTATCTCGTCATTCGTCATTCGTCATTCGTCATTCCTTCCGTCCTTGGGTATCTCGTCATTCGTCATTACCCCATGGGTTTCTCGTCATTCGTCATTACCCCAACTCCCTTCTGCAGCAGCGATTTCAATTCGGTGGCGGTGGTGAGGCGTTGCCATTCACGTCGGGCGAGGCTGGCCAGTCCGCCCTCCGGCTGTTTCATTTCGTGTTTGAAGTAGTGGATGAAGACAGCGCCGATCCAGCGTGTGATGAGTGCCTGGACGAGGCCCTGGAGCACGCCGCCAGCGAGGGTGCCAGCGCCGGGGACGGTCTTGAGCAGCGACGCGATCGCCGCGGTCACGGCCGGAGTGGCGGCCGTGACGCCGAGGATGCCCAGCAGGTTTTTGCCGAGCTGGCCCAGCAGGTTCACTGCCACGTCGAAGTCGACGTCCTGGCGGTAGACCTTGGCCAGTTCGACCACCATCTTCACCGTCACTGCGCTGCCCGCAGCCAGATCCAACAGCGGCAGCGGGCTGATCGCCGCAGCGCCACCAGCGCCCCACATGTAGCGGTCGACCACTTCCCAAGCGCGTGTATCGAGCATCGCTTGGACGTTCGCCCGCGCCGACTCGACCAGCCCGCGCGACTGGAGCAGGAGGTTGGCCAGCAGCAGGTCCCGGCCGTCGCGCCGCACGATGTCCAGCATGCGATCGGCGAGCTGCGAAATGTCAGGGGGCACGTCGACCAGCTCTTCGACCTCCTGGCCGCCGGGCGCCAGCCGTACACGGCGGCGTTGCGTTGGCAGGGACTGGACCGGCACCACATCCGCGGCGCTGACCATGCCCCGCACCTGCTGCGTCAGCTGATCGAGCAGCCGCTGCCGCTCCACCGGCTCGTACCAGTCCCGCTTGTTCAGGCAGACCAGCACGCGTTTCTCCATGTCGCTCAGCCGGCGCAGCAGTTGGAATTCCGAGTCCCGCAGCGGACCGTCCACCACCAGCAGCACCAGATCCGCATTCTCGGCCGCGTCGGCCGACACCTCCGCATGCTCCGCGCCACGCACCTCCCCCAGCCCCGGCGTGTCTACCAGCCACACGTGATCGATCCCCGGCCAGGGGATCTCGTTGCGTTGGAGCGTCGTGCCGCCCCGGGCGTCGGTGGCGAATACATCCCGGCCGGCCAAAGCGTTGAGCAGCGCCGACTTGCCGCTCGAAACCGTCCCGAACGCGACGATCTCCAGCCGCTGTTCCTCACGCTTCTGCTCCAGCTGCCGGATCGCCGGCGCCAGCTTGCTGCGCAGCGCGGCCGCCGCGGCATCGTCCTGCAGGTCGAAGACCGCCGCCAGATTCTCGTCGATCTCGCGGCACTTCGCCTCCCGCGACAGCTCGCTCGGACTCCTGTCCCGCCGCTCCCGCCGCGCCGCCTTCGCTCGCGTCCGTAACCACAGACGGCCCAGAATCCACAGCGTGGCGCTCAACAACAACAACGCGCCCGTCCCCACCACGCTGAAGTAGACCGTTACCCAGATCGGCCCGGCGTCCTGCACCAGCCGATACTGCTCGATCAACTTGCCAGGCAGATACAGCAGCAACACCCCGACCGCCGAGAGCACCACCAACAGCAGGAAACCAGTGGTTGTTCGAGAAGGCTTCATGGAAATGACGGATGACGAGAGACCCAGGAAGGAATGACGGATGACGAGAGACCCAAGGACGAAGGAATTATCTAATGACGAGATACCCAAGGACGAAGGAATGATCTAATGACGAGATACCTAATGACGAAGGTTGAATGGTCCGGACAATCGATTCTCTGGAGGGGGCGTGCATCCTGTCAATCCCGTGCGTCCCGAGGCACTCTGGCGGCAGGACGTGGAGCCCACCGGATGCCCCCTACCCCGGGCATCCACAATCCGCCATTCCCCCCCCGTCCACCTCGCCATTAGATCATTCCTTCGTCCTTGGGTATCTCGTCATCCGTCATTCCTTATCCGTCATTTCCCCACGCCCTCGGCAGCGGGGTAACCGTACAGTATAATCGAGGTTCCATCGCAGCAACCGGGTTGGTCGGGCCGATCCGTTCTTTGGCGGGTGCGTAGAGTGTGAGTACAAGCAACAGCCTGGGGCGGTGGGTCCTGGGCGGGAGTAGTTGATTTGTTTGGGCCGGTGTTTGCGCGCGAAGCGGCGACGATGCCGCGTCGTCCCCGTCATTTTCTGTACCGGAGCCTGTACGTCACAGGGCTCCTGCTGTTGATGTGCACAGCCTGGCTGCGGGTGACGGGAACGCAGATCATCCTGACCGTGGGGGACATGGCCCGTTTCGGCACGATTCTGTTCCAGATCTTGGCGCTGCTGCAGCTGGCGTTAGTGGTGTTTTTCGCGGCGATGGGTGCGGCGAGCAACGTGAGTCAGGAGAAGGACCGCCGGACGCTGATCCTGTTGTTGTTGACTCGCATGACCAACTCGGAGCTGGTGCTGGGCAAGTTGTTTGCCAGCCTGCTGACCATTTTCTTCATGTTAGCGGCGGCGGCACCTGTGTTCATGCTCACGACGCTCTTTGGTGGTGTGTCGTTCGCGCAGGTAGTCCGCGTGTATGCCGTGACGATTGTCAGCGCTCTGGTGGCTGGCAGTCTGGGCTCGACGCTGGCGTTCTGGCGTGAGAAGACCTTCCAGACGCTGTCGATCACAGCGTTGGTCCTGGTCATGTGGCTGGGCGTGTGGGAGGGGGTCAGCTTTGCGGCGGGCCAGGTGCGGGTAGCGGGCATTGAGGGGCAGGCGTGGGCGACGATGTTCAGTCCCTTCCGGGCGATCCTGGCCGCCGCTCATCCGGCCATGGACGCGGGCCTGAGCGCGCGTCTGCTGGGTGACGAGGTGAGTTGGTTCGTGCTGATCGCGTTGGGAGGCGTCCTGGTACTGAACGCCATCGCCATCGCGCGCGTCCGGGTCTGGAATCCGTCGCGTGAAGTGCGTCCCGGCCAGACGGGGCAGGACGAGGAGGCCAGCATCTGGGGGGTCGCTCACGATCTGGCGCAGGCGGAGGCGGCGGAGCAGGCGCGGGCGCGGCATGTGGACGCGCGCACCACGCGGGTGGTCGGCACCAGTCGCCCGGTGTGGGACAATCCGATCCTGTGGCGGGAGGTCTGCACGTGGGCCTACGGCCGCAAGGTGCTGATCATCCGTCTCACCTACCTGCTGCTGTTCGCAATGGCTTGGGCCGCCTTGCACTGGATCGTGCGTGCGGAGTTGGCGGCAGGACCGAAGGACGAATTCGCGTCGTTCCTGCCAGCGGCGACGATGCCGATGGCGTTGTTCTGCCTGGTGAGCCTGGTGGTGGTCAACGCACTGGCCGTCACATCGATCACCAACGAGCGGGACGGTCAGGCTCTTGATCTCCTGCTTGTGTCAGACCTCTCGCCGCGCGAATTTATCGTCGGCAAGCTGGGCGGCGTGCTGTGGGTTACCAAGGAGATGGTCGTACTGCCCCTCGTGTTGTGCGGCTACCTCTGGTGGTTCGGGATGCTGGACTTCGAGAACTTCGTGCTGCTGGTCATCGGCCTGCTGGTGATGAACCTGTTCGTGGCCACGCTGGGGATTCACTGCGGCATGACCTACGCCAACTCGCGATCGGCCATTGGCGTGAGCCTGGGGACGGTGTTCTTCCTGTTCCTGGGCGTCTCGGCCTGCATGATCATGATGGTCAAGTTCAGCAGCAGTTTTCACAACCAGCTGCCGCCGTTCCTGGCGTCCATTCTGGGCGGTGGCGTCGGGCTGTACGTCGCGTTGGGGTTCCGCAATCCGTCGCCCGCCATAACACTCGCCTCCCTGTCGCTTCCCTTCGCGACGTTCTTTGCGATCACGAGTTTCCTGCTACGGAACCAGGAACTCACCGTGTTTCTGGTCGTGAGCACCGCTTACGGATTTGCCACCGCCGCCATGCTGGTGCCGGCCGTCTACGAATTCGACATCGCCATGGGCCGCACCAAGACGGCCGGCGATGAGTGAGAAGGAAGCTGGCTGGTGGGCGGCGGGGGCCGGAGTGGCACCTGCAATGCAGGGTTCGGGCGGTACTGCTCCGCCTACTCCTTCCGATACCCCAGCGCCTTGATCACCCCAAGCATTTCCTCGAACGTAATGAAGCGCCGACGATGGACCAGTTTGTACTCATCGATCGCGGTGGCCAGTTCCTTCGCGTCGGGCGAAAGCTCGCTGTGGCTGTTGGCGAACTGCCGACGCTCGACCCCCGGTGGCGAACCCGGGTTGTCGTAATTCCGGCGGTCAATGAATACTTCGGCGAGCGCGGTGTCTGGTTGCGTCATCGCACACCTTCGGTAAGAAAGAGTGGCTAAGCACGGAGCGCACAGAATCCCGGGAATCCTCCACGGGGCCATGAAAGCGTAGACCGTGGAATCGATAGGGTCAAATAAATGACGAATGACGAGATACCCAAGAATTATCTAATGACGAGATACCCAAGCACGAAGGAATGGCGTGGTGAAAGGCCCGAAGAAACGGCCCTGGTGCCGGTTTTGACGTTTGTTCCACCGGTGAGCCACTTCGCATTAACGGTTTACTTCTCACTGCGAACCCCGTGTCAGGTTGGCGACCCTGCACGGGGGGTGCGGTACCGGGATAGCTGTCGTCTGGCCGAAGGTCAGTTCTCACCGTAGCCTGGGGCAACGCCCCAGGAATGGGAGCACAACGAGGTGTTTGGCCGAAGGCCATATTCACACATGGGAGACC
>JAAYDI010000201.1 GCA_012729315.1 Planctomycetaceae bacterium
CTCGAGTCACAGGTCCAGTTCTTCCTGGATCGGATCAAGGACGATCTGAAAGACGAGTCTGCGTATGAGGACGACACTGTCAAACGGGTGTCGCGCGACGCCAACACTCTGGCGGTGCTGGCCCTGGTGCTTGGCAAGCACGATGAGGCGAACCGCTACCAGGCGTCGGCTGCCACGTTGCTCAACGGCTCGCTGGCGCTGGCCGAGAAGTCCCAGGACTATCAGGCGGCGCGCAGTGCCTACGCACAACTGGTGGAGTCGCTCAACGGGCCGCACGGTGCGCAGGATCTGGCGTGGAAGAGCGTGGGTAACATTGTGGACCTGATGCATCAGGTGCCCAGCCTCAACACGAAACTGCGCGGACAGGTGCGGAGTGCCGAGCGATTCTCCAAGTCGCCTGACGTGGCGGCCGGGCTGGCCGCGACACTGGCCGCCATCTCGCAGGTCGCGCTGTTCGACAACAGCTACTGTGCCGATCAGGCAGACCAGGCGAGCTGGGTTGAACTGTGCGGGTTGATGCGGGATGCGGCGCGGGACGTGAATCAGGCGGTACGGAGCGGGGATCGGGACAGTGCGGTCGAGAATCTCAAGCCGCTCACCCGCACTTGTGACGACTGCCACGCGCAGTTCAAAGACTGACGCCGAGCGTGATCTTCTTGCGCGGCGTGCAGGGTTTCCCCGCGTGTCATAACTCAGTCGCACAGTGAAGTTTCGCCAGGTCTTGCGACAGACGGGCAGCCGCGCGTTTTTCGGCAATCGGCCGGCGAAATCGCGGCCGCGCGCGGTCCGGGGTGGTATGGTTGCTCGTACTTCGAGACCTACATCTGGGAACGCGGCGAGGCCCCTCTATTATGTTGATGCGACATCCCCACCCTGTTTTCCAATTCACCCACGCCATTCCCTATGGTGCGGTGATTCACAACAGCGGCGTGCAGTTTGTCGTTTATAGTCGGTCAGCGACGGCGATGCGTCTCCTGCTCTATGACAATGTGCAGGACCGCGAGCCGTCCGACTCGATTCCATTTGACCATGATTCCGATCGCTTGGGGGATGTCTGGAGCCTGTTCGTTCCGGGGATCGGCCCGGGACAGCTGTACCATTTCCAGGCCGAAGGACCGCACGACCCGGAACGCGGGTACTGGTTCGATGGCCGTGCGCGGTTGATCGATCCGTATGCCAAAGCCCTGGCCGGCTGCTTCCAGCGGTCGGACGACGGAATCGTGCGACCACCCAAGTGCGTGGTGGTCGACGATTACTTCGATTGGGAGGGGGATCGCCACCTGCGACGGGACTTGTCCGCCACGATCATCTACGAGATGCATGTGCGGGGATTCACACAGAGCAAGACGAGCGGCGTGAAGCACCCCGGCACGTATCTCGGCGTGATCGAGAAGATCCCGTACCTCCAGTCGTTGGGGGTCACGGCCGTCGAACTGATGCCCGTGCACGAGTTCCCGATTAACGACATCTGGGGCAACCGGCCGCGGCGCGGCAACTATTGGGGCTACGACCCGATGGCCTTCTTTGCGCCCCATCGCGGCTACGCGGTGGGGACCGAGCCGGGCTGCCAGGTGGTCGAGTTCAAGCAGATGGTCAAGGCGCTGCACGAGGCGGGTATTGAGGTGATTCTGGACGTGGTGTTCAACCACACGTGCGAAGGCAACGAGTTGGGGCCAGTGTTGTCCTTCAAAGGGCTGGAGAATCACGTCTATTATCACCTGGCCAACGGCGGCAGCCGCTACTGCAACTACTCGGGATGCGGCAACACGATCAACGGCAACCATCCGATTGTCCGCGAGCTGATCTTCAACTGCCTGCGGCACTGGGTCCACAATTACCACGTGGACGGATTCCGCTTCGACCTGGCGTCGATCTTGAGCCGCAACCGGCACGGCCATCTGGTGCCCAATCCGCCGCTGGTCGAAACGATTGCCGACGACCCGCTGCTGGCCGATACCAAGATCATTGCAGAGGCGTGGGATGCGGCCGGCGCCTATCAGGTCGGCTCGTTCTCCGATCACCTGCGGTGGGCCGAATGGAACGGGCGGTACCGGGACGACGTGCGGCGCTTCTGGCGCGGCGACCCCGGCATGCTCGGCGCCATGGCGACGCGGCTGTGCGGGTCGAGTGACCTGTACAAGCGGACGGGCCGGCCACCCACCTGCAGTATCAACTTCATCACGTCGCACGACGGCTTCACGCTCAACGACCTGGTGACCTACAAGGACAAACACAACGAGGCGAACGGCGAAGGGAATCGCGACGGCGAGAACAACAACCTGAGCGACAACTATGGCGTCGAAGGGAACACCCGCCGCCAGCCGATTCGCGAGTTGCGGACCCGGCAGATCAAGAATATGGTGGCCACACTCCTCTTGAGCCAGGGGGTGCCGATGATCGTGGCTGGCGACGAGTGCCGGCGCACGCAGCACGGCAACAACAACGCCTATTGCCAGGACAACGAGATCTCCTGGTTCGACTGGCGGCTGGTGCGGCGCCACGGCGACATCGTGCGATTCGTCCAGGCGCTGATCCGCTTCCGGCGCGCCCAAGCGGTTGTACGCCGCACCTGGTTCCTCACCGGAAAACCGGACGGTCAACACAATCTGCCGGACGTGAGCTGGTTCAATCCGGAAGGGGGCAATGTCGACTGGGCCAATGCCGATCTGGCCATGACGTGCCTCCTGACCGCCACCGATCTGCCGGACGATCCGGCCGGGACCTCCCACCACGTCCTGCTGATGTTCAACTCCACACCCGATCCGCGCGAGTTCGTGGTGCCCGCCCTGGTGGCGAATCGACGGTGGCGCCTGTTCATTGACACCGGGAGCCCTTCGCCCCACGACATCTACCCGGATCTGGATGGGCCCAGGTTGCCGGACCACCACCATGTAACGCTCACGTACCGTTCGATGCAGGTTTTCGTGGCCGATTAGGTGGGGGCTGGAAGTTCGAGATCAGGGGGGCGAGATCCGGCGCGCATAACGGCGGTTGAAGATCTCGGGATCGAACGGGTCCTGCGCCGTGACGTTCTCGTCCCGAATGGCCGATGCAGCGGCGGGCGTGGCAGCGGCGGGCACGCCCGGATTCCCGGCAGGCTGGCTG
This sequence comes from Planctomycetaceae bacterium, assembly GCA_012729315.1. Classification (GTDB taxonomy): domain Bacteria; phylum Planctomycetota; class Planctomycetia; order Pirellulales; family Pirellulaceae; genus JAAYDI01. The sequence goes on from JAAYDI010000201.1 coordinate 3,106, forward strand.
CCGGGCACGGATGCATCCGGCTCCGTGCCGTGATGCGGCACTTGTGGCGACAACGGCAGCGCGTCGGTTGATCCGAGGTTCGTGGGCGACGTGCGGTTCACGGTACAGCGGTGGACCCACTCGACCAACTGATCGAGTTGCTCCGCATCGCGCTGGCCCAGCGTCGCGTGGGTACAGGTTCCATGGGCCGATGTCGCATTGACGAGCAGCAGGCTGTCCTCCGGTTTACCCAGGTCAATCTGCTGCATGGTCACGTGCAGATTGCTCTGCGTAAACCGCCGCGGCAGCGTCCGGCTCCAGTTCGGGTAGGCCAGACGGAACGACGAGCTGCAGTTCGGGCCATGACAGCCGCTCATGCCGCAGCGATTGATCAGGAGCGGCTGGATGACATTGGTGAATTGCTCCACAGTGCCGTCCGGCATGCTGCGCACCAGCTGGTCAAGGTCCGATTGGGTAGTGAGCAGCGGAGCCGGTGTCGACGTGGACCGCGCCGCAGTCGGCTGCTGTGCGGCCAGTCGCAGGCGTCGTTCAAACGTGGCCACCTCCGGACTGTCGGGCTCTAAACGCTGGGCAGCCATGAGCTGTTCCGCGGCCGACCCCATCAGCTCATATCGCAGACACCAATCGGCCAGCGCCAAGTGATCGGCCACCGACCGCCGGGTCGGCAATCCGTCGCGCTTCTGCTGATACGCGTCCTCCAGCGTCTCACACTGCAGCTCGACACTGTCGGCCGGTACGCCCACTTCGTCCTGGCCGCCGAGCGTCACCACGTACCGGTCTCCAACGCGACTGATCTTGCCGCGCAAGACCCGACCGGTACGCAACACCAGAACTCCCGGCTGTGGCGTGAATTGCGGCTGATCGGCCGGACTACTACCCCAGACGCTCAGAATCAGAGCAGCCGAGATGCCCAATATGGAACGTGATTTGGCCATAGCGGGGGGATGGTACGGCAAACCCATACCGGTCGCAAGGTCATTTCCGTACTGGCTGGTCCGGGGGGCGCGGATTATATTGGAGACCTGAGGGACGAGCCGGGTATCCCGCGCGGGAGGCTACCCGCACCAGGAGGACAGACCGTACCAGGAGGACGGGCCATGAGTCGCCAGTTGCGCGAAGTCTGGTACGCAGGCCATGTCCAGGGGGTCGGTTTTCGCTATACCGTGGCGAATCTGGCGCGGCGCTGGGAGGTAACAGGATATGTGCGGAACCTGCCCGACGGCCGTGTCCATGTGGTAGTGGAAGGCGAAGTACGGGAGCTGGACGAGTTGCTCGAGGCGGTGGCGCAGCGGATGCAAGGCTACATTCGCGATGTCCGGCAAGACCGCCGACCGGCAACCAGGCAGTTCGTCGGGTTTGAGGTCCGCGCGTGATGGAGTGTACCGGGCAGTTGCGACCCTCTGGCGGAGGGGCGGACGCGGGGTGTCGACGTATCTTTAGTGTCCGTCGAACATTCCGACGCGGCTGCACGTATGGAGCGGTTAGTCAGTCGGCACACATATCGCATTGGGAAGTGGACGGCACAAGATGGGACAATCGATGGTCTTGGGTTTGCTGAACGTCAAGGCAGTCAACACACTGACACCCCTGTGGCTGGTTGGCATCGGAGCGCTGGCGGGCGTTGTTCTGGTGGTGTTGTTTTTTGTCCTGCTGTGGGGCTTATCTGCCATTCCGGGGCTGTCGAGGCTGCGGCGTTCGGTGCAGGAATCCTGGTCGGTGGTGCGGGAGGGTGTGCTGTTTTATGTGCTCGTGGTGCTCCTGGTGTACGGCGGGATCGGTCTGCTGGGGACCTTTATGTTGCGCCCGGTGGGCGAGTCGATGAGTATCCTGGCGTCGCTGCCGCGGTTGACGCAGGTGGGCACTGAGGAACACACGGCGACGGTTCCGAAGGGGCCGGCGGCGGCGAGCCCGGACGACGTGATGGTGGGTGAGGCGCATGAGGTGCCGGTGCAGTTCCGAGGCGAGGAATTGACTCAGCTGGAGATCACCAGCACGGAGAACCTGTCCGTTTCGTACGATCCGACAGCGGAAGTGAACACATTGGATTCGGTCAATGTGAAAGCGGGTGAGAAGTTCACCTGGCGGAGGCGGCCGAATACCCAGAGCCCATTTGGCGAAGAGCCCATTGATCGGCTGTATATCCACAACCTGGGAGTCGACGATGCGACGATCAGCATCGTGACGCACACGGACGTGGTGCATCCTGAGGTGCGGTCGATCGTCATCACGGCGCTCGGCGTCTTCGGCCTGTTTCTGGTCTACTTCCTGCAGCACGCGCTGGTGCCGCGTCTGTCGGCGATCGCGCTGGCCACGTTCAAGTCGGAGGTGGCGCAGCCGCTGTTCATCATCATCATGGGTCTGGGGCTGTGCTTCCTGTTGCTCTCGATCTATATCCCGTACAACACGTTCGGTGAAGACATCAAGATGCTCAAGGATTCCGGGCTGACCTTGATCCGGGTGTTCTGCATTGCGCTGGCTGTCTGGGGGGCCAGCACGACGTTGGCCGACGAGATTGAGGGGAAGACGGCGTTGACGGTGTTGTCGAAGCCGGTGCGGCGGCGCTCGTTCGTGATCGGCAAGTTCTTTGGGATCGGTTGGACGACCGCTTTGATGTTCGTCATCCTGGGGGCGGTGTTGCTGGCGGTCACGTCATACAAGATGATCTACGACGCCCGCGAGACGTCCCAGGAGGTGCCGACGTGGCAGGCGTGCTATCTGGAGATGTCGAGTGTCGTGCCCGGCCTGATGCTGGCGTTCATGGAAACGTTGGTGCTGGCGGCATTGAGTGTGGCAATTTCCACACGTCTGCCGATGTTTGCCAACTTCATGATCTGTTTCACGGTCTACGTGTTGGGGCACCTGATTCCGTTGATATCGCAGGCGACGGAGGGGCGGTTTGAGATCGTGAAGTTCGTTGGCCGGTTCAGCGCGGCGATCTTTCCCAACTTGGAGGCGTTCGACCTGCAGACGGCGATTGCGGCGGGCATTGCCGTGCCAAAGGAATACCTGGGTTGGTCGTTGTTGTATTGCATCCTGTTCAGCATTGTGGCCATGTTGCTGGCGTTGATTCTGTTTGAGGACCGCGACCTGGCTTGAACCCGCGGGGATTCCGCATGCGTTGGCCCGATTTCACGTCTGCACGGCGTTTCGGGCGCACTACGACGGATCAGGTGACGCTCTGGACGCTCGGTGTCTGCGCGGCGCTGCTGCTGCCGCTGCTGGTATTGATCCTGGGTCTGGTCATCCACCTCGTATTGGGCAGGGCGCATGGGGTGATGCCGGGTGACTGGATTCTGTATCCCTGGACGTCGGGGCGGATCATTCCCTGGCCGTGGTTTGGCACGCGTGAGGCGTGTCTGTTTGCGTTGCTGGGAGGCGGGGTCCTGGTCGGTCTGTTGGAGGTGTGGGCCCAGTGGCTGTTCAACCGCGCGGTGCACCGCGCGGCGTCGGATGTGGTGGTACGGTTCCAGGCGGAGATTCATCGGCAGGCGTACCGGCTGGGATCGAGTGACCTGCTGGGTGGGCTTCGTTCGCCTCCGGAGTTGCTGGCCACGCAGACGGTGGCGGTGCTGCATCGCGGCCTGGTGAGCTGGTGGCGGGCCGTGCCGTACGCCGTGGTGGCGATCCTGGCGCTGGTGCTGATGGCGCTGGCGGTGAACGTCTGGTTAGCGCTGGTGGTGTTGCTGTCCGGAATCCTGGTGCGGCAGGTGTATTCGGTGATCGCAGCGCGCGCCGCGCGCCGCAGTCTGGTGTCGGAGCAGGCGGCGGAGGCGGCGTGGCAGAAGCTGCTGGAGAGCCTGCGCCTCATACCGCTGGTGACCGGCTACGGGCTGCCGGAAACACCTGGCCGGCCGCTCGGCGAGATGCTCGAGCAGTACCGCGCGGCGCAGATGCGACGGGACGATCAGCGGGCGGCCCACGGCCCGACGCTGTTGCTGTTGTTGGTGCTGGCCGTGGCCTACGTGCTGCTGGTGGCCGGGCTCTCGCCTTCGGTGACGGTGGCCGGCCTGGGGGTCCTGACCACCGCCGTCATCGTCGCCTCTTTCCCGGCGGCCCGGCTAAGCGGAGTGGCGGAGGCCGCGGCGGCAGCGGATCAGGCGGCCGGGGAACTCTTCGCCTACCTGCGACGGACCCCGGCGGTGCAGAACCTCGGCAGTGCTGTGCCGATCGATCGCTTGGTGGACTCGATTCGTTTCGAAGAGGTGACGCTGGCCAATGCCGCAGGAGACAAACTGCTGGACGCGTTCGACCTGACGATCGCGGCGCGGCAGCGTGTGGGGATCCTGTCGACGGATCCGTCGGTGGCGCTGGCGCTGGCCGGACTCCTGATGCGGCTGTACGATCCGGCGGCGGGACGCGTCCTGTTTGACGGCTACGACATCGCCACTGCGACGCTCGAAACCGTGCGGGGGCAGGCGCTGATCGTGCCGGCCGACGGCATGCTTTTTGACGGGACCGTTCAGGAGAACATCACGTGCGGCGATGCCGGTTTCACGATGTTGCAGATCAGCGATGCGGCCAAGCAGGCGCGGGCGCAGAGTTTCATCCTGGAGCTGCCGCACGGCTTCGCGACGCCGCTGGGTACCGACGGCCGGCAGCTCGACAGCGGCCAGGCGTTCTGTCTGGGGCTGGCCCGCGCACTGATACGCAACCCGTCGGTCCTGGTCGTGGAGGAACCGGACGCCCGTCTGGACCGGCCGGCCAAACAGCGGCTCAAGGAAGCGTTGCGGTGGGCCGGTGCAGACCGCACGCTGGTCGTGATTCCGACGCGGCTGAGCACGTTGCGCGCGCTGGACAAGATCGTGCTCATCCACGACGGCAAGGTGCAGGCGGAAGGTACGCACCGTGAGTTGCTCAAGTCGAGCCGTCTGTACCGGTACTTGAACGTCGTGCGATTCCGCGGCATTCGCAGCGTCAGCTGAGCGGTTACGCGGCGCGTTTCGCCGCCGGGCGGGCCAGCTCCGCGTGCGCCCGCGGACCTGCGACGCTCAACGACGGGCTGTTCCAGCGGTGGGCGCGGATCGACGCCAGGATCTGTTCGGCGACGGCCAGCGCTTCCCGCCCTTGTTCGCCCGGCACGCGGACTGGAGCCCCCTGCTGGACCGACGCGACAAACTCGCGCTGTTCCTGCAGGATGGCGTTGGTCCGGGGGACCTGGAGTGTTTCGAGGCACAGCAGATCCCGGAACATGGATTCCTGCACCTGCGTGCGCTGGTCTGGGGGGCAGCTGGTCAGATCGACTTCACCCCGCAGCACCTCGGGAGCGGGGCGGATCACGCGCGCAGTGCTCTGCGCAAAATCGATCGCCGCATATGCCTGCTGGCTGTACACCTGCATGGAGCGCTGCGGCTCGTGGTTCACGCGGGACGCCTTGAGCACGGCCAGGCAGCCGTTGGCAAACTGCAGGCGGGCCAGCGCGAGGTCCTCGTGGGGGCCGAAGAGGGCCAGCCCCATCGCCTCCACGTCGACGACCGGACTGGCCGCGAGCGAGAGCACGAGGTCGAGATCGTGGATCATCAGGTCCAACACAATACTGACGTCGGTCGAACGGAACGTGTAGATCCCGGCGCGCACCGCCTCGATGTACTGCGGGCCTGCCAGTTCGCCCGCGACTGCGTTCCAGGCCGGATTGAAGCGTTCGACATGGCCCACCTGCAGCACGAGACCGTGCCGGCGCGCCAGGGCGATCAGGCGGTTCGCCTCCGCCACCGTTCTGGTGATGGGCTTTTCGATCAGCACGTGGATGCCGGCGCTCAACAGCCGTTCCGCCACCTCGTGGTGGTGGGCGGTGGGTGTCGCGACGACAGCGGCGTCGACGCGATCGATCAGTTCATCGATGTGGGGCCAGGCTGGCACCGCACATTCGGCGGCCACACGCTCCCGCGCGGCCAGCGCAGGGTCCACGACACCGGCCAGCACCACGCTGTCCAGGGACTTGAGCAGACGCGCATGGATGGTGCCCAGATGGCCGCATCCCACCACAGCTACACGAAGTTGATTCACGCCGCTTTCCTCCGGTCGCGGCCGCGACCATGTCGGCCTTCGGCCTGGACCTGCATTTCACTTAACAAGTAGTTCACCACGGGTACCAGCCGCCCGTTGGCACGAAGAATTTCCCGGGCATGGTCCAAGCCCACCCGGGCGCGATACAGCAGCCGGTGCGCTTCGGCCAGAGCGCGGATATCATCGGCCGAGAAGTCGTTGCGTTTGAGCGCTACCACGTTGATGCATCGCGGCCGCGCGGGTTGCCCGTCGAGCAGCATGAAGGGGGGCACGTCGTGAATCACCCGACTCATTCCTGTCACGAACGCGTAGGCGCCGATCGTGGCGAAATGGTGCACGGCGCTCGCTCCCGCGATGGTCACGTGATGCCCGACGTGCACGTGGCCGCCGAGCAGAACGCAGTTGGCCATCACCACGTGGTCGCCGACTTTGCAGTCGTGCGCGATGTGCGAACAGGCCATGAAGAATCCGTGGCTGCCCACCTGGGTCACCCCGTCCTCTTTTTCCGTGGCCCGGTTGACGGTCACACACTCGCGAAACACGTTGCAGTCGCCGATCACCACCCGTGTCGGGCTGCCCCGATAACTCAGATCCTGCGGTTCGCCGCCGATCACGACACCGGGATGGAACTGGTTGTACTGGCCAATCGTGACCTGCCCCGTGACAGTCACGCTGTTGATCAGCCGGGTGCCGCGTCCAATGGTGACATCGGGACCGACGATACAGAAGGGCCCGATTTCGACATCGTCATCAATGACTGCCCGCGGATCGACGACCGCCTGCTCGGCAACGATGGTGGCCATGGTCCGAACTCCCACCGAGTATGGTCAGCGAAGGTTTCCGATACGCGCCGCCGCTGCGTCAGGCAACGTGGCACCGGCAGCGCCCCACGCGCTCCTGCAACAGCAACTCCTGAACCAGTTGAGCATTCAGCCGATGCCCGCTCCGATAGGCGGTGATGCGGCCCTGGATGTCACAGCCGGCCAGGGCCAGGTCTCCGACCAGGTCCAACGTCTTGTGCCGCACGCATTCGTCGGGGAAACGCAGCGTGTTGCCCACCGGCCCCTGCTGGTCGAAGACGAGCAGATCGTGGCAGGTGACACGCTGGCCCAGCCCCTGCTGCCGCAGCCACTCCGCCTCCTCCTGCAGAATGAAGGTGCGGGCGCCTGCCAGCTCGGTGCAGAACGTCTGCGGTGTAAGGCACAGATCCAACGTCTGCCGGCCGATAGGGCCCTGCGCATCGTGGTCCAGTTCGTAGTCCAGTTCATAGTACAGACGGAGTGTGCCGTCCGGTTCCGGACTGGCTTCCACCCAGCAGCGGTCGCTCCCGACGCGCGTCGTGCGGGTCACCACCAGCGTCTCGCGCAGCGCCGGCTGCGCGACCCGCTCGGTCGCCGAAAGCGCTGCGATGAACGGAAGGCTGGAGCCGTCGCAGCCAGGCATCTCCGGGCGGTCCACCCAGACCTCGCAGTTGTCGATCTGCAGCCCGGCCAGGGTGGCCATCACATGCTCGACCATCTCGACTTCCGCGCCGCCGGCCGCCAGCGTCGTGCGGCGCGGAATTTCGACCCGCTGGCCCACAACGGCCGGAATGCGGCAGCGTTCGGGGAGATCGGACCGCACAAACACGACGCCCGTGTCGGGCGGGGCGGGGCGAAACTCGACCCGCACGTCCAGGCCGCTCCAGTAACCATAGCCGGCCACGCAAACAGGCTCGGCGATCGTATGCTGTTGGCGAAGTGAGTGTCTCAATGGGTGCCAGTCATGCAAACGGAGGTGGAGAGGTACACGCACGCACGCTGCCAGTCGCGTCAGCGCTGGACGCCGCGCGGAATCGCTGGCGGCCGCTGCGTAACTCCCGGATCCGCCTGCGGGGCTGGTGCACCGGCGCCCTTGTTGAGCGAATCGATGATGTGCTGTGTGATGTCCAGCTTGTCCTGGTAGACGACTTCCCGCAGCAGCGCGGCCTGCACCTCCTGAGGCTTCGACGCGTCGATCGGGTTCCGATCGAAACGCAGCACCAGCTGGATGCCGTAGGTGCGGCAGAACCTGTCGATGTGCTGTTGGATCTCCTGATAGGCTTCGAAGTGGATCTGCGACTGCTGCTCCAGGAACTCGCGGCTCTTCTGCCGCGCCTTGACGGCGGCGTCCGCCTGCGTCGCGGCCAGTTCCTTCTCCTTGAGGGCGTAGTCGGGTGTGCCCGGGTTGAGTGACTTGAGGACTTCGGCCAGCGACTCGAGCTTCTGCTTGGTCGTCCGCATCTCGGCGTCCACCGACTCGGCCTGAGTCTTCAACTGCTCCATCTGCGCCTTGAGCCGCTGGTGGGATTTGAGCACTTCGGCCAGATCGATCACGGCCACGGCGGTGCCGCTGGGGCGGGCCGCGTTCTGCGCGAGCACTGACCTGGTCCCAAGACAGATCGTCACAGTGGCGGCCACGATCGCGGCCCGAGAGAGAAATGTCGTCACGATGAGCACTCCTTGCCTGTTTTGCGGTCACGCATGGACCAGCGACGCAACGTCCGTGAAGCGCCGTTCCTGGGTCGACCATCGGGGAACAGACCCGAGGGCCGCAAACGCGGGGCGTATTTTGCCGAGAACCGGCATGCGGGTAAAGACCAGTTCGCCCGGGACGGGGAAATTGGGGAATTCGGGAATTCGGGAATTCAACCGGGCTGCCACGCGGAGCCGAATACCGACTGCCTCCGGCCGCGGCCCCCCCACTCCGGCAGCGCACGGCGCTCACCCGGGTCCCCCGGGGCCAGACCGCGACCGTCAAGCAGCCGCGGCAGGGTTCGGCAGCGGTGTGGATGAGCCGGCCGGCGCGTCCTAGGGCGTGTACTTGGGTGTGCCGAAGGACCAGGCATGTTCGGCGGTGAACTCGAGAGCCGCCCAGGGATCGGGCACGCCTCCCCAGCTGGTGTAGATGATGCCGAGCGCCAGCGGGTTGTGTTTGTGCTGCTCGTAGAGTTCGGCCCAGTGCCAGGCGTTGGGAATGCGGAACCACGGGGAACCGGTCGTGGCGAAACCCAGCTCCATGAAGTAGGCCACCGCCTGATCCAGCTGTACATCCATGTCATTGGTATCGTACCACCACACGTTGATGATAATGTCGCGGGGCAGCAGCTTCGCCGCCTCCGACGTGTCGAGATGCGGGCCGTTGTGATAGGGATTGAGGGCATCGTCCCACACCATGATGCGGAGGTCGGGGTTGGCCGCCTTTGCCGAGTCGTAGATGCGTTTGATGGCGTCGGCAAACAGCTGTGCATTCGACAGATTCCGGTCCCTGCACCGCTGGTCCCGGTTGAAGAACCGCGGTTCGTCATGTCCGATATGCAGATAGTTGGGGTTCAGTGTCCGAACAACATTGGCAATGGACTTCCGCATGAATTCGTCGTAGAGCGGTTCAGACGGACAACAGGTGACGTCGTCCAGGGTGGCCTGATTGAAGGTGAGCAGCACGGTGTCGCCGTCCTGGATGCGGCTGTTGTCCGTGAGGATGACCTGCAGGGGAACATTGGACGCGAAGGGATAACGCAGCTCGGGGACCTCCAGCGTGTAGTCGCGCCCGGCTTCGTAGACGGTGCCGCCGTCCTCGCGCTCGACCTTCACCTGCGCACGGTCTGTGACCACCACATTCGTCAGCGGATTGGGGCGTTGCATCGGTACTGACTCGATGGCGTCAAACCAGGCTGTGCCGACGGCATCCTGCAGCCGGACGTAGATACAAATGCGTTCGAATCCCGCGCGGAATGCCAGATCCTCGGCCTCCAGCGCGCCGCCCGGACGCGCGGGCAGCTGGCCGGTCGTGTCAATGACGACGCTGCTTTCCTGCCAGTCCGTAGTCCCCGTGACATGCACGTTGTTCATGCCGATCAGCGCCCCGGCACCCTGCGCGTTGATGCCGTACACTTCCAGATACGCGCCGTCACCCTCCACATCCCGTGTCTTGACCCTGCATGTGATGCGGTAGCGCGCGTTGGCCTGGACTGGCAGTTCCTGCCAGGCCCGCACCGTTCCCTTGTTCGCCAGGGTCAGCTGCAGTGCATGACCGCCGGCGGCATCGTCGCAGGCGACCACCTGTGCCTCGTCCGCGGTGGAGGGATTCCAGCTCTTGTAGTAGGTCTGCAACGTCCAGGCGTCCGATCCGGCTTGAAACGATGCATTGGCGATGGTGAGCGGCGGAGGGAGGGGTGGCTCGGGCGCGTACACCCGCCCGTCACGCACCGGGAAGGCCATCCGCTGCACCAGGCTCGCCTCCACAGCACGCGGCTCCCGTTCCAGCACGGAATGACCCCAGCCGAGACTCTGCAGCTCCGGCACGAAGTCGATATAGTTGGCGCGGCACCGCTCCGCAAGTCGCTGAAACCGCGCACGGATTTCTGGGTCGTCCAAGTCATAAAGTCGGTTGTCTTCGAGCAGCAGCAGATTCAGCTTCAACGCCACAAACTGGTCGAAACGCGTTTCGGCCTGCTCCACAGTGGGAACATAAGTGCCGCGCATCGACTGGCCGGGCCAGTCGGTGATCGTGACGCAGGGAATGCCCTCCTCGGGGTCGGCCAGCAAGGCCAGCGAGATCAGGCCATGATGCACGCCGTGGGCCGTTTCCGCCGTGATGGTCGCGCCATTGCGGTCCACCACCAGCGCGTACGCTTCCCCACGCGTGCGATCCGGAACGGTAGCGGGCAGGGTGCCCAACACCAGTTTCAGGTTACCGTCCGGCGCGGGAGACAGGGACGTGCGCAGCACCTTGGCCAACCGTTCCACGGCCGGCATGTTGGCGGGCAACGCCGCGTCAGCGGCCACGCCACGCACCTCGCTCACGGCAAGCCGGCACTCCGCGCCGGACGTCCAGCACATCTGCTGCGGTATGGGAGTCAACTCCGGCAGCGCGGCGGCCGCGCCACTCAGGACACTCAGGAAAAGACCTGACGACAGAGTCAGCGCTGACGAAAACGCACCCGAATACATGATGCTCCTCCTCTTGCCTGGTAACGGAAAACGCAGAAACATTCTAACCGGTTACTCGCACGGACGGAGGTTGCCGCTCGCTGGAGACGCATGGTGTGACTTTGCTCGCCTTCCACTTCTTTGATTGTGCGGGGGTTTTTGCGTGCGGCGAGCGTCGTCACACCCTACGGGATGCTGAATCGCCGCGCGGACGTGTTCGTAGTCATGCCATCCAAGTAGCTCGAAGTCTTGATTCGTCCACGTCGTAGTCACACATCACTCCGCAGTAATTCAGCTGTTTCAAAGCTGTCTTTGTGATGGGCAATTCCCACGCTTGCTGTACCAGAAATTCTAATGCGCGGTCTCATTCCGAGGTAACGGTCCAGTTCTGCTCGATTCAGAAAAGGCATGAGTCGTCGTACCTTGGAAATGAGCTGCGTGCTGATGCGTCAGCTTGTCGTCCAGTGCACGGGTCACCATCCTTCCCGTCCTCCCCAGGTAAGCCAGTTTGCCTGTCCGGTAGGGAAAGGATACCATCAGTCGCCAGTTCCATGTAACCGAATTCGCGAATTCCGGAATTTGGGAATTCCCGAATTCCCCCGGTCGCTCTCCCGGGAAAGTGCGTTCCTGCACCTGGCGCTCAGGCGCTCAGAGCACGCCGAAAGCGCTTTTGACAGGAATCGCGCTCCGCGATATTCTTTCGTCGCACGCCAACCATGGCAGACAAGGATGTCTGCTCCCACATGAAGACCGCGGCCAGCCTGTAGTCGGTCCCCGCGTCCGCGCCGCTGCGGATCCGTCCCGGGGGCGTCGATGCACGGCACGTGCGCACACGGAGGTGCAGCTACCCATGCCGGAACTTTCGCTCGAGCAACGCAAACGTGTGCTGATTGTCGACCAGTCGGCCGATTCCCGCAGTGTCTTGCGCACCGTGTTGGAACGACGCGGTGTGCAGATTCTGGAGTCGCCCTGCGCGGCGCAGGGTCTGGAACTGGTCCGACAGCACCATCCGGAGGTTGTGGTGCTCGACCTGGAGTCGGACGCCGCGGAGGACCGTTCAGTGCGTGCCGCCTACGAGTGTGAGCTTGCCACGCATCGGGCGGAACTGGTGATCCTGGGGAATCTGCGCCGGTGCGAGGTGCCGGCCGACGAGCATCTGGTACGCAAACCCTATCATTACGCTCCGTTGATCCGTAAAATCGAGCAGTTGATTGAACGTACGGTGCAACCAGGCGGTAATGGGGCGGGGCAATGCCTTCGCTGTTTGTGATCCAAGGGCGAGACCAGGGCAAGCGGTTCGAGTTGCAGGGTTCGTGCGTCCGTGTCGGCCGCGAGAAGGGCAACACCGTGCAACTGCACGATACGGAGGTTTCGCGGTTTCACGCGGAACTCCGCGAGCAGGGGGGGCGATATGAGCTGGTAGATCTGGGCAGCTCCAACGGTACCTACGTCAACAGCCAACTGATCGACCATCACCTGCTCAACAGCGGGGATCGCGTGCAGGTGGGGCGTACGCTGATGATCTTCACGGCCGGTGACGAACTCACCTCGCACGAGCGGGTCGACAGTATCAGCATTGTGGGTCAGGAGCAGCATCCGGGCGGCTCGCGAATCGTCTCGACTCTGGGCCAGCAGCCGGGCGAACGGATCTTCGGCATCCACAGCGAACGCAGCGAATCCGACAGCCCGTGGCTGGCCCGGGCCCGCAGCAATCTGGACGTGATGTACCACACGGCGTTGGCCGCCAGTCACACGCTGGACATCGATCAGCTGTTGCAGCGGATCATGGAGTTGATTTTCGAGTGGGTGGAAGCGGATCGCGGGTGCGTTATGCTGCTCGACCGCGACCTCGATCAGTTGGTGCCCAAGGTGCGCCGCGACCGGAAGTCCACGGCGGGCGAGAGCATTGAGATCAGCCGGACGATTCTGGACTATGTCCTCCAGCACAACGAGGGAGTGCTGACGAGCGACGCGAGCGACGACGAGCGGTGGGATTCCGCGGCCAGCATTGTGCGGATGGGAATCCGCGAGGCCATCTGTGTGCCCATGCAAGGGCGGTACGGCGTGGTCGGTGTGATCTATATCGACACGTACACGGCGCCGGGCCGGTTCATCCAGCGCCCGGCGAATCGCTTCTCCGCGGAGCATCTCAAACTGATGGTCGCGATCGGGCACCAGGCGGCACTGGCCATCGAGGACACGTCTTATTATTCCGCCATGGTGCAGGCCGAACGGCTGGCGGCCATTGGCCAGACCATCGCCACGCTGTCCCACCATATCAAGAACATCCTGCAGGGGATTCGCGGCGGCAGCTACCTGATCGAGGAAGGGCTCAAGAGCGGCGAGTTCGACGTGGTCTCCAAAGGCTGGGCCATCGTCGACAAGAACCAGGATAAGATCTCCAACCTCGTGATGGATATGCTCACGTTCAGCAAGGAACGCGAGCCGGAAATGGTGCCGGCCGATCTCAACGAGGTGGTCACCGATGTGATCGAGCTGGCACAGACCCGAGCGGCGGACGCGGGAGTGAAGCTGGTCTGGACCCCCGACGCCCAAATGCCCCTCCTGACGTTCGATCCGGATGCGTTGCACCGGGCGGTGCTCAATATCGTGACCAACGCCGTCGATGCCTGCGAGAAGGCCGAATCCGGGCTGGTCGAACCCAGGCAGGTCGAACCCAGGCAGGTTACTGTCCGCACCGAGTATGCCGCCGCCCAGCAGCTGGTACGGATCATTGTGGAGGATAACGGCGAAGGAATCGCGCCGGAGGATTTGGCCAGGATCTTTTCCGTGTTTGAATCGCGCAAGGGCAGCCGTGGCACGGGGCTCGGCCTGCCTGTGAGCCAGAAGATCATGCACGAACACGAGGGGGATATTGTAGTCGACAGCACACCCGGGCAGGGCAGCCGATTCTGCATGTCGATGCCCGCCATCCTGGCCCAGCCTGCCGACCCGGATGCCGCACCCGGTGCGGCTCAGACCAGATACGGGTTGTGAGCCCGCTCATGGCCGATCGTCGTCGCGCCGCCGTGGCCGGGCAGGACCACCGTGTTGTCGGGCAGCGACAGCAGCTTGGTGCGGATGTTGGTCAGCAGCTGGTCCAGGTCGCCGTCCGGAAAATCGTACCGCCCGATGCTCCCCTGGAACAACACGTCCCCGACAAACACCACCCACGGATCGCCACCCTGCCATAGGTAGACGACGTGTCCCCGAGAGTGGCCGGGGATCGCCCGCACTTCTATCGCCAACCCGGCCGCCTCGTAGACCTGCCCGTCGTCCACCAGCACATCGGCCGGCGGACTGGTCAGGCCAAACCCAAACTGGGCCGACAGGTTCGCCTGGGGATCGGTGAGCTTATGCGCTTCGTCGCGGCCAATCACCAGCGGGCACTCTGGCCAGCAGCGCTTCATGGCCTGATTGCCGGCAATATGGTCGGCGTGCCCGTGTGTGATGAGGATCGCCTTGGGGGTGAGCTGGTGTTGGGTGAGGCAACTCTGGATCGCCGTGGCATCGAAGCCGGGGTCCACGATGATGCAGTCGCTGTGTCCTGTGAGGCTGGCCACAAACGTGTTCTGGCCGAACGAACGCGACACAACAGTATGTAGTGCGAGTGTGAGTGGCATGATGGCGATCGAGCTGGGCCGCGCCGGTGGAGCGGCCTGATCCGCATCCCCCCGACGCACGCGTTTAAGGCATGGTATCACAACAGTTAATGAGCAGTTTGCCGGCTGCGGTTCGCAGGGCTAGGGCGTGTGGCTCCGCAGCGAACCCGCTCAATGGTAGCCGGTCGCGGCAGGTCCGCCCAGCTCCCCCAGGGCCCCCGCCTGATCGGCCGCCCGGAAATTCACCTAGGTGCCGGGGGAGAGACTGAGTAGAATAGGCGAAGCATAGACGAGTTGCGCAGCGTGCGCAAGCGACGGCGTGAAGCACGGGATGTGGCAGTTTACCCGTGTTTGTTCGTCTTTGCCGATTGGCAAAGGCGAACCGCAATTGCGGAGGATTGTAATTATTCCATACGACGCCGGGCGATACTTAGAACACCGCGTGTCCGAGCACAGAGGGTCGTTAGCGGGCGAACTTGCGTAAACTCGTTGATCCGTAAGGGCTACGCAAGGCGGTTTGGTTTCGCCGGGACCATACCACTGGATCTGGCGCGAGACTTGCTGCCACTAATTGGAACCGTTACTTTCACCATACAGCTCAGGGAGGGACGAGACGGCAGTTGCTGCAGGGCCCGACCTGCGCAGCGACTGCGGTTTCACTGGCAAGGAGTCATTCGAATGAGGCGAACGAACCGAACACGCGGACTCTGTCCGAGCGTAACACGCTGGCTTGTGGGCTTGGGGGTGCTGGCGAGCGCAGTCGCGGCGTGGGCGCAGCAACCGTCCCAGGGTCCGGCATCGAGTGAGCAGTTGACGGAGCCGCTCTATCGTGTCTCCAAAGCGGATGTCGATCCCAACGCGGTCGCCAAGGCCCATCCGATGGACCCCGCGCTGGTGGTGGCTTACGACGGATTGCGGAAGCTGCGGGCCAACGTGCGCGACTACAGATGCGTCATGGTCAAACGCGAGCGGATTGGCGATACGCTGAACGACTACGAGTACATGTTTGCCAAGATTCGCAACGAGCAGGTGGAGAACGGCCAGGTTGTGACGCCGTTTTCGGTCTACTTGTACTTCCTGAAGCCGGAGGACATGAAGGGGCGGGAAGTGATCTTCGTCCGCGGGCAGAACGGCGGGAAGATGATTGCCCACGAGCGCCGCGACTCGTTCAAAGGCAAGTTCGGCTCCATCTGGCTGCGCCCCGACGGCTCCATAGCCATGCAGGGCAACCGCTATCCGATCACGGAAATCGGCCTGGAAACGCTCGTCATCCGACTCATCGAGAAGGGGACGCTCGACAAGCAGAACGGGTCGCCCGAGGAGTGTCTGGTCGAGTTCCGCAAGGGGGCCAAGATCAACGGCCGCCAGTGCACGATGCTGGAGGTCAAGCATCCGCAGCCTCGCCCGTACTACGACTTCTACGTGGCGCGCATCTTCATCGACGATGAATTCAACGTGCCGGTACGCTATGCTGCGTATACTTGGCCGGCCACGCCGGGCTCCGAGCCGGGGAACGATGAACTGATCGAGGAATACACGTACCTGAAGCTGGAACTGAACGTCGGACTGACGGACAAGGACTTTGACCCCGCGAATCCGGATTACAAGTTCTGAAGGTTTTGATGTCGGTATCGGTTTTGGTTCTGATTCTGGTTCTCGCGCCCTGCCTTCCGTACCTGCCGCCTCGTTTCGCGCCACGCCTGGCGAAGCGAGGCGGTTAACGGTTGGCGGACGGTCGGCGTGGCGGAGCATCTGGCGGATCGTGCGCGCCGGCGTGGTCGCGTATCTGTTGATTCTGTTGCTGATGATGTGGCTCGAAACGACGCTCCTCTTTCCACGCTGGGCCATTGCGCCGGGCGACTGGCATCCTGACGGGCTGGTGTACGAGGACGTGTGCTTCACCTCGTCCGATGGCACGCGGCTGCACGGCTGGTACTTCGATCAGCCGGGTGCCACGGTCCACGTGCTGTACTGCCACGGCAACGGCGAGGACGTGGCCGCCCTGGGCGACTACATGGACACGCTGCGCGCGCGCCACGACATCTCGCTGTTTGTGTTCGACTTCCGGGGCTATGGCCGCAGCGAAGGGCGGCCGGCGGAAACCGGTATCATTGCCGATGCACATGCCGCCCAACTGTGGCTGGCGGAGCGCGCCGGCATTGCACCTCAGGACATCGTGCTGTGGGGACGCTCGATCGGCGGCGCCATCGCCGTCCAGGTAGCGGCCAACTGGGGGGCCCGCGCCATGATCCTCGAACGGACGTTCACCAGCGTGCCAGATGTGGCGGCCCACCACTACTGGTGGCTGCCCGTACGCTGGCTCCTCAAGAACCGGTTCGATTCGCGGCGGTGGATTGCCGCTTACCACGGGCCGTTGCTGCAGAGTCACGGGACGGCCGATGAAGTCGTGCCGTTCGAGTTCGGCAGGCAGCTCTTTGAGGCGGCGGTTGCCAGCCCCAAGCAGTTTGTCGCGATGAGCGGCGTGACCCACAATGGACCGAGCGACCAGGATTACTATACTGAGTTGCAGCGGTTTATCGAGCGGCTCAAGTGACGCCGCCGCGGCAGGCCGCACGCACCCGATCCGGGTCGACTGACATTGCCGACACACATCGGAAGGAGCTTGTGATGCAGATGCGGTATTGGATCCTGGCCTCCGCGGCCGCCTGTTGCCTGGTGCTCAACGGCTGTAACCAAACGCCCCCAACGCCCCCTCCCGACGCCACCACCGAAACGCCCATCCTGGATATTGACGAGGGCATCGAGATGACGCCGGACGAGATCGCACCGCCGGCCGATGCGGCGACAGACGCTGCGGCGGGTGACGCGGATCACTGAGCCGGGTGTGCCATGTGGTCTGCGCTGCGACTACACGTCGACTACACGTCGCGGGCCAACACCGCGAGCAGAAACTGATACGCCTCGTGCGCGATACCCGGATGAGTACTCTCACGCGGGCCGGCGACGTTGAGCACGCCAATCTGCTCCGCAACCAGCCAGCGTTGGACGCCCGCTGCCGCGGGTGCCTGTTGTAGATCCACCACCAGGCAGGGTCTGGCGTGCCGCACGGCCAGGCGATAGGTCAGCTCTGTGCCTCCGGTCAACGGACCGCGACACAGAATCAACGTCGCGTCGGCGCTGAGCACGTTCTGCCGCGTGCGGACGGAATACCTGTCGGATCGCGTCTCCTGCAACTGGTAGCGCTGGGAAATGGGGCCGTCCTCGGCCAGCCGCCCCCGGGGACACCAGCCGCCGTGGGCCATGTGCACCGCAATGGCGGCGTCGAGCGCCCCCCGGTCCACTCCCGTCTGGCCACCCGAGATGATGCAGCGCAGCTGTCCCGTACCGGACGGGTCGGGCATCGGCCTAATCCCCCTGGACACGCTCGGCCACCCGCAGCCGCGCGCTGCTGGCACGCGGATTACGCGCCACCTCAGCCTCCGCCGGCCGAACGGGTTTGCGCGTCAGCACACGCAGCCGCGGATCGTCGCGAAAGGCCAGCTTGACACGGCGGTCTTCGAGCGAATGAAAGCTGATGATTGCCAGCCGGCCCCCCACTGCCAGCCGTTCGGGCAACCGCCGCAACGCGTGCTCAAGCGACGCCAGTTCCTGATTCACGGCGATCCGCAGGGCCTGGAACGTGCGCGTGGCCGGGTCGATCCGGTGATGCTTCGCCACCGGCACGCAACTGCGTACAAGCTGCGCCAGTTGTCGGGCGGTACGGATCGGATCGTATCGCCGCCGCTCGACAATCGCCGCCGCCACCCGGCGACTGAATCGCTCTTCCCCGTAGTTGTACAGGATCTGCGCCAGCGTCTCGGCCCGCAAGCGTGCCAGCAGCCGCCAGGCCGGTTCGCCCCGCTCCGGATCGAACCGCAAATCCAACACGCCTTCGGACTCGAAACTGAACCCCCGATCATCGTCGGCCAGCTGGTCGCTCGATAGACCCAGGTCGAGCAGGATGCCGTCGGCCAACTCCACGCCGGCCGCGTCGAGCACTTCGGGCAACTCGCAGAAATCCGACTGCGCCACCTGAATGGGCAGCCCCGCCAGCTCACGCTCAGCGCGCGCAATCACCTGCGGATCGCGGTCCACCGCCACCACTCGGCCGCTCCGTCCCACCTGCTCCGCCAACCGACGCGCGTGCCCGCCACCGCCGAGCGTGCCATCCACCACGACGCCGCCAGGCTGTAAGTGAAGCGCGTCCAGCACCTCCGATACCAGCACCGGGATGTGGATGGACGTATGCTCGGCCATGTTCGTCGTGCCGGGGGAAAACACAGTTCGTTCCGCACTCACGAACTGATCATACACGCTGGGCATCCAGCTGGACAACAGAGCGGCCGACCGACGTGCGACCCAGGGCGCATCCTTGCGCCCTTTATGGGCCGAGTCAGCAGCAAACGGATGCCTCTCGGCACGCCGCACGCTACAGTTCGCGGCCAGAAACATCCGGTTTCTGAGCCCGCGAAACACTGACGGCCGATTAATCGGCCGCTGGTCAGTCAGTCTGTGGCCGGTGACTGACCGACCGGTTTCCGCGCGAGGCGAATGTAGTTTCTCCAATCCAACGTCCGAAATCTCGCCTCCCCAATCAACCCCACCCCTGGACGTTTTCCCCTCTGATTTCTCCTCTCTCCTCTCTCCTCCCTACTCTCCCCCTCCCCTCTTGCTAGCGGGGCCGCGCCGCAGCCAACGTCGTCTCCTCAGGCGATACGACTGTCGCGGCACGCGGCGGACACTCGAATGCGCTCTCGGCAATCTCGTCGTAGAAAGGCTGCTTCTGACCCAGATATGCCTGCCAACGCTCCCGGTCCCAGACTTCCAGGTGGTCACGCACGCCGATCAGCACGATCTCCCTCCCGCTGAGCGACATTGCCACCAGGTCGGAGGGCAGACGGATACGTCCTTGCCGGTCGGGTTCCACGCGCTGAGCCTGCGAATAGAACAGCCGGCTGAAGGCCCGCAGATCCTGGGAAACCGGCGAACCTTGCCCCAACTGTTCGCCCAACCGCTGGAACGCCGATTCGGTGTAGATCACCAGCGACCCGTCCGTGCCGGGGGCCACGTACAGGACCAAACCTCCGGACGTGTCCAGCGCATCGCGAATCGACTTGGGCAAGGTGAACCGGCATTTTTCATCCAGACTTCGCTGATAGCTGCCGGTCAGAAACATTTTTTGCCACCCGTTGCCACTGGCTCCCACAACCATCCCCAAGATACCCGTTGACCGACCAACGTCAACAGGTATTCTTCTGCGGCGGCGCGCGACGTTTGCGGGCCGGCGACATAAGGTGTATACGGGGCGGAGACTTCGAGCGAAAACGAGTGGCCGGTGGTGGCGAAAAAAAAGCGCGGAAACTCAGGTGGTCACAGCCGCCGCGCCCGACAGCGCTACGAACAGTTCGGCATACTGCCGGATCACCTGGGCAAATGAGAAACGGTCGGCGACGCGCTGCAGATTCTGGCCGCCCAACTGGTGGGCGAATTCCGGATTGCGGACGATAGCAAGTGTTTTTTTGACAAGCAGTTGCAGATTATTGACAGGTGCCGTCTGGGGGTCCGCCAGGGGGCCGAGCACCTCGGTCACGCCTTCGGCGGCCGAGCACACGACCGGTCGTCCGCACGCCATGGCCTCAAGCAGGACGTTGGGCATGCCTTCCCACCGCGACGGCAAGACCATCACATCGCTGGCCAGGAGAATTTCCGGCACGGTTGGCTGCCAGCCAGCGAAATGGATTCGATGCCCGACGCCCAGTTCGGCCGCCAGACGCCGCAGTCCGGCCGCGTCCGGGCCGTCGCCCACCAGCAGCACATCGTGGTCCGGCAGTGCGGCCAGGAGTTGTGGGGCGGCACGAATCAGCAGATCCACCCCCTTCTGCCGCGACAGCCGCGAGACACACGCGATCGCTCGCCGCCCCTCGGGAAAACCAAACCGCGTCAAGTCGGCCGGACGCCGGTCGTCGTAGGCGGTCAAATCAATTCCGTTGGGGATGACGATCAGCCGGGCCGGATCGATGTGCATCTGCCGGACCGCGAAGTCGGCCACCGACTGGCTGACGCACACCACGCGATCTGCCTCCCGCGCAATGCGCCCTTCGACCCACTGCCGCCAGCGGGACGGATCGGCCACGCGAAACCCCAGACTCAATGCGGTCTGGCTCGCACGGCGGCGTGCCAGCCCGCTCACCACGTTGGCGTGAAACAGCATCGACTGGATGACGTCCGGCGGCCGGCGATTGAACCGGGCACGCAGCGCCCGTACCGCTGACGGTAGACTCCACTTGCTCGTGAATCCCAGGTAATGCACCGGCAGATGTGCCTCGTCCAGGCGGCGGGCGAGCCGGTCCTGCGGCGCCGTTGGCCGGTGAGCGAGACTGTACACGGTTACGTCAAACCGGTCGCGATCCAGACCGCACGCGAGATTCACCAGGCAGCGTTCCGCACCCCCGACCTCGAGTTCGGTAATGACCAGCGCAATGTGCAGGCGACGATCCATGGGTACCACTGACGGAGCCAGACGCGGGGACGAACAACTGCCCGTATTCGCGCACAGCAAAACACCGTTACTCTAGATCCTATTATCATTATCGGCGCAGGACATGAATTCACCACATGCGGTCGGTGCGCCGGCGGCGACCGAGGTTCCGACGGCAGTATGTCTCGGTAGGGGGGCACGTGACCGATCTGAGTGATTACGACTACGAGTTGCCGGGCGAACTGATAGCCCAGCGAGCGTTGCACAACCGCACCGACGCGCGGATGCTGGTCGCGTCGCGTCACGACCAGTCGGTGACACACGCGCATGTGCGGGATCTCCCCGGCTATCTGCGCCCCCACGACTGTCTGGTGCTGAACGATACGCGCGTTGTTCCCGCTCGGCTAGTGGGCTACCGCGTGGCCACCGGCGGACGTTGGTCGGGATTGTTCCTGGAGGCCCACCCGGCGGGGCACTGGGAGGTGCTCTGCAAGACGCGTGGTCGACTGCGGCCCGGCGAGCAAATCATGCTGCAAGACCGCCAGGGGCAGGACGCGTTCTGTCTGACGCTGATTGCTGATTTCGGGACGGGCATGTGGGTAGCCCGGCCCACACGGGTTGGTCAAGCGACGGAGCTCTTGGATGCGGTGGGGCGTGTGCCGCTGCCACCCTACATCCGGGGCGGTGTCATGGAGGACCACGACGTCGCGCAGTACCAGACGGTGTTTGCCAGGCGGCCAGGCGCGGTGGCCGCTCCGACCGCCGGACTGCACTTCACCAACGAGTTGTTGGGCCACCTGGTTGACGCCGGCATTGCCATCTGCTGTGTGACGCTGCATGTGGGACTGGGTACGTTCCGCCCCATCACGGTCTCGCGCGTCGAGGACCACCAGATGCATCGCGAATGGGGTGAGATCAGCGAGGCGACCGTGCGGCGGATCGACACGTGCCGCCAGGCCGGTGGGCGCGTGATCGCCGTGGGCACCACCAGTGTTCGGGTGCTGGAGACGGCAGCCCGGGAGGGGCAGTTGCGAGCCTGGCAGGGCGAGACCGACCTGTTCATTCGCCCGCCCTACACATTCCGCTGTGTCGATGCGCTGCTGACCAATTTCCATCTGCCGAAGAGTACGCTGCTGGTCCTCGTCCGCACGTTTGGTGGCGACCAGCTGATCCGTCGCGCCTACACCGCTGCCGTCTCGCATCGGTACCGCTTCTTCAGCTACGGCGATGCCATGCTCGTTGTGTAGGGAGGAACGGTTTCCAGGCGGTCGGGAGATGTCGGGGGGGGCCGGCCGTTGCGGCAACCCGGATGTCCGGCCGGCGCAGCCGGTGCATAATCGTCCGGGATGGCGGTTGTCACATCTCGGGCATCCCATAATATGACGGTCAAACGCGCGCCACGGACACGAGAAGGAAGCTCACATGCCGGATGTCTCCAGTGAACAGGTGTTGGTCGTTCCCACCCAGTTGCTTCACGAGCTGGGTTATTTCCAGGGGTTCCTGCCGGGGGCGGCGCCCTATCTGGAGAGTCTGCTGTCGCCGCAGCACACCAGCTATCGGCCGCGCGCGGAGATGGAGAGGGATCCGCGTTTCAAACAGCTGATCCCGTATGTCCTGTTCTGTCACACGGGGCATGCCGGCCCACCGTCGGTCTTCTGCTACACGCGTGGCACCGGCCAAGGTGAACAGCGACTGCACCGCAAACAGAGTGTCGGAATCGGCGGGCACATATCGGCCGATGACGCGCACGGACACGCGCCCTACGAAGTCGGCATGCGGCGGGAGCTGGATGAGGAGGTCAGTATCCACACCGCGTACCACAACCGCTGTGTCGGACTGATCAACGATGATGAGACCGAAGTCGGCAAGGTGCACCTGGGCGTCGTGCACGTGTTTGACGTGGAATCGCCCGACGTGCGGCCGCGGGAGACGGAGATCGTCAACGCCGGCTTTCGCCCGGTCGCCGAGCTGCTTGCCGACCTGGATGGTTTCGAAAGCTGGTCACGCATCTGCCTGCAGGCGCTCTTTGGCACGGCGTCGGCCGGGCCCTGAGGTTCCAGGCGGGAGGGGGCGCGCTCGGCGCGCCGAACGCGGTCTTGGCCGTCTTTGTCCCGGACGTCTTTGGAGGTACCGCCCCAGACTCCATCAGCTCGTCTATCTGGACAACCATGCGACGACGCGCGTTGACCCGCGCGTCGTGAAGGCGATCAGCGCAACTGTCCGGCTGCCGCAGCGCCTGTTCATCTGTGGATCAGCCGGTCTGTAAGTTTTGGGTAAACACGTGGTTAGGGAATAATCTCCAGATTCTCGGCAGAGGCGGCTATTCGCAAGCCGCCCAATGGTGTACTTTTACACATGGCTGCTTGTGGAAAATACAGTGGCGTGTCCAGAGGGGTCAAGCATTCCAGGGGGGATTTCATAGATGGCGATTATTCTGACCGAGAAGGCTGCGGCGGAGATCAAGCGGGTTCGTGACGAGCAGAAGCTGGAAGACGACATGTTTCTGCGCATTGGCGTTGCCGGGGGTGGCTGTGGCGGGTTCAGTTACTCAATGGGGTTCGACAAGGCGTACGACCGAGCGGCGGACAGTCAATACGACTGCCATGGTGTGCGTGTTGTGATCGACAAGAAGAGTTCCCTGTATCTCGACGGGGCGACGGTCGACTGGCATGACGGCTCGGAGCGCCGGGGGTTTACTTTTGACAATCCCAACGTAGTCAAGGCGTGTGGCTGCGGGAGTTCCTGTCACGCCGGATGAAACCCCTCTGTTTGAACGCTGACGACAAGCCCGGTCCGGTTCGGTCCGGGCTTGTCGCGCTTCTTGCTTCTTGTTTCTGGCATTCTGCATTTTTGCATTCTGCATTCTGCATTTTGAGCCGTGTTGTGTGCTGCGGCGCGTTGGTGGGCGAGCAGATTACTGAGGATCGGGGCTCTACAATCGTCGCAGTCTGGGGATATACTGGCCTGCCGCGGGGCACGACTGGGCGTGCGCCGTTCGGCTGATCTTTTTCAATACCCTGACATGTGAGTGGATATGACTAGTCACGCGGGCAAAGTCTATATTCTTGGAATTGGTGATGATGGTGTGGACGGGCTGACGCGGGCAGCGCGCGAGTTGCTCGACCAGGCGGACGTGATCATAGGCTCGACTGCGACGCTGGCGGCGATCGGGTCGGGGCAGGCCCAACGTCTTGCGGTGGATGGAGATCCGCAGGAGGTAGCCCGGCAGGTGGCCAGTCATGAGTCCGAGCAGGTTGTGGTGTTGGCCAGCGGAGACCCGCTATTCTACGGGACGGCGCGGTACTTGTGCGAGAAGCTCGGCAAGGATCGCTTTGAAGTGGTGCCGCACGTCAGCAGCATGCAGTTGGCGTTTGCCCGGGTCAAGGAGAGCTGGGACGAGGCCTACCTGACGAACCTGGCCCAGGCGAATCTGGACCGTGTGATGGAGCGGATCCGGGTTGCGGAGCGGGTGGGGCTGTTCACGACAGACGACTTCACGCCGGCTCGCGTGGCCACGGCGCTGCTGGAGCGCGGGATTGACTACTTCACGGCCTACGTGTGTGAAAACCTGGGTTCGCCCGACGAACGGGTGACGCAGGGCGAGTTATCGGAGCTGGCCGGGCAGTCGTTTAGCGCTTTGAACGTCATGATTCTGGTGCGCAAGCCGCATGTGCCGGACCGGCCGCCGGAGTTGACGGGGCGCCGGCTGTTTGGCAATCCGGACGAGGTGTTTTTGCAGAGCCGTCCCAAACGCGGACTGCTGACGCCGGCGGAAGTCCGCTGCATTGCCCTGTCCGAACTGGATCTGGGGCCCGGAAGCACCGTATGGGATGTGGGAGCGGGCAGCGGGTCGGTGTCCGTGGAAGCAGCTCAGATTGCCCGGCAGGGTGAGATCTATGCGATCGAAATGGACGTCGAGGACTACCAGTTGATCTCGGCCAACGCGGAACGTTTCTCGGTTTCCAACTTGACCCCGGTGCTGGGTTGCGCCCCCGACGCGTGGCGAGATCTGCCCGACCCCGACGCGATCTTCATTGGTGGCAGTGGGCGACACGTGCACAGTATCGTGGAGCAGGCCTATGCGCGCCTGCGGGCAGGCGGCCGGATCGTGGTGAACGTGGTGAGTGTGGAGAGCGTCACGGAAGTCCAGCAGTCCTTGCGGCAGCTGGCCGGTGAGACCAACGTGTGGCTGATCAGCATTGCCCGCGGGATGCAGCAGTTTGACTCGTTGCGGTTCGAGTCGATGCATCCCTCGTTCCTGATTGCCGCCGTCAAGGTGTGAGATGCAGGGGGAATCAGACCAGATGAACGAGCCCTACCCGCAGCTGGACGTGATCGCCGTGGGGGCGCACCCGGACGATGTGGAAATCGCCTGTGGTGGGACGCTGGCCAAGTTGGCCGCGCAGGGTTATCGGGTGGGCATTGTGGATCTGACCGATGGCGAGCCCACGCCACGATCACCGGGTCCAGAGGTGCGTCTGGCGGAAGCGCAGGCGGCTGCCCGGCTGCTGGGTGCCGCGACACGGGTGACTCTCGCGCTGCCCAACCGCCGGTTGTTTGACTGTTTCGAGGCGCGGGTGGCGCTGGCCAAGGAGTTCCGCCGCTATCGTCCCCGTATCGTGATTTCCTTTGGGGACAAGACCCCCATGGCGTCGCCCGACCACTGGCAGGCGATGCAGATCACCGACGCCGCCGTATTCTACTCGCGGCTGACAAAGTGGGACGAGCATTTCGACGGCCTCCCGGTCCACACGATTTCGGCTCAGCTCTATTTCCAATTCGCTCTGGAGCCGGCGGTGCCAGGTGGTTTCAGCAGCCATTTCACCGTGGATATCAGCGATACCTTGGAGACGAAGCTGGCGGCCATCGCCACGTACAGGACGCAGTTTCCGCCGGACCGAGCCCATGTGCTGGACCGCATCCGCGGGGCCGCCTTGCTGGCTGGTTCCGCAGCCGGATTTGCGGCCGGCGAGACGTTTGTCGCCGTTCGCCCGCTGGCAACCCAGGATCTCGTCCAGTACGTGCTCGGCGCGAAAATGCCGGTCTGAAGCAGTGGCCGGGGCGGCCGGCCGCGGCAGCGCCATACGCCATACGCCATGCGCCATGCGCCATGCGCCGTGGGGACGCGGGTCAGCGTTTGCCGCGCCAGCGACGCAGCGCTTCACGCATGCGGAGCAGGTCGTCTGGCAGCGGAGCCTCGAACGCCAACGGTGCGCCGCTGCGCGGGTGGTGGAGCCTCAGCCGATGCGCGTGCAGGGCCTGGCGATCGAGCAGGACGGTATCATCTTCGCTGTGACAAAGCTCGCCGACGGTGATCCGCGCGCGTCCGCCGTAAAGCCGGTCGCACAGGACGGGATAGCCGATGTGCGCCAAATGCACGCGGATCTGGTGCGTGCGCCCGGTGCGCGGGTGCACGTGCAGCGCGGCGAAGCCCGCAAACCGCTCATCGACTTCGTAGAATGTCGACGCTTCCCGACTGCTGGCGTGGAGGGAACGAATCGCCATCTTCTCACGCTCGCGAGGATGCGCGCCGATCGGCTGGTCGATCCGGTCGCGGTCCCGATCGGGCACGCCCATGACCAGGGCGAAGTATTCCTTCTCGACCGTGCGCTCCTGCCACTGGGAGGCCAGTTGCATGTGAGCCGCGTCGGTCTTGGCCACGACCAGCACGCCGGAGGTGTCGCGGTCCAGGCGGTGAACGATGCCTGGCCGGCAGGCGCCCCCCACGCCACTGAGCTGTTGGAAGTGATACGCCAGGGCGTTGGCCAGGGTACCGCCGAGATGCCCGCGGCTGGGATGGACCACCAGGCCGGGCGGCTTGTTGACCACCGCCAGATCGTCGTCTTCGTACAGCAGCGCCAGCGCCATCGGTTCCGGTGCCGGGGACTCGCGCGGCAGGGCCGGCACGACCAGCGTGACACGTTGTCCGGCGTTCAGGCGGTAGGCCGGTTTGGCGCGCTGGCCATCGACCAGCACTGCGCCGTCCGTGATGGCACGGCGCAACTGGACGCGGCTGTGCGCCGGGCATCGGCCCGCGAGGAACACATCCAGCCGCCGGCCGGCTTCGGCCGCCTCGACCAGGAATTCCGTCGGTTGTTCGGAGGTCATGCGTGGATGCCGCAATACGTGCCGCGATACGATGGCGAACCAGCTGGACTGCCAGCCTGAAGGCGGCACCGCCGCGTTTTACCCGAGCGGAAGTGCTGTCCGCCGCGGACTGGCAGGCACCCGCACTCGAACGATGTCACTCCTCGGCGGGCGTCTCTGCCGGAGAGGCGTCTGGTACCGGCTGCGCTGGCGCCGCCGACTCAGTCGGCGCCGTGTCTTCGGGCACAGCGTCTTCGGGCACAGTGTCTTCGGGCACAGTGTCTTCGGGCACAGTGTCTTCGTCTTCGGGCGCCGTGTTGGCTGGTTGATCCTGTGCGGGGGGCGTGTCCGCTGGCGGTGTGGTCGCTGCATCGTCCTCCAGGAAATCCTTGCTCGGACCCTCAGGCAGCGTGCCGAGGTCGGATGCGGGCGCTCCCAGGGGGCTGCCCGACGGAGGACCGGCTCCCAGGTCCCGCGGAGCCGGTTTCTGGTTGTCGAACCAGTTGTACCATTTGCGTGTGGCCGCCAGCTCGAGTCGCTCCAGACGCTTCTGCGCGGCCTGGCCCAGTCCGCTCTCCCGGTCACTCTCCACGACGGCCGCGAAGTGTTTCTTGGCTTCGTCCAGTTCGCTCTGGGCCTCGTACGTCTGACCGAGTCCGAAATGCGTGCGAGTGGCCAGCAGCGGGTTACTGGCCGTCTGCTTGTTCTCGAGGATCGCCCGGTAGTACCCCTTGGCGGAATTCAACGCGGTTTCCGCGGCGGCGCGGTCGGAAAACATCAGGCGGATGCCGCGCACCGACTCGACGTCAGCCGCAGTCAGCGCCGCCCACAAGCCGGCCTGCGTATCGCCGTACTCGTCGGCCACATAACTCAGATCCTCCACGATATCCCCCTGGGGATTCGTGCCGGCCAGCATGTACTGCCGCCAGCTCTCCGCCAGCTTCCGCTCGCGACTGGCGGCGAAGTAATACCAGGCGGCCAGGACCAGCAGCAGCAACCCGGCTACCACCACTATCGCGGTGGTGTACGGCCGGACCCGTTCGATCCACAGTCCGAGTTGATCGGCCAATTCGTTGGTCTGCAGTTTCTGTCGTCGTTTGGATTTCATGATCAGCCGTCGCGTCGAAGGGTTGCGGCACTGCCGCCGTGCGGTCTCTCTGCAGCACGTCCCTCGCGCTGCTACAGAAGGCAAGAAACCGCCCTGCACTGAAGGCGTAAGTATATGGCTCGTTTGGGAAAACCGTCAATAGCAGGGAGGCCGGGGGACGGGGGACCCGGCCGCGTACTGCCGGTTGCGCCCCTTCCGCGCGGCGCGATTCCTGGTAGGATCTCTGGCCATGTGCGCCGCCTTGAACCCTGCCCAACAGCAAGCCGTCTCGACACTCTCCGGGCCGCTGTTGGTGCTGGCGGGTGCGGGCACCGGCAAGACCCGAGTGGTGACGTTCCGCATTGCGGAACTCATCCGGCACGGGGCGGTTCCCGAGCGGATTCTGGCGGTCACGTTCACCAACAAAGCGGCTGCGGAGATGCAGGAGCGGGTGGCGAAGCTGTTGGGCAGGCGCCGCGCATCGCGCCCGCAGGTGTCGACCTTCCACGCGCACAGCATGAAGGTCCTGCGGAGGCACATTCACCGCCTGGGGTACCCGGATCGCTTCGCGATCTGCGACCGGGGTGACCAGGAGAGCATCGCGCGATCGGTGCTCCGCGACATCCGGGTCGGTACTCAGGCGATGCGCCCCGGCGACCTGTTGTACCAGATCAGCAGCTGGAAGTCGCACTGCGTGCGGCCAGCGCAGGCGGCGGCGCTGGCACAGACCGACAAGGAACACCTGGCCGCGCTGGGCTATCGCCGCTATCAACAGATGCTCCGGAACGCCGCGGCCGTCGATTTCGACGACATTCTGCTCTGCACCGAGGATCTGTTCTCTCAGTTCCCCGACGTGCTGCAGCAGGAGGCGGGGTTGTTTGACCACCTGCTGGTGGACGAGTACCAGGACACGAATGCCAGCCAGTACCGCATCGTCCGGGCACTGGCCGCAGAGCACCGGAACCTGTGCGTGGTGGGCGATGACGACCAATCGATCTACGGCTGGCGCGGCGCGGAAGTGGAGCACATCCTGCGCTTCACACGCGACTGGCCTGACGCCACCGTGGTGCGACTGGAGACGAATTACCGCAGCACGGCCGCCATTCTGGAACACGCCAATCGACTGATCGCCTGCAACCTGGTGCGGCACGCCAAGGTGCTGCGGGCCGACCGCCCCGGCGGTACGCCGCCCCGCATCCTCCAGTGCAAGGACGAAGTGGAGGAGGCGAAGATGGTCGTGGATGACATCCGGCGGCAGTGCCGCGAGCCGGGGGTCGAGCCGGGTGACATCGCGGTCCTGTTCCGCACCAACGAACAGCCGCGGCCGTTTGAGGCGGAAATGCGGCGGCAGAAGGTCCCGTATGTGCTGATCGGCGGCACGTCGTTCTTTGATCGCAAGGAGGTGCGTGACATCCTGGCTTACGTCCGCCTGCTGGTCATGCCGCGCGACGATACGGCGCTGTTGCGGATCATCAACACCCCCCCGCGCGGCATCGGCTCCAAGACCATCGAAACGCTGGTGCAGCGGGCCGTGCAGCAGAACTGTCATGTGTGGGACGTGGCGGGCCAGGCAGAGGTGTCCCCGGCGCTGCCCGACAAGGCCGTCGCCGCGCTGCACCAGTTCATCGCGCTCGTGCAGGGCTATCAGCGTCAGGTCCACGCCCGCAACCGCCCGCTGGCCGAACTGGTACACGACCTGATCGAGACGATCCACTACCGGGTGGAACTCGAGCGGCAGTACGACGACGAAAACGACCGGCAGACGAGGTGGGAATCGGTCCAGGACGTGGTCAATGCGCTGGCCGACTACGAGGCGAAGGCGGAGCAGCCGAACCTGGTGGAATTCCTCGACGACGTCACCCTCACGGGGCGCGAATTCGATCAGGACAAGGCGAGCAAGCTGCGCCGCAGCGCCGTATCGCTCATGACGCTCCACAGCGCCAAGGGACTGGAGTTCCCGCGCGTCTTCCTGGTCGGTATGGAAGAGGGCATCCTGCCGCATCACCGCAGCGTGGAGGACGATCGGGCCGTCGACGAGGAGCGGCGCCTGTGTTACGTCGGCATCACCCGCGCGCAGGAATTGCTCACCTTCTCCCTGGCGCTGACCCGTCGCAAATGGGGTAAACCACGCCCGACAGTCCCCAGCCGCTTCCTGTATGAACTGACCGGCCAGCAGCGCGCCGCACCGCGCGGCGAGAGCAGCCGGCACCGCGGCCGCAGACGGCGCTAGGCCTCTGCACACTCGGCGCTTCGCATCAGCGCGTCGCCAATCGACTTTTGGGACTACTCGACATTCTCCAGGTTCCCTAGTTTATCCTCAGCCATC
The DNA here is from genome assembly GCA_012729315.1 of Planctomycetaceae bacterium. Taxonomy (GTDB): domain Bacteria; phylum Planctomycetota; class Planctomycetia; order Pirellulales; family Pirellulaceae; genus JAAYDI01. Next base: position 33,638 of record JAAYDI010000201.1, read on the forward strand.
CGTCTCGCCTTGTTCGGCGCCAAATCGCCATTTTCGCAGTTTCCTGCCTGAGTTAAACTACGTTAAACTACGCAGCTAACATGCGCCTTCAGGATGGGCGACTGTGGTGCGCGCCGCGCGGTGTGGTGGCATGTACCGGGTGGTGGTCGACGGTCGGTCCGAGGGGAAATCTGGGTGCAAGGAAGTTTGCGTGCAAGGAGGTGCCGATGTCTGACCTGTTATTTCGCTTCTTGCATGCGGCCGACTTCCGGTTGGACACTCCCCTGCACGGTGTAGCGGAGGTTCCCGATGCGATCAGCCGGTGGATGATTGACGCGCCCTACGTGGCGGCGGAGCGTGTCTTTGACGCGGCGATTCAGGAGCAGGTGAAGCTGGTCGTGCTGTCGGGCAACCTGTTGGACCTTGTTGAGCCGCATCCGCGCGCGATCTGTTTTGTGCGTGACCAGTTGGCTCGGCTTGCGGGTCATGGTGTGACGGTCTGTTGGGCGGGCGGCGTGCGGGACGGTGGTGGCCAATGGCCGGCGTCGATCGCGTTGCCGCCATCAGTGCATCATTTCCAGGCGGCGGCGGTAGACACGCTGGCGTTGGAGAAGCAGCTCGAGTTCCCGTTGACCGTGGTGGGGCGCAGCGGGGGTGAGAATACGGCGATCCGGGCGTCGGATTTCTTCGTGGAGGCCCGCGAGTCGTTTCTGGTGGCTGTGACGTGTGGTGAGGCGGACGGTGCTGTGTTGGCGATGCAGCCGATCGACTACTGGGCGCTGGGGGGGCGCAACGAGCGCAAGACGCTGGCCACGGAGCCGCACACGGTGCACTATCCGGGCACGCCGCAGGGCCGGCAGCCGATGGCGGTGGGCCCGTACGGTTGCACCATCGTGGACATCCTGGCGTCGCGGCAGGTGCGTCTGCGGTTCGTGTCGTGCGAGGCGGCGCGCTGGCAGCATGAACGCGTGCTGGTGTCTTCGGGCACTGTGTGGGAAGACTTGGAGCAGAAGCTGGCGGAACGGATACAGGATCTGCGCGCGCAGCAGCCGAATGGCCCGCTGTTGACGCGCTGGACGCTGGTGGCGACCGACGTGGCGGAGGATCCGGCGGTCTGGCGGGAGCTGCGCGAGCGGACCGACAAGTGGCTGCGCAAGCAGGCGGCCAGCCAGTCCGATCCCTGCTGGCCGCTGGCGGTGGACGTGGAGATTCCCGATCGCATCACGGCCGCGTCCTACAAGGAAGACACGCTGTTGGGTGACTACCTGCGGGCGATCCGGCAGCTGCAAGATTCCCCGCAGCCCGCGGATTTGAGTGCGGTCAGCGCGCTTGGCGCCGGTGTACCGGAGATGCAGTGGGTGACGGATTTGTCGGATCCAGCCGTACGTGCGCAGGTGCTGCAGGAGGCGGCGGAAATGGGGGCCGCACTGTTACGTGGCGAGAAGATGGTCTAACGTGCCGTCCGAGCCAGAAGATGGCGTGGCATGTCGCGCGGGCAGGGCCCGTGGCGGTTGACGGCGGAGGCAAAGCTCGATGAAAGTCAACAACCTACACGTGGACGGATTCGGCGTCTGGACCGGGCTCGATCTGCAGGCGCTGTCTCATCGCGTGACCATCGTGTTTGGCGCCAACGAGACCGGCAAGACTACCCTGATGCAGTTCATCCGCACCATGTTCTACGGCTTCTCGCCGGAACGGCGCGGACGCTACCTGCCCCCCGTCCACGGCGGCCGCGCCGGCGGTTCGCTGGATCTGCATGCCACGCACGGAGCGTTGCAGATCCAGCGGCACCTGGATCGTCTGGGCGAGCCGGACGAAGAAGAATCGCTGCGTGTGCAGTCGGCGGACGGTACCCAGGTATCGGTTTCGTTGCTCAGCCACCTGCTGGCCGGCGTCGACGAAGCCACGTTCACCAATGTGTTCGCTGTCGGCCTGCGCGAGCTGCAGGAACTCGGCACGCTCGACGACACGAAAGCGGCTGACCTGCTCTACAAGCTGACGACCGGCCTGGACCGCGTGTCCCTGATCGACGTCATGCGGGATCTGGATGCCGTGCGGCGGTCGCTGTTCGATCCGCAGGATGATGCCAGTCGCATACCGGCGCTGATGCAGCGCCGCGCGCAACTGGAGACGCGGATCGCGGCCGTGTCGCATGAGGGTCGGCAATGGGTCGAACTGCAGACGCACATTGCCCAGCTGGACACGGAAGCGCGCGAGTTGGAGGAGCGTACCGGCGCGTGGGGCCAGGAACTCAAGGTGCTGGACATCGCGCTCCGCGTGCGCGACCTGTGGTCCACCCGCCGCACGCTCCGCCAGCAACTGGACGCCATTGGCCAGCTGCGCGACGTGCCGGACACGGCGCTCAAACGGCTGGAATCCCTGCGGGAGGAGGCGGCGCAGTACGAGCGGGAGGTGGCGGAGCTGCAGCGCCGGCGGCGGGAGTTCCGGCGCGAAGTCGCGGGGCAACCCATCAATCGCGCGCTGTGGGCCCAGGCGCCCCACATCGAAACGTTGGTGGAAATGGGGCCGTGGCTGGCAACGCTCCAGTCGCAAGTCGACCAGACGCGGATCGAGACGCGTAGTATGGAGACGCGTCTGACCGCCTCGTCGGGCAAACTGGGGCTGCGCGGCGAGACGGGGCACCAACAGCTGCCGGAGCTGTCCCCCGGTGCGCTGGCCGCGCTCCAGCGTCCTGCGCGGGTGGCGCGCGAGGAAATGCAGCGGCTCAAGGAGACGCAGGCCGAACACGAGGTGGCCCAACGGGAACTGGTCGAACTGACTGCCCAGGTCGAGACGGCGCTGCTCGACCGCGGCCATGACAGCCTGACCGAGGCAGTGGAAGTGGCTGGTTCGGCGGTCAGCCGGCTGCGGCGCCGTGTGCAGCTCGACGCGCGGCTCGAACAGCTGTCGCGGCAGTGGACCAGTGCCCGGCGTGAGCGCCGGACACTGCTCGAAGAACAGGTCCTGTCGCCGCCGACGTTGGCCTGGCTCGGCGTGCCCTTCGTTGTGGGTGCCGCCCTGCTGGTCGGCGGGCTGGTGTGGTCGCAGGCCGCGATGCTGGGCTGGCCGATGGCCGCGCTGGGTTTGTTCGGCTGGCTGGCCTCCGTCGTAGGCAAGATCTCCCTGGAACGTGCCGCGGCGCGGGAACTGGAGGGGTGTGACAGCCAGCTGGAAACGCTCAAGTCACAGCTCCGGCAGGCGCGCCAGGAGCAGACCGAGCTCGACGCCCAGCTACCGCCCAGCAGCGGCACCCTGGACGTGCGGCTGGCGACGGCCGAGAGAGAGTTGACGCGTCTGGAGGAATTGCTGCCGCTGGAAGCCAACCTGCAGGCCGCACGGCAACGCGCGCTGGCCGCCGAACGGCGGGTCGAACAGCTGGAAGGGACGGTCAAGGAAGCCCAAACACGCTGGCGCACCGCGCTGCGGCAGCTGCACCTGCCCGAAGACATGTCGCCGCAGGAGGTCAAGCAGCTGGCCGACGGCACGCGCCAGGTGCTCCAGTCGCGTCACGAACTGGACAACCGCCGCGAGGAACTCAGTGTCCGCGAACGCGAATTCCAGACACTCACTACACGCATCAACCAGCTGTCCGAGAAGGTCGCGCTGAACTACTCCAGTCCCGATCCCCAGGTGCAGCTGCAGCGTCTGGCCGCCGCCCTGGCCGAACAGCAGACACTCTACGAACGCCGCCAGGAGTTGCGGCAGGAGGACCGGCGCACCCGCCGCCAGATCCGCCAGCTCTCCGCCAAACTCAAGAAATGCCAGGCCGAACGCCACGCGATCATCTCCCACGCCGGCGTGCGCAACGAAAAGGAACTGCGCGATCTGCTGGCCCGGCTGGCCGAACGGCGCAAGCTGGTCGACGCCCTGCGCGATGCGAACAACCAGTACGCCGCAGCGCTCGGCAAGGACAGCCCGGTCGCGCGGGTGGAGCAGGAACTCGCCGACCACCCGCCCCTCGCGCTGGAAGAACGCCGTGCTAGCCTCACACGCCAGACGAACGAGGCGCGCGCCCAGCTGGGACGTGTCCACCAGCGGCGCGGGGCGCTCGCCCAGCAATCCCAGGGATTGGTCCACGACCGCCGCCTGCCCGAACTCCAGGTGCAGCTCGGCTGCGTCGTCCACCAGCTGGAAGAAGCCGCCCGCCGCTGGCGCGTCCTGTCGGTCGTCGCGCATGTACTGGAGCTGGTCCGCGAAGTGTACGAAACACAGCGGCAGCCGCAGACGCTCCAGGATGCGTCCCGCTATTTCGCGGCGCTGACAGAAGGCCAGTACGTGCGGATCTGGACACCGTTGACCGACATGGCGCTGCGCGTCGATCTGGCCTCCGGCGAATCCCTGCCGCTCGACGTGCTGAGCAGCGGCACTCGGGAGGCGGTCTTCCTGAGTCTGCGCCTGGCGCTGGTCGCCGACTTCACCCGCCGTGGCATCGTGCTGCCACTGGTGCTCGACGACGTGCTGGTCAACTTCGACCGCCGACGCGCAAGCGCCGCCGCCGATGTGCTCTGCGACTTCGCCCGCCAGGGGCACCAGGTGCTGCTGTTCACCTGCCACGAACATATCGTCGAACTGTTCGCCGCGCGGCAGATCGAAATCCGCTGCCTGTCCGATCTGTGGTGCGCCGCGCCGGCCGAACCGCCGGCACCCGCCGAACCGCCCGTACCCGCCGAACCGCCGGAACCAGTCGCTGAACTGCCCACCACCCCGCCGGAACCGGTCGATATCGTCACGCACGACTACGATCCGCAGGCGGCGAGCAGCCCGGAGGCGGAGGCCGACTACCAGCTCGGTCGCGCTGAATCGGTCGTGCCCGATGCCTCCTTCGCTTACCTGCTGGAAACACCCGTCGATCAGGCGGAAGTCGATACCGATCTCGACGACGATCACTTCGAGCAGTTGCCGGCCAGCCAGGAACCGGAATACTTCGAGCCGGAACTCGAGGACGACACGCCGGAGCCGGAGCCGGAGCCGGTCGAACGTCAGCCCACTCAACAGCGGTTCACCTGGGAATCACCCGAGCGCTGGTGGGAAACGGACCGCAGCAACGAGGCGGCCTGAACGGCACGCGGCGGAGACCCCTCGGGTCACACGGCCATGCCAACGGCCGCGGGAACGCCGGTAGCGCCCCTCCCGCAGTACCCGTCCTCCCGCAGTACCCGTGGCGTTAGCGATTGGACATGCGTTCCCCACGCAGGCGCAGCACGTCACGCAGGCACAGCACATCACAAGTCGCGGCCCGGCTCCAGCCTCAGGTCATGGAGGCCTGGGCCTCGTGGAGTTCGTCGCACACGTCGCGATAGCGGCGATAGGTACCGGATGCGATCCAGCCAAGATACAGGTTGGCGGCCAGCGAACCGAACAGTGCGAGGGCGGTGAAGACCAGGGGAGGCCAGGGATGTTGGGCTTGCAGTTCCCGCGCCCGCTCGTTGATCAGGCGTTCGGCTTCCTCTTTGTCGATGGTCGGCTTCTGAGCCGCGGCCTCGCGTTGATTGGCGGCGAACTGATTAAGCAGGTCGCGCGTCGTCGGCTGGTTTGGCGTCTGGTTCGACGCCATGGCGTCGATGGACGTCTGCGCATCCGGCTTGAGTCCCGCACCGCGAATCGGCTCGGGCAAGCCGGTTTCGGGACCGGCGGCTGGAACCGGAAAACTGCCGCCCGGAACCGCTGGCCAGGAGGTATTCGGCGCGGTGGGCACGGCGGCCGGTGCGTTCGGGACCTGCCAGCTCCCAGAGCCGGCCGGCGGCACTGCAGGCACGCTGGGCGTGTTGTTCGGGGGCGCCGAATCGTACGAGGGCAACGGCGAGGTGGTGGGAGCCGTCGCACCGGGCAGCGCCCGATCGCCGGGACGCACCAGCACACTGGCCTTCCCATCCGGGCCAACCAGTGGCGGGGGGGGAGGCAGATTCAAGATTCCGGGGGTCTCGAGAGACGTGGCAGCCAGTCCGTCGGCCAGCGGCCCTGCCGCGACGGAACTGCTGCTCCCGTAGACCGTACCCGAGGTGGCCGTAACAGCCGGGCTCTGCGGGTCGCTGTCCGATGTGGACAACCGTGCGGGAGCGTTGTTAGCCGCCAGCACGCCTACGCGCGGAAGAGCGCCGGTCCCCACTTGAATGCGAAACCGGCGCACGTCGCGGGCGTCCGGATGGATCTCGCTCGTGATGGTCCGGCCATTCTTGAGCGCGTCGAGCATGGCGGGCTCGATCTGGATAATATACTCCAGCTGACCGTCGGACGCGGGCTGCCAGCCATAATCCACACCGACTGCCGCTAACGCCACCAGAATTGCGATTCCATTCATGCGACGACGACTCCAGAATGGGAGCTCCAAGTATAGTCCGGTCGCTATATTACGCCATGGTAACCGTTTTCGCCCCTCGGCGTAAAGATCGACCGGAAAGAGTCGCATGGTGGCATGCGGACCTCTTGTCGCGTGGCGGCACCGGCGGCACAATACGGGGCCTGACGCGCAGGCATTGTCGTCTGCGACTGTGGAACCTGGTATGCGGGTAGGGCCCGGTGAAGGCATTGCGCGACGGCACGGCAGCGAGCGAGGGGGGCCGCCCCCAGCGACGGTGGTGGGGGTGGTTGAAACTGCTGTTCCGCGTACTGATCCTCGTGTTGGTAACGTGGGGGATTGCGAAGACCGTGCGGCAGGCGCAGCAGGAGTTTGCTGCCCACCAGTTCGCGTGGCGCGAGGTGGATCTCGGTTGGCTGTGCCTGGCGGCGGTGTCGTATGTGGCGGGTCTGGCGCCCTGTTGGGTGTTCTGGCATCGCACGCTCTGGGCGATGGGGCAGCGGCCGCGGTGGCAGGAGTCGTTGCGGGCCCACTGGATTGGTCATCTGGGCAAGTACATCCCGGGCAAGGCGATGGTGGTGGTGTTGCGTACTGGTCTGGTCTACAGTGAGCGAGTCAACCGGACGGTAGCTGCCACGAGTGTCTTTGTCGAGACGCTGACGATGATGGCAGTGGGTGCGTTTGTGGCGGCCGTGTGTCTGCTGCTGACGAATCAGAACGTCCTGCTCATGTGGCTGGCGGTCGGGATGATGGTGGGTTCGGGGGCCCCGAC
>JAAYDI010000202.1 GCA_012729315.1 Planctomycetaceae bacterium
ACCTTGATTCTGGCGTTTCTGTTCTGTAACATCGCAAACGCCGTCTTTTGCGAAAAGCCGAGAGTTCGGCCGCAGGAAGACGCGTGCAAACCGTCGTTCCGTTCATATCTTCACCGTATCAGGGGGACTGGGGTATGTGCTGGCGCTGGGCGTTCAGCCGTTTTCCACGATGAAAAGGTAGAGTTGATACCTATGGATCATGAAGCATCCATGAATGCCGCGCTTGCGGCGACTTCTGTCGAGAACTGTTACCAGTGCGGCAAATGCACGGCGGGTTGCCCGGCCGCGGATGAAATGGACTTCATGCCGAACCAGGTTTTGCGCCTGGTGCAGGCGGGCGACGCCGACACCGTCATGCGCTCGCGGGCGATCTGGCTGTGTGTGTCCTGCCTGACCTGCACGACACGCTGTCCCCAGTCCGTGGATTGCGCAGGCGTGATGGACGTCCTCCGCCAGATGGCCGCGGGACAGGAAACGGTACCGCCCGACATGCAGCGGATCAAGGTGTTCCATCGGGCGTTCCTCGACAGCGTACGCCGGCACGGCCGAATCAATGAAGTCGAACTGATCATGCAATTCAAAACCCTTGGGTTTCTTAAGGACCGCAATATGCGACTTCTGATGAAGGACGCGCTCCTGGCGCCCAAACTGATACAGCGGGGCAAATTCCATCTGCAGGGCGAGTCGGTGCGGGACCGTGCGGTGGTGCGGCGTATCTTTGACCGGTGCATGCCGCGCGCAGACAGGGCCCGCAGGGCCACCGCAGACAAAGACAGCGCGTCCGGGGGGGTCGTCTGATGCTGGAGTTCGGTTATTATCCCGGTTGCGCACTTCACGGCTCATCCAGCGACTATGAGCAATCGGTGCAGGCCTGCCTGAAACCCCTGGGCGTGGGCTTGAAGGAACTCGACGACTGGATCTGTTGTGGCGCGACGGCCGCCCACACGCTGAATCACATGCTGGCGGTGTCCCTCCCCGCGCGAAATCTGGCCCTGGCGGAACGGGACGGCGTAACCGAGCTGTTCGCGCCCTGCCCGATGTGCTCGATGGAACTGATCAAGGTCAACCGGGCCCTCGACGGCAATGCCGGGCTGCGCCAGCGGGTCTCCGAGATTGTCGAGCTGCCGGTCACTGGGAAAACGCAAATCCTCAATCTGATTCAGGTCTTTCAGCGAATTGGCGTGGACAAAATACGTGCGACAGTAAAGAAGCCGCTCAGCCACGTCAAGGCGGCCTGCTATTATGGCTGCCTGTTGACCCGACCCGCCGACACGCTGCAGTTTGACGACCCTGAACATCCCCGTTCAATGGAGACGGTGCTCGAAGCGTTGGGCGCCTCGGCCGTCGAGTGGAACTACGCAACGGAATGTTGCGGGGCGGGATTGACGATGGCGCGCGAGGAGACGGTATGCGAGCTCTCGCACCGGATCCTGACGAACGCGGCGGCGCACGGGGCCAATTGCCTCGTGGTGGCCTGTCCGATGTGCCACACCAATCTGGATATGAAACAGGCGGACATCGACCGGCGCTACGGGGTGCACCACGACATGATGGTCTATTACCTGTCTGACCTGATAGGTATGGCGCTGGGCCTGGACGAGACCCAGCTCGGCGTGGACAAACATTTCGTTGTGAAACCTCTGGAAAGCCCGGCAACCCAGGCCGCGGAGATGCACTAGGACTATGGGCAGAATCGGCGTATTCATTTGCTGGTGCGGTGAGAACATCGCGCGCGCGTTCGACATGGACGAGTTGACCGAGGCGGTGGCCGAAATCCCGGGCGTTCGGTGTGCGATACACTACAAGTACATGTGTTCCGAGCCTGGCCAGGCGCTCATTCGCGAGAAAATCCGGTCAGAGAAGCTCGAAGCCGTCGTAGTGGCGTCCTGTTCGCCTCACATGCATCTCAAGACCTTCCGGGCAGCTGCGGCGGCGGCCGGGCTGAATCCGTACCTCGTCGAAATGGCCAACATACGCGAGCAGTGCTCCTGGGTACACGAGCCTTACGAGGACGAGACGGTCGCGAAAGCCGTTTCGATTATCCGCATGACCGTGCACAAGGTTCTGCGGAATCGCGCGCTCGAACCCATTCGGGTTCCGCTGACGAAGCGTGCACTCGTGGTCGGCGGCGGGGTGGCCGGCATCCAGGCTTCGCTGGATCTCGCGGATTCCGGGTACGAAGTAGTTCTGGTTGAACGTGAACCTTCGATCGGCGGGAAAATGGCGGGGCTCTCGGAGACCTTCCCCACACTGGACTGCTCCCAGTGCATCCTGACCCCGCGGATGGTCGAGGTGGGCCAGCATCCCAATATCCGGCTGTACACGTATTCAGAGGTCGAGTCCGTCGAAGGGTTTGTCGGCAATTTCAACATCACCATCCGTCAGAAAGCGCGCTACGTTGACATCGAGAAGTGTACCGGCTGCCTCGAATGCTGGAACCGGTGCCCATCCAGAGAAGCACCGAGCGAATTCGACTATGGCCTGACCAAACGCAAGGCGATCTACGTTCCGTTTCCTCAGGCGGTCCCGGCACGGCCCATCATTGATCTCAACTCGTGTGCCAAGTTTCTGCGCAATGAATGCGGCACGTGCCTCAAAGTGTGCCAGGCCAACGCGATCAACTTCGACGACCAGGACATGCTTGTCACGGAGCAGGTCGGCGCCATCGTGGTCGCCACCGGGTACCGGATGTACGACATCGGCCGCGAGCAGGAGAATGCCAAGTACGCGGGCTACGGGGAATACGGTTACGGTCAGTATAGGGACGTGATTGACTCGCTCCAGTTCGAGCGCCTTCTGTCCGCTTCGGGTCCGACCGGCGGCGAGGTGAAACGGCCCTCCGACGGGGCCGTCCCCAAGAAGGTGGTGTTCATCGCCTGCGTAGGTTCGCGGGACAACGCCAAGGGTATCCCCTACTGCTCGAAGATATGCTGCATGTATACGGCCAAGCACACGATGCTCTACAAGCACAAGGTGCATGACGGTCAAGCCCATGTGTTCTATATGGACATTCGCGCGGGCGGCAAGGGCTACGAAGAATTCGTACGGCGCGCCATCGAAAAGGATGGCGCACGGTACCACCGCGGTCGCGTCTCCAAGATTACGGAGGAGAACGGCAAACTCATTGTACGCGGGGCCGACACGCTGGCCGGTGCGCCCGTGACCATCGAGGCCGACCTGGTTGTCCTGGCTGCCGCGATGCGCCCCGCAACCGGGGTCCTGGAACTTGCGCAGAAAATCAAGCTCGGGTATGACGAGTTCGGGTTTCTGTCCGAGTCCCACCCGAAGCTTCGCCCCGTCGAGACCAACACCGCCGGCGTGTATATCTGCGGCGCGTGCCATGCGCCGAAGGACATTCCGGAAGCCGTGGCACAGGCCTCAGCGGCGGCAGGAAAGGTCCAGGTCCTGTTCTCCAAGGGCGAATTGACCCGCGAGCCCGAGGTCGCCTCGGTCAACGAACAGACGTGCGCGGCGTGTTTCGCGTGCGTCCGGACATGCCCTTATCTCGCCATCGATAAGGCCGAGATCCGGGATCGTCAGGGCAATCTCCGCAAGATGACGGCGCGCGTCAATCCGAGCTTGTGTATGGGATGCGGGACGTGCGTAGCCGTATGCCCGTCCAAGAGTGTTGATCTTGAAGGATTCAGCGAAGAACAGATCTACGAGATGGTGAATGGCTTGATATGAGCGAAGATTTCGAACCCAAGATTGTCGCGTTCGTGTGCAATTGGTGTACGTACCTGGCCGCGGACCTGGCCGGCACCAACCGTCTCGAGTATCCGCCGAACGTTCGTATCCTGCGGCTGCCGTGCACGGGCCGTGTCGACTTCAACCTGATCATCAAGGCGCTTGAGATGGGCGCGGACGCCGTGGTGGTGTCGGGCTGCCACCCGGGCGACTGCCATTATACGGCGGGCAACTACCACGCGCGGCGGAGGTGGATCCTGTTTCGCGAGCTTCTTGAAACAATGGGCATCGAGACGAACCGGATTTTCTTCTCGTGGATTTCGGCCGCGGAAAGCAAGAAGTGGCAACACATGATAACGGAGATTACGGACCAGATCCGTGAGATGGGACCGTATACGGCCTATCACGAGATTTCCGAGGCAACGGCATGACAGGGCAATTACGCGAGAGATGCCGGCGTCTTCTGCAGGACGGCGCCGTTCAGGTGGTTATCGGGTACGGCGTAAGCACGTCGGATGGAATGCCTCATCCGATCTTTGTGAGGCGCCCCGACGACGTGGACAAGCTCATCTGGAATGAGCAGTGTATGGCGAACCTGACCACCTACCTGACGCGAGACGCGGTCAAGGCCCTCGGCAAGCCTGCCATCGTCGTCAAAGGCTGCGACGCGCGCGCGCTGGTCGTTCTCGAACAGGAATGCCAGATTGATCGCTCCGCCATGCATGTTATCGGGATGGCGTGCGCGGGCGTGGGCAGTCCCCGGGCGCCGAAATGCGCCTCCTGCGACGTCCACGTGCCGGCTGCGGCGGACGAAGTCATCGGAGAAGCGCCCGCGCAGACAGGCCCAGCGGACCCGCCCTACGCCGAGCTCGAGGAGTTTCTCCAGAAGAGCCCCGCCGAGCGGTTTGCGTACTGGCGCGAGGAAGCCGCGCGCTGCATCCGGTGTTACGCCTGCCGCGAGGTCTGTCCCACGTGCTATTGCCCGCGCTGTATCGTCGACAAGAACCGTCCCGCGTGCCTTGATACCTCGGCGACCGTAAAGGCCAATTTCGCGTGGCATGTGACACGGGCGTTTCACCAGGCCGGACGCTGCACGGGATGCGGCGAATGCACGCGAGTCTGCCCGGTCGGCATCAATATGAGATTGCTGAACCAGTCGCTGGCCCGGGCGGCCGATGAGCATTTCGGCTACCGTGCGGGCACGAACCGCGAAACGCCGCCCATCATCGGCGCGTATGGCCTCGAAGACAAGGAGAGTTTCATCCGGTGAGTGAACTGATCGCCCAAGAGGCCCTTCCGGGGCTGGTGGCCAAATGGCTCGCCCAGGGCAAGCGGGTAGCGGGTCCGAGCGTGGTCAAGCCGGGCTACTGTTTGTATGTCGAGCTGAAATCCTCGGCGCAGCTCGCCCTCGAGGGATTCATTCGTCCGCGGAATTCCATCAAAGAATTCGTATTTCCGCACCACGAAGCGATCTGCCGGTATCATTTCAGCGGACACACGGTCGAGACCGAAGACTGCGACCCGCCGCAAGTGGACCAGGTGATCGTGGGCGCGCGTCCCTGCGACGCGGCCGCGTTGCCCATTCTCGATCATCTGTTCACCTGGGATTACGAGGACAAGTTCTATACCGAACGCCGCAAAGCCACCACCGTTGTCACGCTGGCATGCCAGGCCCACGACGACGCGTGTTTCTGCACGTCGCTGGACCTCGGTCCCGCCGCCGAGCAGGGGTCGGACGTCCTTCTCCTGGCGGTGCCGGGCGGCTATGAAGTGCGTTGCCTGACCGACAAGGGCAGGGCGCTTTTCGCGGGAGAAACCCGGACCGTCGAACAGACCGCCGTCGTGCCGCCCGGTCCGCCCGTTATGGTAGCACCTGGAACCATCATGGCCTTCCTGCAGGCACGCTACGACGACCCGATGTGGGCCGATTTGGCGTTGCGGTGTCTCGGGTGCGGGGCATGCGCGTATACCTGCCCGACCTGTCATTGCTTCGACATCGTGGACGAGGGCACCGCCGCGGGCGGCTGCCGGGTCAAGAACTGGGACTGCTGCCAGTTTGCCATGTTCACCCAGCATGCCTCCGGACACAATCCGCGCTCCGGGCAGTCGCAGCGCCAGCGGCAGCGAATTCAGCACAAGTTTCGCATCTATCCGGAGAAGTTCGGCGTGATGCTTTGCACGGGGTGCGGCAATTGCGCGCGGAACTGCCCGGTTGGCCTGGGCGTGTTGAGCACCCTCAAAGAGACTGCGGGCAGCGCCCCGGTTGAGGTTGGGGTATGAATAACGTCTATAAACCGGACCTGATGGAAGTCCTCGAAGTGCACCAGCACACGCCGGACGTGAAATCCGTGAAGATCAAGTTCCAGGATCCCGCGCTCGCGGAATCGTTTGCGTTTCGCGTTGGACAGTTTGGCATGTTCTCGGTATTCGGGGCCGGCGAATCCACGTTCAATATCTGTTCCAGCTCGAACTGGAAGGGCTTCCTCGAATTCTGTTTTCGCAAGACCGGTAAAGTCACCGAATCGCTCTGGCAGACGGGCGAGGGCGACACAATCGGATTCCGCGGACCCTATGGCAACAGCTATCCGATGGAAGAGTGGGAAGGCAAGAACCTGATCTTCATAGGCGGCGGCATTGCGATGCCGCCCATCCGGTGTGCGGTGTGGTACGCGCTTGAAAACCGCGCCAAGTACGGCAACATTACGGTCCTTTACGGCGCCCGGACCGTTAAGGACCTCGTGTATCCCGATGAACTCGACCAATGGGCGGAGCAGGAGCGTGTCCGCGTGATACGGTGCGTGGACCCGGGCGGCGAGACTCCCGAATGGAAGGGCGAGATCGGTCTGATCCCGCACGTTCTCGAACGCGCCGAGGTGTCCGCCGAAAACAGCGTTGCCCTGGTGATCGGCCCTCCCATCATGATCAAGTTCACGCTGCCCGTTCTCAGCACAATGGGCCTGGCCAGCGCTGACGTTTATACCAGCCTCGAAAACCGCATGAAATGCGGCATCGGCAAGTGTGGCCGGTGCAACTGCGGTCCCGTCTACGTCTGCAAAGATGGCCCGGTCTTTTCCTTCGAACAACTCAGCCGTCTCCCTGTAGATTATTGACACGGCAGCCCCAGCGCGCCCATTCGATACCCCGTGCCATCGCCCGGCGGCTGCTCGAAGCGTGTCAGTCGCGCACGGTGCGAAGGACGTCTCCTGACAGGCAAAAAGGGTGACGAGTTGGAGCTTCGCGGTCGGCTTCAGGGGAAGCGGGCAGGAGACTGCCCGGGCAGTCGATGTTTGCCTGATGCAACCTGGCGCGCTTTTTCCGGGGATGCTTCCCCAACTTGACCCCGGCGC
>JAAYDI010000203.1 GCA_012729315.1 Planctomycetaceae bacterium
CGAGCACACCGGCCAGGCCGATGATGTTTGGTTGGCACGCGGAGCACGGCAAGGTCGCTTTGGATTTTGACAGGATTAACCTGTTGGAGTTTCGACTCTCCAAGTGGCGGGCCGAGCTGCTCGACGCCGAGTCCGAACGGCATGAGTGCCTTTCCGAAATGCAACGGATCAGAACCGAGATGATTGCCGAATAGACCTGTTCAACTCCTTGTCCGCCGGTCGCGCTTGTCGCGCTGATCGGCAGCACATCGGCTCCGGTCTGGCGTTCGCCGCGTTGCCCGGGGCCGGTGTGTTTTTGAGCGGGCGCCCGTACAATTGGGGCATGATTCGCACGGCCCGTCCACATCGGTGTTTCTGCTGTCAGACGGCGGTTGCCACCCGGGAGGTGCCGGACCGCGATGGCCGGTTGATCCCGCTGTGCCGCCGGTGCCCATCGCCGCTGGAAATCGACGCCGCGGCGCGCAAGATCAGCTGGGCGTGGTCGGACACGGAGCGAGCGACCCGCTACTACGGCTGCACGTCCGACCAGGTGCGACAGCGGGCAGGGCGGACGGTCTGCTACGATCGGGTGTACGAGGTCGTGGGTGACTGAGGCCCACCCCGCACGCGCACTCGCGAGTTGCCACCGCGGGAAAAAAGGTACGCAGAAATCTGCGGACCTTAGTCCCCGCTCGCGCGCACGCGCGAGTTGCCACAAGGTTGGTGCCAACTTGGCACCAAGCAATCGCGGTCCCCGCACGGCCGTTTTCCAATTTGGATAGTGGGCGCTGAGTTAGAGCATCGGATTCCACCTCGAACGTGCGGGAGTAGACTACTCCCAGAAGCCCCAAAACGCTGCGATTCTTGCGATTGCTGGGATGGTGGAAAACGCCAAAAACACCGAGAAAACAAGCGTTTTTCGACAAAAGTGAAAAGCCACCTTTTGTCTTATGATTCCGTTGCTCTAACCAGCTGAGCTACTCCGCCGGAGACCTTATTATCAACGTCGTGATGGCGTCTTTCCAGGGTGGCACACCCGGCTTCAGGCCACACCGTGCACCAACCCGCGGTTGCCACCAGGAGTCAATTCACCGCCGAAGTCTACCACACCGACCGCGCCCTATCCAGTGTATCTCCAGTTCTTGTTCTGTTCTGATGAGCAGGCCCAGGGCCCAGATGCCCAGGCAGCCGACAGTGGCGGCCGACAATCTGGCCCAGCGGGCTGGGCACCAGCGCCGGCCCCGCCGCGAACGCGCCGGGCGATGCGCGCAAACGCCTGCTGCGTGTCTTCCGCGGTCAACTCCTTGTAGTGTGTTTCTGGAGCACTTGGTCGAGCGACGGCAGGTCGGTCACTGCTGCAGGGCGAACACGATGGTGGGGTCGAGCGGGTAGCGGCCGAACTGCTGGCCGTAGACGGCCAGCCCGCCGGGCAGCGCTGCGTCCACTTCCAGCCGGATCACCAGGTGCCGTTTCTCGAACGCGCGCTCGATCGCCGCTCGGGGGATGGCCGCTTCGACCAGGTATCCATACGAGCCGGCTTCGCGCAGTTGTCGGTCGCGCGGCTGGGCATGCCATGACAGGATCCCGCGGTGGTCGGCCGGGTCGTCCGGCAGTTCGAACAGGCCGGCTACCTCCCCCATCACGCGGACGCGGACGGCGCTGGGGAACGTCTGCTGGTCCGTCATCGGGTACGCGTTCGGATTGCTGCTGGGGTCGTGCGTTCCTTTGCCGCGCATGAAGTCGCCGTCTGCCTCGGTCTGCGTGTCACGGTCCTTGCCGAAGAGCTGTTTGGCCGACAGTTCCAGACGCAGCGTGGCGTGGGTCACATCCTCGACCATCAGGTCGCTGGGCCACTCGACGACGTACTCGAAATAGCCGGCACCCGCGCCGTTGACCTTCAGGCCGTCGAGCACATTCCATTGTTTGAGCGACCAGTCGGCGCTGCGGAACGTGGCAGGGGCAAACCGGAGGATTCTCCAGCGTCCCGAATCGCTTGCCACAATCTCATCGCGCGCGGCTGGCCCATCTGCAACGAGATAGGTTGTGAAGTTGCGGTGCAGGACGGCACCGCTGCTATCCTTGAGCGTCAGGGTCAGGACGGTCAGCGCCGGTTCCGTGGGCATGGCCAGTTCGACGGCCTCCAGTTCGGTATTCAGCCACGGCTGGTAGGCGACGCTGCGCGTCCCCTGCCACCAGCGCTTGCAGGTCCCCAGCGAGGTCCAGCCGTGGAGTTCCATCTCGAGGGTGAGTTGCGCGCCGACATCGGCATCCGTCATGAACGATGCAAACAAGGGCACCTTGATCTGCGCACCCGGCTGCACCGTGCGGCACAGTTCCCGATCGGCCGCGACGTAGAACGGGCTGTGCAGGTCCCGCAGCGACATCCCGGGCACCAGCGCGCCCAGACCGGTCTCCTTGTTCGAGCGATCGTACCGCCAGTAGCCGTTCCACTCGTTGATCACATCGTGGTGTTCCGTGTAGAGCCAGCCGCAGACCTGCGGGTGCCGGCGAAACTCGTTCAGCATGATGTGATAGTCCCAGCTCCAATCGACATCGCCGGCGCTCCCCTGATAGCCCCACACATTGCCGCACTCGCTGTTCAACAGCGGCTGGTCCGCCTGTGTCCGGCCGCCGATGAAGTTCCAGGTCGAGCCGGGGTACGTGTCGCGGCAGATCTGTTCCAGCAGCCGCTGCCATTCGTAGCCGGGCAGGTAGGCATGCCACGAATTCAGGTCAGTGGCCACATGGTCGTGGTTGCAGGGGGAGTTATCTTCGACCAGACGGGTCGGATCCAGTTGTTTGGTGAGCCGGTAGATGTGTTCCACCCACTCCTGTGTTTCCGGCAGGTAGCCCTGTTCGCCGGTACGCAGCCCCCACGTCTCATTGAAATTGACCCAGGAGAAAATGGCCGGATGATTGTAGTCGCGTTCGAGCATCCCGCGCAGCGCGAACTCGGTCTCCTGCCGCATCGCCGCGTCCGGGGGCCCCCAGCTGTTGGGCACATCGGCCATGATCAGCACTCCCAGCCGATCGGCCCAGTACAGCTTGCGCGGCACTTCCACCTTGATGTGGATCCGCTGGCCGTTCAGGCCGATCTGCCGTGTCCGCAGGATCTCGTCCCGCATGAACGCGTCGCTCGGGAACGTGTAGTAACCTTCCGGATGGTACGCCTGGTCCAGCGCCATCTGGAGATAGACCGGTTTGTCGTTGAGCAGGACGTACGGGTGGTCGGTCCCCGGGAGCTTGCCCACGCTGATCTTCCGCATCCCGAAATACGTGGCGACTTCGTCCACGCCGTCCGGACCCTCGAGCACCGCCGTGACTTCGTACAGGTATGGATCCTCGAGCGACCAGCGCCGCACCTGTTCCAGCGGTATGATCAGTTGCACGCTGTCCGTGCCCTGCTTCACGGTGGCCGTCACCTCGGACGGGGCACGATCTTCCGGCTTGAACCGCACGTGCACCGGCATGTCCTGCGGCACCACCTGGTTGGTCCGCACCGCGACAACCACCCGGCTGGCATCCAGATCCGGCGTGAAATGCACCGTCTGCAATGCCACGGCGGGACGCCGCTCCAGGTACACCGTCTGCCAGACGCCGGCCGCGCGCCCGTAGCCCTGCTTGCCCTCCAGCTTGAACGGATGCGCGGTGTCATCAACGCGGAGCACCAGCTGCTGTGCGGTCCCGAACTGCACGTAGGGGGTCAGGTCGAACGCGAACGGCGTGTAACCTCCCTGATGCTGACCCAGCTGCTTGCCGTCCAGCCATGCAGTCGTGTGCCAATCGCTCGCACCGACCACCAGGTGGACGCTCTGTCCCTGCCAGGAGGCTGGCACTGTGATCGAACGGCGGTACCAGCCGATGTCCCCCCGATCCTCCACGCCCGAGAGCTGGGACCCCCAGGGAAAAGGCACGGTGATGGTCTGCGAGAACGGGTCGGACGCTGCGAACCACTTCCGGTCCACCCCCGTGTTGTCGAGGTCGAATTCGAACTGCCAAGGGCCGTTAAGATTCAGCCACTCGGCACGCTGGAAGTCGGGACGCGGGTGTTCGGGCAGCGGGATAGCTGGTGCCGCCGACGGCTCCACCGCCTGGACGGCGCCGATCCAGAGTGCCGCGATGCAGACGAACGATGCCAGATGCCAACGGTTCATGACGGTGCCTTTCGTGCGGTGTCCTGAGGTTTGGATCTTCTGATTTCGATCATTCTGATTTCGGACTTCTGATTTTTAGTGGGGCGGATGGCAGTGCCGTCCCCCGCAACTCTTGATGCTAGGCAAACGCCGCCGGGCAGGGCAAGCAGGCAAGCGCCGAAATGTGGCGGGAGGCGGTCTGGGTGCGGGGCGCGGCGCGCCTGCTTGCATCGTGACGGGCGGTGATGGACAATTCAGTTCCACAATGTGCGGAGGCGTTGGCCTCCGGCAGTCGGCCTCCCGCCTGAACCATCCCGCGTCACCCACCATTATGTACACATATATTCACACGGAGTATTACCCCGATGACACGCAACATTGACCGTCGCCGGTTCCTGCAGACGACCGGAATTCTGGCCGCCGGAGCGGCATGGGCGGGGTTGTGCCCGCGCCCGTGCTGGGCAGCAGGCGAAATCAAGTTGAGCACGCCCAGCGCTGAACGCCTGGGCTGGCGGGTCGGCATCCAGATCTATACGTTCCGCAGCATCTCGTTCTATGAAGCGCTCCCCAAAATCGCCGCGCTGGGCGTGCGGCACGTCGAGCCGGGGTTCTTCCTGAAGCTGGACAGTCAGCGTCCGGATTTGACCACCAGCGAGCAGCTGGCTCCGGCGCTGCGCAAAGAGATGAAACAGCGGATGGCCGACCTGGGGATCGGCATGCCCAACTACTACGCCGACCTGACGACCGATCGCGACGCCGCGGTCCGGGTCTTTGAGTTTGCGAAAGAGATGGGGACCGAGACGATCGTCGCGGAGCCGGCCCCCGAAGCGCTGGATATTGCGGAGCAGCTGTGTGACGAGTACGCGATCAATCTGGGCATCCACAACCACCCGAAGACCCCCAACTACAGCTACTGGGATCCGGCGAATGTGGCGGCCGTCTGCGCCGGGCGCAGCCAGCGGATCGGGGCCTGCTGCGATACGGGCCACTGGGTCCGTTCGGGGCTCAATCCGATCGAGTGCCTGCAGAAGATGGAAGGCCGGATCGTCACGTTCCACCTCAAGGACGTGGGGGAATGGGGCAAACCCGAGGCACGCGATGTGCCGCTGGGTCAGGGGAAGGCCGACTACGCGGCGGTGCTCAAGGAACTCCGACGTCAGGGGTTCCAGGGGGTGATGACGCTCGAATACGAGCACGAGTCACCGCAACTGGTGGAAGAGGTGGCGGAGTGTCTGGAGTTTGTCGAGAAGACTGCCGCGCAATTGGGCTGAATCGCATCTTTGGCTGAGGAGAAAGAATCATGATCAACCGTTCCACGAGCATATCCCGCCGCGAACTGCTCAAGTGTGCGGCGGCTGGTGCAGTTGCGGCAGGGCTGCCCGGCATTTCGACCTGGGCTCAGGCTGCGCGGCCGGCCCGGCCCGGCATCGCGCTGCAGTTGTACTCCATTCGCAAAGACTGTGCGCAGGACTTCGATCAGGCGCTGGAAGCAGTGGCCAAGATGGGGTTCGAGGCGGTGGAGTTCGCCGGCTACCATTCATATGGCGACAATCCCCAGGGGCTGCGCGAGCGGCTGGACGATCTCGGGCTGAAAGTGGCCGGCACGCACATCGGCACCGACAGGCTTGTCGGCGACGCGCTGCCGAAAACGGTCGAGTTCCACCAGGTCATCGGGTGCCAGTACTTGATTGTGCCGGGCGACGGGCGGTTCAGCGATCCTGAAAAGAGCAAGGAACTGGCCGAGATCTTCAACGAGGCGGCCCGCCGGCTCAAGCCGCAGGGCATGTACACCGGCTACCACAATCATACGCACGAATTCGAAAAGGACGGCGACAAGACCTACTGGGAACTGTTCGCCGAGCGGACCACCCCGGACGTGGTCCTGCAGCAGGATGTGGGCTGGACGACGGCGGCGGGGGTCGACCCGGTCGCCATGATTCGCAAGTATCCGGGGCGCCACCAGATCATCCACTGCAAACCGACGGTGGTCGGTGACACGGGCAAAGCATACATCGGCCAGGACTCCGTCCAATGGAAGGAGATCTTCCGGGCGTGTGAAGAGGTGGGGGACACGCGGTGGTACACGATCGAACAGGAGGTCTATCCCGACGGGAACTCGCCGATGGAGTGCACGCGGCGGTCGCTGGCCGGGTTGAAGCAGATCCTGGGCCGGTGACCGGGCCGCCAGCGTGCACCGGTGGCCAGTTATAGCGATTGGTGCGTCGGCATCAATTGTGACGTCTGCCTGTCAGCTCATGCTGATGCGGTATCTGATGCTATGTTTGCTCTGGGCCGAGCGACGACGTGCAGGCCGCGCATGGTGCTGCACGTCGCGCCGCTCGAGCAGACTGAAGCCGCGAGGGGAAGCTGGGCCGTGGAGACAGACGCACTTGGCGCCATAGTGACAACACGGGGTCGGCGGTGTGCGTACATTCGCCTGCGAATCGTCTTGCCGCTGGCGGTTCTGGGGTTGGTGGCGCTGCTGGTGGCCGTCGCGGCCGTCCACCGGACCCAGGTGCAGCTGCACGACCGGCACTTGACGGATCGCGCAACACTGCTGGCACACTCGATCTCGTTCGGCGCGCAAACCGCCATTGTGCTGAAGTCGTTTCAGGCCTGGGTCGGCAGGCTGGCGGACGAGCCGGGTGTTCAGATGCTGGTGGTGACGGCCGGAGATCCGCCGCGCGTCATTGCCGGGTCGACGCCCGAGTGGCTGGGTCTGCCGGTCGGTCAGTTGCCGCCGGAGGTGCGGGACTGTCTGGCACACACCGGGAGCGCCGGCGCGAACGGTGCCGTGCGACGGTACGAATGCGGCGCGACGCTGACCTGGTCCGTTCCCGTGGATGTGCTGCCGGTGTTGGCGGGCGGATCACAGGGGACGGCCGGCACACTGCTGGTGCGCCTGGACGACACGGCGACAGGATTGCCGCCGATCACCCCCCTGCCGCCGATGGTGATCGCTGTGCTGGCGACGGTGGCCGTGGCGACGGTGGCCGTGGACAGCCTTCTCAAACGGGTTGTTCTGGAGCCTGCGCAGGCGATTGAGCACCACGTGACGCGGCTGAAGCAGGTCGAGGACGAACTGACGCGGGCGGCCCGGCTCGACAAACTCACCGGCCTGCCCAACCGCAGTCTGTTCCTGGACCGGCTGCAGCACGCCATCACCCGGGCCCACCGCGCGCCCGACCACACGTACGCCGTCATGTTCCTGGATTTCGACCGGTTCAAGATCATCAACGACAGCCTCGGGCACAACGTGGGGGACGCGCTGCTGGTCGCGATCGCCCAGCGGCTGCGCGATAACGTGCGGGCTGTGGACTCCGTGTCTGCGCACACGGAGGGACACACCCACGCCCGGCTGGGCGGCGACGAATTCGTCGTGTTGCTGGACGACATCCAGACCGTTGAGGAAGCAACCGCGGTCGCCGAGCGTCTGCTTGAAACGCTCGCCAAGCCCTACATGCTGGGCAAGCACGAAGTGTACTCCACAGCCAGCATCGGGATTGTGGTCGGGGATCTGTCGTACGAACTCGCGGAAGACGTGATCCGGGATGCCGACACGGCGATGTACGAGTCCAAACGGCTGGGGCGTTGCCGCTACACGGTGTTTGACGCCTCGATGCGCGAACGGGTGCAGCGCCGGCACCGGCTGGAAAATGAGCTGCGCCGCGCGATTGGCACTCCGCAGCTGTCACTCACCTACGAGCCGGTCGTGTCGGTGTCGAACGGGGAGTTTGTAGCGGTTGAAGCGCTGATGCGGTGGCGGCACCCGGCCGACGGGTTGGTGGATGCCAGCGAATTCATCGCCTTGGCGGAGGAATCGGATCTGATCGTGATGCTCGGGGAGTGGGCGCTGCGCGAGGCCTGCCGCCAGTTCATGCAGTGGCAGGAGGAACTGGGAACTATGGCGCCGCACAAGGTGTCCATCAACGTATCGAGACGCCAGTTCAACCAGCACGACCTTCCGGAATTGGTCGACCGCGTGCTGCGCGCAACGGGCATCCCGCCCGCATGCGTGCAGCTGGAACTGACCGAAGATACGTTTGTCAGCGACATTCGTGCCGCGGTCGAGGCGATGCGCGCCATCAAGCAACTGGGGGTCGAGCTGGCCATTGACGGTTTCGGAACCGGTACGTCGTCCTTTGCCTCCTTGCACGAGTTCCCGGTGGACGTGCTGAAGATCCACCGTTCGATGCTCAACGGCATCGATGCCTCGAAGGACGTGGCATCGCTCATTCACGGACTGGCTGTCATGGTCAAGAATATGGGGATCGACATGGTGGCCGAAGGGGTCGAAACGCCGGCCCAGCTGATCGCGCTGCAGGAACTCGGATGTGAATACGCGCAAGGCTTCCTGTTCGCCCGCCCCCTGACGCCGGACGAAGTGCGGACGTTTGCCTCGCGCAGTGTGGGCATGACCTGCAGCACACGAGGGGCGGTGGCGTATGCCCACCAGTGGAACGAACGCCTGACGGTGTTTCACGACATGGGCCCGGCATCGGGTGCACAGTAACGCCCATCACTCAACTCCAGATGGGTCGAGATAAGTTCTTTCCAGCTCTGCCACGCCGCCAGGCATCCGCGTCTGCCTGTCGCTACCCGTTCCGTTCGGGCGACATCAAACGGTTTCACCGACCCCGTCCGTTTGTCCAGCCGCCACGCGCCATCCCGGCCTTCTGGATGGACGGGGGAGCTACGTTCCATCCCATACGTTCCATCCCAGACAGTCATCGTTCTCCGGCGCCGCGCGTGACGCCACTCGCGGTCCATTGCGGCCTCGGCGGCCGCCGGGTAGTTGGCTGCCTTGCGGCTCGGCCGCCCGATCATGGACGGTTCCGCACCCAGGGTGCGCCGCGGAGCGCGGCGACCCCTGGGCTTTGGAGTGTAACGCCTTCGGCGTACTTAGAGGGTCGGCATGACATTGGCGCGTTCCCACAGAAAGAGGCTGTACCCGGTTCACTTTGCGGTGGCGTTCGCCGGTCGGTTGTCCTCTTGTGCGCTGTTCTTTACCGCGAAGCGGTTACACTCCGTAGCCCAGGGTCGCCGCGCAGCAGCGCACCCTGGGTTCCGTTTAAACACGCCTGGCCTACAAAACAGCCGCGACCGGGCGAGTGACCCGGTCGCGGCGCGCATGACGTGTCGGAGTACCTGGGTAGGCGGAACGCTGCCGATCAGGTCTTGAAACGATTCACCAGGGCGTCCAGCTCGTTGGCCAGCCGCAGCAGTTCGGCGCCGGCTGTGTGAGTCTGTGCCGCGCCGTGTGCGGTCTGCTTGATCGCCGTGTCGACCCCGGTGATGGTCTGGCTGATTTCCGTGCTGGCGACCGCCGACTGGCTAACGCCGACCGAGACCGTTTCGGCGGCCTTGGACGTTTCGGCCACGTTCTGGGCGATCTCGCGCGTCGTGATGCTCTGCTCCTCGACGGCCGAGGCGATCGTGTGGGAGACGTCCCTGACCTCGTCGATCACCTGGCTGATCTTGCCGATCGCCTCCACCGCCTCCGCGGTCGATCCTTGAATGCCCTGGATGCGGTGGCGGATGTCTTCCGTCGCCTCGGCGGTCTTGCGGGCCAGTTCCTTCACCTCGGTGGCCACCACGGCGAAGCCGTTCCCGGCCGCACCGGCCCGCGCGGCTTCGATTGTCGCGTTGAGGGCCAGCAGGTTCGTCTGATCCGCAATGTCCTGGATGACGTCGATGACCTTGCCGATCTCGCCGGCAGAGGCTCCGAGCCGGGCAATCGTCTCGTTGCTCACCTGCGCCAGTTCCGCAGCGCCTGTGGCGATCGTCGAGGCCTGTTCGGCGTTGCGGGCGATTTCCGCCACGCTGGCCGTCATCTCTTCCGTGGCGGTCGCGACGGTCTTGATGTTCACGGTCATCTGCTCCGTGGCGGCTGCCATGGAGGTCATGTTCGCACTCATCTCTTCGGTGGCCGACGCCACCGTGGTGGCCTGCCGCCTGGTCTCGTCCGCACCGCTGTTGAGCTGCTCGGCGGTGGCGGACAACTGTGTAGAGGCCACGGTCAGGCTGCGGGAGTTCCCCGCGACACTGGCGAACAGCACGCGCAGCTTGCCGACGAACTCGTTGAACCAGTGAGCCATCTCACCCAGTTCGTCCTTGCTGGACGCGTCGAGTTCGCGGGTGAGATCCCCCTCCCCTTCCGCGATGTCGTGCAGCAGGTTGACCATATCCCGCATCGGTTTGACAATCCGCATCGAGACGTAGAGGCCGGCGCACAGGACGATCGCGCCGACAATCACGCAGGCGCCGACCGCCCACCACAACATGCCGCTGCTGGAGCTGGCACCAATCTGCGCGATCTCATCGGCGGCGGCCAGCGCTTCGCTGCCGTTGAACTTGCCGAATAACGCCCAGTTCAGGCCGAAGAAATCGACTCGGGTGTAGGCGGCGATCACGTCGTCGCCGTGCGAGTCCTTGAACATGCCGTCCCCTTCCGCGTTGGCCGTCTCGAACGCCTTCTCGATGTAGGGGGCCGTGATCTCCGAGCCGAGAACGTATTTCGGGTCCATGAAGGTCAGGTCGCTGCGGAACGCCGTCTGGCCGTCAGCGTTCGTGCCGACCAGATAGGTGCAGCCCGTCTCGCCCAGCCCTGCCCGACTGCACATGATCTCGTTGATACCCTTCTCCGACATTTGCAGCGCCACGACCAGGTCGGTCTGACCGTTGTCCACGATGGGAGCGGCGATGAAGGCCGCCACCGCTCCGCCGCTGGGCGCATAGGCCGCAAAATCCGCCACCCCGAACTGCCTGTCGCGCAGCGTCTTCTGGACCAGCCGGCCCAGGTGCGAGTCCTTGTAGGGGCCATCCACCAGGTTCGACTGATAGTCTTGCTCACGCGCCACCGTGTAGAAGCAGTGGCCGTTGGGGCCGACCAGGAACAGATCGGAGTAGTCGTACGCCTTGACGATCTTCGTGTAGACATCCTCGTTGCCGTCCGCCTTCGGGGCAATCGCCTCCTCCAGGCTCAGCGAGGTCAGCACGGCCCAGTCCAGGCCGGGGATGTCCAGCGGCGCGTAGCAGGTGAGTTCCGGATTGCCGGTGGCATTGGCCAACTGCTGGCGACCGCTCTTCCCGCCAAAGGCTGCATCCACCTGGGGACCTGCGGCCGGCTCGCCGATCTTGCCGGGTGCGACCATCCGGTCACTGCGATAGCTGATCTGGCCGTCCACGCGGCCGACGACGTAGGTTTCACCGGTCTGCCCCAGTCCCTCGCGACTCTGCACGATCCGGTTGACCGTGTCCGCGGAGATCTGCACAGCGACCATGCCCAGCACCGTGCCGGCTGTGTCGCTGACCGGGCTGCCGACGAACGCCACCTGCTGGCCATCGGCCGCCGAGTAAGCGGCGAAGTCAGAGATGCTGGTCTTCTGGGTTTCCCGCACCTTCTGCCACAACCTGGCTAGCCCTTCGCCCTTGTACGGGCCGGCAGTCAGGTTGGTGCCTCGG
The DNA here is from genome assembly GCA_012729315.1 of Planctomycetaceae bacterium. GTDB lineage: Bacteria > Planctomycetota > Planctomycetia > Pirellulales > Pirellulaceae > JAAYDI01. Next base: position 11,577 of record JAAYDI010000203.1, read on the forward strand.
TCGGCCTTGCCGCCGTGCGTGTACATCACATGGCCATGCTCCGCGCAGACGACGTACACGTCCGGGAAGCCGCTTTGCCGCACGTAGCTTTGCAGTTGCCCGCTCATCGCCGTGCAGATCTCGCCGTAGGCCGGCGCGGATACGTCGTAGGGTTGGTCCGGCGCTGCCTGCGTGGCTGTGCCGTGCTCGTGCAGCTTGGCTACGAACTGCCGGACGCTGTCACTCGTGGCCAGCACATCAATGTCTGTGGTGATCTGTTTGAACTCCGCTTCGATCGCCGCCTTCCTGGTGTTTTGCAGGACGGTCAGGTTCGAATAAGCCATCTGGCGCATGCCGGCGACGGCGCCCAGCAACGCGTCCAAGTCTGCCCGCCGGTTGAGACAGTAGCGCTGCACCTGCGTCTTCTTCACGTCCCGCAACGCCACCAGCTGGGCCTGGGCCCGCTCCTGAAAACCGGTTGCCGCCGTGTTCTGGATGTTCCCCACGCCTTTCCTGGCGGTGAGGTAGTTCGAGTACCCGACCACCGCGATCGGAATTACGCCGCACCCGACAAATGCCAGTATCAACCTCGTACGAATCTTCATTGACTGTCTCCCGTGTTCTTTCACGTCTCAGCCCTGCAAGGCTGATGTTTCTTTTGCCTCGTGAAAACGTAGAACAGACGAAGTGGTGAAGTGCGGTCACTACCGTGATTTTTGTCACGGTACGTTGCGGCAAACCGCCGCGACGGCTGACCTTAACGTTGGTGACGGAGAATCTGGCGCCCCTCGCGCGCGGTGATCCAGTGCACCGACGTGTCAGCTCTGGCAGATGCGCAGAGGATGCCGATCGTGCGGATCGTGCCGGAAGGGTCGGCTGCAGATTGGCCCGGCGAGTAGCCTGCGGGCCACTCGGAGGTCCACCCTTCCGCTGCACCCGCAGCGCCGGCCATGGCGTACAGTCTCAGTGGCATCCGTATTCGAGTCGGGGCCTGCAGAAACCAGAGAGACGCGCGCTGTGACCATTCCTGTTGCCAGACTGGCTGCTATCCGTTCGACGCTGTCGCGCGCCGCATGGGCACGTGCCATTGGAGTGATGGTGGTGCTGGGAAGCGTGGCATATCTGGGCGGCGTGTTGCACACCGGGTGGGTTCCGCACGACACGGGGCAACTGGGCCAGACGGCCGAACGCGTCCTGAGCGGCCAGATGCAGCACCGTGATTTCGATGAACCCTACACGGGCGGACTGGGGTGCCTGCACGCCCTGGCGTTTGAGCTACTGGGTGTCCGTGCGGAGTCGATCCGCTGGGTGCTGCTGGTGTATTTCAGCCTGTTCGTGGCGGCCGTGTACCTGATCGCCCTGCGGGTGAGCTCGCCCGTCGTCGCGGGGGCCGTCGCCTTTCTGTGCACGAGCCTGAGTGTGCCGCTCTATGCGGAGGGGTTGCCGTCCTGGTACAACCTGTTCTTCGCGGTCTGGGGTACCCTGGCGCTGTTGCAGCACATCGACACTGGGCAGCGGCGGTGGCTGTTCTGGGCCGGTTGCTGCGCGGGCTGTTCGCTGGTGATGAAGATCACGGGCCTGTACTTCGTGGCGGCCGGACTGCTCTACATCGCGTGCCGTGAGCAGCAACTGTCCCGTGCGGCGCCTGACCGCTCGCCGGTCTTCTCCGGGTGCCTGCTGGCGCTGTACGCCGCCTTCGCCGCGCTGGGCGGCATTTTCCTGCGCGGCGCGCCGCCGCTGGTGCACGGTGTGCATTTCACTCTGCCGCTGGTCGCGGTCGCACTGTATCCGGCCTGGCACGAGTGGCGGTCGGGCCGCGGCGCGTGGCCGGTACGTGTCCGGGCCCTGCTGTGTCAACTCGTGCCCTATGGGCTCGGCGTAGCAGCGGTGACGGGCATGTTCCTGGCACCCCACATCGCCACCGGATCGCTCGACGACCTCTACCGCGGACTGTTCGTCCTGCCCGCCGCGCGACTGACGCACGTGGCTCTGGCCCCCCCCGACCTGCGATGGATGTGTCTGTCATTGCCCGTGGCCGGCCTGTTACTGATCGGCCAGTTCCGCGGGGCAGTGTCGCTCGACCGGCCCCGCGTAGTAGTGGCCGTCAGTGGCGTGATGGCGGCGCTGTTTGCATACACGGCGACCGCCTCAGGATATTTCCTGGTGTTCCAGATGCTGCGCAACCTGATTCCTGGTGTGGTGGTCGTGGGAGTGGGGGTGCTGCTGGCGCAGTCCCGGCATCCCGATCGGCTGGCTGTGTACCTGCTCCTGGCGGTCACGGCCCTGTGCAGTCTGGTTCAGTATCCCTACGCGTATGGGACGTACTTTTTCTTCGTAGCGCCGCTGATGGTCGTTGCCGCGCTGTACGTCGTGGCCTGGGCGCCGTGGGTGCCAAAGATGCTGTGCGGCACCCTGCTCGCGTTTGCCATCGCGCTGGCAGTCGTCCGACTGCCGCAGCCTGATCCCCGGCTGTTGAACGGACACAACTGCCCGGACTTTCCGACCGCGACACTCGACCTGGCACGCTGCGGTTTCCGGGTCTACGCGGAAGACGCGCGAGTATATCAGGAACTGGTGTCACTGATCTGCGCGCACACGCTGGACGGGCAGTTCATCTACGCGGCACCCGATTGTCCGGAAGTCTATTTTCTGTCGGGACGCGGGAATCCCACCCGCACGTTCTACGAGCTGTTCGACCAGTCGGCCGGCGATCGGCGCGTGGGCGCGCCGGCACTGCGGTATGCCCCGTACGTCGACCTGGTGGTCGTCAATCACGCGCCGGCGTTCACGCCTCCCCTGGACGACACGACGCTGGCGGCGCTGCGTGCACAGTACCCGCACCAACGCGTCCTGTACGGATCGCGTCGGCCCGGAGTGGAGGCGACGCCGCGCTTCACCGTGCTGTGGCGCGCGGCAGCTTCCCCGCGCCCGTGTACGGCGACGAGCCCTGCCGGACGCCGAGCAACCGGCTGTGTGGGATACACGGAATGCGACGCTGGAAAAGGGGAGAAACCGGAACACAGCAAGCTATAGTTGCTGCAGCCAGTGATGGCCGCGCATCTCCCGCGCACACCACGCCACGCCACACACACCCGACAGCAGCGCACACTCGAGACCGGACAGCAGACCAAAGAGACGGTGCCGATGATACGTGATCCGAAGATATCCGTGGCCATCCCGATCTTCAACGAGGAGACGGTCCTGCCCGAGTTGTACCGGCGGCTCGTATCGGTGCTGGCCGATCTGCCTGGCGGTCCGCACGAGATCGTCTTTGTGGACGATGGCAGTTCCGACGGCACACCGGAGTTACTCGAGACGCTGGCCCACATCAATCCAGACGTACGGGTCGTCCGCTTGTCGCGCAACTTCGGTCATCAGGCGGCGCTTTCGGCGGCGCTCGACCACGTCACGGGTGATGTGGTGGTGGCGATGGACGGTGACCTGCAGGACACTCCGGAGACAATTCCGCAGTTCCTGGCTTCGTATGCGCGCGGCGCTGACGTGGTCTACGCGATTCGCCGGGACCGCAAGGAACACTGGCTGTTGCGCTGCTGCTATGACAGTTACTACCGTATCGTTACGGCGCTGTCGGACATTCCGCTGCCGGTGGGGGCGGGGGACTTTGGTCTGATGTCGCGGCGCGTGGTCGACGTGCTCCGCACATCGCAGGAGCGTCACCGGTATCTGCGGGGGTTACGGACGTGGGCCGGGTTCCGGCAGGTCGGTATCCCGGTGGAGCGCGCGCGGCGGCATTCAGGGCGGTCGAAGTACAGCGTGCGCAAGCTGCTTCTGCTGGCCGGCGACGGTATTTTTTCGTTCTCGGTGGTACCGCTGCGGGCCGCGACGGTGCTGGGGGTGGTGGCCGTCCTGTTGTCCGCGCTGTTTGCCGTCTACAGCCTGGTCGGCAAGTTCGTGCTGCAGCGCTCGCCGACCGGATTCACGGCGCTCTATATCGCCATGGCCTTCTTCGCCGGTGTGCAGATGGTCTTCCTCGGGGTGATTGGAGAGTATGTGGGCCGCGTCTACGAGGAGGTGAAGCGGCGGCCGCTGTATCTGGTTGACCGGGTTCTGAATGCGGCCCCACCGGCTCCGGCAGTGCGCGGGGCTGCCGACCGCCTGGCTGCCGGCGCACCGCTTGACGCTCCGGATCACGCTCAACTGACGGGTGTCACCAGCAACCATGGATCGTGATTACGCAGCCACCTATCGCCATCTGTACACACACCACTGGTGGTGGCGGGCCCGCGAGCGCGCGATCCTGCAGACGCTGCGCGAACGGCTTCCGGCCGGTCGTCGCGCGCGGATCCTGGATATTGGCTGTGGTGACGGCCTGTGGTTTGACAAGCTGGCCGCATTCGGCGACGTGGAAGGTGTGGAAGTCTGCGGCGACCTCATCTCCCGCCACAATCCCTGGCGCAGCAGCATTCACGTGGGACCGTTTGATGAGACGTTCAACCCGCGCGGGCATTTCAGCCTGATCCTGCTGCTCGACGTGCTGGAACATCTGGCTGACCCGTGCGCCGCGCTGCGGCACGTGAGCCGGTTGCTGACGCCCGATGGGCTGGTGATCATCCACGTGCCGGCCCTGGAGTCGCTGTGGACGACTCACGATGACCTGAACCACCACTACACCCGTTATTCCCGCCGCACGCTGCAGGACGTACTACGCGCGGCTTCGCTGCGGGCAGAAAGCCTGCGGTACATGTTCTCCTGGACGTGCCCTGTAAAGCTTGCCATTCGCGCGAAAGAAGGGTTCCTGCGCAGTGTGCCGCGCCCGCCGGCGGTGCCCGCGGCACCGGTCAATGCGCTGTGTTACGGACTGTGCCGTGTCGAACAGTGGCTCTTCGCGCACCGGTCGCCGGGGTTCGGCGCGTCGCTGCTGGCCGTGGCCAGGCATGGCGCCCAGCGGCTTCCAATCGCGCCGGCGGGTGACGGCACGGCAGGTGACGGCGCGGCTGTGGCCGATGAGTGCCTCGAAGATCTGCTGGTGGGATAGGCATCAGCCCTCGGTGGCCGGCACTTGACATGCCGACGCTGCGTCCGTCATTCTGTACTTCCCGCCGGCTTCGGGGCTGTGCTGCGGGAGGAACGCATTGAACGGGGTGGAGGCCGCGTGCAGGCCGACTGGCGCCGGGGAGGAACGATGATCTGGATCTGGCTGGCCTTCATTTCTTTCGTGCTGGCGATGCTCGCCCTGGACCTGGGGGTCTTCCATCGTCACGCCCACACGGTCTCGATGAAGGAGGCGCTGCTCTGGTCGCTGGTGTGGGTGGTCCTGGGGCTCAGTTTTACGGTCGTGATCTACTTCGGCTATGAGCACCACTGGATGGGCATGGGCAGCACCGTCGATTCCGTCGACGGACTGGTCAACGACGGTGCGACGGCCGCCGTCAAGTATGTCACCGGCTATGTGCTGGAGAAATCATTGAGCGTGGACAACATTTTTGTCATCGCCATGCTCTTTGGCTACTTTGCCGTCCCCTCAATCTATCAGCATCGCGTCTTGTTCTGGGGCGTGCTGGGCGCTCTGGTCTTGCGCGGCATGATGATCGGAGTAGGGGCGAAGCTCGTGGCCGAATTCCATTGGATCCTGTACATATTCGGCGTTTTTCTCATCATCACGGCGATCAAGATGCTGGTGATGAAGACGGACCACACAGATCCCAACGCGAACATCATCGTGCGGATGGCGCGGCGCATGTTTCCGGTCACGGCGCGGTTCCATGGGGAGCATTTCCTGGTCCGAGCCGGGTCGCAGGCGTCGTACGAGGGGGAATTGCCGGGCACGGCGCCGATTGCCGACGAGGTGGTGGACCGGACGAAGCCCGGCACGTTGATGCTTACCCCCCTGGGGTTGGCGCTGGTGATGGTCGAGACGACGGATGTGATTTTCGCAGTGGACTCGATCCCGGCAATCTTCGCGATCACCGCGGATCCGTTCCTGGTGTTTACGAGCAACGTGTTCGCCATTCTGGGGCTTCGTTCCCTGTACTTTGCGCTGGCCGGGATGATGAACAAGTTCCGCTATTTGAAGGTGGCACTGGCCTTGGTGTTGCTGCTGGTCGGGGTCAAGATGCTTGCCGCTTCCTGGTTGAAGGAACTGTTGGGCAAGAACTTCAACCTGTATCTGTTGGCGATGGTCGTGCTGGTGTTGACCCTGGGCATCGTCTTTTCGCTGATTGTGGGGCAACGCGAATCGAGCGCGGCGGAGACCGGAGCGTGAGGGGTGTGGCGGGGGTCGGACGGCGCGCGGCGGCGCGAGGCAGGTCGGTTTGCCGATCGATACGAAAATGAATGAGGTGCGATATGATGCTGCGCGAATTACTGCTGCGTACCCGCAGCTGTCGGCGGTTTGAACAGGTGCCGCTGGACGAAGCGACGCTGGTGGAACTGCTCGAACTCGTGCGGCTCTGCCCGTCCGCCGCCAACCGCCAGCCGTTGAAGTTCGTACTCGCCTGGCGCCCCGATCAGCTGGCTCGGATCTTCCCTCATCTGCGCTGGGCTGCCGCGCTGGCTCCCTGGCCTGGTCCGGGTGAAGGGGAGCGGCCGACCGGCTACGTGGTGATTCTGGGCGACATCAACATTTCCCGCCGCTGTGAATGGGATGCGGCCATTGCTGCCCAGGCCATCCTGCTCGGTGCTGCGGAACGGGAACTGGGCGGGTGCATGATCGCCTCGATCGATCACGCCGGGCTTCGCTCGGCGCTGGGGCTGCCGGAACATCTGGCTGTTCTGCTGGTGGTGGCGTTGGGCCGGCCGGGCGAGCGCGTGGTGCTGGAGGAGGGCCGGCCCGAGCCGCGTCCGTACTGGCGCGATGACCACGACGTGCACCACGTGCCGAAACGTGCGCTCAGCGAACTGCGGTGGACGGTGCCCGAGTTCTGACCGCAGCGATCGCGGGCCCGTCGCTGTGGCCGGATCCGTCACTGTGGCGCAGTGAACTTCCGCACGACATCCCCGGAGGGTGCCTTGCCCTCGGCAAACACCAGCCCCGCACTTTCGCGCCCACCGCACGTGACGGTTTCCAGCTGCGGGTCGGTGCGGAATGCGACGAGGTCCTCCCCACCATCAGCGTTGACGAGCCGGACTCCCACTGCGCCGGTGCCCGTGAGCAGTTCCACGCGGGGCAGTGCGTCGTGGACCCCTTCGCGATGCGGCAGGAAGACGGCCAGGAAGTGCGTCTCGCGCACAGGATCGACGTTGCTGGCCGCCAGGTGCCAGGTGTTCGACCAGTTGCCCGCCTCAGCCTCCGGGGCGGGTTCGTAGCGATCGGTTTGCGTGAAGGCGACCTGGGCCGGCAACAGCAAGTGGACCCGCATGGCGGCGGGCGAGTTCGTGATGCGGAGTACGCGATTCGGTTCGTCGACCGCGATGCGATGGTAAGCGTGCAGCAGCCATGCGAAGCGGGCCGGCTCCGCCGCGGCCAGTTCGTCAAACAGGACAAAGATACCCGGCCGCAGGTGGACCACGTGGCGACGGAAGCGATCCAGACGCCCGGCATACGCCGGGGCCGCCTCACCACGCACGTAGTCGTAGCCCGCCACGGAGGTAAAAGCCTCCAGCCGACCGCCCGCACCCCAACGGCGCTGGATCTGTCCCTCGCCGTCGACCAGCACGCTGTTGACCGCCCGCGTGGAACGGGTCCACTGATCGTGATGCGGCGAGCCGTACCACGGGTAATAGCCGGTCGCGATCGCCAGCCCGCGTCCAAAGGCCTCGATCACGTAGGCATTCTGATCCGCGTGCCCGTGACTCACGCCGCCGTAGGGACTGCTGCGCAGCAGGAAGCTGATGTCCTGCTCCTGGTCGCCCAGCGCCGTGTGGATCGACGCGAGGCCGACGGCCGGAAAGCTCCTGGCGGGCGGCAGCTCCTGCGGATTCCGGGCCTCCAGATGCGGATCGTATGTGGCCAGACTGAGCGTATCGGCGCCGATACGAGTCCCCGCCGCCTCGGCGTACCAGCGGAAGTACGGGTTGGCCGTAAGCGTCGAGAAGACATACATCAGCCTTCCCAAGCCGCGCGGGCTGCTCGTCTGACCATCGCCGAACGGCTGGTGCTGATGATACGGCGTGGCCGTGTACAGGCCGTAGTACGGGGTGTTGCGGAAGAACGGCTTCTGCATCAAGTCCACGCCCGTGGCGGCCCGCAGCGCCACCACGTAGTGCAGGGCGAATTGCATGTAGGAGCTCCAGTAACTCGGCCCTTCCTGCCAGCCGCCATCGTCGCCACCCCACGCCGGATAGGAGGTATAGTAGAGGAGCGTGGCGTAGTCGAGCCAGTCGCGCGCCTCAGGCCACTCGTGTATAAACGACAGCGCGCACTCACCGAGGAAACCGGGCAGGCGCCCGGCATGGCTGTCAAACGGCTGGCTCTCGAAGGGCAACCGCTGGAGATGCTGGAAGAACTGCGCCGCACGCGCCCGCATGTTCGACTCGATCCGCGCCCGCTCGTCCGGCGTGAACAGGTCATGCGTCCAATCGTAGGCGCGCGTGCCGCGCATCATCATCCACATCGGCGGCTCGTCATAGGCAAAGAAACTGGTGGGACCGTCCGGATCCCAGGCAAAGAAGTGCAACAGCCGCCGCTTGGCCTCGTCACCCAGCGTCCGGTCGCCGGTCAGCAGATAGGCCAGCGCGCAGTGTTCCATGGCGTCCATCGGTGGGCGCGTGGTGCGCATCACGCGGACGGCCCACGGACCGTAGGCGGCCCGATCGTCGGGTCGATAGCCCGGTTCGGCGACCAACTCCTCGCCGACCGCGCGCCGGCATCGGGCCACCAGTGAATCGATCTCCGGCTTGAGCGGACCGGCTGCCCACTGCCGCACTTCCTCCAGCCGCTGCCCGGGGAAGAACAACCGCGGCCGCGTGCGCGGTACACACGCGATGGCCTGCTCCCAGTCCGGGAACGCGAACGGCCGCGCGTCGGGCGGGACCACGAACGGGCGTGGCCGGCCGAAAATCGGACCCGCGTCCGACTCGACACCGTACCGCCAGAACCACTGGCCCGGCGGCAGCGGTTCCGTGCTGGCGAACACCGAGCGGCGCAGCCCGCTGTACGTGCGCGTCGTCTCGGCTGTAAAGTCCTCCGCCCTGGATACCTGCAGCGTATACCGCGCATCCTTGCCGGCCGGCACCCAGATGAACGGCGGCGGAGTGACCTCCACGCTTTGACCATCGGCCGGCGCGTAGGGCTTCTGGCGGGGACCGGGCGGCGCGTCGAGCACCGGCGATTCATCGCCCGGAAGCAGCGTCGCCTGGGCCGTTACCAGCCACAGGATGCAGGCCGGAACAGTCCAGCGCCAGCGGAATGCCTGCCGCCCAGGGGACCGGCACGCGGACGCAGAAGTAGATGTAGTCGCGGACAGGAAGTGCCATCTCACCATGGTGGGTCCTTTCTGTGTAAGCGACAAGCATGCGGGACCGGCAGCCGGTACCGGACGCCATGTTACGCGACCCGTGACTCGTGTGCCATCCTATAGAGTGGGACGGTGAAAGGCTCGGTCATTCTGAGCCGGTTGTAGTGGACAAATCCATGCCATGGATGGGCCCATTCGCATGGACTGCCTACCTCCTGCACTGTGCAGCGGTTCCATCCCGCAATTGGCCGAAGGCCACTATCACCGTAGCCTGGGGCAACGCCCTCCCTTTTACCCTTTATCTTTTGCGCCGGCGGCTTTGCCGCCGGCGCGCGAGTTGAAATTGTTGCTGTGCGCACGCATCGCGATGAGCAGGTGACTGTGCCGGTCGTGCTGGTAAAATGGTACGACTGGACGAAGTGGCTGTTGGATCGCGTGGACAGCTTTCCGAGCCCATCGCATAACGATGAGGATCACGCGGCGGGGAACAAGCTATGCATTTCGAGAGATGTGTTCCCGCTCGCGTGCATCCGCTTGTTCTGGGCGATTCCTTAGCGGCTCTCGGATGACTCGACGCGATGACCGCCGCTGTCGATCAGCAACCTGCTGCATCAGTGTCGCGATATTTCCGCCCGCCGATTCAAGCATCGCAGCACGGGTCGCGTGCACCTCCGCGACCACGGGATCAGCAAATCTTTCAGCCATTGCCGGAAAACTCCTGGGGGGTCGCGATCAGCGGAGGCTCATATCCAGCGTCTCGCAGCACGCGGTAAATCCCCGGTAGGGTCGCTGCATTCGCGATGTGTGTACAGTTCCACGTCAATAGATAGTCTACGCCGAAGACCGCCGAAACGGCAACGTGCCGCGCGTCGGCTGCCGCCTTCCATGGCAGCAGATGTTCCGCGATCAGCCGGTCCGCCAGTACCGGCACTGCCGGATGCTCGATGTCCAATAGCGGCATCCCCGCGAGATAGACTAGCCGCTCCGCCCCCGCCGTTAGATCACCGGTACTTGCTTCATCAACGACTAATTGACTTGTGACAAGTTCATACTTGCCCCGCTCCTCGTTCCACCACTGCCGAGTCAGCTGTTGCCGCGCCTGGAAGATGACCGCGTCGCTGGATCGCGCCGTCAGGTAGCCGATGATAGTGGTTTCGATGTAAACGACTGGCATCTTTCGGTTCAACCGCACAGAACTATGTAATTCTGCCGCCGGGGAAGCGCCCGCGCAATTAGTTACGATGGCCACTCCGGCGGCATGACACGACGTCGGAACGCCCCTGAATTTAGGGCCGAAGTGCTGACACGTCAATCTTTTGCGGCCATTTGGCCGGTTCGAACATGCGGCATTATTCAGGCGGCATAATCCCCAGGCCGTCGGGCCCAGGAGCCCCCTCGGGAAGGTTGGTTGTTTTAATTCTACATTTTTCGGCGGCATAACCCGGAGCGAGCATCGATCGTCGAGGACAACGCAAGTCCCTGCTCAGCATGCTCAGCACAGCATGCTCAGCAACTCAGACAGTCACCTTTTGGACGGCCGAACTCAGACAGTCTTCTTTTGTGCGTTCTTTTGTGCGAACGGGCGTGGCCGGCCGAAAATCGGACCCGCGTCCGACTCGACACCGTACCGCCAGAACCACTGGCCCGGAGGCAGCGGTTCCGTGCTGGCGAACACCGAGCGGCGCAGCCCGCTGTACGTGCGCGTCGTCTCGGCTGTAAAGTCCTCCGCCCTGGATACCTGCAGCGTAGACTCCAGCGTTGCATACGATTTCAAGCGGCGCTGTCCGAACCCGCCACGAGCCGCACATTTCCGGCCTAGCCTCCGAATGCCCGGCCGCGGCTGCTTTTGATCTCGGTCTCGGAGGCCGCCGGTTCAGCGCGGCGTCCGCGGCTCGACCGACATGTTCACGGGCACGCGTACCCACGGGTAGCGCCGCGAG
>JAAYDI010000204.1 GCA_012729315.1 Planctomycetaceae bacterium
CCGCCAGCGATGCCCCCGCCACGCTGGCCGCTGCGTCTCGCGTGAAGCTGCCGCGAAACACCGCCAGGCGCTTGAAGGCGTTCTGTTCGGCCTCGTCCAGTAAAGCCCACGAGTGATCCAGCACGCCGCGCATCGTGCGGTGTCGCTCCTCGATGTTGCGCGACCGTGCTTGCAGAAAATCGAGGTTGCGCTCGATCTCGGCGGCGATGTCCACGCAGGGCAGCACGCGCACCCAGGCCGCCGCCAGCTCGATGGCCAGCGGCATGCCGTCGACCAGCTCGCAGATGCGCGCGACGCCTGCCCATTCGTCATCCAGCGAAAAGTCCGGGCGGATGCGCTGCGCGCTCTGGACGAACAACTGGGTGGCGGGGTAGTCCTCGAGCCGACTAGCGTCCGCCCTGTGGATCGAGTCCGGCGAGGGATAGGGCATGCCGCGGACGGTCCACAGCCATTCTTCGCGCAGGTTGAGCGCCTCGCGCGAGGTCGCCAGGATCTTGACGCCAGGGGCTGCCCCCAGGATCATGCTGATGATGCCGGTGTCGGCGAGCAGGTGTTCGAAGTTGTCCAGGATCAGCAGCAGCCTGCGATCGCGGAGGTGAGCCAGCAGCGGGTCGATGGAGTCGCACGCCTGGCTGGCCGGCACGCCCACCGCCTCCGCGATGGCGCACACCGTCAGGCCGGGCGCGTCGAGCGCCTCCAGAGGGACGAAGAAGACCTGGTCGTGGTAGGCGTCGATCAGGCGCGTGCCGGCCTCGAGGGCCAGGCGGGTCTTGCCGATCCCGCCCGGCCCAGCCAGTGTCAGCAGGCGGCAGGCCGGGTTGCGCAGCCGCTCGTCGATCGCTCGTAGATCGTCCAGCCGTCCCACAAACGGTGTTGCTGGGGCCGGCAGATGAATCGGTTCGCTCACCGTGTGATTCTCCCAGGTGGGTGCCAGCCTCTAAATATACCGCAGTGCGCGCCAAAGGAGGAACGGGTGTTCGCGGCTGTCCGGCTCTGTGAGTCTCGCTGTATTCGCTCGGTAGTCGTCTAGTCAAATCACTTGACATTGTTCAGATATTTTGGTAATTTATTTTGCTATTAGCCGGATGTTTTCAGGAGAAAAGGAATCACCGTAAATGAGAGCAGTCAAATTCGCCATAGCCCTTCTCATTATTTTGAGCGTCAGCCCCCTGGCTTTCGCCCAGCCCCCGCTGCCCGATATTCCGGGGGGAACGATCGTCGCTTCCGGTTTCACCGGCCCGCAAGGTGTCCTGGTCGACCCCGACGGCAACGTGTGGGTCGTCGACAGCGGTACTGGCGGCGACGAGGTCGTTCAGGTGCCGGGTGAAAACGGCGAGATGACCGAATTGACCATGGGCCCAACGGCGCGCATCGTCCAGGTTGCGCCCGATGGCACGCAGACCGATGCCGCCGTCCTGCCATCGATTCTCTTCACCGAGACCGGGGAAAGCTCGGGCGGCGCGCGGCTGGCGCTGCTGGACGGCGTGCTGTACGCCACCAGCGGCGGCTGGGAGAGCGATGGGAGCACCGATCCGCCCAGCCTCATGGCGACCATCGTGCGGGTGGAAGGCGGCGAGGCTGTCCAGGTCGCCGATATGTGGGCCTACGAGAAGACGAACAACCCGGACGGTTTGATCCTGGAATCGCACCCGTACGGGATGGCTGCCGGGCCGGATGGCTGGCTGTGGGTGGCCGATGCCGGGGCGAATGACCTGCTGCGCGTGAACCCTGCCACGGGCGAGATTGTTCTCGTGACAGCGTTCGACGGGCTGCCGGGTGCATTTCCCAATCCCCGCCGCAACGACGCGGTCGAAGCGGACCCCGTGCCGACCGGTGTGGCGTTCGACGACGCGGGCAACGCCTACGTCTCGCTGTTGAGCGGCGCGCCGTTCATTCCGGGCAGCACGAAGGTGCTCATGGTCACGCCGGAAGGCGCGATCAGTGACTTCGCGACCGGCCTGACCATGCTCACCGATCTCACCCGCGGGCCGGACGGCCAGCTCTACGCGATTCAATTCGGCCTGTTCTCCGAGCAAGGGCCCACTCCGAACTCGGGCGCGATCGTGCGCGTGAAAGAGGGTGGTGCGTCTGAGGTCGTC
>JAAYDI010000205.1 GCA_012729315.1 Planctomycetaceae bacterium
CGATTTCCATCATCCCGGCGGCCCGCCCGAAATCTTCGTCCGTCAGGGCCGAGGCGGTCTTCCCCGACACGGCGGAGGCTAACGAAACAACGACGTCTTCGGAGGGCGCATCAGCCAACCGCTGGGCGACGCGAGACAGCGGATTGTCGGTCGCGCCGACGAGTTCACTCGCCGAGCGCATGACGTTGGACAATTCCGCCGCATTCTCCGTGTCTTCACCTTCGGTTCCGCTCTCCAAAGCCGTTCGAATGGCTTCCGTACCCTTGCCGCACCGGGATTGCCTCCCGTAGACTGCGAGGCACGGTCGTCTCAACGTCTCCGTTCGGCCGTGGTCTGGCCGCCAACGCCGCACACTGGAATGGGACGCCCGTACGTGACGCCACGTTTGTCCGAAACCAGCAGCAATCAGGAGTTATGGGATGGGGTTTTTCCGTTGGTACTATCGCCTGGGCGGAATGCCGGAGGTCGGCGTCATCGACATCTCGATCAGCTTCTCGCCTCGTCGAGACAGAGCGCACGTCAGAGGACTGCTACGCATACGATCAAATGTCGATCGCTTGCCAAACGGAACGCAGGTCTGGCCTGAGGATTCTCCGGAAGGCCAGCAGTTGATGCAACAGCTGCGATGGCAAAGATCGTTGAGCAAGAGAAAAGCCCGAACGAAACCGTGAATTGTCTTCTTCGCCGTCACAGCGGCGTCCATCCGAGCGAATTGCCACGCGGCGCAGCTCCCTTTCGATTTTCATTTTGCCGTTCCCGACTGCGCGCGAATGTGATCACGCCCCCAGATAGACATTGCTCCGATGCCAGTCCAGAAACTCTTCCGCGATAGCCTTTGAACGTGGCGGGATGGCGAGTGGGCAGCCGGCAAGCGATTCGAGAGGAAGACCGCCTTCGACCTGGGTTACGAACGCGCCCGCCACGCGAATGACGTTGGATTCGTCGATGCCCAGGATTCCTTTGTCAAACGCCCAGTGGTGAAGTTTGCACAAAGCGATCCCGTTTTCGAGGGCATCCGGACCGTCCGCCGAGTGCCAGCGGACGTGAGCCGCGTCGATGCCGGTTGCCTGGCCGTTCAGGACGGCATGAAATCCACACATGGCACAGCTATAGCGAAAGTTCTCGAGGACATCGACGGTGAACTGCTGATCCCGGCGCCGGCGGCGCGTAATCACCAGCCGGTCGAGCCCCAGTTCTTCGCGAATATCCGGATGCAATGTTTCCGGCCACCACTCGTTCAGGACGGTGTCGATCACCCTTGCCCTCGCCGTGTCGGAATCGCGAATCAGGCGAAACACGGCCGGCTCGAAGGCTCCGTAGGACGCAGGATCCATCAGGTCAGAGATCAGCACAGTCTGGCCGCTGTCGTAACGCTTCTGCGTGCGAAGGGTCCAGAAAGGCGAGCTTCGCAGGTGGCTGAAGGGCTGCTCCGGCTTCGAGCCACTTCTGGATGGGCGTCCGCCGAAACAGCGGATCAAAGTGTCGAGTTCGCGCCGTATATCCGAGAAGTCAAAACGGTTCTCCGCGACTTTGCCGTTTTCGATGCGCGATACGAGCAGCAGAAGAAGGAGGGGCTTTTTGAGCGCAGCGCCAAGATTCCTCGATGAATGCAGTTTCATCGAGCAAATCTCGGCCAGAAACCGTTCGAGGATCAACTCAGGCGTACTTTCCATCTGCTACCCAACGTTCTTGGATTCCTCCTTGCGCGAGGTCGCGTCCCACGGCCATGCGGTAGCTGGTTCGGACGAGCACGAACTGGTCACCAAGTGGTGTCTACCTTGGGCGAATCGAACCCTTATCGCCTTTCTCCGACTTCCGCACAAGATACCGTATTCGATGGGCCAAAACAGCCCGTCGATGTACTCTAAGTCGGCCCGTTGGCAGATGGAAAGATCAGCCAGTACGGGGCGATTTTGCGCTACGTCCTGGAAGAGAATGCCTACGTCGAGGTGACAGTCGGACGCCAAGCCGATGGCTGCCATCGCCTCGCGCACAGGCCGTTCAAGCAGGCTGCCGACCTCTTTGCGAAGCAGTTGGGACCAGGCGTTGGACGCGCTGGAATTCATCGCTGGATCCACGATTTTTGTGATTAGCAGAAAGGAAGGTTTCGATCGCGGTTCGCCTCCGGCCATGTCAGGACGGCCGCTTCATGGATGAGAGGCTACCGGTCTTGCCGCCCTGTGACGCGGTAATTGCCCCGTTCCGGAATAACATGACGCACACCTCCGGTAGGGTCAACCACGTCGCCCCGATACCGTGGAATGACGTGAACGTGAAGGTGGAACACGGTTTGGCCGGCCGCTTGACCGACGTTGACTCCGATGTTGTATCCGCCGGGCGAATGTAGTCTCTCGATGATGCCGCGAACGATCGCGATGCCCCCAACAAGGTCGATCTGTTCCTCTTGGCTTGCTTCAAACCACGTCGCCACATGTCTGTTGAGAATGAGTAACGCGTGCCCGGTTGACACGGGAAAGATATCCCACGCCGCCTTGAAGAGGTGACCTTCGTGGAAGACACGTTCGCGCGGCAAATTGCAGAACGGGCATTCGTCGTCACACATCTGCGGCATAGCAAAAGCACCCTTCCTGGCTGTCGGAGTCGGGGCGCGAGGGCAGTTTTTACCTGGCTTGCTCCACCTGTAGCCGACTTCATAGTCGATGTGCGTAAGGGGCAAAGGCCATCTCAGCTCGGTGCATTTCAACGACTTCATGAGTGGCAGAAGAAACACGGCTGGTCATCGTCTTCGTCGTCGTACACATCGGACAGAACCTCAACCAGGGGGCGATTGGTTTGACGTTTCCTTTCACGGCGCATCGCGGCCTCGTGGGCCCTCCTGATTTCGGCTATCCGTTCGGGTCGCTGAAGTTCTTCGAGTGATTCACGCTGGCACCAGGTGTAGCGCTCGCCGGTTGTCGGGTCGAGCTTCTCGTAGTCTTTTGCGTCTTGGAATCTGTCCGGGTGATGCTGCAGTAGCCCGACCCATTCGTGCCTGCGTTGGAAGAAACAGAAGTAACAACCGGAGCGGGTACGCCACTTGTAGTATTCGGGGAAACCGATGCCGCTTTCTTCCAGAATCCGGCGGACGCCATCCATGTCGATACCGTCATCTTTGAACGGGTAAGCGGGATGGATGTTGGGCTTGGTGGAAACATACGCGGCACGATCCTCGTCGGCGCGGATGCCCACGTACATCATGACTTCGTCGTCCCCGACGTACTTCTCAAAGGGTTGGATCTTCAGCACCTTGGTACACCAACGCATCCGCGAGGACGGCAGGTAGTTGTTGTAAATCTTCAGCCAGTGATCGAAGCCGCGGTCGTCGCACAGGCGGACGATCGGCTTTCCGAGATACGCTTCGATTCGGTCCAGGTACTCGTACGTCTCCGGCAATTCCTTCTTGGTGTCGCAAAAGACGTACTCCATGTCCGCTACGCGGTCGCGCATGCAGATCGCCAGTGCGGTGCTGTCCTTGCCGCCGGACAGGGAGAGGATGTGTCGCGTCTTGCTCGACATGGGTGCTCCTCGGGATGTCAGTCTTTCCACGCTGAACAGTCAGGCTGGAAAGCCTGACGTACGGCTGGCTGGGACGGCAGTTTGTTTGTCATGCAGGCCAAATCGCCCAAGGCCACGCCGCATTGTCCGACCGCCTCCCCGGTACGTCAAGGATTCCTTGGCCCCGATGCGTCCTTGTGTCGCACGCACGGGGGCGTCCAGATCAACGTCGCTGCTCTCCCACAAGGCGTAGCTGTTATTGTATCGACGCGACGCCAAACAGGATTGTGCCACCAAGTTCTTTGTGGCCTTATCTGTCTCGCGGGTTCCATAATCCGGGGCCAACGCGAGCCGAAGTACTTGCGGCGTGGCCCGGAGTTGCTGCCACTGACCGACGGCTCCGAGCAACCCAACCGTTTTGACGATCGCAACGTCCAGCGGTGAAGCACCCGGCATTCGATCCAGTACGGTTTCGATTTCCGCCCAACGCTTGCCGCGAGCGTGAATGTAGAGCCCGTCACCAAGTGAAGATACCAGATAGTCGTACAGCTGTTCGAGCGTGAACAGCGCTGATGCCGCAGCTCGTCCAGAGCGAATGTGCTCCGCAAGACTGCCCGGCTCGGCCGAATGCAGGAACGAGAACACCGATCTCTCGTTTTGGGCCAGTCGGCGAAACAGCGGACCGAGCAAGACCGTGACTAACGGGTGCA
>JAAYDI010000206.1 GCA_012729315.1 Planctomycetaceae bacterium
GAACACACCGGCCAGATAGGCCAGCAGACTTTCGATCCAGCCGCGGCGGTAATCGAAATCCCGCTGGGTCACCGCATCGAAGCCGCAGAGGAAGGCGCGCTGGACACAGCGTGACCAGCAGTGATAGGTGCCGATTTCACCTTCGCGGACAATATCCTTACGAGCATTGGCAGGCATGCGAGACAACCTCCTGCCTGCCGCGTTTCGTGCGTCGCTCACGGAGCCACTCGGCCCCGCCATCGTTGATTATAGGTCAGGGCCACCACGTTGGCCAGGGCCGGAAAAGCCCACGCGACAAGCGGGTGACACACACCTGTCACCCCATAATAGCAAGCCCGGCTGGAGGCGGCCCCGCCAGGGTGTTGCCAGCATCGGCGCGCCAGCGCTAGCAGCTAGCTACCGCATTCAGTCAAGTTTGTGTGTCTGGGTTGGGGATGTCTGGGTTGGGGAAGTGTTCAGTCAAGTTTGTGTGTCTGGGTTGGGGAAGTGTGTCTGGGTTGGGGAAGTGTATTGCCGGCCGGGTGCCGGAAGCCCGGCTGCGGCTGTTTTCGGTCTCGGTCTTGGTATCGGTCTCGGAGGCCGCCGGTTCAGCGCGGCGTCTGTGGCTCGACCGGCATGTTCTCGGGCACGCGCACCCACGGGTGGCGCCGCGAGGCGCGGCTTACCCCGGGCTGTGATAGGGGCGCCGCGCTACGGCTCAAGACGACAGTTCGCGTGGCACGCATAGGTCACGAAACGTGACTTCCATCAATACACGAACAAAACGCGATTGCTGCCACGATACCAGTTGCTTTTCTCGTGCATGTGGCGTAAATAATGCAACTGGAGTGTACACACGTTGGTCGGCCCGGCTCTGTCGCGTTGACAAACGGCAAACAGGCTGCTACGTTTGCTGCAAATGGTTCACATGCATCCTGCTGGCCCAATTGACACCAGTCCGCCCACGATCGAATGTGATCTGGATTCCGCTCAGAAGCTGGAGCTCTGCGAGCGGCGGATCGGGTATGTGTTTCACGACAAACGCCTGCTGCAGGCGGCGCTCACACACGCGTCCTGCGCCGATCATCGCCTGGCCTCGAATGAACGCCTCGAATTCCTGGGCGATGCTATTCTCGGCGCCGTGGTGTGCGAACTGCTTTTCCGTCAGTACCCCGAGTATCTCGAAGGCGATTTGACCAAGATCAAGTCAGTCGTGGTCAGCCGCCAGTCGTGCGCCAAGATCAGCGAATCGCTCGGGCTGCACGAGTGCCTGTTTGTCGGCAAGGGCATGGCGGCCTGCCGGGAAGTACCGTCGTCGTTGCTCGCCGACGTCTTCGAGTCGCTGCTGGCCGCCCTGTACCTGGACGGCGGTGAAAAGGAGGCGCGCCAGTTCATCGAACTGCATGTGGGGCCCGAGATCGAACTGGCCGCCGCCGGCGAAGTGGGAGGCAACTACAAGTCACTGCTGCAGCAGTTCGCGCAGCGCGAGTTCGGCAACACACCACTGTACCAGCTGCTCGACGAAAAGGGGCCCGACCACTCCAAGTGCTTCAAGATCAGCGCCGTCGTGGGAGGGCAACGGTATCAGGCGGCCTGGGGACGCAATAAGAAAGAAGCGGAGCAGCGGGCCGCCTGCAACGCGCTGTTCGAATTGCGGAAGGAACCGGCACCATTCCCGAGTGATTAGCGCCTCGCCCGTCGTCCCCTGAAACGTGTCGTCCCCTGAAACGTCGTCCCCTGAAACACAGCCCGATCGCGTACGGTCTGCCATGCGTTGCGTAGCCCTGCTCTCCGGTGGCCTCGACAGTCACCTGGCGGTGCGTTTGATGCAGCAACAGGGGCTGGAGGTCGTGGCGCTGCACTGCCGCAGCCCGTTCGCCGTCGGGCCCGATCGCGCGGAGCAGGCGGCGACGTGCCTGGGGGTGCCGCTGACCATCGTGTCACTGGGGGACGACTATCTCGACATCGTGCGCCAACCCCGCTTCGGCTATGGCCGCGGAGCCAACCCATGTGTCGACTGCCGCGTGCATATGTTCTCCCTGGCCCGATCGTGCCTGCAACAGCACGAAGCGCAGTTCGTGGTCAGCGGTGAAGTGGTCGGACAGCGGGCTGGCAGCCAGAAACGCCGGGACTTGGATACGATTGCGCACCACAGCGGCCTGCACGAACGCCTGCTCCGCCCTCTTTCCGCCCGGCTGCTCCCCGTTACGCTGCCCGAACGCGCAGGCTGGGTAGATCGGGAAAAACTGTATGGCTTCTACGGGCGCGGACGCCGCGGTCTGATCCAGCTGGCCCGGGCCTTGGGAATCGACGAGATCCCCACTCCGTCGACCGGCTGCGTGCTGACCGAACCGCCGTTCGCCCGCAAAGTGTTTGATCTGCTCCAGCATCAGACGCGCGCCGGACGCTGGGATTTCGAACTGCTCAAATTCGGACGCCACTTCCGGCTGAACAACCAGTGCAAAGTCGTGCTCGGCCGGCGCGAAGCAGAGAACCACCAGCTGGAACACCTGCACGCAGTGCCCGAGGCCGGCGAGTCAACGCTGCTCGCGCCCGATGGATTTGTCGGCCCGACAGCGCTCGTCGTCGGCCCGCTGACCGACCAGGCCTATGCCTTCGCCTGCGAACTCATGCATCAGTTCGCCAGGAAACCGATCGACCCGGCCGGACGGGTCCGTGTCAGGTGCGGAGATGCCTCGTATTGCCGTACGCTGACACCCGACCCCAGAACGACTGCCGCACAAAGAAACATCGCCGATGTCGTCTGAACACCGGCGATGGTGCGAGCGATGTAGCAACTGTCGCCACCGCTCCTAAGCTCGCTTGCGCCGCAACACCACTACACCCAATCCAGCCAGACCGGCGCACATCAGCAGGAGCGAAGATGGCTCAGGAACAACGGTCAGTGACCCACTGACGACGTCCACCGAGCCGCCGAAATCCAGGAAGCTCGTCTCCATCACAAAGCCTTCGACGACTTCAAAGGGCCCCAGATTCAACCCATAGTTGCCCGGACCAATGCCGGTCGTGTCGATTGTCAACCTCGCCAGCAACTGGCCGTTCGGATTCAGGTCCACTGTGGTCGGTATGTCTGACGGACCTAACACGGTGACCACGGCGTTCTCTGCCCATCCGGCATAACCCCAGCCACTGTACGAAAGAAAACAGTCAACGCCGTCGTTGTTGAGCTCGAACAATGAGCCGGTTTCAACCAGACTGATCCCCGTGATAGAGGGGACTTTGCCTGTGAGCCCAGTGTCTCCCTCAACGTCACTTTCCAGCAGAGCTTGAACATAGGCGTTGTTGAGTTGCCCCTCACCGTAAATCATGATGTCGACAAACTGACCCGCTGTATTCGCCTGCAACACATGATTCCCAGCGACAACGTCAATCCAATCAGCCTGCGATGGTGAAACCCAAACCAAACACGCCAGGATTACCGCAATGATTCTGACTTTCACGACGCAGACTCCTTATATTACCTCGGTGCCAGACTCTGGGTCAGTAACTCATTCGGGCACTCAGATCACCTGCACGTCCGCCCGCACATTCCATCGAGTGCACGGCATACACGCCTCACGATGCAATCCTTCTCGTATGCGTATGCGCCGTTATCCTATGAAAGTCGCGTAACGATTGCAACGGTTATGCAAGATTTTCCGGCAAGGATTATGCACGAAAAGTATCGCGCAACGATACACTGCCAAAACGGCCATAACTCGCATGTGCGATATATTGATGAGCGCGAACAGCTTACGATTACTCGTGTTCCGCCACGAGCTCAGTTAAGGCTATATCGTGCATGAGATATGTGTCCGCGTCGGCGCTGCCATTGACCTTGCGGAGTTGACGTGCGTGGCGAAGTTGGAAATCGGCACCGGTGGGGGGCCACGGCGTGCGCTCGGGGAGTGGGCTCCCAGAGTCCGGCGGGAGGTTCGGTGAGGCAGTTGGTGGACTCTGGTCGGCAGTTGCCTCGCTGTTGACGCAGCTCAAGGCGTGTGGGCCCATGTTCAATGTGGTGGGCACGCCGGCTGTTGTCACGGGGACCAGGAACGGACTGAGTTGTGGGCCGAGTCGGTCGATGCTTCCCGCAGCGTCCCCGGCACCATGTGGTTTTCCGCCGAAACTGCTTGCGCCCGCTTCGCCCTTGCTGCCACTCACAGGCTCGAGGGGCGGCGTGATCAACTTCAAGGCGTTGAAGGGACTTGTGCGGTTGTTGCGAGCGATGATCTGGTCTGCCGCGTTGACCAGCTTATCGCGATTGAAGTCGAAGCGATCATCTTTCGGCGCGGGATTGAACGGGCTGTGTGGATTGTTGCGGGCACCGATTTCATCGGTGGCATTGACGAGTGCGTTACCGGTAGAGTTTCCCGATTCGCCCACGGCATTACCGACGTAGAAGACGTCGTTCTGCAGCAGTCCGTTGGTATCGTCGGCCACCAGGGTCACCTGCAGCCAGCATTTCTGGATCGCGCCGTCTGGCCAGATCAACGTGACGCGGTCCGCGCCGTCAACTCCGGCGCCAGCGCGTACCGTGATGCTGATCGGTTCCGGGGCCAACCGCCAGTCATCGTCGGGGCTGTCGAGGTTGGTGCCATACGGTTGGTTGTCGTTCCCGGCGCGAAACACGAAATCGTCTGCCGTCGGGGTGGCGCGCAAGTTACGAACGTCGATCATCAGGCCGTTGATGCCGCGGCTGTAGCTTGTGTAATTGGCGAACGTCGCCTTCTGGCCGGGCAGCAGCACCGCCTTGTCGCTGGCGATTGCGGCATCGTCGTCGTCGGTCGCCGCCGGGTTGCGACCGTCCCAGGCCGAGCGATTGTAGAAGATGTGGCGGGCGGCGACCTGTGGCGGAGGATCGTCGATATCCGCCCGCAAGAGCACGCTCCCCTGGTACTTCTGGTCACTGCTGAACAGGGTATGCGTGATGTAGTCTGTATGCGGTCCTTCGACGACGGCTTCGTCGATTGCAGTCACGCGGACCGCCTGGGGCTGGTTCCAGTCGTGCGGTGTGAACGTGAGTGCCGCGCTGTCCGGATCCGCATCGCTGACCACCACCACCTGCTCATGCACGCTGCCCAGAAAGACCATCACGTCGTGCTTCGGCTGGCTGGTCAGGGCTATCCAGTAACGGGAGTCCGCGCCTTCGACGAGTTCCACCGCGCTGATCGGGTGCTGGCCCGCGGCATCGGCGGCGAGGGACAGCCCCGCCTCATCGTTGTCGACGATCGTCGCCTTCACGTCGGCCACTGGCAGCAGGGCCGGATACATCGGGTCGTGAATGGTGCCAGTGATGGCATGGCGGATCGTACCGAAGTGCGTGCTTTCGGCCACGGCGTCATCGATCGCGCGCACGGTCACGGTCTGCGTGGCCAGATCAGTGAACGTCAGCACCAGTGTACTGGCATACGTCGCGCCGCCGTCAGCGCTGACCTGTACCTGAGTGTCGGCGGTCACGGTGATCTGCACCGGGCCGCTCGGCTCCTTCGTAAGCCCGATCTCGTAGCTGTCGGTCGCACCGTCTTCTGTCAGCAAGATGTTGCCGTCGAGTTCCGTGATGCGGACGCCGCCAGCGTCATCATCGGCAATACGGGCGGTCAGGAAGTTCTGGCCGACGATCGTGAAACTGGAGGCATCCACGGTGGTGTGGATCAGTTCGGCCTCGTGCGGTTCTTCCGGCACGTTGTCGTCGGTGACGGTGATCTCGACCTGTTGCGGCACCTGCCAGTTCCCGACGTTGAAGATCCATACGTTTTCGAACCCTGGCAACGTATTGGTCGGATTGTTGATGGAGACCTCGTTGGTTGGTTCTTCCACGACGACCCAGGTCTCGCTCAGCAGTGGTTCGCTCAGCCGCATCCAGTAGGTGACTTTGCCGGCACCCTCGGTGACGTCGATCCAGGAGATCACATCCTGGCCGGCCTCATCCGCCGAGAAAATCAGCATCTCGGTGTAGTCCAGGATGCGAGCCGTCACATCCCGCGCCAGGATGCCGTCGTAACCGGCATCGGCGCTCGCCACCGAATGGGTGATGACCCCCGTATGGATGCCCTCCTGCAGGCCATCTTCGATCGCCGCGACCGTAATCGTCTGCGCCAACCTGTCGGTGAAGGTCAGGACGAGGGAGGGGCTGTAGGTCGCGCCGCCATCGGCGCTGACCAACAGCTGGTCGTCGGCTGTGATCGTAACCTGCACCGGTGCAGCAGGTATGGTCGACAAAGCGATCGAGTAGGTGTCGGTCATGACCCCTTCGATGACTTCCGTGGTCCGATCCGATTCGCGGATCCGCAGGCCTGGCCCGTACGGGAGCACCTGGTCCACAACGTCATTCACGTCGAAGTAGATGGTGCCTGCGCGCGTTTCGTGCGTGCCGTCGTCGAGGCTCCAGTCTGTGAAATCAAAATGGACCCGGTCGAAATACCCGTCCGGCATGCCCGGATAGAAGAACGCATTGAACCAGCCGCTGGTCAGCAGATCGGAGCCAAACACTCCGTCGAGCGCCAGCTCGTTGGAGCCGGTGCCGATGTCCAGGACCAGCCACTGCAGGTTGGTCCACATCAGGTCCACCTCATTGCCGGTCGCGACCTGTGTGACCGTCACATAAAGCTCGTCGATGGCGAACACCGGAACGCTGATCTCCCCGCCGACACCCGCCACCGTCTCGGACGTCACGTAATACGCGTCGTTGTCGTCGAACTGCCCATCGCCGTTGCTGTCCAGGCCGATGTCGCGTGCCAGGCGGGTCGAGAGGACGCTGATCTGGGCCCCCGTGTCGAACAGGAAGTTCCCCGCTGCGCTGATTCCATCGTTGGCCAGCGTGGCCGTCAGAAACGGCACGTCCGCCCACACGGGCGGCTGGCCATAGACTATCGACTCGTCGGTCTCGAACCAGATCCGGTTGTCAACGGCCAGGACATACCGATGCTCATCGCCCGCCGGCACCTGCTCGGCGAAGTCGACCGTCATGTGCAGCGTGTCCAGACCGGTGCTGCCACCCGACCAGACCGTCATGTCCAGCGACGTCACCCTGCCGGCCATGGCCGGCATGCCGACCAGCCCCCAGGGACCGAACATGCTGAAGTCTTTCGTCGCATCGGACATGATGTGCGTTTCGTTGCTGATGGTATTGCGGACACCATCAGTACCCGCGAAGTCAAAACGATACGGGGCCGAAATGTCCAGCAGATGGTAGCCGCCGACGCCGACCTCCAGGAACTCGCCCTGCGTCTCGTAGCGACCGCTAGTCTGCAGATCGTCCACGGCGGTGGCCATCATCAGGATGCTATTGGCGCCGGTGTCGAGCAGCAGTGTGTTGAAGATGCTCGGGCCGAGACTGATCCACTCTTCAATCTCCGGGTCCGGGTTCACATCTTCCAGCAACTCGACCGCCACGAGAGGCTGGTCCAGCGCCAGATTGTCGGAAGGTCCCAACTCGATGAAGCCTACCGGGGCCAGCATGACCCGCAGCTCCAACCGTTCGACCTGGGGACGCTGGAATCGGCTCGCTGCCGCGGCGCGCTGTCGTCTCCGCGTTGATGATCGCATGCTACACCTTCCGCCACCGGGTGCCTGGGTACCGCCCCTGAACGATCTGCCGCGTCTTGGAATGACAAGAAACCGTCACCGTATGCACACGGCATATCGGCCACGCAACAAAACCCGCTGCCGGCGTCGCGCCGGCCCCCCCCTTCCTGCAGGCAATCTACTCGAGTCGAGTCGAACGGTCAACATATTGGATGTCAGACTCCAGCACCTCAGGCGGGATGTCCGACGTTCTGGCAGAGATGTTGCCAGAGGCGGCGGAGATTGGCGCGGCGCTCAACCGCGATCGGCTGGCGGCCATAGACCAGCTGGCAGTAGAGCTCGGCCAGCAGGCGGGTGTCCGGGCCCAAGGCGGCGTACCGGCCTGTCAACCGCTGAGCATATTCCAGCGGCGTCTGGTCCGGGGCGCGTGCGCACCCGTGTTCACGCCCCCAGGCCTCGAGCGCCGCAAACGTGTAGCAGACGAGCTGTTCGGTCGTATAACGCGCGGCCCGGCCGGTGACAAACGGATCCTGGTAGCTGGCGAACGATGGTGCGGGCGGCCCCGTCTGCGACGGTTCCAGCGCCGCGGACACAGCGCCGGACGGCGCGCGTCGACCCCACAGACTGGCCCACAGGTGCTGGAGGTCCCGCCACAGCTGAGCGAGCGCCTGGCGGACCTGTGCCCGGTATTTCCAGACGCAGAAGAGCGCGGCACACAACAGCCCGACGAACAGCACCAGCTTCAAGAGCGGGCCGACAGCGCGCAGCAGGGCGGACCCGATCTGGCTCGGACTCCGGGGCGGACGGGATCGGGAAGGTGGCGGCGACGACGGCGGCAGCTTCTGCTGGTGCGCCGGTTCGGGCCGGCGATCGGCCGCGGCAGGCTGCGGTCGGTCGGCTTCAGGCTCAGGCTGCGGTTGGTCGGTTTCAGGCTCAGGCTGCGCACCGCGGGCCTGCCCGGGCTCCGGCTTCACGCGGCCGCTGTCTCCAGCCGGGTCTTCAGCTTGACGGGCCTGTTCAGAGCCGCTCGGCTGCTGCGTATCGCGTGGCGCGTCGCCGTCCTCGGAGGGACTGGACGGGGGATGTTTGGCCGGGCGGGTGGCCGTGGCGTGTTCGGTCTGCTCCGGTCCGTCACGGCCGACGGCGTAGGGGCTGGTCTGCTGATGGTCTTTCGAGTCCAACCTGATTGGGAACGGCAGTTGCGAGAGGGACAGTGTGGCGCCGGGGCGCGGCAGAACCAGGCAGGCCAGCAGGACTGCCACGATCATGGTGGCCCCCAGGCCGAGCCACACGCCGGCCATGTCCGCTGGCATCGACATGTGGCGCTGCCGCAAATACCGGCGCAATCCCAGGAAACTGGTGGTTAACAGCAGCCCCAGCGCGCAGGCCACGTAGACGCAGATGAGTCGAAAGGCGTAGGCACGACTGGGGATGTCGGTGGCGGGGAGCAGCCACTGTCCTACTCCGAACAGAGGCAGAGCAGCCAGCGCGTAGTACAGGACCCAGACGCCTGGCGTATGGGGGCGTCGCCGCCGCTCGACCATCCGCTGATACCAGTCCGGATTGCCGGACGCTGTGGAGCGCGGGTCATGTGGACGGTGTGCGGGTGATGGCAGTCCCGTGCGGGGCTGGACGGCGTGAACCTGCTGTTCCACCGTGTTGGCATCGAACCCCATTCCCTGCAGCAGTCCCTCCCCGGACGCATCCTGCTGGTCGTCGATGAACGTACAGTCCCAGGTCAGCTTATGGGCGCTCCACCAGACGACGGCCAGGAACCCCGCGTTGATCAGGCTGCTGTACGGGGCCAGCGGCCCTTGTATTTCCGCGAACCTGACCATGGCCAGGAATGTCAGGATGGCCAGGGGGATGGCGAAGAGCGACGCGTACTCGATGCCGTCCTCCATCGAGATGCGTGCGATAAGCACGATCGCCAGCGTGAACATGGCGAAGATGAAGGTCAGCCGCGCGCCATATTGGCCGTGATAGAAGATCGTCAACAGGAAGAACAGCAGGCTCCCCACCATCCCCATGATCAGCGCGGGGCTGATCGCGATGACCAGGTAATCCATGAGTGTCTGGCGGGGCCGTGTGACCATATCGGACCTGTCTGGCTAACGCATGACAACCTGTTGACAGATGTGCGGGACGGCGGCTTCGTCTTTCAGATGATGTGTCTCGATGCCCACGGCCGTGAGCGATCCCGCCCCGGCCGCATAGTCATGCTCATCGTACATATTGAGCATGGCGGAGACGGCCAGTCCTCGGCGCCGGAGGTCCTGCAACGTGACCACGGTCTCGGTCGTCACCTCAGGCACGATGACGATGAGCGTGGCGTCGCGGGGAATGTGCCCTTCGACTTCCCGGATCAGTTCCGGCAGACGCAGGCCGTCGGTCAATTCTACGCGTGCGAGCGTCTCGAGGATCCGCCGCAGCTGTTCGGCACCGCGGCGCGTCGGGACCAGGATGGGCCGCAGCCGGTCGCTGTGTTCCTGCATGCCGGCCGCCTGCCGCGCCTGGGTGCGGGTGCGCGGGTCGAAGTCCCAGCCTTCGACACGGATCCGGTCAGCGGCATCGCGGCCGTTGGTGATCAGCCCGATCTGCTGTCCCATCGTGTAGATCGCGTGGGCAATCGACGCGGCGGCCACCACGGCCAGCTCGCTGCGGAACGGCTCGTGACGCGCTGGATGGCTGGCCTGGTGGAATTCCAGCAGCACCGTCGCGCCGGCGACCGACGAGGGCTCGTAGACCTTGCTGTGCAACGCGCCGGTGCGGGCCGTGGCGCGCCAGTGGACCCGGTTGAGCGGATCACCCGGCTGATAGGCACGGACCCCTGCGATGCGGGTCGGGTCTTCGTACAGCCGATAGGTCATCCGCACTTCGCCGATCGGTCGCCGGGAGGCGAGCTCGAATCCCGCGAGCGGCATGACGGGCGGGTAGACCATCAGGAAATGGGGCTCGGTCACCACGCGGAAGCGCCGGTGCAACCCGAACAGATCCCCGGTCTCGGCGACCAGGGGCCCGAGCTGATAGTAGCCGCGGCGATTGCAGACGAGCTGGTAGCGGAGGGATTTCCGGCCGTGCGGACGGATCATCTGCAACTGGAGGCGATTGCCGCGCAGCTGCAGGTTGGGCGGGCGGAACATCAAAGCCCGGCGAGGCAGCAGGTCCTCGGCCAGGAGCCAGGCGATGGGCAGCCGGCCCGTGTTCTCCAGTGTCACCACCACGGCCACCGTGTCTCCGACTTCGGCCGTCAGCCGATTGCACTCGCGCTGTGCCGTCACGCTCCGGGCCCAGGCCTGCGACATCCCGCGGCTGAGCACCAGGATCGCCAGGAACACATACATGGCGTACGCCAGCAGCTCCATTCGCAGGACAAGCGCCAGCAGCAGAATCAGGATGGCCACAGTGATCCAGCGCATGGCGGCTGCGCGCACCTCCCGCATCAGGACATCGTGGGGACTGCGATCTCGGCCACGACTTCTTCCACCACCTGTTCCGACGTCCGTTTACGGAGACGGCTCTCGGGACGCAGAATCACGCGGTGTGTCAGCACCGGGCCCGCCACGCGCTTGACGTCGTCGGGCAGCACGTACTGCCGGCCGCGCAAGGCCGCCAGTGCCTGGGAACAGCGGAACAGCGCCAGGCTGGCGCGCGGGCTCCCCCCCAGACTCAAGTCCTCGTGGCTCCGCGTGTCGTGCACGATCTGCATCAGGTAATGGCGGACTTTCTCATCCACACGGATGTCCCGCACCACCTGCTGGCAGGCAACCAACTCGTCAGCCGACACGACGGCCTCCAGCTCCTCGAGCGGGTGCTTGTGTTGCAGCCGCTCCAGCATCTGGAGTTCTTCCTCCAGGGTGGGATAGCCGAGACTGAACCGCATCAGGAAGCGGTCCAGCTGCGCCTCGGGCAAGGGGAACGTCCCTTCGTGCTCGATCGGATTCTGGGTGGCGATCACCAGGAACGGCGGCGGCAGCACATGCGTCACGCCGTCGACGGTGACGCGTCCCTCCGCCATGGCCTCGAGCAGCGCCGCCTGCGTGCGCGGCGTCGTGCGATTGATTTCGTCGGCCAGCAGCAGTTGGGCAAACACCGGCCCCGGCCGGAACTCGAACTCGGCCGTCCTCTGATTGAATACCGAAGCGCCGGTGACGTCGGTGGGCAGCAGGTCAGGCGTGCACTGGATCCGCTTGAACTCGCACCCGACGCTGCGCGCCAGCGCCCGGGCGAGCATGGTCTTGGCCACGCCCGGCACGTCCTCCAGCAGGATGTGCCCCTCCGAGAACCAGGCCACCAGTGCCAGAATCAGCTGCTGACGCTTGCCGACAATCACGCGTTCCACGTTGGCGATGATCCGTTTCGCCGTCTGATTGGCATCGACGACCACGTAGGACACCTTTGAGCAAGAACAAGGAGACGGCGGCGCGGGTCGCGATCGGGTCGGCACCGACACTCTCTGTCATCCTACCAAGAGCCTCACGGCACCTTCAACCGTCGATCGGAAACAGACGATCGGAAACTGGGACGGTGAAAGGCTCGGTCATTCTGAGCCGGTTGTAGTGGACAAATCCATGCCATGGATGGGCCCATTCGCATGGACTGCCTACCTCCTCACCGTGCAGCGGTTACATCCCGCAATTGGCCGAA
>JAAYDI010000207.1 GCA_012729315.1 Planctomycetaceae bacterium
TTCGATTTCTGGGGCGTTGCCCCAGGCTACGTTGATAGTGGCCTTCGCCCAATTGCGGGATGTAACCGCTGCACGGTGAGGAGGTAGGCAGTCCATGCGAATGGGCCCATCCATGGCATGGATTTGTCCACTACAACCGGCTCGGAATGACCGAGCCTTTCACCGTCCCAGGTCTTGCGCTGGTGAGTCGCTGCCTTTCCACTCGCGGTGCGCGCGTCAGATCGGGCAATGCGGCCTGAGTTTCCATCAGCTAGCGATGGTAGCTCAACGGAGGGGGCACACGCTTCGGATTATTGTGTTTGGTGTTGAAGACTGGCAGTGCAGAGGGCTATGTTAGAGTCGTGGGGGAAAGGGTTTCCCTGCGAGGAGTAAGGCGAAGTGAGTCCGGGATTCCCGGGTGGGTGCCTCAAGCGAGGAAAGGAATCGCCATGGAAAGCACAATCAACGAGGACTTCATTCGCTTCGACGAGGCAGCGGACCTGTGCGATGTCGTGCTGCAGCGTGTCAGATGTCGACTGTCACAGAGTTGTCACTTTACACGCCACTGGCGGGAGATCAAGTGCGACTACTGCGAGGGCATCCTGACACTCCGCGGCAGCGTGCCGAGTTTCTATTTGAAGCAGGTGCTGCAGTCGATTCTGAAGGACGTACCGGGTGTGCGACGCGTCGACAACCGGGTGGACGTTGTGTCAGCTGCCGGCCTGAGCAGCGTGCGGCAGCTGTAAACGGGTCGCGTGCGGTGGTGCTGTGTCACTGGCTGACTCGCCGCCGTCTGCGTTCGCTCGGCGTCTCGCGCCGGGATCGCTTCAGGTCTTCAGCGGGACGGGGTGCCACAGGTTCAATGGTCTGGCTTCGCCGATCGTGTGCGCTGTGGGCCGGAACGTTGTGCACGTGTGCCGCGTGGCGCAGGATCTGGTAGAAGATCATGACGTCGTCCTGGCTGCGCTGGATCGTGACTGCGTCGTGTGGAATGCCGGCCTCCAGGATCAACTGCCAGCTCTCCTGGCGTGTTCTCTGCAGGAACCCGGACCAGTCGACCAGCCAGTGATAGTCGATGGTGTCGTAGCGGTCGCAGTCCTTGAACACGGCGATGAAGGTGCCGCCGGGCTGGAGGGTTTCGTACAGTGCCCGGATCATGCGGATGAGGACGTCGTCCGCCAGGTAGTCGAGCAGTCCAATGGTGTAGATCACATCGAACCGGCCGAACTCGCGGACGTTCCGTTCTGCGTTGATCATCCGCAGGGCGTTATAGCGCCGGAATTCCACGTGGTCCTGCAAGCCGCTTTCGCGCACGCGTTCCGCGGAGTACTTCAAGGCGTCGGCGTCGAAGTCGACGCAGGTCACTTGTGTGCGACTGTCGCGGATGACGGAGGCGAGTTCGATCAGTTCGCGGCAGGGTCCACACCCGATATTGAGGATGCGGGCTCCCTGGCGCTCCCGCATTTCGGCGGCCAGGATATCGCGCATCATGGCGCGGCGGTAACGGATGCCGTTGGCGAGGGTGGTGCCCAGGAAGTACCGGTCGAACAGCTGGCCGACGCCCGGCGAGAGGGGCTGGTTGTTGTACGCCTTCTCGATGATCTCATAGTCGCCCGGGTAACCCTGGGGCCAGGTGCGCGCGCGCTGCATGAAGAAGCTCTTCGCAAAATGCGCGTCCGTCTGCTGCCGGAACTCGCGCTGCTTCTCCCGGACGGCGTCCCGATCGGCACCCAGCTGCTGTTCCATCTCGCGGCAGAACGACTCGACGCGCCACAACTGATCGCGCAGTTGCACCGCCAGGTCATCCAGGTTCGCGTTGGGCGCGCTGCACTGCGCCTCGATCGAATCCACGGCTGCGTTGAACTCGGCCACTGCGACGTCCAGTTGTTCTGCAGCCCGCGCCCGCGCTGTCGCGTCGGCGGCCTCGCTGTCCAGATGCATCCCGGCGATCTTGTTGTGAGTGTGACTGTTGATGTTCTTCATTTCCTGCCTGCGTCATGAGTGAAGTGAATCGGACGACCAGAATTGCACGGCGCCTTCCCGCTCAGCGAGCCGGTTTTGACGCCCGGCCTGGAGCTTGCACATAACGCCCTCGGGTCAATGTATCAGAGAAACAAGGGATGCAAAGAGGTACGCAACGCCGGCGCGCGTGCCGAGCGGTGCAGCGCTGCGCGGCAGGTGTTAAGACGTGACGGAAGTGCTGATCGTGCGGCCTGCAGGGCCACCGCGCCGACGGACACACAACGCGCGTTCTATGTGTTACAGACAGACTTGTTGAGGTGGTAACTTTTGCGCGGCCGGCAGAGTTGAACAGAAACTGAATCTTCTGTGGGGATGTGGTTATCCGCGAACGAGTGTAGTCTCAGTCCCTATACGCTTGACGCGCCCGCGCGTCGGATCGGAATCGCACATTTTTGAAAAATTATTTCCGGAATGTGCTGGCAGGGCTGTTGTTGACACCGGCACTGGCACGTGTCGCGCCGCGATCCACGGAGTGACAGGACGGCACGAGCTTGCCGGCTGGCAGCTGCTACGCAGGGTGCGACTGCAGACCGGCCGCTGCGGTTTCCACTGTGTGGTAGAGAGTCAGTGGGTTGATCGGCTTGGAAATGTAGCCGTCCATGCCGGCCTGCAGGCAGGAGTCACGAAAGCCGTGCACGGCATGGGCGGTCATGGCGATGATGGGGATTCGCCGCCCCGTGTGCTGTTCCGCAACACGAATCAGCCGGGTCGCCTCCAGGCCGTCCATCCCGGGCATCTCCACGTCCATGAGCAGCACGTCGTACGTTGCCGTCCGCAGCGCGTCAATCGCCTCCTGGCCGCTGGAGACTGGACAGACGTGGTGGCCGCGGAGTTCGAGCAGCCCGACGGCGACGTCTCGATTCACCGGGCAGTCTTCAGCCACGAGGATCTGCAGTGGTCGGACGTGCTCGCGGCTCGCGTGCGGATCAGCAGCCGGCGTCTGGAGTTCCTCGGTTCCCAGCACCTGGTGGACGGCAGCGCACAGCTCGCTGACGCTGACCAGCGCGTTGATCACACGGCACCGGCCCCAGCCGTGAGGCAGCGTCACGGCGGACTGGCCGGTGAGTGAGAGCAGCAGCAGCGGGATCTGCCGTGTGTCGGCATGCCGGGCGAGCTCCTGGGCGACCTCGTGTGCCGGACAATTCGAATGGGCGGCGGCTCCCACGACGACGAAGTCGTAGCGATCGGTGTCGGAGCGGGCGTGTTGCAGCCGGTGTATGGCTTCGTGGGTGGTGGTCACTGCGGTGACATGCACGCCGCAGGCCGCCAGCATGTCGCAGTACGCAGCGCAGCTGTCGGGATGCGTGTGGACGACGAGCGCCGAGCAATGTGCCGGGATCATGTCCCGCACTGACTCGGACTGGTCGGCACTCTGGCGTTCGAATCGGGCGGTGAAGTGGAACGTGCTGCCCTGGCCCTCCTGGCTGTCGACCCAGATGTCTCCTTGCATCAGTGCGACCAGCTGGGCGGAGATGGTGAGCCCCAGTCCGGTGCCACCGAACCGCCGCGTGGTGGATGTATCGGCCTGGCTGAAGGACTCGAAGATCCGTTGTTGCTTGTCCTGGGGGATGCCGATGCCGGTATCCTGCACGGTGAAGTGCAGCTGCACGTGCGTGGCGGACAGTTCGCCCAGCTGGACCTGGACCGAGACTGCACCGTGCTCGGTGAATTTGAGCGCGTTCCCGACCAGATTGACAAGGATCTGTCGCAGTCGGCCGGCATCGCCCAGCACCTGTTGTGGCACGTCTGGCGCGATACGGCATATCAGTTCCAGTCCTTTACGCGCGGCCGAGATGGCGAGCACGCGCGTGGCTTCGGTGACCACGTCGTGCAGCGGCAGGGGGGCGCGCTCCAGCTCCATCCTGCCGGCTTCGATCTTGGAGACGTCCAGGATGTCGTTGAGCAGCTGCATGAGGGCTTCAGCCGACTGGCCGACGGTCGTCAGGTAGTGGCGCTGTTGCCCGTCGAGCGGTGTCTGGAGGGCGAGTTCGGTCATGCCCATGATGCCGTTCATGGGGGTGCGGATCTCATGACTCATGGTGGCCAGGAACTGGCTCTTGGCCTGGTTGGCCGCCTCCGCGGCTTCCTTCGCTCGGCGGAGGTTCTCCTCGGTTTCCATCAGTTCCCGGGCCAGGCGTTCGAGCTGGACGTTCGACTGGGCCAGATCGCGCGCCCGGGCCTCCGCGGCCGCGGTGCGTTCGGCGACGCGCCGTTCCAGCGTCTCGTTGAGGCTCTGCAGCTGCTGGAACCCCTCGGCGTTTTCCAGGGCCGCGCCGGCCAGGGTGGCGATGAAGTCCGCCAGCCGTTCTTCATCGGCCCCGAAGAGTTCGCGGACCTGGGTGTGGACCACGTAGACACACGCGATGGGCAGGCCGCGGACGCAGATCGGGACACACAATGCTGACCGGGCGCTGGACGTGGCCTCGTGGGCCCGGCGTTCGTCCGTGTCGTCGACAAAGGCGATGGCGTTACCCTCCCGCACTGCGCGCTTGACCATCGACTCGTTGTAGTCGAACTCCGGATCTCCTTCGAAGGGGAGGATCTGCAGCAGTTCCCCCATGGTCACGATCTGCAGCAGTCGGCACTGTTCGCCGCGCAACAGGTGTTGGGCGGCGTGCCGCACCTCGGCGAACACATCCTGACGCGACAAGGCTGAGGCGATGCGGCGGCCGAAGTCGAGGACGGTGCCAAAGCGATCGACCAGGGACAATGTCGTGGAATCGCTGTTGGTTCCTTCGAGCGTGTGGGCCCCCTGACGCTGGATAGCGAGGGCTCCCAAGGCTTCCTGTGCCTCGGCGATCTGGGTGGCGGCGTCGGGCCAGTCGGCTTCCTGCCCGGCCTGGCCGCGGGCCAGCAGGGTCAGCGCGTATTCGTACGGGTCTTTGTGTGCCTGGGCCAGGGCCAGGCTCTTATCGAACATCCGGCGCGCTTTGTGGAGTTTGCCCTGCATGGCCAGCAGGATGCCGCCTTCGCGCATCGCCCGCGGGATGTCATTGCGGGTGACACAGGCGGACCGCAGCGCTTGACGCACGGCAGCCTGGGCCCGGCGCATCATCAGCTGGCGGCGCCGGGGAGCCAGCGCGCTGCACCGTTCCACCTGCATGCGGCGGCAGGTCGCCAGCCAGGCCAGCACGGGGACGGTGTACACGGTTTTGACCCGCGCCTTCTGGATGACCTCCACCGCCCGTTCCAACGTCGCACTGGCCTGGTCCAGTTGCTCCGCGTGCAGGCACCGCACGCCTTCGGCCAGCAGCACCTGCGCGATGCTCTGGGCATCGTTGCGTTCCCGGGCCAGCTCGCGCGCCATGATTTCTTTGGGAATCGCGCCGCCGGAGGCGCGAGACCAGACGTCCAGGATGATCCCGGAGGCCATCTCGTCACCCAGTTCCAGCCCCGACCGGTAGTTCCGCTGCGCTTCCTGTATCGCGCCCTGCAGGTCACCCAGATGATAGAGTGACGCGGCGATCTGGTAGCGTGCCGTGTGGACTTCCCAGTAGTCGCCGGTGCGTTCGAGCAGCCGGATAGCCTCGCGGCAGGCATCGATGCACTCGGTATACCGGGATCCCATGTACAGCAGCACACCCGAGTAATGCTGTGACTGGCCTTGCCCCCACAGATCGCCGAACGCTTTGCGGATCTCCAGCGATTTGCGGGCGTAGGTGATGCCGCGCTGGAAACCTGAGATGAGCCCACGGCTGACGCCCGAGATCACGCCCATCGCCGGCGCGTGTTCGGAATAGGCGTGAGCCAGTTCCAGCGTGGGCGGGTAACGCTCGGCCAGATTGATCTCCCGCAGGTGTGCCCACAGGGCGACGTAGGTTGTGCGGACGTACCAATAGGCGAGCGTGATCCGGTTGAACAGTCGCACCGTCAGCAGTTCAATCTCGCTGGGGGGGCGTTTGCGGCGATGCACGAAGATGCGCGGAAAGCACGTGTGCAGCAGCTGTACCCACAGCTCGCGGACCAGCAGCGGCAGCAACAGGATTTCAGTACGCGGGATGGTCTGGCCCAAAGCCCGCAGCGCGGCCTCATAATACTCGATGGCCTGCTTGATCGCCCCCCGCTTCTGCGAGAGCTCGCCCAGCTTGCCCAGGATCTGCGCGCCGGCCACCTGGCCCTCGGCCAGCTGCGCGGCCTCCTCAAACAGCTCCTGCGCGGCGTCGTACCGGCCCATCAGCATCAGTACGTCGCCCAGTCCTTCGACGACCTGGAACCGGACCGCTTTGGAGGCGGACGCGGTGCCGCGCTGCGCAATGCGATACTGCTGTTCGGCAATCTGTAGAGCATGACGCTGGCGGGCCTGCCGGGCCGCCTCGAGCGCATAGGGGAGCGCCTGGGCGCTGTCGCCGGCAGCGTCGAAGTGATACGCCAGGTCCGAGACACGGCTCGGAGAATGCGTATGCAGGTGCAGCGCGGCGCGGCGGTGCAGCTCCAAACGCTGCGCTGTCGGCAGCCGGGCGAGCAGGGCTTCGCGGATCTTGTCGTGTACGAACACACACTGAAATCCGTTGGCCCGTACCCAGACCAAGTGCCGGGCGCGCGCTTCATCCAACGCCGCGATCGATTGAGACGGCGTTTGCCGGGCCAGCGTTGTCGCAAACGCCAGATCGAACTCCTTGCCGATCACCGCCCCGCTGCTTAACAACTCAATCGTCCTGCTGGGCAGCAGCTCGAGACGGTGGGTCAGAAACGAACCCGCCTGACTCGACGACTGCAGGTTGGCGATCGCCAGCGGTTCGACACGCCAGCCGTCTCGGTCGGCGACCAGCGCGCGGGATTCGAACAACCCGTACAGGACCGCCGACGCCATGAACGGGCTGCCGCCCGAAAGCTCCCGCACCACATCGATCGCTTCGTCCGGCAACGGGCCGGCCATCGACTCGGCGAGCTGGCGGATCTCGGCCGGCGAAAACGGCGCCATGCGCAGGTGCACCTGCGCGTCCAGGCGGCGCAGCGGATGGTTGGATGGCAGCTCCTCGGAGCGCGCCGAGACGATGAGCAGCACGTGGCGCCGCGCTTGCCCGAATGTGGCCCGCAAGGCGTCCCAGCGTTCCAGCAGTCGGACCGTCAGGTCGTCACACCACTGGCAGTCGTCCAGAATGATAACTGCCGGCCGAGCCGGTGTCCCCAGCGCGTGCAGGAAATGAGCCAGCGCCTGCGCGCTGCGGTTGGGGCCGAACTGCTCCGGCATCTGCGGATTAGTCGGCTCCCAGCCGAGCTGGTCAGCCAGGTGGGGCAGAGCGGCGATCACGCCGTCCCGGTACACACCCACCTGTTCCCGCACCGTCTCGGCCAGTCCCGGCCGGAGCGCGGTCTCCCGCAGAAACTCTTCAGTCACTCCATCGAGCACCTGGAACGGCCGCTGTCCGACCTGACTCGACGCTGCTCCGCGCAGCACCCACAGTCCCTGTTGCACGGCGCGGCGAGTAATCTCCATCAGCAGCCGGGTCTTGCCACTGCCCGATTCCCCCTCGAGCAATATCAGCGTCGACTGACCCTGCTTCACACGCTGGATGCACACATCCGTCCGGTGCAGCTCCCCGGTGCGGGCGACAAACGCC
The DNA here is from genome assembly GCA_012729315.1 of Planctomycetaceae bacterium. Lineage (GTDB taxonomy): Bacteria > Planctomycetota > Planctomycetia > Pirellulales > Pirellulaceae > JAAYDI01. The sequence continues at coordinate 7,563 of JAAYDI010000207.1, forward strand.
GGCTCGGTCAGGCTGGACCGGATGTCCGAACTACCGACGATCACGCGCGGATCGTGCTCGCCACGCTGCAGCCCGGCCAGAATGCCCTGCAGGTCGGCCAGCACACCGTCGGCCGACTGGTATCGATCGCGCGGATCCTTGCGCAGCAAGTGCTGGATCACTTCCTCCAACGCACGCGGTACCTCGACATTCTGAGTACTCGGTTCCGGGACCGGCGCCGTCATGTGTTCGAACAGGATCTTGCCGACCGTCGGGCCAGAGAAGGGGGGGCGACCGGTCAAGCACTCGTACAACACCACGCCGGCCGAATAGAAATCCGACGGCTCGGCAACGTCAACATCCATCGACCCCGCCTGCTCGGGCGACGTGTAGTGCGCGGTCTGCAACGTCTGCCGGTCGGCGAGCGTGTTGGCCAATACCGTGTGGATCAGGCCCACATCGATGAGCTTGGCCCGCATGACGGAGAACCGGTCGTCGATGATGACGTTGCCCGGCTTGATGTTGCGGTGCAGGACGTGGCGGACATGCAGCTCCCGCAGGGCGTGGAACATGCAGATTCCGATCGAGAGCGTTTCACGTACCGGAAGCGGGCCGCCGCGCAGGCGGGCTTCCAGCGATGTCCCCTCAACATACGGCATCACGAGGTAGAGCAGATCCCGTTCGGTGCCGACGTCCAGCAGCGGCGGCTGATCCATGCTGTGCAGCTCGCACAGCTGGCGGCATTCCTGCTCGAGCCGCATCCGCGTCCCGAGCGGTACCGCTGCATTCTGCAACGTCTTGATGACGACCGGCTGGTTGTGCTCCAGATCGTCGGCCAAGAGTGTCTGGATGCCTTCGCCCGCTCTTAGAATGCGAACCAGCTGGTAGCGGTTGCCGAGCAGCTGTGCGGCACGCGGTTCGGCATCGGGCAGTACCACCGGGACTGTGACGTGTTCCGGCGGTGATGCTGTGTTGAAGGTTCCGCGTATCATCCTGCCCACATCCGAATGCCTGAGTACGCAACCAAAACGCCGCAGCGAGTCAGGAACCACCCCGGAGGATTCGCACACCATCCCGCCGCGAGAAAACCGGGTAAGTATAGTGTAGCTTTCTTCCGGCCGACGGTCCCGAATCCACGCCGCGCTGCGGACCAGAATTGCCGACCCTGCCGGCTGTAATGGCTGTCGCTCGCGCAGTGCGTCCCCCCCCCATTAATTCCATAATTCCAGAATCGCGCCAGCCGCGTGGAGGCGGGGAGGAAGGCAGGCGGGGCGGCGGAATCGACGGACTCGGGTTTCCGTCAGGTGGTCACGCAGGTGAGGTCATGGGGTTCGGCCAGCGCTTCCTTCAACCGCATGAAATCATGTTCGCGGCTCAGGAAAGCGTCGACGATGACCGGGTCGAAATGCGTTCCGAGCCCCTCACAGATCACTGAGCGAGCCACGCCGTGGCTGTAGGCTTCCTTGTAGACTCGTTTCGAGGTGAGGGCGTCGTACACGTCGGCCAGGGCGACGATGCGGCCGCACAACGGGATGTTCCGCCCGGACAGACCGCGTGGGTATCCTCCACCATCGTAGCGTTCGTGGTGGGTCCAGGCGATGTCGCGCGCCATGAGCAGGAACGTTGCTTCGGTGTTCGAGCGGGCGAGAGCATCAAGCGTCTGGCCGCCGATCTCGGTATGCCGCTTCATGATCTCGATTTCTTCGTAGGTCAGCGGCCCGGGTTTGAGCAGCACATGGTCCGGTATGCCGACCTTGCCGATGTCATGTAAGGGGCTGGTCAGGTAGATCATGTGCACGAATTCCTCGTCAATCTCCTCCATGGTCGATTCGGCGCGCACGAGTTCTTCCGCCAGGATGCGGCAGTATTCCCGGATTCGCTCGAGATGCGCGCCGGTATCGGGATCACGCGATTCGGCCAGCTTGGCCAGGGCGAAGATTGTCAGGTCGCGACTCTCGAGGGACAACACACGCTCGCCGACCCGCAACCGGACCTGCAGTTCCTCCGGCTGGAATGGCTTGGTGATGTAATCGTCAGCGCCGGCATTCAGTCCTTCGATGACGTCCTTGGTGCTGGAATTGGACGTCAGCATGATGATGTACACGTACGTCCCGCTGCGCCGCTGACGGACTCGCCGGCAGAGTTCCAGCCCTGTCATTTCCGGCATACACCAGTCCGACACGACCATGCGGATCTCGCCCGAGCGCAGCAGATCAAAGGCCTCCCGCCCATTGCGCGCAACCGTCACGTCATAGCCGAACTCGATCAGCGAGTGCTCGAGTACAGCGGCTGTGACGTCGTCGTCATCGACGACCAGCACGCGCATGCGTTTGGGGGCCTGGTACAACGGTCTCACTCCCAGTGTCATCTGGTAGTTTCAGCGGGCATTCGCGGAATGCAGTCCCAGCGCCGAGGCATAGTCGACAAACCGGGACCACTCCTGACGCAACTGGTTGATCCCTGCCGGCGCGTCCGACAGGCGACTCGCCCGCCCCAGCTGTTCAATCGCGGACGACCATTCGTGCAGGCGGACGGCGGCGACGTTTGCAGCAGCACCCTTGATGCGGTGTGCGACGCGTGCGGTCGCCTCCGCGTCCTGGGCGGCGATCGCCTGGTCTAGTTCCTGGAGATCGACTTCAAAACGATCCTGGAACCTGGCCAGCACGCGCGCTGCAAAGTCGATATTGCCCATGCAGCGCCCCAGCAGTTCGTCCACGCAAAAGATCTCGTTTGTTGATCCGGTCGGCATTGCGCTCACTGTCCGCCCCTTCAGCTCGAACTCCGACACTCCGGGTCCCTCCTTCCCCTGTTCCAGACCCCGCTTGTCAATGGCAGCGGCCCGACAGCAGGCGGCAAGGCATCCGCACGGTACACGGCGTCTCGTTCTTCACGAGTCTACGTTGCAGTTCGCGGGCATGCAAAAACTCTGCCGGTAGACTGGGATTTCCGCGAACGGGTGTGACGATGCGCTCGGCTGTGTCAGTCCCCACGGTGGGTGGGAGTCGAAAAGGGATTGTCGCGGATGACACGTTTGCCTTCGACTATCCGGCACGGTGGGACGGTGAAAGGCTCGGTCATTCTGAGCCGGTTGTAGTGGACAAATCCATGCCATGGATGGGCCCATTCGCATGGACTGCCTACCTCCTCACCGTGCAGCGGTTCCATCCCGCAATTGGCCGAA
>JAAYDI010000208.1 GCA_012729315.1 Planctomycetaceae bacterium
ATTCCTTCGTGCTTCCGTCACTCGTCATCCGAAATTCCTTCGTGCTTCCGTCACTCGTCATCCGAAATTTACCAGCCTTCCAGCTGGTCCGGGCGTTGCAGCGCCTGTTCGAGGTGCGCTCCCCAACGTTGCTGCTCGTCGGCCGGGCAGAGGAGGATGACCATCGTGGCGCGATCGTCGTCGATGTCCAGCCGCCACGCGTCTGCGGGCAGCGGGATCGACTCGGCGACCGTCCACTTCCCCTGCACGAAATCCCCGACCAGGGCCACGCTCGCACGGTCGCGTGGCGGCAGCGCCAGGGTACCTGACTCGAGCGGAGCCAGGAGCAGAGCAGATGACTGCCGCAGGTCCTGGCCGTCGAGCGCGACGAGGATCTGCTGGCCCGTGCCGCGACAGAGTTCCTGCCCGGCCACCGCGGCCGTGCCGTAGGTGTGGACCATGACGACGTCCCCGGCGTTGGTGGTGACGGCCAATCCTGGCCAGCCCTGTCGAGTATTCAGCTGCACGCGGCCCGCCGGTGTGTCCAATGCCACCTGCTGCGCTGCCGGACCGGACTCGGTATGGAACACCACGTATGCCGCGCCGCGGGCCGTGGGCTGCCGCATGACGTGCAGCCACGGCACGTTCGGCTCCACGGGCAGCGCCGCCACTTTGCATTCCCGCACGAGCGCCGCATAGAGATGGCGGCGCAGCGTCATCGCGGCGTCATCCGGCGCCAGCTCGAGCGGGTCGGTGCAGTAGTAGACAGTGCCCTGGCCCAGTGGCTGGCGCACCAGAACCGCCCGCCCCTGGTCGTCCCGTCCCAGCACGTCTCCCCGCACGTCTTCCAGTTCCACACAGGGGCGCACGGCCCCGGCAAAGGTGCCTCCGAGCGTGAACTGGGCCGGTCGGTCCGTCGCCGTATCGCGGCGCAGATTGTCGTACTGGCGTGCCCCCAAACGCACCCCCGCCAACTCGCTCAACCGGTCGGCGCGCGTCAGTTGCCGATTCTCGTCGTACGACAGGTCCCCCGTCACCAGGAGCGTGCCGCCTTGGGCGACCCACGCGCGGAGCTGTGCAACCGTCTGATCGCGCGCCGTGAACGGACTCGGATAGATCATCAGCCGGGTGGACGCGGGAATGTGCTGCAGGTGATCGTCGTCCAAGCAACCAAACGGCACGTGCAGGGCGAGCAGGTCGGCGCAAGCGCGATTCACAACGGCTTCGCCGCTCCGCCCGTCGTTGCCCAGACGCAGCTGGTTGGCCAGCACCACCAGCACCTCCGGGGGCTGGTATTGCGGCGTCAGGAAACGCCATGCCAGCGACTGGTTGCGGTGTACATACGCGACATCCTTGGGCACCAGCTGGTTCGGGTAGAAGAGGCCCCAGGGAAACACGTTGGCGTCCCCGTCGCGCAGACACCAGTTTTGGACCTTGGAGCAGCCGAGCCCCAAACCGTAGTGCGCGATGGCCGCGAACAGCTGCCGCTGCTGTGTCTCCGTGCGGCGGATGTGGTATCCCCACGCGCCGTTTGACTCCTCCCATGCCGGATGCGTCTTGACGCCATATTCACCCAGACTCACCCCTTTTCCCCGCGCACGCAGATCCACAAAACAGATCCGCCACGGCAGATGTTCCAGGTCGGCGTGGGGCAGATCGAAGTAGCCGATGTTGGAAACATCCTGCGCGTCGATCGTCAACGGCAGGTCGATCCCTTCCGACGGTCGCGCGTAGTACTCGGAGGTCGTCGGATGGTCCAGATCGACCGACCGCACGGCGGCCACGTGGGAGGCGTTCCAGCGTGTGGTCAGCTGCATGAGGAAACGCACGTCGTCGATCCGCGCGCGGTCGTCCCAGAGGCCGGAATTGACCGGCGGATAGTCGATCTGGTCGAAGCTGTCGGGCAGGTCGTTCCGCCCCCATGCCTGTCGCAATGCGTCGATCCCTCCGTACTGCGACTGCAGGAACTGCTGCCAGTCCTGCCGCACCGCGGCGGCATGCTGTGACACGTCCAACAGGTAATCGCCGTTGATGTAGTAGAGCAATCCGGGCACGTCCCCCAGCTGCCGGGCATATTCCGCGCACAACCGGCTTTCTTCCGCCAGCCGTTCGCTGGGCACCGCCGTGTTGTGGCCGATGAGCATGCCGGGCATGAACACGAGCCCTTGGGCCTGGCACAGCTGGGCCATGGCGCGGAACTTGCGCCAGTCCTCATCGCGCATCTGATGCCCCGGCCGCTGGTACTGCAGGTTTTCGTACAGGTTCAGCCCCACGTCGCGGGCGGCGGTGAGTTCCTCCAGCCAGGTAGCCGGATTTTCATAGGCCGCCTGGTACGTCCGCGCGTAGGTATCGGTGCCGAACAGGAACAGCGGGCGATTGTTGAGCGTGAAATAGTTGTCGACGAACCGCAGCTGCGGGCCGCTCTGCAGCACCTCCGCGTCCTCCTGCACGACGCCGGTGGTCAGCTGGTCGAACGGCTTGTCATCCAGTAGCAGGCGGACGCGCAGCCGCGCTGCAGCCTGCCCGGGCGGCACCGGCCCCAACTCCGCCTCGAACGGCTCGCTGTGCCCGGCGACTACGGTCTTCGTGACGACCGCCGGGGCAGGGGAGGGGAGGGGGGACGGCGTTTCCCACTCGAACACCACGCGCGCCACCGCGTCCGCCCGGCCGCGGTTGTCGACCTGCACGCTGGCCCGCACCGTTTCGCCCGGGCGATAGAGCGCATGATCGGTTGTGAAGTTGCGGAGAAACACTTTGCGGGCCAGGAACCGCACCGCCTGCTGCAGCACCCGCGCCGTGTCGCTGGCTCGATCCGCAAACAGATCGACATTGTCGACGCCGAAGTAGATCCAGCCGGAGCCGTCGTAGTGGCCGCCGTAGTGGAGCAGCATGGCGCCCGCAGCGCCGCGCGGCCGGCCGTACCGGTCGCACGCTTCCAGCAGCGGGATCCACCGCGCCTGGTCGCTGCCGAGGACGCCCGAGGCCGCCCAGCCGCTGACCGGCTGCGGCCACTGCATGGCGGTCTGGACCACCGACTGGCCGGCCGGCGCCCGCAGCTGCACGGCGCGTTTGAGCGGATACGACGGATCGAAGATCCCGATCTGCGCGGGGGTCACCTTCAACCCGTCGCCAGGCTCGCCCGTGGCCGTGTTGATCGGGCTCGACACCGCGTCGGTGACATCGAACAGCCGGATCTCATCGAAGAACGCCACGCCACTTTTCTGGAAGAACCCGAAGTGGACGCGGACATGATCCACGCGCAGGGAGGGGACGAAGTGGTACTCGAACGTCTGCCAGTCGGCCGGTTCCCGGATCGAGGCGAAGTCGCGGAAATCGACGAACTTCCCCTCGGCGTCGTACTGGTACAGGGCAATGTAGGCGATGCCCGGCCCGGCCAGCTGCGTGGCGCGGATCGCGCCTGAAGCCCGGTACTGCCGGCCGGGAGTCACGCGCACGGCCGCATAGTACCCGCCGCTGCCCACCCACGCGTCGTCGTGCAGCTCGACCCGCGCGCAGTGCGCCCCGCGATACGGATTGTCAGCCGACAGTACGGCATGGTCGCCCGTGCGGCGCCACCGCCCGTCGAACGCGGCGCCACCCACCGGGATCTCGGCCGCATCCTCGAACCCGCCGTTGGCGATCAGCGACTGATCGTCGCGGGTGGCCGCCGCGAGCTTCGCCGCCAGGATCTCCTCCTCACGTTCCCATCGGCCGTCGACCTGCCGCACCAGATTCTGAAAGGCGTAGCCTCCCAGCGTCACCAGGTCGCCGTCGGCCTGGAGGAACTCCAGCAACGATTCCCGCGCCGCCGAGGGGAACGTTTCGCCGTACGGCAGCACCACCAGATCGAATCGCTGCCGGCACAACACCTGCCGGTCCGCCAGTTCGGCGGCCGAGACGCGCTGCACCTGAACCCCCGCATCCTGCAGGATCTCCGCCACCACGGCCGGCGCGGCAGGACATCCGCTAACCGGCATGCCCGGCTCGTCCAGCACTGCGGCACGCGCTGCGCCGCCCGTTGCCGCCGGCTCGGGATCCGCGCCGCAAGCTACCGACGCCCACATGGCCACAATCAACAACGACGTACGGATCATCATCGTGAGACATCCTCTCGTATTCGGCGGACAAAATCGGTTCCCGCTGGTTCTGGCGGGGCTCTGGCTCGGCTCGCGCACACCGGCCATGTCAGGCGTGTTGCACAGAGCCCGCTTTTTCGAGGATAATGCCTGCGCTGTCCTGTTACCACATGGACTCCCCATAAGGAGATGACCGTTATGTCTATGTCGCACGCTAGAATCTCCCGCCGCACGTTTCACCGCACCACCGCCGCCGCGGCCGGACTGACGGCGCTGCAGGCAGGCAAGGTCTGGGGAGCCAACGAACGCATCCGGTTGGGATTCATCGGACTGGCCAATCGTGGTGGCCAGCTGCTCACGGCGTTCCTGCCGCACGCCGATATGGAAATCGTGGCCCTGTGCGACGTGGCCCAGACGACGCTCGACGCCGCCCACCAGCGGCTGGAGGGCCGGCCCGACACGTACCAGGACTTCCGCCGGATTCTCGAGCGCAAAGACGTCGACGCCGTCGTCATCGCCACCCCCGACCACTGGCATGCGCTGCAGACGATCCACGCCTGCGCAGCGGGCAAGGACGTGTACGTGGAAAAACCGGTCTCGCTGACCGTGGTGGAAGGACGCCAGATGGTGGAGGCGGCCCGCCGCCACGACCGGATCGTGCAGGTCGGCATGCAACGCCGCTCCAGCCAGCTCTATGCGCAAGCAGTGCAGATGGTCCAGTCCGGCACCATCGGGAAGGTGACGGTCACACGCAGCTACCATCGCAGCAACATGTTCCCGCTCGGCATCGGCAAGGCCGCGCCCGGCGCGCCGCCCGCTGATTTCGACTGGGATATGTGGCTCGGACCGCGCCCGAGTCGTCCGTTTCAGGACACCATTGCGCCCTACAAGTTCCGCTGGTGGACCGAATACTGCAGCCAGATTTCCAACAATGGCGTGCACTCGCTGGATATGACCCGCTGGATCATGAACGAACTGGCCCCCACCTCGATCTGCTGTATGGGGGGGAAATACGCCCTCGAGGACGATCGCACGGAACCCGACACGTCCCAGTCGATCTACGAATTCCCCACCGGCTGGCTGTCACTGTTCGGCATGTACGAAGCCAACGGCAATCCGACGACCGCCCGCGGAGGCTTCGTCGAGCTGCGCGGCACACAGGGGACCCTGTATGTCAGCGATCAGACCATCGAGATCGTGCCGGAACGAGGCGGCCAGTTCCAGGACCCGGCTTACCGGATGGAACCGGTCCAGCTGACGGGCACCGATGGGGATCTGACCACGCAGCATGCCCGCAACTTCCTCGACTGCATGCGTTCCCGCGCCACTCCGAACGCCGACATCGAGGAAGGACATCGCTCGACGACCATGAGTCTGTTGAGCAAGATCTCGCTGGCCGTCCGGCAGCGTCTCGAGTGGGATCCGCAACGCGAGCAGATCACGAACCATCCGGACGCCAATCACCTGCTGCATTACGAGTACCGCAAGCCGTGGTCGCTCGACATCTGAGTCGGGGGGGCGGAGCGGGCAGACAGACCGGGTGCGGCGCGCCGCACACCGGAAGGTAAGCGTCATAATCTCACCAGCTTACCTGGCACGCAAACGGGCCGACTGCGTGTCGGGCTGTGGGTCCAGTTTCTGTGGATTGCGGCAATTCGAGTTGCCGATTGTACCAAAGACTTGCATTGTTCCGCTTATGCGGATCCCACCGAATTCCGGCATTGTGCCGGCAGACCCGCAGCCCATCCGAACGCAGCCACCTGCCGTTCGCAGCCTGCATCATTGGCTGTTAACCATCCACAGCCAGGGGGTAATCATGTCTGCATCGTTAACTGTCCGGGACAACGTACGACCGTCTCAGCTGGCACCTGCCATGCCGCTGCCGCACCGGCGGCGGGGAGGCAGGTTGGTGTTGTCGCTGGCCTTGGTGGTGTTCGCGAGCGGTTGCGGCTCGATCAGCAACTGGTACCACAACGGCTTCAAAGTCGGTCCGAACTATGGCCGCCCGGCTGCGCCGATAGCCGATGCGTGGCTGGACGCTTACGACCAGCGCGTACAGAGCGAGCTGCCGGACAACCCGCAGTGGTGGCTCGTGTTCGACGACCCGAAGCTGAACGAGCTGGTGCAGACGATGTACGACCAGAACCTGACACTGCGCGCGGCGGGCATGCGTGTGATGCAGGCCCGCGCGATGCGCGGCGTTGCGGTGGGAGGGTTGTTCCCGCAGATGCAGGAAGGGTTCGGGGCGTACAACCGGCAGCAGCTCAGTACAACCACGGCCGGCATCGGCAAGCTGATCGGAGAGGGACTGCCGATCAACCGCCAGTACGACACGTGGACGGCCGGTTTCGACGCCTACTGGGAACTGGACATCTGGGGTAAGTTCCGCCGCAACATCGAGGCGGCCGATGCGGAACTGGAGGCGTCGATCGAGGACTACGACGCGATCCTGGTATCGCTGCTGGCCGAAACCGCGGCGACGTACGTCGAGTACCGGACGGCCCAGGAGGCGCTCGGTTACGCCCGGGCGAACGTGCAGACCCAGGAGGGTTCGCTGAAGATCGCCCAGGACAAGTTCGAGGGCGGCGTGTACAGCGAACTGGACGCCAAGCAGGCGCTGACCAACCTGAAGACCACGGAACAGCTCGTGCCGGCGACCGAGGCGCGCGTGCGGGATGCGAATCTCCGCCTGTGCACGCTGATGGGAGTTCCGCCGCGAGACCTGGCGCCCGAACTGGGCAACGGTCCCATTCCGGTGCCGAGCCCCGATGTGGCGCTGGGTGTGCCGGCCGATCTGCTTCGCCGGCGCCCCGACGTCCGGGCGGCCGAACGGCGCGTCGCGGCTCAGAGCGCCCGGATTGGCGTCGCCACCGCCGACCTGTTCCCGCACTTCGGCATCACCGGCTCGATCCGCGTCGACTCCGAACGGTTCAAGGATCTGTTCTCGCAGGCCAGTTCGGCCGGCATCATCAATCCGGGCTTTGCCTGGGACGTGCTCAACTACGGCCGGCTGATCAGCACGGTGCGGGCGCAGGATGCCCGCTTCCAGGAACTGGCATACCAGTACCAGCAGCTGGTCTTGTCCGCCAATGCGGAGGTCGAGTCGGCGATCAACAACTTCCTGAACGCCCAGGAGCAGCTCAAGGCGGCCGAGGAGGCCGTGGCGGCTTCGATGCGGTCGGTGGAGATCATCGAGTTGCAGTCTGAGAAAGGGGCGGTGGACATGAACCGCGTGTTCACCCTGCAGAGAGCGCTGGTGCAGGACCAGGAGCGGCTGGCTGCCACACGCGGCAAGGTCGCCCTGTATCTGATCGCAGCCTACAAGGCCATCGGCGGCGGCTGGGAAATCCGCACCGGCGTCGGCACGCTGGCTGCCACGGTCCCGCCCATGGCCGAGCCGGCCGAGGCTGCTCCGCTGCCCACCGACACCGTGCCGACCCCGGCCGGCACCATGTAGCAGACTCACGACGCGCCACGCGCATAGGATCGAAGAACCATGTTCTGGAAAACGAAAACACCCCTCATCGTCATCGTCCTGGCCACCGTGACGCCGTCCGCCGCCTGCGCCGCAGACCACGGCCGCCTGTGGTCATGGCGTCTGTGCTGGCCCAACTGCATCCAGAAGACCTGCTGCGACGACTACTGTCCCAAGCCGCTGCCCTGTACCCCGCGCATCGGCTGCTTCGGCTGCGACGACTACCAGTACAAGTGCGCACCGTGCGTCCCGCGCATCGGCTGTTTCGGCTGCGATAACTACTGCCCGAAATGCGCCCCAGTGTGGCGGTGCGCGCCGGCCACCCACCTGAAGTGCGTCCCCACCGAGCCGCACGGTGGCCCCTGTACCTGCACCTGCGGCCGGTAGATCTGCGCAGCCCTTATCCGGGTACCGAAAACAACCGCGGCAGGGCATCCGGGCGTGTGGCGTGTGGCACGTCCCTTGTTGGCCGTGCGACGTGGCACGCGTCGTCCCGTCTGTTCCGCACAAAAGAAGACTGTCTGAGTTTACCCGCTTCGCGGCGCACCCTGGGTAGGGAACCGTACACGATGGGGCGGCCGAGCCGTAAGGTAGCCAACTAACCGGCGGCCGCCGAGGCCGCAACAAACCGCGCGTGGCGTACTGCGTGGCATGTGCCACAGGACGGCCGGATTCAGAGTGTCTGTTTCAGATTGGCGATTGGAGTGAGACCGAAAACAGCCGCGGTTGGACTTCCGGCGCCCGGCCGGCAATGTGCGGCTCGTGGCGGGCTCGGACAGCGCCGCTTGAAATTGTATGCAACGCTGGAGTTTTCAGTCTGCCCATGAGGTGAACAATACGTATCGCACAAACGGGTGTCACATTTTAGAAAAGCAATCGTTCACCGTTCTTCGTGGCCGAGTCGTCACCAGCGAATCTCAGCTTGGAGTCGCGGGCGTATTCCCGGTTGCTTTCAATCGAAAGCCATTTCCGTCCCAAAGACTCAGCGACCCGCCCCGTTGTATTTGACCCTGCGATGATCTGCGGCAATTGTTGAACCGGCTTCCCGTTCGCGAGATTCCGGCGTGCGTCACCGGCAGTCGCGGCGGAGGTTCAGGCGCCGTACTTGGCCAGACGTCCGGCGTTGGCCAGGGCCAGGGACATCAGGTACCGCATCTCGAACTGGCCCAGCCCGCCCTGGATGCACGCGGTCTCGCTGAACTGCTGGCAGTGATCCGGCCGGCAGCAGCGGGACACCAGCAGCGTGGGCACCGCGTGCCAGCTGTGGCTTTTCAGGAACGCCGGGGTGCTGTGGTCGCCGGTGACGATCAGCACATCGGGTTGGAGCGCCGTGATGCGCGGGATGATCGCGTCCAGCTCCTCCATGCGTTTCACCTTTGCTTCGAAGTTCCCGTCTTCCCCCGTGCTGTCGGTGTACTTGAAGTGCAGGAAGAAGAAGTCGTAGTCGGCCCAGTGCTGTGCCAGCAGGTCGACCTCCTCGCTGAGATTGGTCGCCTGGCCGATAACCTCCATCCCCACCAGGCGGGCCAGCCCCTTGTACATGGGGTAGACGGCGATCGCGGCGGCCCGCAGGCCGTACACGTCCTGGTAGGTGGGCAGATGCGGCTTGCCGGCGAAGCCGCGCATCGTCAGGAAGTTGGCCTTGGACTCTCCGGCAAGCAGCTCGCGCGCCTGCCGCAGGAACTCGATCGCCACCTCGGCCGTCCGTTGGCTCGCCGGGTCCTGCGGGATCGGATCCAGCGGCGGGACGCCGGTCGCCTGGGGATCGGTGTCGGCCACGGCGCCTTCCAGCCCCTCGCCGCGAAACACCACCACAAAGCGATGCTCCTTCACCGGCTCCACAAACAGCTGCACGCCGGGGATGGAGATTTTCCGCAAGGAGATGGCCAGCGGCCCACTTTCGTCCGAGGAAATCCGCCCCGCGCGGCGATCCGTGATGCGGCCCGCCTGGTCGAGCGTGCAGAAGTTGCACCGCACGGCCACATCACCCGGCTGCAGCTCGAAACCGACTCCCGTGGCCTCCAACGCGCCGCGGCCGATCAAGTACTTGAGTGGATCGTAGCCAAAGAGCGCCAGGTGCCCCGGGCCGCTCCCCGGCGTGATGCCCGGCAACACCGGAATGCAGGCCCCCTGCACGCCCTGGCGCGCCAGCTCGTCCAGCTGCGGCGTCCGCGCAGTCTCCAGCTCCGTCTTGCCGTCCGGCGTCATGGGGAGCCCGCCGATGCCATCGGCCACCAGCATCACGATTTTCGAGTCGTTCTTGATGTGCAGTTGCCGCACCAGGTCTTGAATGTCCATCTCCCAGCTCTCTCATTGAGGGTGATCGGGTGGTAGTTTGCAGTCTTTTGTAGTTTTAGTTTGTTTTAGTTTGTCGTCGTGTGGCTCGTGTCCCCAGTGTTACGTACCCGGCGGATTTCGCACAAGGTGCCTGGTGAGCGAATCCAGCCCGGTCGGGGCGCATCACGTGTCAGGTGGAGACCCGGACCTGGATCTCGTCTTTTGCTACCGTTCTATAATCACTCATGTCTTTACGTTTGTCCCGAACGCGTCTGTCCAAGTCAAGCGGAGTTGTGCTGGTGGCCGGGGAGAATCTCAAGGAACAACTGGTGCGTCATGTCCTGCCGGTGGTGCAGATGCCTGCACAATACCTGGGGGGCGAACTGAACATGGTGCGGAAAGACCACCGGTCGGTCCGCGGCCGACTCTGCCTGGCGTTCCCCGACCTGTACACGATCGGCATGAGCCATCACGGGCTGCAGGTGCTGTACAGCCTGATGAACGCCCGCGAAGACTGGGTCTGCGAACGGGCCTTTGCACCCTGGATGGACATGGAACAGGCCCTGCGCGCTCAGGGCCTGCCGCTCTACAGCCTGGAGTCGTTCACGCCGCTGCGCGCGTTCGACGTGTTGGGGTTCTCGCTGCAGTACGAGCTCTGCGCTCCGAACATCCTCACGATGCTCGATCTGGCCGGCATCCCGCTGCGATCGCGGGACCGGACGGTATCCGATCCGCTGGTGATCGCGGGGGGCCCTTGCGCGCAGAATCCCGAACCGCTGGCGGCTTTCATCGACGTCTTTGTGACCGGGGACGGCGAGCCGAGCCTGCCGCGTCTGTGCGACCTGTGGCTGGAGCTGAAGGGAGCGGCGGGAGCGGCGGGGCAGGGGAGGGGAGGGTGCGCTGCGCGCGGGGAGCTGTTGCTGGAGGTGGCCCGGCAGCTGCCCTTCTGCTACGTGCCCCGCTTCTACGAGCCCCAGTATCGCGATGGCCGGTTCGTGGCGCTCGACCGGCTGCACCCCGCGGTGCCGGCGACGATCGAGCCGGCGATCCTGCGCGACCTGGAAGCAACGCCGTTGCCAACCCGCCCGCTGGTGCCCTACGTCGAATGCGTGCACGACCGGATCGCCATCGAAATCATGCGCGGCTGTCCGTGGCAGTGCCGATTCTGTCAGAGTTCCGTCATCAAGCGGCCGCTGCGATTCCGCTCGATCGACACGATCGTCAGCGCGGCGCTGGAGACCTACCGCCAGACCGGCTTCAACGAAATCTCGCTCCTGTCGCTCTCGTCAAGCGACTACCCGCAGTTCGACCAGCTGGTCCGGCGGCTGAAGGAAGTCTTCGCGCCGCTGCGGGTGAGCATCGCGGTGCCCAGCCTCCGCGTGAATGACCAGCTCCGCACGGTCGCGGAGCTGATTGGCAACGAACGCCGGTCCAGCCTGACGCTTGCCCCGGAGGTGGCGCGCGACGACATGCGGGCCCAGATCCGCAAGCGGATCCGGAACGATGACCTGTACGCCGGCTGCCGCACGGCCTTTCGCCACGGCTACGAACGGGTGAAGCTGTATTTCATGTGCGGCCTGCCGGGCGAACGCCCGTGCGACCTGGACGGCATCGTGGAGATGGCTGAAACAATTGCGCGGATCGGCCGCGAAGAGCGCGGGCGGTACGCGCAGGTGACAGCCAGCGTGTCCAATTTCGTCCCCAAGGCGCACACGCCGTTCCAGTGGAACGGCATGCAGACACGCGACTACTTCCGCTGGGCCCACGACTACCTGTGGCGACGCCGGTCGCTGGCATGCGTCCAGATCAAACGCCACCACATCGAGACCAGCCTGCTGGAAGGCGCTCTGGGCCGCGGCGACCGGCGCGTCGGCGACGCCATCGAACTGGCCTGGCGCCGCGGCGCACGCATGGACAGCTGGTCGGAACAGTTTCAACCCGAGCGGTGGTGGCAGGCGCTGGCCGATGCCGGACTCGACCTCCAGGTGATCCTGCACCAGCCCTTCGCACCCGACGCGACATTGCCGTGGGACCACGTCAATGTAAAATGCGGCCGGACGTTCCTGGAAAAAGAACAACTCCGGTCGGTCGCCCAGCGGAACCGGATGCAGGAAAGTGCGACGGATGAATGAACCTCGCCCCGATATGACGTTTTCCGACTTCCAGCAGCTGATTCGGAACATGTACCTCCCCAAAGATGTGGCCCGCGGCGTGGACGGCACGTTCATGTGGCTGATGGAAGAGATCGGCGAGCTGGCAGCCGCGCTGCGCCACGGCACCCGGGAAGAACAAAGTCTGGAGTTCGCCGATGTGCTGGCCTGGCTGACCACGATCGCCAACGTGGCCCAGGTGGATCTGGGCGAGGCCGTCTACCGCAAGTACGGCCAAGGCTGCCCGGGCTGCGGCCAGTTCGTCTGCCGCTGCGACGATGCCGAGAAGCCGTGATGCCGGGATATCAGGATATACTGTGATTCCGGGAAGCCGTGACTCAGGGAAACTGTGACGGTTGTGCGACCCGTGCGGCGGCGAGATCCGTATCGGGGATCAAGTCGGCGATTCACGCCGGAGCATCGGCCAGTTATGCTGGGGGGAATTGGCGACTGCGATGGCCAGACCACGGGCTGCGAACTTCCCGACGCCTGGCGGCGGGAGCTCGGGCGACGGCGTGTGGCATGGCTGACTGCCAAAGCTACTGACTGCCAAAGCTACTGACTGCCAAAGGTGTAGCGCGAGAGGCCCTAGTGAAACCCCACTTCCTGGTGACATGCTGTTTGACACTGGCCATGCTCTGGCCGTGGGGGCCTGTGGCCACTGCCGGGCAGGATCCGACGTTGGCGGACGTGACGGTGGGGCTGGGGGGTGTGTTCAAAGTCGGGCACTGGACGCCCGTACTGGTAACGATCGACGGCGGCGGGAGTGACTTCGTCGGGAATCTGGAGTTGACGGCGCCGGACAGCGACGACGTGGTGACCCGGTTCATACAGGGTGCCGACACGTCGATCGCGATCCCGCGTGGCGAGCGTTGGACGGGCTGGCGGTACGTCAAGCTGGGTAAAGTGCGTGGCCGGCTGCAGGTGGTGCTCCGTGCGGCCGACGGGACTCTGGTAAGTTCGCGGTCGGTGGAGCGTGTGACACCGGCGACGGCGACGGCTCAGTGGGTTGTAAGCGTTGGCCCGGACGTGGGGGTCGCGGAAACGGCGGTGTTTCTGGCCCGGGTACGGGGCGAGAAGCTGACGACGAGCGTATTGCAGGAGCGGGAGCAGTTTCCGGATCGCTGGTTCGGATATGAGGGGGTGGACGTGCTGCTGGTGACGACCGGCACGGAGAGCGTCCTGGAGCGGCTGAGCGACGAGCAGTACGGGGCGCTGTTCGAGTGGCTCCAGCTGGGAGGTCGGCTGGTGTTTTCGGCCGGGAAGCGAGCGGAGGAGTTATTCCGCGACGGAAGTCGGTTCCATGCGCTGCGGCCGGGGGAGTTGTTCGAGCTGGACACGTACTGGAAAGCCTCGGGGCTGGAGAACTACGCCCGGGCTGCCGAGCGGCTGACCAGTAACGACGAAGCGCCGCTGGCCGTGTTCCAGTCGGTGCGCGGGCGCACGGTCTGCTATGAGGGAGCTGGCGGGGCGCACGATCGGGCATTGGTGATCCAGTATCCGTGCGGGTTGGGCCTGGTCACGTATCTTGCGCTGGACCTGGAGCAGCCGCCGCTGGCGCAGTGGCCGGCGCGTTCCCGCTTGCTGGCCCGGTTGCTGCAGTCGCGCAGCGAAGACGAGGACGCCAGTGGGGGACAGGACACGCTGGGGCAGGTGACCCATGTCGGCTATGACGACATTTCGGGACAGCTTCGATCGGCGCTGGACCAGTATTCGCATGTAACCATGGTGCGGTTCTCGTGGGTGGCCGGGCTGCTGGTGGTGTACCTCCTGGTGCTCGGGCCGCTGGACTTCTTCGGGCTGCACAAGCTGGGGCGACCGCAGTGGACCTGGTTCACATTCCCACTGATCGTGGTGGCCTGCTGCGCGCTGGCCGTCTGGCTGTCGCAGCGCTGGAAAGGCGACCGGCTGAAGGCCAATCAGATCGACGTTGTCGACGTGGACTTCGCAGAAGGCACGGTGCGGGGCACCACGTGGGCCAGCATCTACAGTCCGCGGGCCGCGCGGCTCGCGCTGGATCTGGTGCCACAGCCGGGCGTCACGACGACCGGTGCGCCGGGAGTTCTGTTGTCCTGGAACGGCCTGCCGGGCACGGGGCTGGGGGGCATGAACACGACGGCCGCCGTCGATGTGCTGAGCGACGAGTATACGATCCGGTACGAGCGGGACGGGGCGGCGTCAGAGCCTGCGGCACTGGCCGGGTTGCCCATCAACGCGTCGGCCAGCAAGGGTCTGTTCTCCCGCTGGTGGACGTCGACCGAGTCGCTCACGCCCAGCCGGCTGAAGGCCACGGCCGGCGGTACGCTCGAAGGGGTCGTCGTCAACCCGTTGGACGTGGAGCTGTCCCACGGCTTCGTATATTACGAGAACTGGGCGTATCCCATCGAGGGTCGGCTGGGACCCGGTGACACGGTGGATCTGCAGTACATCACAGCGCTCGATCTCAAGTGGCAGTTGAGTCGTCGGCGGGTGATCGAGTCGCGGGAGGCGATTACGCCGTGGGACCGCGCCGACCTGTCGGACCCGGCGCGTGTGGCCGAGATGTTGATGTTCTACGGCGCCGCCAGCGGTCGCGTGTACACCCGGCTCTCCCATAGTTACCAGAGTTACGTCGACCTCAGCCAGTTGCTCCACACCGGTCAGGCGATCCTCGTCGGCGTGAGCCGGACGCCAGCCAGCGTCCTGCATTGCGATGGCCAGCCCCTGGCCGACAGCCTGGATCGGCAGTGGACATACTACCGCGTAAGCCTGCCGGTTCAGCCCCCTGCGGCGGACACCCGCTGAGGCGTCGCGGGCACGCGCGGGCCGGACTGCCGGGCCCGGCTGGAACTGAACAGGTCCGGCAGGTATTGAAAACGGCACGTATTGAAAACACGGCCAACGTCAACAGCACACAGTATCAACAACACACAGCGTCAACAGTACATAAGCGTCAACAGTACACACAGCCCCGCTGACATCCCGAGGCAGGTCCGGTGATCAAGACACACGATCTCACGAAGAAGTACGGCGAGTTCTACGCGATCCGCTCGATCGAACTGGATCTGCAGGAGGGCGATCTGTTCGGCTTCATTGGCCCCAACGGGGCGGGGAAGACGACCACCATGCGGATCATCGCCACCTTGCTCAACCCCACCTGGGGCGAAGCCTACGTGTGTGGCAACTCGATCTACACCCAGCCCAAGGAGATCCGCCGGCTGGTCGGCTACATGCCCGATTTCTTTGGTGTCTACGACGACATGAAGGTGATCGAGTATCTCGAGTTCTTTGCGGCGGCCTACCGCATCAAAGGGCCGGCCCGCCGCCGCGTGTGCGACGAGAAGCTGGAGATTGTCGACCTCGACTTCAAGCGGGATGCCTATGCCAATACACTCTCGCGCGGCCAGACGCAGCGGCTCGGGCTGGCCCGCGTGCTGCTTCACGACCCCCAGGTCCTGCTGCTGGACGAACCACTCAGCGGTCTCGATCCGCGGGCGAGAATCGAGATGCGGAACG
Source organism: Planctomycetaceae bacterium (assembly GCA_012729315.1). Lineage (GTDB taxonomy): Bacteria > Planctomycetota > Planctomycetia > Pirellulales > Pirellulaceae > JAAYDI01. Next base: position 15,453 of record JAAYDI010000208.1, read on the forward strand.
TCCTGCGGCGGCTCGGGGAGATGGGCAAAACCATCATCGTATCCAGCCACATCCTGCCGGAGTTGGCCGACATCTGCAACAAGATCGGCATCATCGACTGCGGCGTAATGACCGTCAATGCCAAGGTGGTGGACGTGCTGCGGCAGGTGCGCGAGCGTGTGGTGCTGCACATCGAAGTGACGAGCAACCTGGAGGGCGCCGCTCAACTGCTCAAGTCGCACGAGCTGGTCGAGTCGGTGGAGATGGACCACCACCGCATCACGGCGACGCTGCGGGAGGGGGTGGAGGACTACAGCGATCTGCCGACGCTGCTAATTGGCGCCGGCTACAAACTGCGACTCTTCAGCGAGAAGGAAGTCAACCTGGAGTCGGCCTTTATGGTGTTGACCAAGGGGATGGGTGCCAAGATATAGGGGCGTTATGGTTGCCGTCATGGTTGCCATGGTCACAAGGCAGCGGTGCGTTGCCTGCCTGGTCGGGGCAGGGGTCGTCTGGGGAATCGCCAACACCGCGCCGGCACAAACGCGTGCGCAGTTGGACGCGGCCCGCCAGCGCATGGTCGCCACGGCGGTCATCGACGCGGGGGTCCAGGACGCGCGCGTGATTGCCGCCATGCGCGCCACACCCCGCCACGAGTTCGTGCCGCGTGCCGCGCGCAAACTCGCTTACGAAGACATGGCCCTGCCGATCGGCGATCAGCAGACGATCTCGTCTCCGGGCATCGTGGCGCTGATGACCGAAGCGCTCGATCCGCAACCGACCGATCGCGTGCTGGAGATCGGCACCGGCAGCGGCTATCAGGCGGCCGTGCTCAGCGGACTCGTCCAGGAAGTCTACACGATCGAAATCGTGGAGTCGCTCGGCCGCACCGCCCAGCGCACGCTCGAAGCGCTCGGCTATGACACCGTGCATGTCAAGGTCGGGGATGGGTTCCAAGGCTGGCCGGAACACGCGCCGTTCGACAAGATCATCGTCACCTGCTCGCCGGAAAGCGTGCCCGAACCGCTGATCCAACAGCTGCGCGACGGCGGACTCATCGTCATCCCCGTCGGGCCGCGCTATCAGCAGGTGCTCCACCGGATGCGCAAACGTGACGGACAACTTGTCACGGAATCCCAACGCGCGACGCTCTTCGTCCCCATGACCGGAGCAGCGGAGGCCGCGCGGACCGTGCAGCCCGATCCGCGTAACCCCACCCTGCATAACAGCGGCTTCGAGTCCCCGCCGCTCGAGGCGGACTTCATCCCCGACTGGTACTACCAGCGGCAACTCCAGTGGATCACCGACCAGCAGGCCCCCGAGGGGCAGCATTACATCGCGTTCCACAACGACGAACCGGGCAAGCCGGCCATCGTCATGCAGGGCTTCCCCGTCGACGGCCGCCAGGTCACGCGCCTGGAACTCTCCGCCTGGGTGAAGTGCGACAACGTGCGGCCTGGCCGCGACAGTGATGAGATGCCGGTGATCGCCGTCACGTTCTACGACGACCAGCGCAAGCCGTTGGGGCACCGCTTCATGGGACCCTATCGCGGCACGGCGCCGTGGCGCCATCAGCGGGAGGAAATCCGCGTCCCTCCGACGGCCCGCGAAGCCATCCTGCGGCTCGGCCTCTTCGGCGCTGTCGGCGATATCGCGTTCGACGACGTGCGCGTGCGGGCCATCGGCGGCAAACCCTGAACGCCCTCAGAACCGGTTCTCGGGCCGGATTCGTATCCGTCTCTGTGATCGACACTTGCGCCGCGAACTACCCAGCCCCCCCGACTCGGAATTCCCCCGTAGTTTCCTTGAATTGCGTGCTACGATTGCTAGACTGGTTCGATGTACAGTCTCGAACAGCAGAGATGTACAGTCTCGAACAGCAGATGAGCTATCTCTTTTCTGGGGGGAGCATAGGAGATGAACCGAGCGATGCTACGCAAGGTGTTGATGGTCAGTGTGGTGGCGGTAGCGGTCCTGTCTGTGACGAATACAGCCAGTGCGTGCTGGCGATGCTGGGGCCGGTATGGCGGTTACTACAGTGGGCTGACGCTGGGCTGGACCGGGTACAACTACGGCTATTATGCCACGAGCGGCTGGTACGGCGATTGCTGCAATTACGTGGCGTACCGGCCGGCGTATGTGGCGACCTACACGTCGTGCTGCGACCCCTGCTGCTATACGGCCTGCTGTGATCCCTGTTATCGCGGCTACCGCGTGGGGTTGCTCGGCCGGGTAGCCTACCGGTGGCGGGCGCATCACTACAGATACTACTGGGACCCCTGCGATTGGAACTGCTGCAGCCCGTGCTGGCCGGCAGCCTATTGCTGCTCGGTGTGCGGCGAGGCGACCTGCGACTGTGGTATCGGCACCGGCGACGTGCTCTATGGCGAGCCGTCGGTCGTGCCGGAGGGTTCGTCGACAAGTCCGACTCCGGCCACTCCACCGGCAGGGGACGGGTTAGGGGATCCCAGCCTGGAGAAGCAGACGCGGCGCGAGGCGAGCAGTGCGTTGTTGACAGTCAGCGTGCCGACCGACGCCCGCGTGCTGGTGAACGGTGTGCCGACGCGGAGCACGGGGGACGTGCGGCGGTACGTATCGCGCAACCTGAGTCCCGGCTTCCGCTACACGTACGAGGTGACGACCGAGGCGGTGGTCGACGGGCAGCCGGTGACCCAGACCAAGACCGTCCAGCTGCGGGCTGGCGAGCAAGCGACACTGGCCTTTGACATGCCGGCGCAGGAGGCGGTCGAGACGGCCTTGACGCTGCACGTGCCGAGCGATGCGAAGGTGTATCTGGCGGGCAATGAGACCCAGGGACAGGGGCCGGTCCGGACGTTCCGCACGACGAAGCTCAGCAACGGGAAAGAGTGGTCGCAGTACGTGGTACGGGTAACCGTGGTCCGCGGCGGCGAGCCTCTGGAGAAGCAAGAGACGATCACGCTCCGCGCGGGCGACAAGACGGAACTGACATTCGACTTTGACGTGGATCAGGTGGCATCCCGGTAGCACGGGGATCCGCCAGTCAACCCCCAAGACCCTTGCGCGGAGTCGGTTTCGCGCAAGGGTCTGTCTCTTGCTCTCGCGTCCGATCCGGCTTGTATGGGCGGTGCGGACCTCTATACTGACGGCCTGCACACGGCCGATCGGCGGCTGGTGCGGGCGAACGCGCGGGATCGGGCAGTCAACGGTTGTGGGAGGAAGGTGTCCGTGTATCAGCGACTGGTGGTAGTCGGAGCGACTGGGGCCGTGGGGCGGATTGCCTGCACGCTGTTGGAGGAACGGAACTATCCCTGGCAACAGATCAAGTTCCTGGCTTCCCGGCGGTCGGCCGGCACGAAGATCCGGTTCCGTGGGGAGGAGCACACGGTGGAAGAGCTCCGCCCGGAGGTGTTCCACAAGGGGGACTTGGTCATCAGCAGCACGCCGGACGACGTGGCGCGCGAGTTCATCCCGGCGGCGGTGCAGCGGGGAGCGGTGGTGGTGGACGAGAGCGGTGCGTGGCGGATGGATCCCCAGGTGCCGCTGGTCGTGCCGGAAGTGAATCCCGAGGCGCTGGCCAGCCACTCCGGCATCGTGGCCAGCCCCAACTGTTCCACCACCCAGTTGGTCATGGCCATGAAGCCGCTGCACGATGCCGGGCGGATCCGCCGGGTGGTGGTCAGCACGTACCAGGCCACCAGCGGGGCAGGGGTGGTCGGCCAGCGTGACCTGGATCAGGGCAGTCGGGCCGCGTTGCAGGAGGAGCCGTACGCCTACGAGTGCTTCGTGCATCCGATCGCCTTCAACCTCATCCCCCACATCGGCTCGCCCAAACACGAAGGCTACACCTCCGAAGAAATGAAGATGGTGTGGGAGACCCACAAGATCTTCGGCGACGACACGATCGGGGTCTGTCCGACGTGTGTGCGGGTGCCGGTGACCAACTGCCACAGCGAGGCCATCCTGGTGGAGACCGAGCGGCCGTTGTCGGTGGCCGATGCGCGCAAGCTGTTCGCCGCGGCCGAAGGCATCACGCTGCTGGACGACCTGGCAGAGAAGCAATATCCGATGCCCCTGTTCTGCAGCGGCAAGGATGACGTGTTCATCGGCCGCGTGCGGAAGGACTTGTCGTGCGACAACGGCATCACCTTCTGGTGTGTGAGCGACAACCTGCGCAAGGGCGCGGCGACCAACGCCGTGCAGATCGCGGAACTCCTCGCGCGGCGAGACAGCGCTGTGTAACGCAACTGTGTAACGCATGCTCGGCTATCGCATGACCCTGGCGTATGACGGCACGGCGTATGCCGGTTGGCAGGTCCAGCCGGGATTGCCGACTGTCCAGGGGACGCTGGAAGCGGCTCTGGAACGGATCGTGGGGGCCCGGGTGCGGGTGGTGGCCAGCGGTCGGACCGACGCGGGCGTCCATGCGCTGGCACAGGTGGCCGGCTTCCGCTGCACCACGCGGCTTGCGCCCGAAGTGCTCCGCCGCGCCATCAACGCGCATATTCCGGACGACATCTACGTCGCCGAACTGCAGGTCGCACCCGACGGATTCCACGCCATTCGCGACGCGCTGGCCAAGCGGTACCGCTACGTCATCCAGGACGGCCCGCACCGGGACCTGTTCGCCCGCACGACCAGCTGGCACCTGCACAGCGGGCTCGACGTCACGCAGATGCAGGCAGGGGCCCGCTATCTGGTCGGCCGGCACGACTTCCGGAGTTTCGAGTCGGCCGGCGCGCCGCGCCGGCACAGCGTGCGGACGATTTACGCCCTGCGGATCGAGCGTTTTGCCCGCCGCCGGCTGCAGCCGCTGGCCATCGAAGTGGAGGCCGATGGATTCCTGTACAACATGGTCCGCAACATCGTGGGGTCGCTGGTCCTGGTGGGGCGCGGCGAACGGCCGCCCGACTGGATCGCCCAGGTCCTGGCAGCCTGCGATCGGACACAGGCCGGGCCCACGGCGCCCGCCTGCGGCTTGATGCTGTGGAGCGTGCGATACGGCGCAGCTGCCGGGGGGGAGTGTGCTGATGGTCCGTAGTCGATCGGAGGTCCGTGCGTTTTCCGGCGTGCGCGTTTGCGAGTTCGAGTTTTCGAGTTGTCGAGTTGTCGAGTTGTCGAGTTGTCGAGTTTCCCCGTGATCAACGCTGTGGGCAGGGCTGCATGCGAATTGCACATGTGATTACCCGCATGATTGTCGGCGGCGCGCAGGAGAACACGCTGCTGTGCTGCCAGGACTCCGTCCGCCTGTTCGGCGATGAGACGCTGCTGATCACCGGCCCCGCGTTGGGCCCCGAGGGGGACCTGCTGGCCCGCGCGCACGATCTGGCCTTTCCGGTCCAGTTGATTCCGTCGCTGGTGCGCCCGATCCATCCGCTGCAGGACGTGCGGTGTTACCGTGCGCTCAAGTCAGCGCTGCGGGCGTTCGAGCCGGACGTGGTGCACACGCACAGCGCCAAGGCGGGCATGCTCGGCCGGCTGGCCGCCTGGTCGCTGCAGGTTCCGGTGGTGGTGCACACGGTGCATGGAGCGCCGTTTCATCCCTACCAGAGCGCGGTGGCGCGCAGCTTCTTTCGCTGGTGCGAACGGTTCGCGGCCCAGCGGTGCCATCATATTGTCAGCGTGGCGGACGCCATGACGGACCAGCTCGTGGCGGCGGGCGTGGCGCCCCGCGCTAAGTTCAGCACGATCTACAGCGGCATGGAGGTCGAGCCGTTCCTGCGGGCCGACGAGGACCGGTGCGCGACCCGCCGGGAGCTGGGTTTCGCCGACGAACACGTCGTGGTGGGGAAGATTGCCCGGCTGTTCCATCTCAAGGGGCACACCTACGTGATCGAGGCGGCCCAGCGCGTGCTGCGGCACTGCCCGCAGGTGCGTTTCCTGTTCGTCGGAGACGGGATCCTGCGGGGGGCCCTGGAGCGTCAGCTCGCGCGGGCCGGCCTGCAGGACTGCTTCCGGTTCACTGGACTGGTCCCGCCCGAACGCATCCCGTGCCTGATCGGCGCCATGGACGTGCTGGTCCACGCCAGCCTGCGCGAGGGCCTGGCCCGGGCGTTGCCCCAGGCGTTGATCGCCGGCAAGCCGGTCGTCAGCTACGACGTGGATGGCGCGCGGGAGGTGGTGGTCACGGGGGAGACCGGCTACCTGGTACCGCCGCAAAGCGTCACGCCGCTGGCCGACGCGCTGATCGAACTGGCCCGGGACCGCGCCCAGCGGGAACGGCTGGGCAGGGCGGGCCGCGAGCGCTGTACCGACCGGTTCCGCCACGAGACGATGACGCGCGCGCTGCGCGATCTCTACCAACGCCTGGCCGCGGCGCCCCGTTGAGCGGCGATCTTCCGCCTGCCACGGGCTTGCGGTAGACTGGAACACACACGCACCTGGGTCCACACTCGTACATGTCGGCGGCAGGCACATAGCTGGAAGGGAAGCGAAAGAGCATCCGTGGTTAGTGGTCGAGAGTTTCTGGGCTCCTGTCGCATGGTGCGGCTGATCCGGACTGGCGGTACCTGCCAGGTCTGGGAGGCGGTACGCGACGGCCAACGCGTGGCCGTCAAGTTCCTGCAGCCGGAAGTGCGTAACGACAAAGAAGAGGTCGGTTATCTGCGGCACGAAGTCGAGGTCGGCCAGACCCTCGACCATCCCAACGTGATCCAGATCTACGAGTTCAACATCGACCGGTCGATCGCCTTCCTGGTGATGGAATACCACCCCGGCCGCAACATGAAGATGCTGATCCGCCTGGGGCTCGAGACGTTCGGATACCTGGTCCCCACCATCATCACCACCGCGGCTCAGGGGCTGCAGTACCTGCACGCGCAGGGCTGGGTGCACCGCGACGTCAAGCCCGACAACTTCCTGGTCACCGAAGACGGGCATGCCAAGCTGATCGACTTCGCCCTGGCCCAGCGGATCCGCACCGGGCTGAGCCGCCTGTTCGGCGGCCGCACGCGTGTGCAGGGGACCCGCAGCTACATGGCCCCTGAACAGATTCGCGGCAAGCTGCTCGACCCGCGCACCGACGTCTACAGTTTCGGCTGCCTGCTCTATGAACTGCTCAGCGGCCGCCTGCCGTTCACAGGGATCAGCCCGGAAGACCTGCTGCGCAAGCACCTGACGGCGACCGTCCCGGTGCTGTTGAGCGCCAACAAGAACGTCACCCCCGACTTCAGCGATCTGGTGGGCCAGATGATGGCGAAGAACCCCGATGACCGTCCTCAGAGCATGGATGAGTTCCTGCGGTACTTCCAGACGGTGCGCGTGTTCCGTTCGCTTCCCCGACCACCTAGTCCAGAAGGAGCCGCCGCTGACGACTGAGCGCGGTGCGACATGGAAATCCCCACACCCGGCTTGGCCTTCGAACAGCCAATCTACGAACTGGAAGCCCGCCTGCAGCAACTGCTGCGCCCCGAGAATCACCGGCCAGGCGTGGAAGAGGAAATCCGCAAGCTGCGGCGAGAGCTGGCCGAGACGATGAAGCACATCTACGACCACCTCAGCCCCTGGGAAACCGTGCAGGTGGCGCGGCACAAGGACCGCCCCCATTCGGGCGACTACCTGGCGCTGGTGTTCGACGAATTCGTCGAACTGCACGGCGACCGCAAATTCGGCGACGACCGGGCGGTCGTCTGCGGGTTTGCCAAGCTGGATCAGCGGAAAGTGATGGTCATCGGACATGAGAAGGGACGCACGTACAAGGAACGCACCGCCTGCTACTTTGGCTGCGCGCACCCCGAAGGATACCGCAAGGCCCTGCAAAAGATGCGGCTGGCAGCCAAGTTCGACCTGCCCATCATCTGCTTCATCGATACGCCGGGCGCGTACCCCGGCATCGGAGCCGAAGAGCGCGGGCAGGCCTGGGCCATCGCCGAGAACATGTACGAGATGTCGCGACTTGCCACCCCCATCATCTGCGTGATCATCGGCGAAGGGGGCAGCGGCGGAGCGCTCGGGATCGGCGTCGGCGATCGTGTCGCCGTGCTCCAGCATTCCTGGTACTCCGTCATCAGCCCCGAAGGTTGCGCCGGCATTCTGTGGAAGAGTCATGAATATGCGGCCCGCGCTGCCGGCGCGCTGCGGTTCACCGCCAAGGACCTGCTGGACTTCGGCGTGATCGATACCGTGCTCCAGGAACCGCTCGGCGGCGCGCACCGCGACCCGCACCAGATGGCCACGCGTCTGAAAGTCTACCTGGTCAAAACGCTCCGCGAACTGTCCGCCCTCGATCGCACTCAACTGCTGCAGGAACGGTACGAGAAGTTCCGCCGCATGGGCGTGTTCCTCGAAGACACAGCGCCGACGACGGCCGACCCGACACCCACCTGATTCGCAACTTTTCCGGCGCCGCCGAGCGGACAAGTCCCAGTTGCGTGCTATGCTTTCAGCAGGCCGTCGGTGCGACACGCCAGGTTCTGTCCTGTCGCCACATCTGACGTGGGCCGCCCCGCAGGTCACCCTGCCAGCACTTACCTCATATCTACGACTCATCCACAGACTCCATCCGGAAGCACGACGTCCTGGGTGGCGGAAGATCGCGGCGAGTTCCGTGTGATTGGTCGGGTTGTCACGGACCGTTCGATCTCGCCACCCGGGCGTCTGTCTTTGAACAGCTTGCCTGGTTTGCGGGCCCTGCTTGCGGCCTGCAGTCGTTGCGACTGCCGCGATGGCCCTGACCGTCACAACCGCACCTGATCCAGGTTACCGCGGCAGGCCGCAACCGCGCGCTGGGGAAAAATCCCCACGGCCGCGGGCACATCGCCCATATATGACCTATGGTTTCTATTGAATAAGCGCGCGGATCCGTCCACAGTCGTCCACGAATCAGGTCTCGCAACGAATTCTGTCTTCTCTTTCGGCGGAGCTCACCTATGGCACCTATTCGCACTCGCGGTTCTGAGCCGCTCGTGGCCCCACGTCCGTCGCGCCGACGCCGACGCGGAGCAATTATCGTTCTGGCAGCCTTGCTGATGATCGTGATGATGGCCGTCCTGGCCATGAGTATCGACACAGGCTACATGTACACCATGCAGACCCAGCTGGATCGGTCGGTCGACGCGGCGGCGCTGGCTGGAGCGGCCGTGTTGATCGAGGGCACCGAGGCGGCTCACGAGCAGGTGCTGGAGTACCTGGTGCGCAATCCGGTCGGGAAGCAGGCCGTCGCAGTGACGGAGGAGAACCTGGGTGAACTGACGGCGCGATTTGTGTCGGAACATGCCAACGACTATGAAATCTTGTGGGGTGATTGGAACGCCGCCAGTGGACAGATCACTCCGACCGACACGTTGCCTTCGGCAGTCTCGGTGTCGATGACCTATCCGAACCTGCCGTTCTTCTTCGGGCGTGTGCTGGGGCACAACACGTTCGCTGTGCATTCGAGCGCGGTCGCCATGTATCAGCCGCGCGACATCGTCGTGGTCCTCGACTTCTCGGGGTCCATGAACGATGACAGCGAACTCAAGTCCATCAACACGTTCGGCCTGGACGCGATCATGGGGGGGCTGGCCGAGATGTACAGCGAACTAGGCTCGCCCGAGTACGGCAACATGGTGTTCGAGCCGCAGTACATCACGGTCGCGGGCGCCGGCAACCCGATGATCTCGGTTGAGTACCGGTACAGGTCGGTCTACGTGACGTCGGAAAAACCCCTGCAGAACGTGGTGCTCAGGTTCTCCGACGGCTCCACGCAGAAGACCACGATCTCGTCCGGCGCGACGACCGGCACGTTCGCCGGCACCGGCAGCAAGGCTGGCAAGGCAATCTACCGCGTGTGGGTCAAGTCCGACAACAACCTGAGCGGCGAAGGCTACGATTACGGTGAAGGCTTCAACTTCGGCACCTCGACGATTCGGGCCACGATCAAGACGGCCCTGGGGCTGAACGACGTGCCGTATCCGTATCCGTCCGGCAGCTGGAACGCGTTTATCGATTACGGTCGCAGCAACAGCACGAACAAGTCGGCCGGCTTCGAGTACCGTTTTGGCTACGCCAACCTGATCAACTACTGGCTCGAGCAGCAGGCCTCGTACGCCAAGACTCCCGACCTGTGGAAGGTCAGCGCGCAGCCGGTCACGGCGCTCAAGGATGCTGTCAACGTGTTCATGGACTACATCCGGGAAGTCGACACCAACGATCGCGTCAGCCTGGTCATATACGACGCGCTGGACGGCAACGCCGTCGTGGAAGTCGGGCTGACCACGAACCTCGACCTGGTGCCGCAGATCACGCGCCAGCGGCAAGCCAGCCATTATCATAACTACACCAATATCGGAGCCGGCATGCAGAAGGCGCGTCAGGAACTGACGGCGCGCGGCCGCGAGAACGCCTTCAAGATGATCGTCCTCATGACGGACGGAAAAGCCAACTGGTACAACGGCACCTACAACGAGGCGGCCGCCGAAAGCCAGGTGTTGTCCGAAGCCCATGCCGACGCCGCGCTGCGTTATCCGGTCGTGGCGATCAGCCTCGGTGCTGGAGCCGACACGGCACTGATGGCTCAGGTCGCGGAGATCACCAAGTCACGTCACTTCAACGTGCCGGGTGGTGCCGTGCTCGGCGACTACCGCGAAGGCCTGATACAGGTCTTCCGCGAGATCGCCGACGCACGTCCGCTGAAACTCGTGCAATGACCTGATTGCCTCCAGCGCTGATGTCGACGACGAGCCGCGTTGCACCAAACGCGGCTCGTTCGTTGCACCAAACGCGGCTCGTTCGTTTTGCGTCCGCGACCGCGCCCGAAACCGAGCCGTCGACACGCCCCAAACCGGGCCCGCCGATGCGTCTGAAACCGGGCGTCAGAGGCCCACAGCCTGGGCTTTCCCGCACCTCTCCCCAACGTCTGATAATGTTTCTTATGTTCGGTTGCGTCCCCGGTTTTCCCCGGGATTCTGGTATGATGTGTGCGCGCGGGGGACTCAGCGTTTGCTCTCCACGAGCAGTGTCACGGGCCCGTCATTGACCAGCGCCACGTCCATATGAGTGCGGAAGCGTCCCGTCGCCACGGGAACCCCCTGGCGTTCCACGGCGCGCACAAAACACTCGTACAAACGCTCCGCCAGTTCAGGTGGCGCGGCGCCGATGAAGCTGGGGCGGCGCCCTTTGCGGCAATCGGCCCAGAGCGTGAACTGACTCACCACCAGCATCGCGCCGCCGATCTCCGGAAGGGCCCGGTTCATCTTCCCCTGGTCGTCCTCGAAGATCCGCAGTTCGACCACCTTGCGTGCCAGGTAGTCAGCGTCGGCGGCGGTGTCGTCGAGGCCGACGCCCAGCAGCACCAGCAGCCCGCGCTCGATCTGCCCGACGATCTCGCCGGCCACCGTCACACTCGCCTGACTGACGCGCTGCACGCATGCCTTCATGACTCACACTCACTGGCAAAACACATGATACAACAGCAACACATGGTACAACGGCCGGCGGTGCTCTAGAATGAGGCGTATGAAACGACTGCTGGCCATTACGATGGGTGACCCGACGGGGGTGGGACCGGAGATCATTGCGCGCGCCTGGAGCGACAGGTCGTTGCACGCGCAGGTGCGGATGGTGGTGCTCGGTCATCCGGAGATCATGCGGCGCGCGATCCGGTTGGTGCGGGGTTCGGCGCGCGTCGTGGAAGTCACGTCGGTGGAGGCGGCCGACTCATCGCTCGAGCAGCTGCCGTGCCTGCAGTGCAGTGACGATCGCGTGGTCGCGGTGCCGCCGAGGACCCTGCACCCGCTGGGCGGCCAGGCGGCCTACGAGGCGGTGACCATGGCCACCGGGTTGGCACAGGCCGGCCGCGTGGATGGGATCGTCACGGCCCCCTTGAACAAAGCGGCGCTGGCGGCGGCCGGGCACGCCTACCCGGGCCACACCGAGTTGCTGGCCGACCTGTGCGGCGTCGACGAAGTGGCGATGATGCTCTACCTGGGACCGAGCGAGCTGGTGCGCGGCCCCGCCGGGTTGGGCGTCGCGCACGCCACACTCCACATGGCCCTGCGCGATATCTTCACGTCGCTCACCCCGGAGCGCATCGTCCGGACCGCGAGGCTGGCCCATGTGGTGACGCACTGCCTGCTCGACGCGACGCCCGCCCCGGCTGCGCCCCGCATCGGCGTCTGTGCGCTCAACCCGCATGCGGGCGAGCAGGCGTTGTTCGGCGACGAGGAGGAGCGGATCATCCGTCCGGCCGTGACGCATGCCGCCGACGCCGGCATGGACGTGTCCGGCCCGTTCCCGGCTGACACACTTTTGGCACGCGCGACGGCCGGTGAATTCGACGCGGTCGTCGCCATGTATCACGATCAAGGACACATCGCGCTGAAACTGCTCGGCATGCATCGGGCCGTCAACATCACGTTGGGACTGCCCGTGATCCGCACCAGCGTCGCGCACGGCACCGCCTTCGACCTGGCCGGCACCGGGCAGGCCCGCTGCGACTCGATGATCGAGGCGATCCGCGTGGCCGCGATCCTGATCGACCGCCAGTCGCTGCTCAGTTGGAACCCGTGATCCCGTGACCCCGCGCCGGGACGCCGCGTCGGTGGGGCGGCACAGCACCAAGTGCCCGACTGCAGGCGGCACACGCCTGCCTCGCATCGCGCGACCGGCTCATCGGCAGCCCCCCCTGCCCTGCTCTGCCCTCCCCTGCACTGTCCTGCTCTGCCCGTCTGCTACCCGCTTGTCCCGGTCACTTCTTCATGACCGTGCGGAGCCGCGCAATGTACTCATCCGTACGTTCGTCCACCTGCTGATTGTCGCTCGGGCGGTAGTCGAACAGGCTGGCGTCCAGATCGGAGCGGAAGTGGACGTCAAACAGTTCCCAGGTGACGAGCGCCTGGCGCGCAGCGGGCGCGTCGGACGTTCGATCCGACGGAGCATCACGGTAGTACGAAATCGCATAGGGAAAGAGCGGAATGACCTGATCGCGCCCCAGCATCAGGGTGACGCCGTGCGGCAGGTGCGGGGGGAGTGCCGATAGATTGGCCGGCTGGCCCGCCTGGATCGCCGCCTGCTGGTCAGGCAGCAGATTGGCCAGGATGGCCGGTCGCCAACGCCCTTCAATGATCCAGACGGGCAGGTTTTCCTGGCCGACCACCGTCGCTGTGGGGGTATCGAACACGAAATGGGTGTCGAGCGCGGCGAGCAGTTTGGGCAGACCGCCGAGCGCCATCCACAAGGTGGGGGGCGGAGGCACGTCGGCCGGCCCGACCTGGCTGGCCACATCACGCAATCTCCGCAGATTGACACGGCTGAGCGTGTTTTCGTCCCCCTGGCTGCGGCGGATCCAGAACGTGTCCCCGTCGCTGATCTGCTGCACGCTGCTGGACCGGGCGGTGACGTCTTCGGCCGCATTGCACAGCTTTATGTCGAGGCGCAGCATCAGACGAGGTCCGCTGCTCAGCTGCAAATAGTTTCCGGAACCGACCAGTTGCTGGCCGAAGATGTTGACTTTCTGGCGTGTACTGGCCTCGATGCCCGGCAGCATGAGCAGGCGTTGGGCGGCCTGAGACACGAGTTCCTGTCCAGTGACCGGGCGGGGCGTGGAGGCAGCCGCCGAATCCCCGACCTGTGTTGGACCGTCGGCAGCAACTCGTGACTTGTCGGCAACTTGCGACGCGCCTGGAGGCAAGACTTCGGCGGCCAGCAGGACCACCAGCAGCAGCGGCGGGATTGGCAACATGTGGTTCATGGTGCGGTTGTGTTGGTTTTGCCAAAGAATCTCGTTATTACACGCCGATCAAGATCCCAAAGAGACGTTACTCCCGCACTGCTTGCGCGGGATGACCCAGCGGCTTGCCGCGGACCGGGACACTGTCGTCCGAACTGCGCGAGCCGCCGGAGGAGCGGGACCAACCTGGGCGGGCCATTTTAGGGTGGCATGCGAGGTGGTGTCCACGCCAAATGCATGACGGCGCAAGCCCGACGTATGGCCGGTGGAATCCGCAACCGTCCAGACTCGTTCCGAACAGACCAGCCAGGAGTCACCAGCAGCTCAGGCCCAGATTGGTAGCTCGCGGGCAGGGGCACCGCGTAGGGGGGAATTTATGAAGACCTGCATCTCGCGTTGGATCACGCTCACTGCCATCGCCCTGTTGGCGATGGGGTGTGCTCATCACCGGTCGTATAATCTACCGCCTGCCGCGCGGTTGATGGAGCCGGGTCCCGGAGTGGGTGGCCCGGGGCCGGGTGTACTGGCGCCACCGCCGCCGCCCGTAGCGGCCACGGGCCTGTCTGGAGCACCGGGACAAACGGACGTCGTACCGACTTCCGGCTATATGCCAGACCCCAATTTCGGCCTGGTGGCCGGCCCGCCGCCGACCGTCCAGATTCTCTTTGCCAAGCCGGAGAGCATGATGGTGGCTTGGGACGTGGGGGGGATCGGTTACTTCGACTCCGAACCACTCGTGGTCCCCGGCCGCTACAGCTTCCCGACCGGCGGCATGTACCGGCTCAAGATTTCCAACATCCAGGGGCGTGAAGGGGTGGAGCGTTACCCGACGCTGGAGGTCGGCCCGATCACCTTCCGCACCGAAGCATATCTGGCCCACAACGCCATTCCGATCCAGTTCACGGACGAGGACTTCGATCAGGTAGCGGTCGGCAATTTCGTGACCAAGGTGATCTACCTGCCCGATCCGGAATTCCAGGAACTGGCGTTGGCCGGTGTGGAAACGCTGGTCAGCACGCGGCTCGATCCGGGCGTTGACCCGATCGTGGAAGCCGATCGCCGCGGCTCGATCCTGGCGATCATCCGTATGGGCAACAAGGACCTTGAGTTGCCCGGCGCGATCAGCAACGCGCAAGGCGGGGTCATGCCGGTAGGTGCCGTGGCCGGCGCTGGCGCAGGCTATGGCGCCGGCGGCCCGATGGGCGTGCAGCAGTGCTACCGTCCTGGCGAATGCCCGACCAGTGCGGGGATGTACCCGGGTGGAGCCGTGCCCTACGGTAACGTGCCGACCTACCTGTCCGGCGTGACGGTTCCCGAATGGGGTATGCCGATCAGCGGGACGCCGATCGGGCTGCCTGGCCCGCCCCACGTGCCGCTGGGGGGCCCGGCCGGCCTGCAGAAGCATGTGATCCGCAACCACACGCCGATGCACATTCCCGAGCCGGTTCACAAGTTCCGGATGGACGTGCGACAGCAGCCCGGCTACAGCTATCCGGCGCCGCCGACACGCATGCACATCCGCGAGCAGAACATGTACCCGCCGTTGCGGTTCGGGCAGAGTCATGACGACGCGCACGAGTGTGTCCGGTAGCGGACCGGCGTGTGCCAATACATGTGGGAGGCGACTCCCGTCGCCGAACGAAGACACTCGCTTCGGTCGTCGGCACCGGAGTCGCCTCCCGTTCTTTTGTCGGAAGGTGACCATGTACGCTCGAATGTGCCCCAGACGTGAGCAGCACTCATGCGCGGCCGGCGCGCGGCCGACCGCGTCCCCCCTGCGTTGCCTGGTCGCCCTGGTGACGTTCGCGGTCGCGTCGTCCTCGGCTGTCGCGCAACAACGGCCCTACCATTACTTCTACTCGGCCGATATGCCGCCGGGCACGATCGGCGCTGCGCAGCTGTTGCGTGGTGGACCACTGCCGGGCCATTTTCAGCCGGTAGAGATCACCGGGCCCCCGGAGGCACAGCTGGCCATTGCCACCGAAGGCACGTACGAGCCGCCGCAACTCGCACCGCTGCGGGTCGCCCTGCTGGTCGGCAAGGTCTATCGCCTGAAAGTCACCAACATTCCGTTTCGCGCCGGGCAGGAACTGTACCCGAGCGTGGAGATCATCAACCGGCTCTATCCGCCGCCGGGCAGCGAAACGCGGTTCCCGATCCCGATCGAACTGACTCGCGAAGAACTGGAAATGGCGCTGCGCGGCCAGTACGTGGTACGTGTGATCTACCTGGAAAACCCGCGCGCGGCGTTGCCCGCTCGCGAGGATCCACGCCAGCAGCGGTACTTCGAGGTGGGACCCAACCAGGATCCACTCGAAGTGGCCGACGCGTTGGGACGCCCGATGGCCATCTTGCGGATCGGGTCGCGCGTGCCGGACATGGACCGCGAAAGCGGCCGCTTCCTGTTTGACAGCCCGCCATGGATACCCTTGCCGGCCGAGGTCGCGGCGGAAACCTCCACGGAGGCTGTGCCCGACGCCGGCCCGGTTCCGCCTGTGGTCGCCACGCCACCAGCTGATACGGCCTGGCCCGCTGAGCCCCACACAACGCGGCAGACACCCAGCGCCGCGGGAGTAACGCGATGACGCTTGCCTTCTCGTCCGCTGTGGTCGCCTGCCCGCGCGGCCGTGTCGCGCCCCACCACCGACATGTACAACATCCGGCCGGAACGGCCCCGCAGTCCATCCGCCGATCACGATCCCGCGGGGCCAGCCTGACGGACCGCGCAGCCCCCTGGTGTCTGATCGTCGCCACCAGCCTGATCCTCTGTAGTTGCCGCGGAC
Organism: Planctomycetaceae bacterium; assembly: GCA_012729315.1. Lineage (GTDB taxonomy): Bacteria > Planctomycetota > Planctomycetia > Pirellulales > Pirellulaceae > JAAYDI01. The sequence continues at coordinate 31,839 of JAAYDI010000208.1, forward strand.
TGGACCCGACCACCTGGGGTTCACACCCTGAGGATCGTGTCGCGCAGCGAACAACCACCAGCACCGCCGGCTCGTCCGACCCGTCCATGCCGATGCCGGACGTCACAAGACCACCGGTCACGCCCGCGCAAAGTGGCGGTCAGCAACTGGCGCGTCTCCCGTCGGTCCCTGCTCAACAGTCGTTGACCGACACGGCCGACACGGCGGATGGTCCGGCAGCGTCCCTGGCCAGTGACGTGATACCGGTGGGCCACACGACTCCGGTTGCCCCAGCGGCGGCCGCCGTGGGCCCGTTCCCACGTGGTGTCTGGTGCCCGCCAGGCTATCCGCCGCCGGTACCCGGCGCGCCGTGCCCACCTGCCGGCACGCCCTGTCCCTCCTGCCTGCCTCAGCAACTGCCGAACAGTTCCAACACCGGGTGCCCCAACGGGCTCCCCTGCGGCGCGTGGACGCCCCCTGGACTGACCTGCCCGTGGCCGGACGACGAGTACCTGTGTGACGGCGGCGATGAGGCGCCGGCCGTGCGGATCCGCAACGACTGGCGCGTGGACGGCCTGCAGACCGAGGACACCGTCGTGCACTACGACACGGTTACCGGAGACACGCATGTGCAGCCTTCGAATCGCGTGTGCATCTATGCGCCACGGTTCGCGGCGGTCAGGAAGGTCTACGGTATCGTGCAGCACGACGCGCGGCAGCAGCCGCTGGGCGTGGAGAACCCGGTTCCGCTCGAGGGAGTGGGGGATGTGCGGATTACCACGACGGCGGTCCAGCCCGTGCAGCCGGGACTGAACCTGGGCACACGTTCGCCGAGCGCGTTCCGCGACCGCATGCCGCCGACTGGTTTCGAAAACAGCCAGGGTCTGACCGGCATCCACGGCGGCCTGCTCCCCTACGAACGCTTCGCGATGATCCACCGCAGCCAGATGGACAACTCCGAGAAAGCGCGGCTGGCCGAGCGTGTGGCGGCGGCCGCGGCGTGGAGCCACGACACGGCACTCCAGGTGGCGATCGACAACCTGGCGCTGCAGGAAGATCTGGGCGTGGCCGAAGCCGAGTCGCTGCACATCTTCTCGCTCGAGGGCAAACCGCGCCTGCAAGTCTGCAAGATCGCCTCCCGCCACGAAGCGCGGCCCGGCGAAACCGTGGAGTTCACCATTCGCTTCGACAACGTCGGCGATCAGGTCATCGGCAACGTCACCGTCATCGACAATCTGACCACGCGATTGGAGTATGTCGAGGGGAGTCAGTCGTGCACGCTCAAGGCCAACTTCAGCGTGTCCGACAACCAGAGTGAATCGTTGACGTTGCGGTGGGAGATCGTCGAGCCGATGCCGGTGGGCGAGGGAGGTATCATTCGCTTCCAATGCCGCGTGCGGTAGTACCCGCCGGAGTACGTAACAGGACCGGCCCGCGCGGCACGTCTGGGCGTGCTGGCCGGCCGGGAGGGGTCGGCAGGCGGGGTCGGCCGGGCCATCCAGCGATTCTCAAGCGGATGGCTTCTTGCAATTTCCGGCTGCTCCAGCGACGATGATAGCTTCTATCCGGCTGACAGAATCGCGCCCAGGGGGGCACGCGACAGTGCCCAGCGCGATACGTGCTTTTTTTCCGGCCCAGCTGACTTGGTGCTGCCAGGCGGTGCGTCGCGGGTAACGCGGTCCACTGCGCAGCGGTCCGCGGGCTGACAAGTGGAGAACACATGACCAATTCATGGATCGCCGATCGTACGCGTCTGTTCGATAGCAGCGGAATCCGCAAGGTATTTGACCTGGCCAGCAAGATGCAGTCGCCGATCGATCTGTCCATCGGTCAGCCGGACTACGATGTGCCGGAGCCGGTGCGGGCCGCCTGCATCCAGGCCATCGATTCGGGCAAGAACAGTTACTCGTTGACGCAGGGCATGCCGGTGCTGCGGGAGAAACTGCAGGCCCGGATCGATGCGCGGTACCAGCACGCCGACCGGAGCGTGTTTGTCTCGTCGGGGACCAGCGGCGGGATCGTGCTGACGCTGCTGGCCCTGGTCAACCCGGGCGACGAGATTCTGATTTTCGACCCGTACTTCGTCATGTATGAGGCGTTGACGCGACTGGTAGGCGGCACGCCGGTGTTCGTCCCCACCTATCCGGATTTCCGCATCCCGCTGGATCGCGTCGAGAAAGCGATCACCAGCCGGACCAAGTTGATCCTGCTCAACAGCCCTGCCAATCCGACCGGCGTGGTGGCTACCGCGGAGGAGATCCGGGGCCTGGCCGAGCTGGCGGCGCAGCACAACATCGCGCTCGTATCGGACGAGATCTACAGCCAGTTCTGTTACGACGCGCCGTTCGTGTCGCCGGCCGAGTTCAACGACCGGACGATCGTGATCGATGGTTTCTCCAAGGCTTACGCCATGACCGGCTGGCGGTTGGGATTTGTGCACGGGCCGGCCGAAGTCATCAACACGATGATCAAGGTGCAGCAATACACTTATGTCTGCGCACCTCAGCCCGCGCAGTGGGCTGGCGCTGTCGCCATGGACGTGGATGTCAGCCCGTACACGGAGGCCTACCGGCAGAAACGCAATCTGATCGTCGAGGGGCTGTCCGACCTGTACGAAGTGGCCAATCCGCGTGGCGCGTTCTACGTGTTCCCTCGGACACCGTGGGGGACCGGCACGGAGTTCGTGAGCCGGGCGATCGAGAACTCCCTGCTCGTCATTCCTGGCAACGTGTTCAGCCAGCAGGACACGCATTTCCGCATCTCCTATGCCGCGTCGAATGACGTGATCGAGCGTGGCATTGGAGTGCTGCGAAAACTGGCGCGGCGGTGAAGCTGGCGGCAGGGCGGCACGGGATCGGCGCGCCGGTCAGGCGGCCGCGTCATGCGCCGAGCGCGCGTCTGAACCGCCGCCTCGCTGCTGCTCCACTCTCCGGCTACTCCGCCGCCTCGTGGTATTTCCGGCGGATTTCCTGCATGTCGACGGTCGGCTCCGGGAACTGCATGTTCATATCCTGCAGCGTCTGCGCCACGATCTGCGC
>JAAYDI010000209.1 GCA_012729315.1 Planctomycetaceae bacterium
CCCCCCATCATGTGTGTTCAATGAAAACGAGCCTACACGCGGCAAAGAATTCGGGCGGCAGCAGTAGATGACCCTGTGAAAAACACCACTGAGTGGCGCGATCACCCGGCTTACCTCGTGTGTCTCGCCCCAGTGGTTCAAACCACGCCACCGTCGGCCACTTCCCGCCGCTGCCGTGCGGCGTTCCAAACTACGGACTACCAATTCAGGTTGTCCGCAAGTAGCCAATTCCTGACAGTTTAGGGCGAGCGGTCCCGTGTTGGACGGCACTCTTTGACACCGCGTCCGCCCAGCCGGTGCTCCCACGCGCCGCCACCACCCGCGCACTGGATGCTTAAGCCGCTCCCCACTCCCCAGAGGCGGTAAACGGCCCTGAAGAGATCCCCGCCTGTGTGCAGTTGTGGTATATCCAGAGTGACTATTCGGCGTGTTTCTTCTGCGGTGGCTGGTTTCGCCAGGGTTTTTTAGTGATAAACTTGCCCTACTCGTCTCAGTTTGACCTAACCTTCTGGTGAGGTATTGTTTCATAATTCGATTCACGCGTTCACGGCGCTGGGCGTTCGTCCCGGGCCACTTGTCATCTTATCCAGTTTGATGCGGACGGCTGCAATTGCCGCTCAGCGGTGTTGCGCAGTCGCTGTGCCGGGCAGGCTCTTCGACCAGGGAGGACGATGAAGGTGCGCTAGCACAGCCGCACGTATGTCGGGAATGATTCAATGAGCGTAGCGACTCTCAGGAGCCGCAGCCGCGACAGGCAGATGGCATCTGTCGAGTACAAGGTTGCCGGTTCACCCGCGGAACGGAGAGACGCATTCGGGCTTGTTTACGAACAGTACTTGAAGAGTGGCTTGTCGGAGCCGAACCAGCACCACGTGCGGGTGACGCCGTTTCATCTGTTATCCACGACGCACATGTTTGTGGCGTACCGGAGCGGCCAGATCATCGCGACGATGACCCTTGTCGGCGACGGTGTGCTGGGCCTGCCGATGGAGTCGATTTACGGCGACGAGGTCGCAGCACGGCGGGTGCAGGGGCTGCGGCTGAGCGAAGTTTCGTGTCTGGCGGACCGGCGGTCTGGTCACCGTGATTTCCTCTCGGTGTTTGTGGGACTCAGCCGTGTGATGGCCCAGTTCGCGCGGCGGCAGGGGTACGATCAGCTGCTGGTCGTGTGCCATCCCCGGCATGCCGCGTTCTACCGCCACTATCTGGGTTTTGCCATGATCGGATCCGTGGCCCGCTGTCCGCATGTGCAGAACAAGCCGGCGGTGCCGCTGTGCCTGGATTTCGACTATGTCGATCGGCATCCTCCGGCATGCTACAAGCGGTTCTTCGGCGATTGGCTGCCGGACCAGCAGTTGCGGCCCAGTCGCATGGGGCCCATCGAAATCAACGTGCTGCGCCGGTTGGTGGACCAGACGTTCCAGTCAGTACGCCGGCCGGATGCCTTGGCACCTGCCTGAGGCTTTACATTCGGGCGAAATGGGCGTGTGGCACGGCCTGCCTGTTGGCCGTGCTGACAGGTCGTAGGGTGTGACAAGCTCGCGTCATGCCCAGCAACCACTGCCACGCGGCCGCGTCGCGAGCGACGTCACACCATGGCGCATGTAGTGCGTTGTGTGTCTATGCTTTCTGAAAGTACATGGTGTGACTGGGCTCGCCGATTAGTGTTTTGATTGTGCGGACGTTGCCGCGGCGAGCTTGTCACACCCTGCGGGGCTTCTCCAGGCAGGCTAATTTGCCTATCTGGTCGTGCTAACCTTGACCCTGTCTGTCAGGCCGTACTTGTCGAGCGGCTCATCGATAAGGAACCGTTGATCCTTACCCAGTCGGAACTTACGGTCGATTTCTCAAAAAACGTTTCGCCGGCACTCGATAAGGACTGCATGGGCAATACCTGCCAACCATTTACCTGCCAGCCACCAGACCGCATGACTGAAATCCGCGGGTGCACAGCCCGTAACCTTTGTTTTCCGCGCTCCGCCGCCGCAGCAAGGAGGCGTCATGTCTGGAGCTCTCCAGGAGAAGCTCGAGTCGGTACTGGCCCCGTATGAGACGGGGATTGCCTGGTGCAGGTCGGATCTGGTACGGGCGTACGCGCTGGTCTATCGCCGGTACGTGAAGCGTGGGTTCGTGCCGCCCGATCCGGCAGGGCTGGTTTACCATCCCACGTTCGGTCTCGGGTCGAGTCGCACTATCGCGACGACGTACTACGGACGTACTGTGGGCACCGTGACGGTGGTGGGGGACAGCTTCTGTGGGCTCCACATCGAATCCACCTACCCGGCGGAAGTCGCGCGGCTGCGGCGCCAACACCGATCGCTGGCCGAGGTGACATGCCTGGCGATCGAGCCACGCCCTGAAGAGCCCAAGAACGGCGCCTTCTTCGCGCTGACCCGGTTCATGTACCAGTACGCGCAGTGGTGCCACTATGACGATCTGCTGCTGGCCGTGCATCCGCGCCATGCACGGTTCTACGAACGGTGGTTTCGCGTCTATCGCTTCGGGCCCTGCCGCCCGTACAACCTCGTCCAAGGGGCTCCGGCAATCGCCTGCCGGATCGACTTGAACTCCGTGGACGACGTCGTCCCGAAGGACGTGTACCAGTGGTACACGCAGCCGGCAATCGAAACGCACCTGTTCCAGCGCGGTCCAATCTCGCATCTCGACCACTGGTACCTCACCAATCGCACAACCAGCCAGCCCCATGAGCGGTTGCGCCGAGCAGCGTGAGAAGTAGAGAGGAGGGAAGTAGAGAGGAGAGAGGAGAGGCAGTGGAGGGGGGGTGGGAGCCTGAGGCCGATTCTCAACGTAGACTTTTTGAGACAGTCAGAGACAGCTGGAGACAGTACATCCAGTACATCCAGTACATCCAGTACAGCCAGATACAGGTACAGGCAGATACAGGCAGATACAGGCAGATACAGGCACAGGCAGACACAGCCAGGCACAGCGAAGCGGGTTTCGCGCGAGGTTTGGTGAGGTGTTAGAGCGACGTGGCGTTTTTTCTACAGGGGCAGACGACTCATGTGGTCCGTGGCGATCCGAACGTTGATAGCCGATCGAGGCAAGCTGTTCACCGCGCTGGTGGGCGTGGTGTTCTCGATCATGCTGGTCAACGTCCAGGGTGGGTTATTCCTGGGTCTGATCCATAAGGCGGGCATGCTGGTCGACTGTGGCGAAGCGGACGTCTGGGTGGGTCATCGCCGGATCCACAACGTGGACTTTCCCCGCGACATTCCCCGCCGGTGGGTGCACCGTGTGCGCGCGGTGCCCGGTGTGAAGAACGCGGAGCCGTATTTGCTGGGCTTCACCGACATGACGCTCCCGCGCGGTGGATTCGAAACCGTATTGATCGTGGGGGTGGAACGGGTCAGCCGACTGGGCGAAGCGTGGAATGTGGTCGAGGGGCACCCGCATTCGATTTTGGAGAACGACGGCATCATCGTCGATGTGTGCGAAGGGGACAAACTCGACTACCCACAGGTGGGTGAGTTGCGGGAAGTGGGCCGCCGGCGCGCCCGGGTCGTAGCGCAGACGGAAGGCGTCATGAATTTCCTGGTCACTCCTTATGTGTTCACGACGTACGAGCGCGCCCTGAAGTTCCTCAACAGCCCGGCCGACCGGTGTTCGTACATTCTGGTGCAGCTCGAACCGGGTGCCGACCCGCAGGCCGTGTGTGCGGGGATCAAGCAGCGGCTGCCGGAGGTCGAGGCCTTTCCCAAGAGCACCTACAGTCGGATCTCGGTCAACTTCTGGATGACGCGCACCGGGTTGGGGATCAGCTTCGGCGCGGCCACGCTGTTGGGTCTGTTCGTGGGCCTGGTGATCGTCGCACAGACTCTCTATGCACTGGTGCTGGATCGTCTGCCCGAATATGGCACCCTCAAGGCCATGGGCGCCACCGAAGGGCAGGTCTTCAGTCTGCTCGTGACGCAAGCGCTGTCCATGGCGACCGTAGGGTCCGCCCTGGGACTGGCGTTCGTGGCGCTGCTGCAGCAGCGCTTCAACACCCCCAAGGCGCCGATTGTCGTCCCCTGGTGGCTCTCGCTGGGCAGCTGTGCACTCGTGCTCCTGATCTGCCTGGTCTCCGCCCTGCTCCCCTACATTCGTGTCCGCAAAGTCGACCCCATAATGGTGCTCCAAGGATGACTGTCCCCACCACCGTACTCGAAGTCCACGACGTGCATAAAGCCTATGCGCGAGGGGGGACGGTAACGAACGTGCTGGGCGGCGTGAATCTCACGGTGCAGCGTGGGGAGTGTGTATTTCTGGTGGGTCCATCGGGGAGTGGCAAGTCGACGCTGCTGTCCATCCTCGGCTGCATCTTGACACCCGACCGCGGCCGGTTGCGCATCCTGGGCCGGGACGTTGCGCACATGGACGGCCGCGTCCGAACGCTGATCCGGCGCGACGTGCTGGGGTTCGTCTTCCAGCGGTTCCAGTTGATTCGCGGGCTGTCGGTGCTGGAGAACGTCCTGGTGCCGCTGCGGCTGCAGGGCCGGCCGCTGCCAGAGGCCCGGCAGCGGGCCAGCGAGCTGCTGGACGCCGTCGGGTTAGCTCAATGCAGGCATGCACGGCCTAACAGCCTGAGTGCCGGGCAGTGCCAGCGTGTCGCCTTTGCGCGGGCGCTGGCCAACAACCCGCTCATCATCCTGGCCGACGAGCCTACCGCATCCTTGGACGCCGTCACCGGGGACGAGGTGATGCAGGTGCTGCGCAACCTGACCACCCAGTACCAGAAGACCGCCATCGTCGTCACGCACGACCCCCGCATCTTCAAATACGCCGACCGCATCTACAACCTCGAGGACGGTCACCTGACAGAACACAGAACACAGAACACAGAACACAGAATGCAGAATGCAGAATGCAGAATGCAGAATGCAGAATGCAGAATGCAGAATGCAGAATGCAGAATGCTGAATGCTGAAGACTTCAAACTGAATACTGCCCCATGATCAAATACATCCTCACCATCCTGACGGTTGCCACGATCCTCTTTTTCGGTGTCTCGATTGACTACCAGTCGCGCACGTCGCCGGTGCGGCACGACGCGCCGGACGAACCGCAGCCGATCTATGCTTTGGGGCGGGTCGAAGGCGCCACGGAGGAGATCAATCTGCGACCGCAACTCAACGGGCGCGTGGCCGAGCTGGCGTTTGCCGAATCGGCGCAGGTGTCGGCCGGGGAGGTGCTGTTGCGCATCGACGATCGGGAGTATCGCCACCAGGTGGCGTTGGCCCAGGCCGAACTGCAGATGGCGGAAGCCAAACTGCAGCGGCTGGTCAATGGCGCCCGTGCGGAGGAACGCCGGGAGGCCGAGGAGTTGTGGAAAGCCAAGGCGGCTCAACTCGAAGGCGCCCGCCTGCAATGGAATCGTGTCCGGCAGTTGCAGTCACAGAAAGCGGTGACCGAGCAGGAGGCGGACAACCAGCGGATGGCGGTCAGCGCGTTGGAGGCAGCGGTGGAGGCGGCACGGGCCCGCTACGAACTGCTCCAGGCGCCGGCGCGACCTGATGAGGTGCTGATGGACGAGGCGGCTATCGCCGCCGCACGGGCCAAGCTGGAAGTCGCTCAACTGCAGCTGTCCCGGACCGAACTGACGTCACCGGTGGACGGCACGATTCTGGCCGTCAATACCCGCGTGGGAGAACTCGTCGGGCCCGATTCGCCCGATCCGGCGATCGTTGTGGCCGACACCAAACGCTTCCGCGTCCGCGCGTTTGTCGAAGAATTCGACGCGCCGCGCGTACAGAAAGGCATGGCCGTGTCGATCACCGCCGACGGCATCCCCCAGCGGCGATTCCACGGCGTTGTGAGCGAACTGAGTCCGCGGATGGACCGGAAACAGCACTGGACAGACAGGCCGGACGAGCAGTTTGATACCAAGACCCGTCAGATCTGGATCGATCTGGATGAGGCCGAGGGATTGGTGCTGGGCCTGCGCGTCGATGTGGCGGTTGAGGAAATGAAGAATTACGAATGACCGATGAATTATGAATTATGAATTATGAATGACGTGGGGTGGGTGAATAATGGCGAGTGACGACAGGCTGACTGCTGGTGTACAGACTCCGTATTCGTCGGCTGACTTGCAGCAGGCGTTGGCCGCCTGGTCGCAGGTGCTTGGCGCGCAGCAGGTGTGCTGGGACCCGCAGACCATTGCTGACTACGCGCGCACCACCCTGCCGCGCGGGACCACTCCGGCTGCCGTGGTCCGCCCGGACTCAGCGCGCCAGGTGCAGCAGGTGGTGCAGGTGGCCGCCCGGCTGCGCATTCCACTGTATCCGATCAGTCGCGGGAAGAACTGGGGCTATGGCGATGCGTGTGCTCCGACGGACGGGCAGGTGATCGTGGACCTGAGCCGGATGAACCGCATCTGCGAGGTGAACACGGACCTGGCCTATGCGGTGATCGAGCCGGGGGTCACGCAGGGTCAGATGTACCAGTACTTGAGGGAGCAGCAGATCCCGTTGATCCTGGACGTGACCGGTGCGGGGCCCGACGCGAGCATCATGGGCAACACGCTGGCACGCGGTTTCGGACACACCCCGTACGGAAACCACTTCGCGCACATTGCGGGCATGGAGGTGGTGCTGCGCGACGGGCGGATCATCAACACGGGCTACGCCGCACTGCGTGACGCGCAGGCTGACCGCGTGTTCCCCTGGGGCTTGGGTCCGTATGTCGATGGGTTGTTCACCCAGTCGAATCTGGGGATTGTCACGCAGATGGGGGTCTGGCTGGTCCCGGCACCGCAGACCGTCTTGGGGTTCGCTTTCAAGGTACCGCGCGACGAGGACATCACAGCCGTGGTCGAGGCGATTCGGCAGCTGCGTCTGAGCGGCACGGTCCAGAGCACGGTACACATGGCGAACGACCTGCGCGTGATCTCCGCGCGCCGACGCTATCCGTGGGGGCTGACCGGCGGCCAGACGCCGCTGCCCGACGACGTCCGGGCAGCCCTGCGCCGCGCTGCCGGAATCGGTGCGTGGAACGTCATGGGGGGGCTCTACGGCACACGCCAGCAGGTGGCCGCGTCGCGCCGGGCCGTCCGGCAGCGAATCGGCCGCCTGGCTCACGTCCACTTTTTCGGCGCTACGAAGATCCGGTGGGCGCACCGGGTGGTGCGCGCGCTCGGCAGGACGGCGTTCGGCCGGAGCCTGGGCGAAATGGTTGACAGCGCCGAGTCCGTCTACAAGCTGCTGGTGGGCAATCCCACGGCCGAGCATATGAGCGGCGTCTTCTGGCGCACTCGCCCAGAGACCGTCGTGGACTTCAGCGACCCGCTGTTTTCGGGCAGCATCTGGCTCTCCCCCGTGCTGCCCCTCACCTCCACGCATGCACGCCGCGTGCTGGACATCGTTGAGCCCATCTGGCGCGACCACGGATTCTCGCTGCTCGCGACGATTACCGCGATCACCGAGCGCGCGGGAGTGGCGGTGCTGAGTATCTGCTTCGATCACAACCAGCCGGGTGAGCCCGAGCGCGCGGCTGCCTGCTACAAGACCGCCTTCGAGGCACTCGCCACGGCCGGCTATTACCCCTATCGACTGGGCATCCAATCCACCAACGCGCTCGAGCCGTTCCGCCGCGAACCGCTGGCCGACTTCACCATTCGGATCTAGAAGGAGACAGCACACGACTTCCTGCCGCCTGTTCTTGAGGTTTCCGCTCCCGATGCGCCGTCACCACTTGTTCGAGTTCACGGAGTTGGCCGCGTGTCCCAAGGTGCTGCGCCAGCTAGTCACGGGGTACCTTGAGGCGATTGTGGCCACCTGCCGTCCCTACCTGTCGCACTCGCACCTGCTGGCGGACGCCATGCGGTCCACCGGCACGTCGCGACTGGTCGACCTTTGTTCCGGCGAAGGCGGTCCGTGGTTCAACCTCGTCCGGCACCTGGAGCAGGAAGTCGGAGAGCCGGTGACTGTTGTGCTGACCGACAAGTTCCCCAGCCGCGAGGCGACGGCACGAGCCGCGTCGGTGCGCGGGCTGGAGTACTGGGGCGAGTCGGTCGATGCGCGGCGCGTGCCGGAGCAGTTGCAGGGGGTGCGCACGCTCTTCAACGGCTTCCATCATTTTCGCCCCGCAGACGCCCAGGCCATCCTGCAGGATGCCGTCGCCAAGCGGCAACCGATCGCCATCTTCGAGATGCTCGAACGCACCTGGCTGGCATTGCTGCAGGTACTTTTCGCACCGCTGAGCGTTCTGGTGCTGACGCCTCTGGTGCGCCCGGTGACCTGGTGGCGACTGGTGCTGACCTACCTGCTGCCCGTGGCACCCCTGCTGGTGCTGTGGGACAGCGTCGTATCGGTGCTGCGTTGCTATCGTCCAGAGGAACTGCGCGGGATGACCGAACGAATTGGTGGAGCCTATCACTGGGAGGCCGGCCGCTACTGGCGACACTGCATGCCCGTGACGTACCTGATTGGCTACCCGGATCCCGCACCGCCCGTCGACCGGGCGGATACGTGATCGCGATCCCATCCACGCGAGCGACGCAATAAAAAAGCGGCAACCTTGCGGTCGCCGCTTCTGCATTTATCGTCCTAGATTATCCAAGTCTGCCCAAGGCTACTTCTGCCGACGGCGGAGGGCAACCACCGCACCAATCGCCAGGAAGCCACCCCACATTGCCAGCGTAGCCGGTTCCGGAACCGCAGCGAACACCAGCGGGTCCTGGCTGTCAAACATCCAGGGGCTGATCGACCCGAAGTCGTCGTTCAGGTCCGCGTTTGCACGCCCGGCCACGTCGGTCTTAGCGCCCGTGTTGAGCCAGTCGGTCGGCACGAACGTCAACCCGGACTCACCGGCAGTGGTCAAACCATACTGAGCGGAAACGAACACCGAACCGTTGTCCGTAACAACGCCACTTGTCTGAGCGAAGTTCGCGGACCCTCCCTCGCCGTCCATGAACTTCTCCCACAGTACCGCATTGGCAAGCGACTGCTGCACACTATCCGCCACACTCAGATCCGCACCGTTGACCACCCACTCAGTCGACGAATTAAACACCGCAACCTGCTCGCCTGAATTGAGCACGCCGAACGGATCGACATCCACATTACCCAGATCGATCGCGATGAAGGAGAAGCCCTTGCCAGCAACCTGCAGCAACGAAACGTCCTGCACTGTCTGAGCCGCGTAGCCCAGCAAATAACCGTTGGAATCACCTGGCAGCCAGCCGGAGTTCGTCAGCTCAGCGCCGGTCGATAGCGTAGTGGCGGTAAACAGGGTCACGAGCACGTCACCCTGATCCAGAGTTTGCCTCGGATCAATGACCTGCCATTCATTGTCAACTTGACGCATGAAAACTTCACGATTGATGAACTTCACCTCGTTCTTTGTGCCGTCAAGCTTGAACAGATCTGTCACGGCAGCAAATGAGGTGAGCGGCATAGCCGCCAGAAGTAGAAACGGCACAACCTGACTAAGCATCTTTCTCACGAGTAAGCTCCTCTAAGTAGGTCGATAAATGCGTTCCCGACACATCAACGAATGTACACGATACAACCCGTAAATCTCGTACGCAACTACCTCAATTCGCCTGTCGCACCCGGATCCTGACAAGCAGCCTGGAAAATTGACCGACAAACCCTCGTGTCTACGACCATCACTCTATCCAAGCCAAGCACCAAATTAACCAGCTCCGCAAGCAGCGTCAAGCAATAAATTCGGAAAATTCGCTAAATTTCCTATTTCCCTGTTGTGGTGGTTCCCGGCTTTGCCTGCCAGGGCTTCCTGCGTCCCGCAATCCGTCGGCATGCGAGGCGGACCAGGATGCTGGAACGGTCGGCCAGCGGGTCCGCGCATGTACCCCATTTCTATCGCGGTGGCCGGCAAAATCAACTACCGTCGGCGAATTATTCCGTCATTGGGCGCTGGTGTTTCCACACCGGGACGCGCATCCCCCGGAATGAAGGTGAAAATGGCCTGCGGCCAACGCGATGACGCGCCGTTGCGTTCCTGCGGTGTTGCCCCAGGTACGGTGAACCCAGGCCGATGGCCTGGAAGAAGGATGGCCTGGAAGAAGAATGGCCTGGAAGAAGAATGCGAACGCATCGTATGCCGACGGCCGGCACGCCCCCTAAAAAAGGGGGGGGCGCCTCGCGCGGCGTCCGATTGGAGGGTCACATCCCAGAGTCACATCCCAGATCCCGGATCCCAGAGGCTCCGTTCTGGCCGTGGCCGCAGGCCTCGGCTCAACGTAGCCTAGGGCAACGCCCTAGGTTCCGTTCGCGCCAATGGGCCCTTTGGCCGTAGGCCATATTCACACCGGGACGCACATCCCCCGGAATGAAGGTGAAAATGGCCTGCGGCCAAAGCGATGACGCGCCGTTGCGTACCTGGGGCGTTGCCCCAGGCTACGGTGAACCCAGGCCGATGGCCTGGAAGAA
>JAAYDI010000210.1 GCA_012729315.1 Planctomycetaceae bacterium
CCCGGCTCGAGTCGCTCCGCGCTCCGGCCGCCCCCGTCGAAGCAGTCGAGGAACCACAGTAGACCCGGTTCAATACTCGATCCACCGTCCTCAATCCTCCATCCTCAATCTGCACCCTCTAACCTGCCTGCACTTTCCGACATCTCGTTAGTTCATATGACGAGTGTGGCGAGCGCTTTGAAGAGCGTCTGGATTTTTCGTTTCGCGCGGTGCGGGCGGGGAAGCGCCGAAAATGATTCCTGCAGCACCTGTTTTCTCAGGGTTTTGAAGCGGTCTGCGTGGCTCGGCCGGCGGGACGGTTCGTCCCACGGTCGGTCTGATCGTTGCCGGAGCGTGGTTCCCGAACGGCGCCAGGACCACAACTCCACCAGCGTATGCAGCCACAGGCACAGGTTCCAGCACGCCACGTTGCACCACACGTTGCGGACCTGTTGTTGGCCGGCACCATGCACCTCCTTGACGTCGTGAAAGTTCTGTTCGATGGCCGACCGGTCGGCCACGCTCTCGATGATCGTCTCGGCCGGGACACCGCTGTCGGTGCAGAAGAAGGCGACCCAGTCCGCCGGGCAGTCGGCGAACAGTTGGGCCGAACGCTTCACGATCACGACGCGGATGACGCCGCCGGCGGGGCGATACGTCGCCAGGAACGTCTTGAAGGTGACGGTCTGTTCGACTCCGTACAGCACCATCCGGGCCTGCGTCCAGCCCTGCCGATGAGCGCCCCGGCCCGACAGCGAGAGCTTCCGCGTTCCGTAGGTTCGCGGACGGCCCCGGCCACCACGCTTCGCCGGCGGGAGATCGAACAGCGCGGCATCTTTCCGCAACCGGGAAACCACGTGTGCGCCGCTGGCCAGCACACGCCGCAGAAACGGACGCTTGGCATAGGCGCCGTCGGCGACCACCAGCACGGGCCGGTGAAAGGCGTTCTGAAACAGCTTCACGCACCATTCGACCAGTTCGGCCGCCAGTTCGAGCTTCGTGCGAAACGACCACGGGGCGCGACCGATGTTCGTCAGCGGATCGAGATCCTTTCGACGCACATACATCAGCGCCCGCAGCGGCAGACCGATGCAGCCCCACGACGGATGCCTCACCAGCCAGCTGATCGTGACCCACACGTGGCCGTACAGAAACTCCGCACCCGCGGGTCCGGGCGTGGGGTTGTGATGAATGCCGGCCAGTTGCACTTTCGGGCCGTATCGTTTCGTCGGCGAATCGTCCAGCGCCAGCTTCACATACGGGCCGACATGGCTGACGGGAATCCACCGCACGACGAGGAACAACAGCTCCGTGGCAACCCGGCCGGCACGGCGACCGAGTGTCTGCAGAAAGTAGTAGTGATCCTGCCAGTCGTCCAGAACTCCCGCCGCCCGCAACCAGCTCGACACCGTCCGCCGACCACTCGCCAGCAGCATGCCCAGCACGATCGACACAAAATACTTGCGGCTCCTGCGATCCAAACCCGCGCTGAGAACTTCGCACCACTCTGCTATCCTTTGCGGCAGCGTCCATGCAGCCATGGGGGAACTCCTTCCTGGAGAGAACAGTTCTTCGCAAAACCATTCTCACCGGAAAGCCCCCTGGCTGCGTAGACCAATCAGCATGCCGACATCAGCTCAACGTGATATCAAGATGTCAGAAAGTGCAGTATGGGATCAGTGGGGATGATGATTCAAATGGGGGAAACGCTTTCCGACATTGCTTAGTAACATGCCGCGCAGCGAAGGTGTGTGGCATGCATTGCGCAAGAGTGTACTGGACGCAAAGGGAGGATCCCCCTGAGAAGCCGTCTAATCAGCAGGATCTTGCCAATAACGAGGTTGGGTATGCTGGCCGCAGCAACAACTGTTGCACGTGTCATTGCATGGGGGAATGGAGATTGGGAAACCTGACGTGCACCAACGAAGATGGGGAACACGTGGAATGCCCTCCTCCTCCTGTAAATCCACCGCCTGCACCAATTTCGCGGGTCGACTAAGGTCATGCGTATTCAAGCATTGTTGATCGGATTTGGCCTGGTTGTCATCCTAGCAGTGACATTAGGTGCTCTCGCACTTCACCATGCAATGAACTCGCTTCCTGTCCCTGAAGATGTACTTACGTCTCTGAGCAAAGGTGACTCTGCTGAAACAGTTGAACTGATGCTTGGCCCCCCC
>JAAYDI010000019.1 GCA_012729315.1 Planctomycetaceae bacterium
TGCCACGTCGATTTGGTTTGATTCCAGTCTCCTTCTGGCGGTGGACGTGGCCCGCGGCTGCGAAGCGCAGGTTCCGCGGGGTTGGCTGTGGCACCAACACCACGTGAAGATGGTTGACGGGACCACCCTTGCCCGCTCGCGCCGTAACTTCTACGCTGACAAGCGGCAGTGCCATTCGAGTCTGGGCTATTAACCGCCTGTCGACGGGATTTGAAGTCCTTTCATCGGCAGACCGTGAAATCTGGGTAATTTCATGCCATCACCAGCCAATACGTCCGGCCTCCGCGACAACCACAGCCGGGGAACGGTCGCCGACTTCCTGACGGCGAAGATCCGCGACGGCTCAAAGCTCTCCGTCGTGTCCGCGTATTTCACGATCTACGCCTACGAGGCCCTCAAACAGGCTCTGGACCGCATCGAGCACATGGACTTCTTGTTCGGCGAGCCGTCCTTCAGCAATCGGCTTGACCCGGACAAGACCGAAAAGAAGTCGTTCCTGATCGACGTGGACGGCCTGCGTCTTGCCAACCGGCTGCAGCAGAAACGCGTCGCCAAAGAATGTGCGGACTGGATCGAACACAAGGTGGACATCAAGACGGTCAAACAGTCGAACCTGCTCCACGGGAAAATGTATCACGTGGACAACGGCGGGGTGGAAGAAGCCATCCTGGGCAGTTCCAACTTCACCGTGCGCGGGCTGGGCTTGGGCGCTGACGGCAACAACATCGAATTGAACTTGATCGTCGACAGCAGCCGGGACCGCCAGGAACTCCGGCAATGGTTCAGCGAACTCTGGAACGACGACGCACTCGCCAAGGACGTCAAACGCGAGGTTCTGGACTATTTGTGCAAACTGTACGCCAACCAGTCGCCCCAGTTCGTGTACTACCTGACCCTGTTCCATCTGTTTCGCGATTACCTTGACGGAACCCGCGACATCGACGAAGACATCCGCCGTGTCGCCTTGCCGGACACCTTGATTTGGAAGGCCCTTTTTTCGTTCCAGAAGGACGGGGCCAAGGCCGCCATCAACAAGATTCGCAACTACAACGGCTGTATTCTGGCCGACAGTGTTGGTCTCGGGAAAACCTTCACCGGCCTGGCGGTCATCAAGTACTTCGAGCTGCGCAACGAACGGGTGCTGGTCCTATGCCCGAAAAAGCTCAGCCGAAACTGGACCATCTATCGCTTGCCCAGCAGCCTGAATCCCTTCACGGACGACAAATTTCGTTTCGATGTGCTACACCACACGGACCTGTCGCGAAACTCCGGCGAGTCGAACGGCATCGACTTGGCCGCATTGAACTGGGGCGCTTACGATCTGGTGGTCATCGACGAATCACACAATTTCCGGAACAACAAGCTGGCCACGCAGCGGCCGGGCGACACGGAGCCGCGCCGCAGCCGATATCAGCGTTTCATGGAAGACATCATCGCCTCCGGCGTGCGGACCAAGGTGCTGCTCCTGTCGGCCACGCCGGTGAACAACCAACTGGCGGATTCCTTTCCGGCAAGTCTATCTCAACGGCAAGCGTCTGACCTGGGCCCGCTATCCCAACGAGGATCCGGCCCGGCCGTATTCCGGCGGCTGGGCCTACGTGGACGGCGTTCGCCCGCCCATGTACCA
>JAAYDI010000211.1 GCA_012729315.1 Planctomycetaceae bacterium
AACAGACCGGATGTATGCTCGACAAATCGGAATCCTTGGTATAATCGTAACTCACACAGACCCAGAATCGAGGAACTGTCGATTTTGAAGCGCCGCGCATGTGTCGATTTTCAAGCGCCGCGCGACAGAGTTGGGGGTCTGGAGGACGCCCCATGCACGATCGCATTGCACGCCAGATCCGCGACCTGCTGATGGTGATGGTCTGGATCCACGCAGGCATGCTCGCCATCATCATCCTCATGGCGCTGGTCGTCGGGTACTGGCACTTCAAGGTCGATGCGGCGCGTCAGCGCTTGCTCGATGCGCCGCCGCCAGCACCGGTCAGCCAGGCCGCGATCGTCCTGCCGACCGAGTTGAGCCTCCGTTGCCTGCCAGCGCAGCCGCAATCAGGAGTCAGCCCGAGCCAGCGCTTGGCCGACACGTAGCGCTCAGGGGTAATGTGGAGCCGATGCAGCACGGCGGCGCAGTAATCCCCCAGACCTGGACGCGATCCGCCCTCCTGGACGAATCCGCAGCGGCAGATGATGCGCGGCGTGTCTCGCGGGACCCTCGCAGTGATCCCGCACGCCATGCACCTCCAGATCAATTGATCACCACCGCCCCTGCCGCGCTCCATCCCATGCACCCACTCTGAGCAGCCGCGTATTGGTAGTCCGCCGCGTACTCGGCAGTACAGTCGTACGGAGCGTCCGCACCGGAATCAGCCGCGAATATCACGTGATCATGTATCCCGACTGCCTGCATATCGAGAGTCAGCGCCCATCCATGGTGTGGTGAGCCGATCACATTGGGCTCGGCAACACAACGGATCGACAACATGCCGCATGGCGTGGCATACGTCTCACTCCACTCGCACGGCACGTATGCGCTCCTCCGTACCACATACGTGCCGTTCACGCGATCGCATCGCGGGCACCCACCATTCACGAGTCCGGATATGGTGATCGTAGCTGCATCCGCGTCTACAGAGCATGAGTCGCAGAGCGCGGTGCCGCCATCATCGCAGCAGCACCACGGGAACCACGAGTGCGCCGCCATCAGCACGATGACGTAGAGGCCGACCAGATAGTAGTAGTCCACATGTATCACATCATTGCTCCGGACATGCGCGGTGCAGTTGTATTATGAGCCACCCATTTCGCGCTGGATCCCATAGTGCCTCGCCGACAGTTCCGGCCACGCCGTAAAACATGCGAGCAGTGCCGGCGAGGGGATTGAGTACGGTGATAGAGGTGTCCATGTGATCGCGTCCAGCACCATACTGGTCGATGATCACCGCGCTGCCAGCAGCATCCGACGCGGATAGCGCGGTCGAGAGCGCGAATGTGCATGCCGGCTTCATGCCACGATCACCAGCAGCGGCCATGTAGGCCCGCAATCGCGCGCGCGTCGCCATCAGCTCGTAGCGCAGGCGTTCATGGTCGCGCCGCAGCGCCTGTATGGAATCCTCGGACAGGATGCGGATCTCGGCCATCACGGCGCCTTGAAGACAGGGACTGGCAGGCTAAGGAAATTCATCGGCTCGTATGGGTGCACTCGCCAACGGAAATACACCGGGGGCGCCATCCAGGTGTCCGACCCATGGAGCGGTTGCCCGTGCCCATTGAGCAGCACCATTTCCGGTACGCGCTCGCCCTGCCAGTCGCGAATCGCAGCGGCCTCTGCCATACCCGCCTCGACGTCTGCCCCTGTAATCGTATCGCCAGCACCGTCCGGAGAGCCAGCGTTGGCCAGACGAGTGATCCCGCGGTCTAGCACGGTTTCCAGAAAACCATCCTGCGGATTGGTGTCGCTTGCCCTGGTGCGAATCGCGAATTCCCACGTCCAGGCCCAGAAATCGCGGGAGTTTTCGCGGCGGTACACTGCTCCTGCGGATGCGCATAACAGGCAGTATTTCTGGATTGTCGTTGGCACCATGCGATACTTGGTCTTGAGTCGATCAGACCAGGTCAAAGCAAATTTGTTAATATGATTCGCTACGTCCGCCCACGCCTGATCGTACATCGATACGTTGGCAGTGATGCGCACAATGTGCTCGGCCTGGTTCCGCATGAGCGGCGGATCCAACACAACACCCGCGGAGTTGTGCACTGGCCCCAGCGTATCGGCTGCCCGGTTGTACCCTGTAAAGTCTCCGTCGTCTGGAGGGAACGGGTCGACATTCCATGCCTTCCATACTGGCGTCTGAAAATACTGCACCCCAGTCGACACGTCCCACCTATAATCGAGCGGGTCGGTCGCAGGGTTCCCGTCCTCGTCCTCCCTGGTTTGCGGGTCGCGGACGTTTATCGGCCCGTAGTGCAGCACAACGTCCCACACGAAGCGTGATCCGGCACGACGTACCGGTGTAATCGATCGGCAGACGACCAGCGTTTCCTCTCGGTCCGCGTAGTATAATCGCGATCCCAGGCCACGGCCGATGGAGTCGAAATAGTTGACGATCGTCCTGCCATCGTCGCGCGCACTGTCGACGGTCACAATATACGGGCATTCCCACTCGTCATTGTCCCCGATCCCTGCCGTCAGTGTCGCGTGTTGCTGCGCTTCGTCACACTTGATTACTGCCATCAGATGTTCACCGTCTGAACCTGGATTCGGTCACGCTTCACCGCCGCTTCTACCCGGGCAAAGTAGTCCAGCACCTTCGCTTGATAACGTCGATCGTCTGCCGCCTTGCGTCGTGCTTCCTGCACCGCGGAGAACCCCGCAGCGCTCGCCCGCGTCACAGCGCCGATCGATGGTGTAGCGATCTCCTGCGGTTTCGGGATTCCTTCCCAGGATTTTTTGATTTTCTCCGCGGCACGGGCGGCAGATTTCTCCGTCGCCTTCACGCTCTTGTCCACTTCAATCGCCGCTTTCTTCGCCGCAGATTCATAGCCCCTGAATACACCCGTCGCCCCCGTAGCTCTGCCCATCATCCGGTTGAACGCACCGACGATCGACGTCAGCAGATCCGCGATAGACTTGAGCGCCGGTGCTACCAGCACAGCCACCTGCTGGACGAATGCGCCCCAGGCACGTTTCATGGAGTCGATCGCGTCGTTGGCAGCTTCTACGGCGCCGCGCGAATTGCCAAACAGCAGACCCATTCGCTGCGCCTGCTCCCCCATTTCATTCAGCCCTTCCGCGCCATCCTTAAGCAGCGGCAGCAGCTCGCCACCGCTGCGGCCGAAGATATCCATCGCGATCCTGGTCGCCTGTGTGTCGTCGCCCAACAGTTGGATTTGTTCAGCGATCGCGGCAAACACCTGATCGGCCTGCATGCCATCGAGGTCCGATATTCGCAGGCCCAAGTCGTTGAAGGCCTTGATCGCCGTCGCGTTCCCCTCGCGCGCGTCGCCGAGCGTGTTCTGCATTTTCTCGATCGAGCGATTGAAATTCTCGGTGCTGGATCCTGCCAGGTCGGCGGCGAACCCAAGCGCCGTGAGCTGGTCCGCGTCGGCGCCGATACGCGCTGCGATCTTGGCCTGCTGATCGAGCACGGCCATCTCGCCACGCACTGCCGCGATGGCGCCCTGCACCGACGAGAGCACGCCCTGCACAGCCAGCATGCCGGCATGGAATTTCGCCATGCCGGCAGCGACACTGCCGGACATGCCGGCGCTCAGATCAGTGATCGCGGCCTTCGCCTCCGCAAACCCTTTCTGTAGGGTCGCCGTCTGGGCTTCAATCGCAATGGATATTTTCGCAGCGGTTGCCATGCTCGGCCTCATTCACGTCGTCTATCACGCCCTGGATCTCGTCGGCCGTCATCGGTCCGTCAATGTACGGCCAGGTCACGCGCACGTCCCGCCCAACCTGCAGCATCGCATGGGCACCGGATCTCAGGTCGTCGCGTAAGTCGCCCCACGGTTCGTCATGCCACAGTACCCACCATTCCCACAGCTGGGCCGCAGTCAGCCGCTCCAACAAGTGATCAGGATGCAGGACCCCCATGCACCGGCACAGCAGGAAGCAGAACCGGTACAGGGGGCTGGTCAGTTTTTTTCCGTCTCCTCAACCAATAGGCCGTTAATCTCCAGCGCACGTCGCCCGACCGTTTTCAGTGTATCCACAGATATGTCCAACCACTCGTCGGCTGTCGCCTCGTGGCTCACGACAGACGCGGCCAGCACCGCGGCGTAGAACCGCAGCGCTTCTGGGGTGTCGACACTCTCTCCGTGCAGGTTTCCGAATTCGCCGGAGAGTGTCGCCAACTGCCGTGCGCTGATAGGCCGAAACACGATATCCGCGTCCCACCGGTCATAGTGCCAGGTCACGGTCGGCCGGTCCATGTCTGCGAGACTCATGCGACGGTATCCTCTATGTCTCCGGTGCGCACGACACGCACCTGGCGTGTTACTCGGCCGTTGGCGTCAAAACCTGTCGGCACGATCGCCAAGACGCGGCCTTTGAACACCTTGGTCCAGGTACTGGTAGCGCTGTACCGCAGCGTGATTTTCCAGTTCGCTTCGTTGCCGCTGGAATACAGCGCGTCGATCGCGTCGTCCACAGCGTCATCGGGGTCGTGGAAGCCCTCAAAAACAAATTCAGATATCTGCTCGATGCCTGGTACCGCCTGTGCGCTGTTATCCTCCATCGCAGTGACGTCAATGCTCGATCGCTCCTGCGGAGGTGGCGTGATCTGCACGGTCGCCCCCACGTCCTGCCAGGCTGTCCCTCCGGCCGGATCAACGGACACTTTCGCGCCTCGCCCGACCGCACGTTTCTTTGCCATGATTCATTCCTTCTTTTCAGGTTTGGCCAGGTCAGGCGCGGATATCGACCAACATTTCGAGCGCCCCGACGTCCCCGATCACCGCGGTTCCAGTCGCCGTATCTGTGATGGCGATCACCATCAGGATATCCAGCACGTCCCCCGCGGTCAGGCCCGTGGGCGTGATCTGAAACGTCTGGTCAGCCCAAGCGGTATCGTTGATATCCTTCGCGGCTGTCGCGCAGATGTCGGCACTCACACCAGCTTCTCGGTCTGATTTGTGCACTACAAAATCCAGCGTCGCTGCACCGTCCGCGGCCGTCGTGGTCATGCCACAACTGGCACGAATCGCGACTGTCTGCCCCGCGTCGTATTCCGCGGGCAGCTGGAATTGAAAACGCGCGCACCTGGTGCAGCCCGCGCCCTTGACGTCACCCGTCGAAACCTTGGGAGATGCGCTGCCAAACGCCCCGCCGACCAGCGCCAGGTCGTCGTCGGCCGCAGTCCCCGGAAGGTTCGTCGCCAGCGCGTCGTGCACGCGCAGGGAAGTCAACGGGATGGCAAACACCGCTTCGGCCGTCTGCTCGATGCTTGTGCGTTTCACGGTCGGCATGGTGCCATCCACCTGCAGGGCACCGGTCACTCGCATGTCTCCGTCTACTCTCAGTGCGACTGTCATGGTCTGATTACCTCGCAATCCAGACTCGACACAAACAAATATTCATCCGCGGACAGGTTCCGCGGCACGTAGTTTTCCGCCGCATCAGCAATAGTGATGCTGCTGTAGTGGTGATCGCCAATCAGTCCGTACCGGTCGTGCAGGCAGGCCCGCACTAGGTCGGCCACCGCGACCGCCTCTCCGGGATCGTCCGCCACTATCTCAATGTCAAACCGTTCCATAAGTGGTTCGTTTTCGTCGCACATGCACCCGCCGTACTCCACGCTGCGACGCTGCAGCCAGATCAGCGGTCGCATGGTTCCGTGCGGCACGCGACCGGCGTAGACTCGATCGGCCACCGCAGCCACCACCGCCGCGCTGTGCGTTAATTCGTCGACCAGATCCGCCGCCACATCCGCCATTGTCAGATCCCGCTCAGGACATGCTGGAATGATGTGCGTGCCTTCTCGGCTTCCCTAAGAAACGCCATGCCGAACTTAATTCCAAAGGCATTGATCGCCGTCTGGAACGCCGCATCGGCTGCCTGTTCCATAAATGGGCGTGGTTTCGCTCCGGGGTGCTGGATCCGCTGGTAGTAGCCCTGTGGCGTCGCCAGGCTACCTCCATCCCTCCTCGTGATCTCGTGTGGCTTGGTCCCACCGATCACCATGTGCGCGTACCTGGACGCGAACCGCACTCCGCTGTCACGCTGTCGCTTGGTCGCTCTAGACTTGCTCTCTCCGCGGACATCCCCGCTGATCTGGTCCATTTTTACCGTGCCGCGAATCTGCCGTTTTAGCTCACCGGATTTCCCGACTGGCGCTCGCGATCGCGCCTCGCGGACGATCACCGCATTGGACGCGCGGACCGCAGCCAATACGACCCTTCGCCGGGCCGCAAACTCCAACTGCTGCAGCGCCTTGATTGCGGCGTCGGCCCCCACGATCCGTGTCGTGATTGTGGATGTGCCACCGGAGTGTCTGCTATACATCAGGCATCTCCTTCCGTGCACAGCAACTCAAGAGTGACATTGGCTTCGTTCCGGTTTATCACTGCACCGATATGCAGCACACGCGACCCGTACAGCAGCCGACATGCATTAGTGACGTCGGCCCGGTAGTCGATGAATACACGGTGCGTTGCCTCGCTGTAGAGCGCCCTGGCGTATTCCGCGGTCCGCGCATTGAGCGGTTCGACCGACGCCCACACGGTCGGCGTCATCACGCCGACCCACTCCCCGATGGGCTGACCGCGGACGTCTGCCCCCAGCTTGTTGAACCGCTGGATAGTCACCTGCCGGTCTTTGCGCCAGATTGCGGTCGGGACCGGTTGCATATACCTATCGGCCATTACAACGCACTCCAGGTCAGGCGCCTGATTTCGTTCTGCCAACACCTCTCGACGCCTTCTGCGTCGGCCATGGTCCCCAGCTCGCGCCCGCGCGCGTAAAGGTAGGCCGCCTTGACAAGCACCGCGTTGACACTCTCCGGGGGCAACTGTGCGACGAGGTCTCCGTAGCCGCAGCGATACGACACCTCGACGGCGTTTGGTCGCGTGTCCAGCGACGGGCTGGTAATCGTCGCACCTTCCGCCAGCACGACCCGCGCAGGTTCTGTTAGCACGTCGACCATGTAATCCGCAGCGCTCCAGGTCTGCTGCACGGAGTCGATGTCGTAATACTTGATCGATGTCACGGACACGACAGGCGCCCGTGCCAGCTGCAGCATATTGGCCCAGTCCCACGGCCAGACGTCAAACGCTTCCACGACGGTTCCTGTCAGCAGCAATCGCCGGCTGTCATCCTCGAGCGCCCTAGTGGCGACGTCGAGGAACCGCAACAGCAAATCATCTTCGGCATTCCCCGATACACGCAGGTGATCTCGGAATGTGTCCAGCAGCTGCGCACTTGCGCTCGCGCGCGTCAATGTAACAGTGCGCGGTATGGTGGCTTGCTGACTGCGCGACCAGGCGTTCTGCGGGTATCGGGGCATGGCCTGCACCTCACATCAGTCTATGATCGCGGACCTGTCCAGGGTCGGTGCGTACCGCGGTGCGTGCAGGATGTAGACCACACTCAGCACCATGTTGGCAGCATTGGCCGTACCAACACCCACGCAATCAAACCCGTTGTCCATGTCCAGGTCGTCGGCATCGATCTCAATGACATAGAGCGCGTTCTTGTTGTTGGTCGTCAGCGTCGTGAAGGTACTGGACGCTACTGCAATTTCCACGAGCGTGTCACTTGCGTCCGTGTCCATGTTCGCCCACATTCGGGAAAACGCCAGCGTCCGCGCGTCCGTGCCGCCCACAGCGGTCGCCTCCTTGAGCGTGATCGCCGATCCAGTGACCGTGTTGCCGTTGTCTACAGCAATGATCACCGTGCATTTCTGGTAACCCTTCATGCAGACCAAATCGGGAATCGATGCGTTGGGGGTGATCGGCGCCAGGCCCATCACTACCTTTGCTTTGTTCAATAGCGGCAGAAACCGTTCCATTTTCGTATTGCTCCGTGTTGATGTCGAAATACGTGGGCAGTTTCAGGACGTGCCCAGGTCCAGCACGCCAGCACCGTGCTCGACGTCTCCCAGCTTACCCGCGCTCGGCCAGGCTGACAAACGGAGAGTATGTCGCGGACCCATCACGAGCGGAAATCACCGTCGACCATTTCGGCATCCCGCACAGGCGCCAGGTGGCGCGGACCGCTGTCATCCCGTAATCGAAATACAGATGGATCGACGATGCGAACTGCGGGCCAGCACTCTTATAGCCGATGATGTACTGCGACAGGTCGCACAAGAGAATGTCGCCATGGTCGCCAAGTGTCTCGCAGGCTTGGTGTGGGATCATCGGCCGCCCCAAAAGCGTCCCATTGGGCGCGTTTGCAAGCGCGTTGTAGTTGCCGGGCGGCAGCCAGATCGGGACGTCTGACGACGAGCCCGCAATAACCATCTTGAACAGCTGCGGCTCGACGTCCTGATTGAGGAGCCAAACGGCATTCCCTCGAAACTGGCCATACAGCGCCGTATACATCTTGATGATGTTGGAGCTGTTCACCGTATCGGCACTCTGCGATTCTTCTTTGGCCACGGACTTCAGGCATGGCGCTCGCAGGATACCCAACGGCATCCCCGCGCCAGTCCCCTGCAGGATCGCGAAATCGACTTTCCATCGCAGCTTTCGACTGATCACGCTGCTGAGGTACACAGACAGCTGCGGCGCATCCTCTAGAAGCTCGTCGGTGACAGGGCAGAGAGCGACGAGCTTGTTGAGTCGCATCCCCGCCGTGCGCAGCTTCACTTTGGATTGCGCGTACAGGTCGCCTTCGCCCTCCCAGTACGCTTGCGGCCCGCTGGTGCTCCAGGGGCTCTCTTCATCCACGGGCCAGTTTAGCGAGTTGTTTACGGGTGTCTTGTCGACCATCCCGTAGAGCGCCCCCTGCTCGCCCACGTACTGCATGATCTGAGTTGAGAACTCTGGCGGGACAGCATATCCACCATCAGCTCCGACGCCCTCAACGCTGTACGTGCTGGGCGCCATCTGGGCCAATCGCGGATCAATCTGCGCTTGAGGCGTCCCCGCCATGGCGATCGCCTGCGCGAAGTCGCCAAAATGCAGGAAGCCGCAGCGTGGATCGAGCGAGCGCTGGGTGCTACGTCCTTCCGGCAGTGGCGCGGTGCGCCGCTGACTGCCTTGAGCCTGTCGTTCTGGCTCGGCCGTCAGGCGCCCGATGCGTTCGCGGGCCTCGATTTGCTGCACCGTATAGTCCACTTGGCTCTCGATCTCTTCCAGGCGGGCAATGTCATCCGCGCTCATCTCGGTGGCCTTGCGGCCTTCCGCGATTTGCTTGGCTTCATCGCGCAGATTTTGCAGATTGGCGCGCAGTTGCGATAGCCGATCTTGATCTTCGTTGCCCATATCGTCAAACTCCTATGTTTTTCAGAATCTCGGACACGTCACGAACTATCTTGCGCTGGCCCAGCATCCTGGCCAATCGCTCCTTATCACGCACCTGGTAATCGTCCAGACGCAGATTGTGGACATGGTGACTGGCATGCGTCACATTGTTGACAAACCCCTTCCCTAGCGCCTCCTCGGACGTCATGTACGTTTCATCCCGCATCATCTCCGCCAGGCTCCGCTTGGAGAGCTTGGTTTTATCGTGGTAGATTTCAATGGCCTGGCCGCGGGTGGCCTTCAAGTACCGTGTCGCCTTGTCGAGTTCGTCGATTGTTGCGGGAGATAGCATCTGTATCCACGGCTCGTGGATCATCAGCAGCGCATTGGACGGCATCTCCGCGTAGTCGGCAGCGCAGATCAACAGCGTGGCCGCGCTGAACGCATCGCCATCCATGTACGCGTGGACTTCGTGCGGCGTACTGCGCAGGATGTTGTAGGCGGTGACCCCCTCGGACATCACACCGCCAGGACTGCTGATATGCAGCTCAATCGGCTCATGGTCTGGCACGTCCCGTATGTCGCGCCGCAGCTGATCACTAAAACCTGGAGCAATCAATCCGTAGCAGGTTATTTCAGCCATTGTCTGCTGCCTCGTCTGCGCGTTCGCCATCCTCATCGTCGGTCGCGGTAGGCACGACATGTGGAGGCGGAGCGGGTGGTGCCGCGGCCCGCTCCAGGGTTTGCATATTCACAGGGACCAATCGCACGTCTCCATCTGCACCTACGGTGTCCATGTCTTCGAGTGCTGCAATTTGATTTGGAGAGAAAACTCCTAGGTCACGGAGCCGCGTGTACCAGTTCGCGCGCGTGTCGGGGTCCATTCTGAGAATCGCATTTGCGTTAATTTTCGAAAAGAATCTCCCCGCCGCGGCCGGGCTGATCAATTTACGGTTTACCTGCTGCTCAAGCTTTACTATCCACGGTCCAATCGTGTCGGTCTGGAATTCCAGGCTCTGATGCGTAATGTTGGAAAACGTCGCGCGCGTCAAGTCAAATACTTTGTGCGGGGGAACCCGCATGAACCGGCAGATATCGATCACGCTAAACTGCCTTGACTCAAGCAACTGCGCATCGGTGTTCGGCATAGACAGCGGCGTAAACTCGATGCCCTGGTTTATTAGGTAGACGCGACCATGGTTTTTGCTGCCGGCGTTTTGCTGCTGCCAGGCAGCCGCGATCGCATCGGTTTTTTCTCGTGTGAAGGATCCCGCGCCTGGCGGCCTGAGAATTCCAGATAGCTTCGCCCCATTCTCCTGCTGCGCGGCCATGCTTTCCTCTTGGGCCATCGACAGACCCAGGCTGCGGGCAGCGTATCGCAGGACAGACCAACCCACCAGGTCGTCCCCCAGCCCACGAAAATGCAGCACGTCGGCAGCAGGCAGGGTGACAGGGTCTCCGTCCGCCTGCTGCACTTCATACCAGAGCGCGTTGTCTGCCCGGAGCGGGGCAACACGCCACGGTTCGATTGGCCACAATTCAATCGGGCGATACGATGAATCTCGAACGATCTCAGAGTACGCATTGCCCCAGGTCAATACCCACCTCAGCATCAGCTCGCGCCATGTCGCCGCATCCTGCTCTCTGTTCGGTATCCTGTTAACCAGTCGATCCGCGGGGTGATACTCAGCTACCCGCTGGCCGGAACTCGTGCGCTCGTGTATGCGCCATGGCATCTGCCCCACTGTCTCTGAGATCACGCGCACGCAGCACCAGTATGCGGATACTGTGTAGGCAGTTTCCTCGGTGATCGGCTGACCTGCCGCGCGCGACATGATTGGCCACCCGCCGCTACTGCGGCCAGGCCGAGTGAGTCTCTGCATGAGTGCGCGCAGCCTAGAGCGCATAGCCGACTACCTCATCTTCCTGGTATAGCCGTGCCTGCGAAAACGCCATCACGGCGGCCTGTACGCCATCCACGCCTTTGTGTGGCGCGCCCTCCGGATCAGGCTTGATTGGCTTGCGGTAGCCGTGCGTGGTCTCTCGGCAGAGTGCGTGTTTAGCCTGCCATGTCAGGATCGGGTGCCGCGGGTGGCGCATCACGCCAGCCTTGATATCCCCCTCGTAGCAGTCTGTCGGCTCATGGTAGTTTTCATGGGACTGCCTGAACGGATACAGCTGCACGCCCACCTGCTCATCCACGTACCTGACGATCAATGTCGCCTCTTTCGGATCGTAGATCAGACCACGGACGTCGTGTGTCTCGCACAGCTCGCAGATCCGCCGCGCGATCTCCAATTGGTCGATCGTATTGCCGGGCTGCACGGTCAGGTACCCACCGCGCTCCCACACCTCGACCGCGCAGTATTTCCTCAGCTCGGCCGCCCGTTGTCGTGGGACAAAGTACAATGGCCACTGGCGAAACACGCCACTATCGTCCCTGGCCACGAGCACGACGGCCGACATATCACACACGCTCGACAGGTCCATCCCGATCCAGCACGGTTGCCCCTGCAGGTCGTCTAGTGTGTAATCGTCGCCGCAATCGTCCCACCAGCGGTTCAGCCACTCGAGCGCCCCTGCGACGCGCCACACGCAGTAGCGAAAACGCAGCAGGTTTGCCATATTCGACGGGATCCGGATCGCCTGGCGGATATCGGTCAGTAGATCGCTTTCCCTCTGGATGGTTCCCAGCCCAGGGTTTGTCTGCCTGGCCACTGGCAGGTCGGTTGCACCGTCTGCTACCAGTTCGATCTCCGCTTCCGCCAGCTCACGCGGCACGGAGTAGACCTTCCCGTAATAGCTCGGGTCAGCGACCTTTCCGGCCATCACGTCCTGACAGTAGCTCCGCTGCCGGTAGCACACGCTTTCCTCGTCGTCACCCGCGTTGGTGATCGCCAGGTGCAGCCAGTTATCGCGTGCCACAGAGCCATAGGTCCAGCGCTCGAATGCGGTGGCCCCCTGCCACTCGTGCAACTCGTCCATCACCAGGCAAAACGGATTGAAGCCTGAGGCGCCCTTCCCGCTCTTGGCTTCAATGCACGAATCTGTCTGAGGCCACTGGATCAGCTGACCGGTGCGGATCCGCGCTCTGGGCTCCAACTGGGGAGAATTCCGGATGCACTGTTCCACTTGCAGCTGCACGATCCGTGCCTGGTGCTCTGTCCCGGCCAGGCAGTACACCTCTGCACCAATCTCCCCGAAGAAAATCGCCATATATGCTGTCACGGCTGCGGCGAACGTGGATTTTCCGGATTTCTTTCCGCACTCGATATAGACGCGGTTGATTGCGCGCAGCCCATCGTGAGTGATCCAGCCGAAGATCGGCCGGACCCAGTCCCGCAACTGCCACTCATGCCAGGTGAGCGGCTGACCGGCCCAGCGGCCCTTGCTGTGCCGGAGAAACTGCTCACAGCACACCACGAAGTGGTCCGCGGCTGCGGGCGAATACATGCACCCCGCATCGATTCGCACCAGGTCAGACGGTCCCAGCTCTGGCACACCAAGGGCAGCCTGGATCGCGTCAGGAGTCGATAGCGCATCACAGAGCGGATCCGGTCTAGCCGGATACACCAATGGCGCGAGTTGCTTAGGATCGATCTTACCAGTCACAGTTCCCAGCTTCACACGTCATAAAATTGTGGAGGGGCGGAGGTCTCCGGTTGGATGGCACAGCTTTTTGCCCCCCTATCCCCTTGCCATGTCTGGCGTTGTGGCAATCGTGGCACAGCGCAATTAGATTCGTTTCATTTAGAGCCAGGTCGGGCCGATCCAACATTGGTGCCAGGTGGTGCACTTCCGCCGCAGGCACCGGCTGCCCATAGATGCGCAAGTGATCTTCGCAGTACGGGTGTTCGGCCAAGTACGCATCACGCACCTTTCTTCCGCGTCTTGATCTCCATGCTTTATTGTCTTGCCTGGTGTCCTTTGGTGCGCACGCCTGGTGCATGGCACAATAGCCGTTGGTAGTGCGTGGTCTACTGCATAGCATACACGTGCGCACCTTGGGCATGTCAGGCTTTCTTGAACAGTGGTACATCAGCAGTTGCGTCACCAGCAGATGCAACCAGTTTTGCGCGGGGGAAGTTATATACGATAGCGGGCAGCGCATAGGCACCACCGGCCATAACAGTGATTGCTGCTACTGGGATTGCATCTTCGTCGTGCGGTATTGCGAAATCGACGTCGCCCACCTGCACGTACAGCGTGACTTCAGTTGTCGCGCTGTCGCCAGGTAACTGAATCGATCCTCCCGCATAGTCGGCCAATGAGAAGCTAGTAGACTCGGCCACTGACGTGCCGATGGTAATCCATTGTTCTTCCGACGTGCGAAGCATAGACACCCTCCAATCACCAGGCGTCGCGTACATCAATTGCGACTGCATCTACCGCGAACTGCGCGATGGAACCCTCGATCTGGTGTTGGCCCGGAACAGCCAGCGGAGGCTTGGCTGTTGGCGGAATTAATGATCGCATCATTGCCATGGACTCTCCTTCGAGTGGATTTGCACGACGTCTCTCGTGTCCGTGCGATATGCGACAGCGTCATCCAGTGTCGCGCCACGCTCTGTAGCTATCCATTCGTGCGGCAGCAATGATCGTGGCGTTCTCGTTCGCGCATTACACACGCGAATCCTGTGGTACTCGCCAGGACCAGTGCAGCAGATGATGCCGCCCTTTAGGCCGATAGCGCGAATCCCATCAACCAGCACGTTTGATACGCATGCCGCTCCGTGGTCATCGCGCGCGAGTCTGAGGAAATACCTGCAATGTGCCTCAGTGTCGAGCGCGGTGAAATCATTAACGCAGTCCGTGTCGCGGAATATCATCCCACCAGATCCACCGCTCGTGGGATAACTCGATGCGTGAATTATGCAGTCGTGCTGATAGCACGCCTCCACGTGCAGACGCGTGAAGCTGATTTGCCGCGATCGGTGGTGCGGAATGTACACCAGTGGCTTGCTGCCGTAATGGCAGTTCTCGAACATCACATGATCGAATGCAACGTTCGCGCTGTCACACAGCACGCACGCTCGATACGCTTCCGGGGTGCGAACACGGTACGTCGTGCCATCCGACTCACGCCTTAGCACGAGCGTGCCATCATCAGCGGCTGGCCAACTCTCCATGTAGTCATCGCCATACTGTTTGCGCGTATCGTTGTACCCGCATTTCATCTCGTGCAGGGACAGCGCGCGAGAGTCCGCGGCGTAGCCCCCAGGAGGATGCAGATGCGCGTCATCGGCACGGTGCCACATGCCGCGGCAATACCCGATGCGCACGTTGTCGATCCGCATATTGTCGTGCCCACCGTTGAGTCGCCATGCGAATCCACGGCAGTTCAAGATGTGCACATCCCGGACAAACGATTTCCAACAGCTACACGTATCGAGCGCCACTTGCACGGTCTGCTCGATGTGGATTTTCTCGATGCCCTGGAAGTGGAACTGCCTGGCAATCAGCATGCCGCGGCACTTGTTGTTTGCCTGGATTTTGAGCCCGCTTACCACGGCGCGAGAGTACCCGCCGCGGTCCCCAATCGTGTTGCCGTACACGCTCAGGGCGTAATCGGTCGGCTTCCAGCCAGTGCCAACACATTCAATGATCACAGGCCCCAGCGCGATGATGCTCGGCCCATAGCGTCTTGCGTGTGTGGGATCACCGGACACCAGCCCTGCATTGATCCGGTAATGCCCGGACAGCACGACAGCACCGGGGCACGATTCGGACGTGCCCTCAGCTAACGCGCGCTGCAAGTTGCGCGTGTCCTTTTCTCCAGATGTGTCTCCGGATGGATTTATCACGTAGCGATGATCCCCATTGCCCGTAGATGTGCCAGCAGCAGGTTCAGCTGCGTTTCAGCCGCGCCCGCCCCGGCGTCCGCAATCGCCGCGCCCTGAAACAACTTAATTACGCCGCCATTCTCGGTCCGCGTATGGATGCACGCGTTGCCAGGTACGTTGTCAGCGACGTAAATCGAGGCCGCATCCGTTGGGTTGGTAGTTGGTGGCGTCCCAGCACCGAGCACTATGTTTTTCTTGGCGTTGCTTCCCCACGACGTGACGCCAATACACAGATTGCCCGCGCCACTGATGCGCAAGCGCTCCACTGGATCCCTGTCGGCGGTCCCTGATGATCCAGGCTCCGGAGTCCAGAAGGACATTGTGCCGTATCCGGTTCCCGTAGCCGACCCTGTCTTTAGTTCGAGCGCACCAGCCTGCTTGTTGGTCGACCCAGCCGCCGCGCTCCCAGATTGGATCGTTAATTTGCATCCGGCTGCGCCTAGCGTCTCATTGCGTTCGACTCCAATCGTGCGTGCTTCCGCGCCTTCAAAGC
The DNA here is from genome assembly GCA_012729315.1 of Planctomycetaceae bacterium. GTDB lineage: Bacteria > Planctomycetota > Planctomycetia > Pirellulales > Pirellulaceae > JAAYDI01. The sequence continues at coordinate 15,585 of JAAYDI010000211.1, forward strand.
CGACGCTGAATGTCGGCGAGACGGTAAGTATGCCGACGCGCCCGTTTTTGAGCGTGAGCGCATCGACCACCTGCTGGCTCGCGCCAATTGTCTGCAGCGTCAGTCGTGACGTAGTGAACGCTGTCCCATCATACACCCCAATGATCCTGCCGGCCTTGTAACGATCTGCCCCCGCCATGGTTGACGTCTGGAACTCGATTGCCGCGACGTTGCCTGCCGCGCCAGAGTTGTCGACGACGAGCGACGCGGCATCCGCACCCTCGATCATCGTGTCAATCCATGTCTTCCCGCCGGACCACCAGAATCCGCCAACGTAGCGCGCGGCGAACATGTTTTCCGTCGAGTTCTCGAATACGGCGCCGCTAGCGTCCGCAAGAGCGACGGCACCATTGGCAGATGCAATAGCCTGGTTTCCCCACGCGATCGCGTGATTGCCTCGTGCTCTACACAGGTATCCGTTTACGATGGTCGCGAAATCTCCATCGGTGATGCGATTACCAGTGCCCGACCCGATGAATCCTTGAATATGCGGGCCGTGGATGGCGTTCAATGTTCCACCCACAATCGCGCTGCGTCCGCTAGAAACCAAGTTGAACGATCCGCCAACAATAACGCTGTGGCCTTGCGCGTTGTACTTGATGAAATTGTGCCCACCTCCGCATATCAGCCCCGCGATCTGATTGCATATGTGATCGTATCCGCCACAGATGGTAGCCACCGTGGCTGCGTTGTCGGGGTAGGCCGCATCCGCTTCCCACTCTGGAGGCAATGCGGGTGGTATTCCATACGGAAGTCCTGGCGACCCAATTGCGTTGATGTAGTTGGCGGCGCCGCCACCTAGTATGCTATTAGTTTGCGTTCCATCGTCGATTTTATTCACATCACTGCGCGCGCAGTAGTTGCTTCCAGACGCGGCAATCTGGAATGCGGCACCGAGCGTGAGCGGCCCATCCGCAATCCGCAATCCCTTCGACGCGACGAATGAATCCGCCGAGTCGTCCCACCACAACTTGGGCGTGTCAGCGACATTCAGCGTCAGTATGTCGATGTCGCCGTCGCTTTCGTCCGCCGTGCCAAAATTGATGCCGGCACCTGAGTTGATCAACACTGGATCACTGATGGCGGCGAGCAGTTCCTTGCGAACGTTCGCCGTGCTGATCTTCCTGCTAGCGGGGACCGTCGCCGCATTGACGACCACTGGCAGTATGTCGTCATTCGCCAGTGACGTAGTTTCCTTGAACTGGGATATTTTTTTCTTTGCCATCTATCGGTCTTCGCCCTCGATGTCTTCGCCCTCTTCGGTCAGGATGATTTCGGTCTGGTCCGAATCTTCCTCGGTCAGCAGCTCATCTGCTCCGCGTTTGCGCTTTACTGGAAACAGGTAGATGTTCGTCAGGTCCTGTTTCGTCTCGGCCATCGTTTTTACCCCTCCCAGATTATCCGCTCGATCTCGGCACAGTGGCGATCTCCCGTGGTCCGCCGCCATGCAGTCTGCAGTGCGCGATGGCACTGCTCATCTCGTTGGCCGCGTCACAGATCGATTGGGCCGCCGACAGCATCTTCTCCATGACGACAGAGTTAGTCTGTAGGGAGTCTATCATCTTCGTGCGGATGAAGTCCTCAAGCTGGTTGATGCGCGTGTTGGCGTCTTTCTCGCGCTCGCGTGCCTCGGTCATTGTCTTTCGAATGAGATAACCGAGTGTCCCGAATGAGGCTAGCACGATCGTGACGAACAGCATGACGACCCAGCCTTCTGCCGATGCCGCTTTGAGTGACTCATCGACACCCGGGATCTGCGCGATCAAATGTAGCACCATGCCGCCCCCCCCTCTGTTGGCGTGTGGAATTATTGGCGGAACAGCTTAACCAGATCCGCGATTGCTTTCACGATTGCGACGAGCGTCAGCGGGTCGATCCCGACCTCGGCCGATGCTGCCAAGACCTCATCCACAACAGGTTCAGACTCGACTAGAGTCGACCCATCCACGAATCCATCCAGCAGCCTCCAGGCCCAGCCCCAAATCACGTCGGACTCAAGGGCCTTGGCGACGATCGCCACAGCCTGATCATCGATCGTAGTCGGCGTGAGCGTCGCCCCTTTGGCGATCCACTGCAGCCCATCACTGATCCACTGCCGTGCTTCGTTCTCGTCCATGTTCTCATCCATTTCACGTGTCCACGTGTCTGGTCGCCATCACACCGTACAGTTCGTCGGGCACGCCCCGCGAACCGCCCAAACGAATCAGCCCGTCTGCGTGGCTATTCCAGTGGATCGTCGCGACGTTATTCGGCTGCGACTCATCCCAGTCCATGCCGACACAAGCCAGCGCGTGGTGCCACCAGCCAAACGCCTCGTATCCAGCGCGTCCGGTCCGTAGGATCGACAGCAGTTGTCGCAGCATAGTGATTTCGTCGGGCTTCCGCGTGTCCCACCACTCGGTCGGCGCGTACTGCAGCGCATCATCTTGCCAACCAGCCTTGAAGCGGCTTCTGTTGAGCGTGTACTCCGGCACATACTCAACCGATGCAATGCCAGCTTGTCTCGCCCCTGCAATGGCGCGATCGCAGTAGTAGCCGCTGTTGCGCCAGTTCACCAACCAACCGAGCGAAAACGGCGACAGGCGAACCGCTGGCTTACCCTCCGCCGCACGGCAGCTCATCACCGCCGCCGTCAATCCATAGGCCCAGCAAAAACCGTAGCCGTCCTGATCCCACCCTGCATCCATCACCCCAGAGCTGTCGAGGTGGTACATCGGGAAGATTTTTTTCTCGTGGCAGAACGCGATGATTTCTTTCGCGTCCGCCCAGTCGGCGAGCACGTCCGGGTAGTCCTCCATCGGCCGCAGGCCCATGCTGACCGCCTCGGGACCGCCGTATACCGTCTGACGCGGATACCACTGGGGTGTACCATCCTCGGTCGCCGGACGTCGCAGGAGCTTGTGGCAGTTGTCGGCCGTGTAGATCATGGCCGAGCCTCCTGGAGCAGCTGCAGCAGCTCAGCAGCACTGGCGGGCAAAGGGAAGTCCTGCACGGCGCCGCCTCCAATCGGTGCGATGGCGACACGCGGGAGTGGGTCGCCTGAGATTGCCGCCCAGAAGGCGTCGTACTTTCCACCGGCCGACACCTGACGGCAGACGGTGCCGTCGCAGACAGTGGTTGTTGGCCTGTCCTTGTCCCAGACTCCAAGTAGCTTGTGGCCTGATGCTTCAAGTGTCTTGCGGAACGTCAGGCTACTTGTGATCTCCAGCTGCGCCAGCGGCATACTGTCGAGATCGCCAGACTCAACGAAAATCACAACTTGCCATCTCGCGCCAGGGTCGGGGTCAGGCTGCGGGCCAGGCTTCGCAGCCCCGAGCGTCACGCGCTGCACCACAGGCTGCGCATCACCAGGTGGAAAGTATATCACCGCGTAGTCGCCCGCCTCACCCTCCCACTGCACCGTCTTGCCTCCGTCCAGGAGGATCGGCCGCACCGGGAGAAAGCCAGCCGTAAACAGGATCCATTTCCCCGGCTCCGGCGCAGACGCACTACCAAGTGATTTCCCCTGCGTGGGCAGCACGGATATCTGCGCCGGAGCCTGGAGGGTGAGGAGTAGGGTGGCGGAGAAAGCGAGGAGAATCGGGAATCGCCGTAAGAATGTCATCGTCGTACCCTCCGCCCGCAGGCTGATGGTTCGACACTGCATTTGTCAACCCAGATCCTGGAAATCTTTACGCAAGCGGCTGGAGAGGTGCCAGCGGCGGCAGCCCTCACGGACGTAGTGTGAGACCGTCCGTGGATCGATGCGAAGCCTCGAGGCGATCTCCTCGTACGAATGCACCCAGCGGCCGTCAGCGTCGCGGTAGGATACCAGTCGCTGGATCTCGGACACGAGCCCTGGCGTCAGCTTCCTGCCTGATGTCATCGGCTACCCCTTCGACTGATGGTTGATAAGGTCAGTCACATCCGAGGCCCTCCATATCACGCCCCCGCATGCCGTCGCCGACCCGCTCCACGACATGCGTCTCGACTGGTGCGGACCGATACGCGCCGCACATACGTCCGCGCCGCTCGGCCTCTGACCAGGTGGCCTTCAGAGCCAGGCAGCGGCCGCCGCGCGGATAGGTCCGCCGGCACTGCGGACAGCGTGTGATCGCCATGGGATTCCCCCTCTCCGGATCAGTTGAACTCCTCGCGCTCCCAGGATCCGGACCTGGTGAGCGTGTATCCGACCCAGTGAAACTCCGGGAACCGATCGGCCGCGGCCTTGATCTTCACCCGGGCGGTGTCCTCCCAGCCTGCCGAGCCCTTCACGTCGATCAGCTCGAGCTCGAGGTCCGCCCGCAAGACCAGGAAATCGGGCGTGTAGTAGGTCGCCTGGCGTTTTCCTGGCAGACCTGGTGTGATGCACAGCTTCACCGCCTCGTAGTGGTAGCCAAGGATCTCGCCGGCCGCTTTGAGCGACAGCAACCGCTCCGCGAACCGGGCCTCCGTCCGGTTCATGATGCCAGTCGGTGCATATCCACGCCGGCCCTTCGCTCTCCGCGTCCTCATGGGTCGCCCTCCGTGCCCTGCAGCATCCGCAGCTGATCGACGAGTGGCATCTCATCCGGATCCGCCCTCGCTCGAGGCCCAACAGCGGCCAACAGATCGCGCGTGATGCGCTTCTCCTGCTCGGCCCATTCAGACTCGCGGCTCGATGGCGTGCGCTCCGGCCAGGTCCCTCGTGTGAGACGCCAGTAGAGACCGCCGACGTCCCACGCCGGCCTGGCTCGCTCCCATTGGTCGATCAGGTCGCCGGCAACGCCGGCCGACATGCCGTCGCTCTTGGCCGCGGCGATCGCTCCAGGCGCGTCAGCCATCCCGAGAGATCGCAGGCGGCTGCGGACTTCCTCCCAATCCACAGCACCTCCCCCCCCTTCCGGCATTTCAGAAGGAGGAGGTGGTTCTATAGGTGGATCAAGAAATGGTTCTTGTTCCTTATAGGGAGTGACAGTTTGACACTGGGGAGTGACAGTTTGACACTCCCCAGTGACAGTTTGACACTGGGGAGTGACACCTCTAGTGACCTGTGGAGGGGTGGCTGGTACGGCGTGCGTGGAATGGAGCACGAGCGCACGAACTCCGTCCCAGTCGATCGCGTAGGCGTTCTCTCGCTGCCCACCGGATCGGTATATGTCGCCAGAGACGACGAGCAGGCCGGCATCCACGCAGCGCTGCACGAGGCGGATCGCCGTGCGGCGGCTGCAGTTGACACGGTCCGCGATCTCCGCATAGGTCCGACGCAGCTGCCCGTCGCGGCTGACGTCGTGCACGTACGTGACGAACGTCTCTTCCGCGGCGCGCAGGCCGGCCAGGCGAATCGCTCGCACCAGGCTGGCACGTTCCTCGCGAAAGGCGTGTCCAAACGGCAGGGTCAGCTGTTGCATCATGCTCACGTTCGAATCCAATCAACTGTTCGAATAATGGATCACTTCCGTCTCCGTCGTAGTTCCTCGAGGCCTGCATCCACCTTCGCCGCTATTCACTTCCTACTCCCCGTTGGACGTAAGTTTGTGAAAAAAAAGATGTCACTTTTAGATAAAAGTAACATCAATACCCCCCAACGATGCGGTGTCTGAGTAGCATCCCACCACATGCTCGACGGCGCGCACCTCTCACAGATCGCGTCCCGGTGGACCTCCAGTGGGCCTCCACACGAGCCGCATGCGCTGTCGTCGTGGCATTCGTTGCTCATCGCATCCCTCGCTTCCTCGTGTTGTGCCGATTCCAGTGCCACTGGCACATCGGAAAGACGCTGAACCCTTCCGTCTCGCGGTATTCGGGCGGCGACCCGAACTGCACCCAGGAGATTGCGACAAGGTGGTTAGCCTCGCGCTTGCACGGCGCATACATGCAAGACTCCCGGCCGAACAGCAGGCGCCCGATGACCCACATGTCATTGCGCCGGCTCACTTCCCCACCCTCCCTCCGCCCTCATTGATCGCTGGTGCGTGCGTCTTCATCCCAGCACCTCGAAGTCCGCCTCTCCGAAGACGGCGCGCAGCACACGGACCAGGTGCTGTTCCGCGTGCCTCTCGGCCTGCTCCGCGGCGGCGAGGCGCTGGCGCTGCGTTGCGATGTCCTTCCGCCGGGCCTCGAGATCCGTGATCGCTGCGATGACTTTCTCTTTGTGATCCATGTCCCCCTCCGTACTGCTGGATATGACCATTGCAGCCGGCACGAGCATCCAGCCGAAGTAGCCGCTGCCCGGCTGAAACGCCCTGCGCGGGTCCAGTACCTCATGCTCCACTCGCGTCTCCCGCCAGGTCAGCCTGCACGTCTGAAAACGACTTCCAATCCGCCTCGGTCAGCTCCCGAGAGTACACCTCGCCGCGCGGCTGGTTCGGCTGCCAACGCTCGTCCGAGCAACAGGCCGGTGAGCAGCTTGTTGCGGCAGTGGTGTCTTGAATCAACATGTCATCAGCTCCTCGAACTTCGCCAGTGCTCTCTCCCAGTCGTCCTGCATCATCCGCGCCTGGCGGCGTCTCGTGCGATCGCGCACCTGGTGGCAGACGACGAACTCGCCAGGCTTGCATGGCAGCTGCCGCTCGGCGGCATGGAATGCGGCGATGATCGCCTCTGTCTCGCTGGGAGCCTGGACGACAACGCCTCCATCCGGGAGCCGGATATCGTAGCGCTCGTCGCCGCGCACGCGGAAAATGAAGCAGTGCATGGTGATCACGTGGGTCTCATCTGCACCGTGTACGTGTAGCTCGCGTCCCGCGGCATGGCGGCCTGGATCAGCTCGAGTACCTCGTACATCCCGGCCGCCTGGCTATCGAGCCGGATGGCCAGCTCCCGGTCCGCGCCAGCCATCTGGTTATCTCCGTCGAGTACTCGCAGGGCAGCGGCCCCTGCATCCTCCCGGCGCTCGTCGATCGCCTCGAGCACCTGCGACTCGAGCAGCCGCAGAGCGGCGTATAGCCTGCGACTGGACTTACTCACTTTCTCCATGTCAACTCCTCATCCCGTGGGGGCGAACAATCGGAGCCGCGGCCGCGCCACATGGTGGTGCTCGTCGCCGCGGATCCGCATAAGACATGCCTCTGGCACCGGAGCCAGACTGGCCAGATACACCTCGGTGGACTTGATGCTGCGGTGGCCCAGCAGCCGCTGCACGAGGAACAGGTCGTGCGACTCCGCGTAGAGCCGCATCGCGAACGTGTGGCGCAGAGAATGGAACCGGACTGACTCGGAGAGCACCTGGTGCGTGAATCGCCGGGCCGCACGCTCGAGATGGCTGCGCTGCATCTGGCCGCCAGGGCGGGTGTATAGCAGCCAGGGGTGATGGGCAGCAGCGCCACGCCACTCGAGCAGTGCGGACACCAGCGACTCGTGTAGAGGCACGTCTCGAGGGCGCCCCCCCTTGAGAGTCGCTACGTGCAGTCGACAGCCGGCGACGAACAGATCCGCCCGTAGTGCCCGGCAGACCTCTCCGACTCGCAGTCCGTGCAGTCCAAGAGCCATGGCCAGGGCGTCCCTCGCGCGCGTCCAGCTGCCGCACTCGATCTCCGCGGAAAGAGCCGCCTCGAGCGCGGGCACCATCTCCAGCGGCACAAATCGCATCGTCCACCCGATCCATCACGCGTCCCTTGCCTGCCGGTGAATTACGCCGCTTCGTGGCCGTCCACAAGGACCACAATGGACGGCCACGTGGCGGGGCAACGCACCCCGGTCATCAGTCAGGTCTCATTCCCGTCGCACGGTCCCGGTCCACGACGACGACGTCATATCCAGCCGCGCGCAAATCCGAGATGCGGCTCGTGTATTTCAGCGAGATCGCGGCCAGCTCCCGATTCGTCGCCGGGCCGCGTTTGAGCCGCTCTAGGATCGCGGCGTTCTGGCCGGTCAGACGCGGCCGCTCCACGATCGCCCAGGTTTCGAACGTCTTTGATTCAGTCATCCGTCAATCTCCATGTCAAACGGCCAACGTAAAAGAAGGGCGCCAAAGTGCATCCACCGCACACGGCGTAACGCCCGCGAGCCTCACTGTTGCCAGGTCGCAAAACTGCTCTCCTATCTCAATCCCAGTGAACCGCCGGTGCAGCTCGATGGCCGCCAGCGTTTGCGTGCGACCCGGGCCGCCGCGATGTCTGGCTTTGCGTACAACTCCGCCATCTCAGTCACTCCATCACACGGCGCGTCTCTTTACGCAGACCACGTTCGCGCTCAAGCAGCTCGCCGCGTGCGATCGTGATCTCACGCGGCGCGTCGATGGCAAGCGACACACGCGCGCCTTTCACCAGCACGCGGATGTCGTCGCCGATCTGAATCCATTCGCCATCCTTCCGGCTGAGCACCAACATCCTGTCGTCTCCTTCATGTGTGGCCGCCGCTGGCTCCTGCCGGCGACGGCCGGTTCCGTAGGCCCGCAGCCATGCAGGCCGAACTCCTGACCCGGTTACTGGTTACTGGTTCTCGAGCTGGTCGAGCAGCTGCTCGAGCACGATCAGGTCGCTGTGCTCGTAGGCCGGACCTGCTACGTGCGGCAGCCAGAGCTGCCAGAGATTGCGCTCCTGGTCGAGCGTGATGCGCGCGGCAGAAGGCGAGTCCATTCCGAACCCTCCGTGTGATTCCATGAGCTGTCTGTACTGCGACAGGCGGCCCAGAGGGGCCAAGAGTCGCGTGATTTTGGATTGCTGGATTTCTACACTATCGTAGAAATCAAGTCAATAGGGAAGGCCGGAATCTTATCCGGCCTTATTCCTATTGATCGCGACGGCGTGGCCTGCCCACGGTGTGTTCGGTACCGGCAATTTTCTCGGCCTCCCGCCGATGTACCATCCAGGTTCTGCCGCTGACTTTCTTGCCCTTCATCAGCTTGTTGATGAGCATGTAGCGGACGTGGGCATCTGAACAACCGATCACGTCGGCTGCCTGCGCGGTATTCAAATAGTCTTCCAGCACTGTTGACATGCCTCCATTTTACACACTATCGTAGATACTTAAAGACCAACCGGCCGCCGGATGATCCAGGGCTCACGCGGAGCCCTCTGGCCATTGCTGGTGACAGCATCCGGCGGCCAAGTGCGGGAAACAGGACTTGAACCTGCACGGCCTTTTACGGCCACTAGGCCCTCAACCTAGCGCGTCTGCCAATTCCGCCATTCCCGCAGATTGGTTTCGATGACGTGGCCAACAGAATACTAACGGTAGAGGCACAAGGGGCGGGCGTCAAGAGTGAGGGGGCTGAACGACGGCGCCGGCAGGTGCAGGAATGCACTTTCTCGGGAGAGCGACCAGGGGAACTCGGGTATTCGGGTCGCGTGGCACTTGTTAGCCGTGCCGAAGGAGCAGAACGACCGCCACCTCACACGGCTAACAAGTAAGCCGCCACACACCTGCAAACGGAACAGAACGGATGACCAACACGGCGCACGGCCAACAAGCCGGCCGTTATCTCGTCTGTTCTGTCGCCGTGTCGCAGGGGCCGCCGGGTGTCTGGTGCTCGAGCTCGTGCGCTTCTTCGGCCGTGATCGGCAGCAGTTTGGGGCGAGTGACTTTCAGTCCGTAGACGCGCCCGTGCTGCCGGATCAGGTCCTCGAAACGATCGTGCAGAAAGGCGGTCAGCGCCGGGTCGGGACCCAGCGCGAGCCAGCGTTCGGCCAGCCGGAGCATGGCCGCATCGTAGTGCTGCCGCGACGAGCTGTGCACATAGCAGCGTCCGGAATGGCGGCGAATGTCGCCATCAAATCGCGGCCCGATGTGCCAGAGTTCGTGCAGGATGGTCGCCAGCTTCTCCCGGAACTCGAGATCCATGAACCGCGGCAGGCAGAAGGTCAGGATATAGAGCATTTCGCGTCCCTGGGCATCGTACAGCACCTGGGACCGGTAATAGCGTCCCCGCCGCCGTTCGACCCGCGCACCGTGGGCGAACCGCAGGGGAGTGAGCGAGGCGTACAGGCCGTACGGCCCCGGTTTGCGTGCCTGCGTGAAGCTGACCGCCACGCGCGTCAGATCCACATGCGCCAACTCGGGCAGACGCGCGACCATGTCCTGACAGACACGTCGCGCGTGGAACGTGAAATCGAACCCAGGGCGCTGCACTGGGAGCATGGAACCTCCCTGATCCGCTGCACCGACCGAACGGGGAACCGGCAGCTAACTGTTGTCGTCGACCGTCTCCGCAGCCGCCTCGGTGGTGGAGGGCTCGGGGGTCGTCTCCTCCACGTCTTCGAATGCCGGCCGCTCGCTGCGCTGTACGGGGCGATCGTTCCGCCCGACGAACTCAAGGATAGCCCGCGTGCCGGCATCGCCCAGGCGCGGTTTGGCCAGCCGCAGGATCCGCGTGTAGCCTCCGTCACGACTCTCGAACTGCGGGGCCACGTCGGCCATCAGCACGCGCACCGCCTGTTTGTCGCGCAGTAACCGCAGCAGCTGGCGGTGAGCTGTCACGACCGGTCCACGCGCCGCGCACCATTCCTGCCACTGGCTGCTGCGCCGCCAGGCCTTCCACGCATCGGTACCCCGTTCGGCGTCAGTGCCGAACTGCTGCGCGGCCTGCTGGTGCACCAGCGCGCGGCGCGCGATGGTAATGCACTTTTCGACCAGCGGTCGGACTTCCTTGGCCTTCTGGATGGTGGTGACAATCCGCCCCTTGACCTTGGGGGGGGTCGGATCGAATTCAGCGTCGCGCTCGGTCAGAAACAGCGAGCTGGCCAGGTTGCGGAGCATGGCTGCGCGGTGGCTGGATGAACGCCCGAAACGGCGGCCTCGTTTTCGATGTCGCATGGCTTCTCGTCAACTAAATAATCGAGTGGTGACCTGGTAATCGCATGCCCAGATGCAGGCCGAACTCCTTGAGCCGGTCGCGGACCTCGGAGAGCGTGGTGTCGCCGAAATTGCGAACTTCCAGAAGCTGATCCTCCGTCCGTTGCACCAGGTCGCGCACAGTGTTGATGTTTTCCGATTCCAGACAGTTGCTGGCCCGCACCGACAGGCGCAGTTCTGCCAGGCTCATGTTCAGCTTGGCCTCCAGGGCCGCATCGCCCGTGCCAACCCCCGAACGGACCGCGGAGTGGACGCGGTGTCCCAGTTCGGCGTACTGCACAAACGGATTGAGATGCTTGCGGAGGATCTTGGCAGCCTCGACCAGAGCCATCTCGGGGCCGATCGAGCCGTTGGTCCAGATTTCCAGGATCAGTTTGTCGTAGTTTGTCTTCTGCCCCACACGCGTCTCTTCGATCTGGAACCGCACGCGCGTGCAGGGACTGTACACGGCGTCGACCGGAATAATACCGATCTCGTGGTCTCCCGTGCTGTGTTCTCCCGACGGGACGTAGCCACGGCCGTTCTCCACCACCATCTCCATCATGAAGGGGACCTTGTCGGTCAAGGTGGTCAGCACGTGGTCCTTGTTGATGACTTCGACGTCGGCATCGGTTTGCACGTCCCCGCCGGTTACCAGGCCCGGCCCGTCCTTCTCGACGGTGATTACCCGGGTCGAATCGCTGTGGTTTTTGACGACCAGCGATTTGACATTGAGCACGATATCCGTCATGTCCTCCAGGACCCCCGGAATCGTGGTGAATTCGTGCTGTGCACCGCGGATCTTGATCTGTGTTACCGAGCTGCCCTCCAGACTCGACAGCAGAATGCGGCGCAGACTGTTGCCGATGGTCACACCAAAACCGTGTTCGAAAGGCTCGGCTGTGAACTTGCCATACGTCGGCGTGAGAGTCTTGGCGTCACAATCGACAGTACTCGGCAGCTCCAACCCACGCCATCGAATATGCATCGGTAGTCTCCGTTGAAAGCGTAACTTCAGCCGCCTCGCCGCACGCCCGGCCACCGGGACCGCTCGGGCCAGCTGTCTTGTGGTCCGAGCATTACCTACACGCGCCGCTTCTTGCGTGGCCGGCACCCGTTGTGAGGAATCGGCGTGACGTCCTCGATCAACTTCACCGTCATTCCGGCCGACTGGAGCGCTGTGATCGCGCTTTCGCGTCCGGAACCCGGACCCTTGACCCGCACCTCCAGTTCCTTCACGCCGAACTTAGCCGCCTTCTCGGCCGCCTGCTGCGCTGCACACTGACCGGCAAACGGGGTGCTCTTGCGACTCCCCTTGAAGCCGCTCGTCCCGGCACTCGCCCAGCACAGGGTATCTCCCTTCGTGTCCGTAATGGTCACGGTCGTGTTGTTGAAGGTCGCCTTGATATGGGCGATCCCCACCGTGACGTTCCGACGAAGTTTGCGTTTCTTGGTCTTCGCCACTGCTGGCTAACTCCTAGCTTGTTCTTGGGGTACTCAACAGCACCGATATGTTCTCGCGGAATTCCCCGACCGCTTGACTACCGCAGGTCCTTCACGCCCTTCTTGCCGGCCACTGTCTTGCGCGGTCCCTTGCGCGTCCGCGCGTTGGTTCGCGTGCGCTGTCCGCGGACCGGCAACCCCATCCGATGGCGGATGCCACGGTAGCACTTGATGTCCCGCAGCCGATTGACGCTCTGCTGCACCTGCCGCCGCAACGGACCCTCGACCATGTAGTCGCGTTCAAGCAATACGGACAACCGCCCGAGTTCGTCCTCGGCCAGCTCGCGCGCCCGCTTCTGCGGATCGACGCCCGCCTTGTGACACAAATCCCGGGCGACTTTCGGTCCCACCCCATACAGGTAAGTCAGGGAAATCACCGACGGCTTGTCGTTGGGAATATCCACACCGAGCAGACGCGGCATGAGTCAACACTCCTGATCATGATCAACAAAGGAAGTCCACAGCGGCCGTGAGCGTCCACGGGTCCGCATCAGCCTTGGCGCTGTTTGTGACGCGGATTGGTGCAAATCACATAGACGCGGCCTTTACGGCGCACGATTTTGCAGTTCTCGCACATCCGTTTGACGCTCGTCCGTACCTTCATGACTGTTCCCCATCAAAATCGCCAAAGCACATGAGTATAAACCCTTTACGCCGAACCCTTCAAGGGTCGCGGCAAACGTTTTCGCAGGACCTACCGCCCGGTAGCGGCCCGGATCCGGGCGAATACTTCGTCCGGCGTACCCGTCCCGTCGATGGCCGTGAGCAGATTCCGTTCGGCGTAGTATTGCAACACCGGAGCTGTCTGATTCTTGTAGACGATCAAGCGTTCCGAAATGGTCTCGGACGTGTCGTCGGGGCGTTTTCGGGCCAACATCCGGCGGACGAGTTCCTGGGTCTCGACCTGCAGTTCAAGTACCATATTGAGAGGGGTGTTGCGGTTGGCCAGCAATTGATCCAGCGCCTCGGCCTGTTCGACGTTGCGTGGGAACCCATCGAACAGGCAGCCGTTCTGCAGGCGCGGGTCATCCAGGCACTCGTTGATGATTTCCAGCACCAGTTCGTCCGGCACCAGCTTACCCGCCTGCATGTAGTTTTGTGCCTGTTTGCCCAGATCCGTTCCCTGGCTGATGGCCTGACGCAGCATATCGCCGGTCGAGACATGGGGAACGTTGAGCAGTTCCACGAGTCGCTGGGCCTGAGTACCTTTCCCCGCACCGGGTGGACCGATAAAGACAACAAACATGGCTGGCAGTATTCCTCCCCCGTTCTTGACAAATCGAGCCGCGCTGTAACCGAACGGGGATGTGGCACGCCGGCTTAGCCCTCCAGTAACCCTCGATAGTTCCGCATGACGAGGTGACTGTCTATCTTCTGCACCAGGTCGAAGGCCACGCTCACGGCGATCAGGAGTCCGGTTCCACCGTAGAAGCTCGCGACCGCGAAGCTGACGCCGAGCGAGCTCGAGATGAGCGTGGGGACGATCGCCACGAGTGCCAGGAAGCCGGCCCCGACGTAGGTGATGCGGACCATGACCTTTTCCAGGTAGTCGGCCGTCCGTTTACCGGGCCGGTAACCGGGAATAAAGGTGCCATAGTCCTTCAGGTTCTCGGACATCTCCTTCGGGTTGAACGTGATGGCGGTCCAGAAGTAGCAGAAGAAGTAGATAAGCAGGATGTACAGCAGGTTATACGTCACGGATGTACCGCGCGAGAACATGGAGGCCAGGGATTGGAACACCTGGGCCCAGGTTGCGTTCATGGGCCAATTGCTCATCATGTTGAAGAGCATGCCGGGGAGCATCAGCAGGCTGCTGGCGAAGATGATCGGCATCACGCCGGCCTGGTTGATACGCAGCGGCAGGTACTGCCGCGTACCGCCGTAGACGCGGCGGCCGCGCACGTGCTTGGCGCTCTGCGTCGGGATCCGCCGTTGTCCGAGCGTGATGAAGACGACCCCCGCTACCACCGCGATGAACAGCGCTCCGAGAACCAGCAGCGATTCGACACCGATCCGGCCGGGGCCGATTCCCACCAGCTCGAATTCGGCCTGGTTGACCAGCAGGTCCCACAGCGCGCCGGGCATGCGGGCGAGAATGCCGGCCATGATCAGCAGGCTGATGCCGTTGCCGATTCCGAACTCGTCGATCTGTTCGCCGATCCACATCAGGAAGATGGTGCCGCAGGTCATGGTGAGCACGGCTGTCAGCTGCCAGCCGAAGCCGAGGGTCCCGTTAGCATTGCGGAAGGCTTCGGCGATCATGTTTCCACCGTCGGGCGACTCGCGCAGCAGCCAGAACTTGACGTAGAAGTAGCTCTGGATGAGGCAGAGGAAGACGGTCAGGTAGCGGGTGTATTCATTGATCTTCTTGCGGCCGGTTTCCCCTTCCTTCTTCAGGTCCTCGATCGGCTTCCAGACGCTGCCCAAAAGCTGGAAGATAATGGAGGCGGAGATGTAGGGCATGATGCCCAGGCCGAAAATCGTGGCCTGCGTCAGGTCGCTGGCGCTGAACACGGCCACCTGGTTGATGATGTCCGCCAGGTTCCCGGTGCCCCCGGCCAGGCCCTGCAGCTTAGCCTGATCGACCATCGGCAGGGTGATCCAGTAGCCGACGCGATAGATCGCCAGGAACAGCAACGTCAGGAAGATCTTCTGCCGCAGTTCCGGAATCGTGAAGACAACGCGAAGTTTTTCCCACATAACGCCGATCCGTCCCAGTTCGAGTAGTTAACCACCACCGTCCTCCGGCGCGGGCAACCTGATGGCGTCATCAGGCTGGCGTGCCGGTCCCATCCTGGCGTTGCTGTTTCTTCTTGTCGGCCACCGGCGTCGGTACGGGCAGGATGACGACTTCGCCACCCGCCTGTTCGATCTTCGTCTTGGCCGTCTCACTGAACCGGTGCGCGCACACGCGGAGCTTCTTGGTCAGGTCGCCGTTGCCCAGAACTTTGAGCTGGTCCCAACGGGAGCGGGCGAGGTGCTTAGCGCGCAGCGACGCGGGAGTGACTTCCGCGCCGGCTTCGAACGCCCGTTCGAGATCGCTCAGGTTGACGGTCGCCACCCGCACGGCAAAGGCGTTGTGGAACCCGCGTTTGGGCACACGGCGGACGACGGGCATCGTGCCCCCTTCGAAAATCGACTTGGCGGACCAGCCGGCCCGCGATTGCTGGCCTTTGTGCCCGCGCCCGGCGGTTTTACCCCAGCCGGAGCCCTGTCCGCGCCCGATGCGCCGGCGTTTCTTGTGGCGTTGAATTCCGCGATTGACTTCTTCGATATTCACTTCAAGGATACTCCCCGCAGCCGCTCCACCTCCTGCAAGGTGCGCATCCGCGACAAGGCATTCATGGTGGCTTTGACCAGCGTCACCGGATTGTTACTACCATAGCTCTTGGTCAGGATATTATTGATCCCGGCGGCCTCACAGACGGCACGGACGGCGGCGCCGGCGATGATGCCCGTTCCCAGGCTGGCCGGCAACAGGATGACCTTGGCGGCACCGAAGCGGCCGACCGCGCGGTGCGGGATCGTGCCATTGATCAGCGGGACCGTGACCATTTCGCGGGTGGCCTGTTTCTGGGCCTTCTCCACGCTGGCGGGGACTTCGTTGGCTTTACTGTAACCCCACCCCACACGCCCGCGCCCGTCGCCCATGACCACCATGGCCGCGAAGCTGAAGCGGCGGCCACCTTTGACGACGGCCGCGCAACGCTTGATCTTGACCACGCGGTCGATGTATTCGCCATGTGAAGATGATGATTCAGTTGACACGATGTGGGGTGCTCCCGATATCGAGTTTGCTCAGCGTCTGGACCGCGCCGCCGATCCGCTGGCCAGGCGACGCCCTAGTGGTCAGAAACTCAATCCTGCTTCGCGTGCGGCGTCGGCCAAGGCGGCGACGCGACCGTGGTACTTGTGGCACCCCCGATCGAACCGCACCGCCTTGATCCCCGCGCCAAGCGCCCGTTCGGCCACGACTTTGCCGATGAACCTGGCCGCGTCGCAATTGCCGCCGTACTTGATCTGCGTGCGGAGTTCCTTGTCGCGCGTGCTGGCCGAGACCAGCGTCTTGCCGGTGGCGTCGTCGATCACCTGGCAGGCGACATGCGCGCAGCTGCGGAACACCGACATGCGGGGGCGCTCGCCGTCCCCGCGGACCCGGTTGCGGACATTGAACTTGCGCCGCTGTTTCTGTTTGCCAATCTGTTTCTGTTTGTTCACGGTTCTTGCTCTGTCAAGTGGCCAGGACTACGCGGCCTGAACTATGTGGTGGCATGAATTATGTGGTGGCCTGAACTATGTGGCGGCCTTACCCGGTTTGATCTTGACGTGTTCGCCCTCGTAACGCACACCCTTCCCTTTGTACGGCTCCGGCTTACGGACCGACCGCACTTCCGCCGCAAATCTACCGACCAACTGCTTGTCGCACCCGCGGATCACGACGTGCGTCTGATCGGGGCAGGTGACCTGCAGCCCTTCCGGCACGGTCTTGCGGACTTCGTTGGCATAGCCGACGCGCAGGGACAGGGTCTGGCCCTGGAGCGACACGATGTAGCCGACCCCGACGACTTCGAGCCGCTTTTCATAGCCCTGGACCACGCCGACCACCATGTTCTGGATCAGCGAGCGGGTCAGTCCGTGGTAAGCGCTGGCGATACGGTCGGTGCCGGCCGTGACGGAGACTTCGCGGCTCGCATCGTCGTAGGCCACCTGCACTTCCGGCCGATGGGTGTAACTGAGTTTCCCCTTAGGGCCTTCGACGGTAACGACCGAGTTGTCCACGGAGACCTGCACCCCCGCAGGGACGCTGACCGGTTTCTTGCCGATACGGGACATGGTGATTTCTTTCCAAACGCCAAACGCGCGACCGCAACTGCGGGGCGCCGGGGTTACCCAATCTGTACTGTTACCAGCTGTACTGTTACCAGCTGCACTGTTACCAGACCTCGCACAGGACCTCGCCGCCGAGGTTCTTCTGGCGTGCCTCACGGTCACTGATCACTCCACGGCTGGTGCTGAGGATGCAGATCCCCAGGCCATCCAGCACGGGGCGCAAGTCACGCGCCTTGCTGTACACGCGGCAGCCTGGCTTGCTGATCCGCCGAATCCGTTGAATCACGCGTTCGCCATTCGGGCCGTATTTCAGTTCAATACGGAGCTGCTTCACAGGCTGCGCGTCGAGCTCCGACCAATCCCAGATAAAGCCCTCGCGCTTCAGCACATCGGCCAAACCGCGTTTGACTTTGGAGAGGGGCATTTCGACGTGGGGCCGCTCGACACCTACCGCGTTGCGAATGCGGGTTAACATATCGGCGATCGGATCGGTCATCATAGTGGTTCGGATCCCTTTACCAGCTAGCCTTACGAACGCCAGGAATCAGACCCTGGTCCGCCAGTTTACGGAAGCAAATGCGACACAGCCCAAACTTCCGGTAGACCGCGCGTGGGCGCCCGCACATCTTGCACCGCCGCACGCGCCGCGTTGCAAACTTGGGAGCCCGGTTCGCTTTGGCAATCTTCGATTTGCTCGCCACGTGTAGTACCTACTTGCTAAACAGGTCGTGGTGGATGGGAAAACGCATCCGATTTATCAATCTGCCATCACCTCTGACACACTCAGGCCGCGGCGGTCGCGCCCTCTTGTCGGAAGGGGACGCCGAAAAGCCGCAACAACTCCCGCGCTTCATCGTTACTGCGGGTCGTGGTCACCATGGTGATATTCATCCCCTGGACGCGGGTGAACTTGTCCGGGTTGAGTTCCGGGAAGACCAGTTGTTCAGTCAATCCCAGGCTGTAATTGCCGAGGCCGTCGAACGCGTCAGGGTTGACCCCGCGAAAGTCTCGCACGCGCGGGAGCGCCAACGAGATGAGGCGGTCGAGGAACTCGTACATCCGCGCCCGGCGCAGAGTCACCTTGCAGCCGATGGGCACGTTTTCGCGGAGGCGAAAGCCGGCGATCGCCCGGCGCGACTTGGTGATGATCGGTTTCTGGCCGGTGATCTGCCCGAGGGCCTCGACCGCCATCTCCAGGTATTTCTTATCCTGGATGGCGACCCCCACCCCCATGTTCACGACGATCTTTTCCAGCCGGGGCAGGGCCAACCGGTTGGTGCGTCCGAGCTTCTCACTCAGCGCGGGGAGGATGTCCTGTTCGTATTTCTGTTGCAGTCGCGGGATCATGTTTCGTTCTCACCCCATCTGTCGCGGCCGGCCGGGCGCGTAGTGCGCGGGCGGGCGGCGCGGATACTCATTTCTGGCTGCTGCGGGCACGGCGGGGCGGCGCGATCTCCCCGCTGCCGGCGCCACACTTCTTGCAGTAGCGTTCCTTGCTGCCGTCGTCGAGGAAACGCGCTCCGGTCCGCGAGGGCTGGCCGCACTTCGGGCAGATCAGCAGGACGTTGGAGATCTGGACCGGCATCTCTTTCGACAGGCGGCCCCCCTGCGGGTTGCGCTGGCTGCGCCGCACGTGCTTGTAGACGCGGTTGACCCCTTCCACGATCAGTTTGCCCGCGGCACGATTGATTTTGAGCACCTTGCCGCGCACGCCGCGATCGTCGCCGGTGATCACTTGCACAATATCATTGGTTCTAATACGCATCACACGACCTCGCTGGCGAGGCTCACAATCTTCATGTAGTTACGGTCGCGCAGCTCGCGGGCCACCGCTCCGAAAATCCGCGTGCCGCGCGGGTTTCCGTCGTTGTCGATGATCACGACGGCATTGCTGTCGAAGCGGATGTAGCTCCCGTCGGGGCGCCGCGTCGGCTGTTTGCAGCGGACGATGACCCCCCGCACCAGGGCCTTCTTCTTGACCTCGGAACCGGGGATCACGCTCTTGACGCTGCAGATAATGACGTCGCCGAGTCCGGCAAAGCGTCGCCGCGAGCCGCCCAGAACCTTGACACACATTACTTCCTTGGCGCCCGTATTGTCCGCGACGGCCAAGCGAGTCTCTTGCTGGATCATCTCGACTTACCCTTCTACCGGCGCCTCGTTGTCGCCCGTGGCCGTGCCCTGTTCGGCGGTCTGCTCGGTGCCCTGTTCAGTGGTCTGTTCGGTGGCCACTTTCTCCGCAGCCACTTCCATGGCCGAATGCCTGGCGATCACCCGCACCAACTCCCAACGCTTCTTCCTGGATCGCGGTCGCGACTCGATGATCTCCACGGTGTCCCCCTGCGACGACTCGTTCCGCTCATCGTGGACAAAACACACGGTCGCACGGCGGATGATCTTGCCGTACATGGGATGCTTGACCAGCCGGGGGATTTCCACGCGGCGGGTCCGCATCATCTTGTCACTCGCGACCACTCCAACGGCAACTTTCTTGGGCATGGCTGGCTAGCTCTCTTGACTCGCACCGGTTTTTGTTAGGACACGGCCTGCGTTCCTGATTTCCCGTTCGCGCTGGATCGTCTTGATCTGCGCGACCAGACGACGATGGTGCCGCAGTTCACTCGGCGCATCCAGGCGTTCGGTCTGCGCCTGCATCCGCAGGCGGAACAGGTTCTCGACGGTCTCGTGGAGCGTCAGACGCAGCTGTTCGTCGCTCATTTCACGCAGTTCAGTCATCTTCATGGTCAACTATCCTCAGGGCGTCTCGGCCGGGGGCAGTTCGGGGGGACGCGGCTATATCGGCAAGCGTTTCACGAAGCGGACGCGAATCGGCATCTTATGCGCGAGGCGGGCGAAGCAGACTCGCGCCTGCGTTTCCGTCACGCCCCCCAACTCGTAAATCACCGTACCGGGGCGCACGGTGGCTACCCAGTGTTCCGGTTCACCCTTGCCTTTACCCATACGTGTTTCCAGCGGGGTGGACGTAATCGAGCGGTGGGGGAACATCCGCACGTACAGGCGCCCCTCGCCGCGCACGTATTGCTGTGCCGCGATACGGCCCGCTTCGATGGTCCGCGCCTTGATCCAGCCTGCTTGCGCAGCCTGCAGCCCGAACTCGCCGAAGACCACCCGATTGCCGCGAGAGGCGTTACCTTTTATACGCCCTCTTTGGCTTTTTCGATGCTTTACTCGCTTCGGCATCAGAGCCATCGGACACATCTCCCTCGTGCAAGCCTCGATTGATCCACACTTGAACGCCAATATGCCCCTGGGCCGTCATCGCTTCGGTGAATCCGTAGTCGATGTCCGCCCGCAGGGTACTCAGCGGAATTGATCCCGCAATCTGTTTCTCGCGCCGCGCCATTTCGGCGCCCCCCAGCCGGCCGGCCAGCTGGATCTTGATCCCTTTAGCGCCGGCATCCATGGTCGTTTCCAGCGCCCGCTTCATGGTCCGCCGGAAGCTGGCCCGCTTGGACAACTGTTGGGCGATGTCCTCGGCGACCAGTTGCGCCTGCACCTCGGGGCGTGACAGTTCCTCGATCTTCAGGTTCACCCGGCGGCCGATCAGGTTCTGCAATTCCTCCTGCAGCAGTTCGACTTCCTGCCCTTTCTTGCCGATGATCAGGCCAGGGCGGGCGACGAACAGGATGACTTTGACTTCGTCCCGGGTCCGCTCGATCTCGATGCGGTCGATCCCGGCGCTGCGGTATTGGGTGCGTTTCGGGTGATCCTTGATGAAATGGCGGATCTTCTGGTCCTCCAGCAGCAGTTCGGCGAACTCCTGTTTGGAGGCATACCAGCGGCTCTTCCAGCCCACCACGATGCCCGTGCGAAAGCCAACCGGATTTACTTTCTGACCCATGCTTACAGCTCGCTAATGTCTTCCAGGGCGACCGAGATGTGGGAAAACCGCCGGCGAATCATGAAGGCCATGCCTCGCGCGTGCGGACGAATCCGTTTGTACATGGGCCCGCCGTCGACGCGAGCCTCCACCACCACCAGGTGCTCCACCTTCACGGTGCGTCCGGAATTCTGGTCCGGATCCTGGGCATTGCCCAACGCGCTCTTGAGCACCTTTTCCAGGAGCCGCGCGCCGCGTTGCGGCTGATACCGCAGCACGTCGAGCGCTTCATCCGCGAATTTGCCCCGCACCATGTCGGCCAGGGGCCGCACCTTACGAGCGCTGATGCGGGCGAATCGATGGGTAGCCCGGAACGCCATGACCATAATCCTCGTCGGGTTATCGTTTGCCCTTGCCACCGTGGCCGCGGAACACACGCGTTGGGGCGAACTCGCCCAGCTTGTGTCCCACCATGTCTTCTGTCACAAACACCTTGGCGAACATCTTGCCGTTGTGGACCAGAAAGTTCACGCCGACAAACTCGGGGACGATCGTGCACGCACGCGCCCACGTCTTGATCGGTTCCTTGCTGCCCGCCGCCTGCTGCTGCTGGACCTTGCGGTACACCTTGAAATCGACGAACGGCCCTTTTTTGAGCGACCTACTCATATCCGATCCCTATCTCGCGAGGCCCTATTTCAATCGCAGTTGACCATATCGTCGGGAGCGCCGGCGGCGGACGATCGCCGCATTGGACGGCTTGCGCCGCTGCCGCGTCGAACCGCCCTTGGCCGATTTGCCCTGCGGGCTCACCGGGTGCCGCCCCCCCTTGGTCCGCCCTTCACCTCCGCCGTGCGGATGGTCGATCGGGTTCATGGCGGTCCCTCGCACGAACGGGCGCCAGCCGAGCCACCGGTTCCGCCCGGCCTTGCCGATCTGGATGGCCATGTGGTCGGCGTTGCCGACCTTGCCGATCGTGGCCCGGCATTTGGACGGGATGCGGCGGATCTCGCCGCTGGGGAGGGTGATCTGTGCCCAGTCCGCTTCGCGCGCTACGAGCGTCGCCGCGCTGCCGGCGCTGCGGCACAGGCAGCCGCCTGCTCCAGCCAGCAGTTCGATGTTGTGGATATCGGTACCGAGCGGGATCTTCCGCAGCGGCAGGCAGTTGCCCACCGTGGGAGGTGCTTCTTCGCCACTCTCGACGACCGCTCCGCGCGCCAGCCCATCGGGGGCCAGAATGTAACGTTTCTCACCGTCGGCATAGTGCAGCAGGGCGATCCGTGCGCTGCGGTTGGGATCGTACTGGACCGAGGCGACCCGGGCGACCACGCCGTCCTTGTCGCGCCGGAAGTCGATCACGCGCAGCCGGCGCTTATGGCCTCCGCCGCGGTGCCGTGCGGTGATCTTGCCCTGGTTGTTACGTCCCCCGGTCTTGCGTTTGGGGCGCAGCAACGACTTCTCGGGGCGGGCCCCTTTGGTCAGGTCGGCGAAGTCGCTGACCGTCGCGCCGCGTCGTCCTGCCGAGGTCGGTTTGTATTGTCGAATGCCCATAGCTTGCGTCTCATAACCGCCACCAAGGTGCCGCGCGCCGCCGGGCGGGACACCTCAGGAAGGTTTAAAAGAAGTCAATCCGATGTTCCGAGTCGAGCGTCACCACGGCCTTCTTCCAGTTCTTTGTACGCCCCTCTTTGAACCGGTAGCGGCGTGGCTTGCCCTTGCGATTCTGTGTCCGCACCTTCAACACGTGCACGTTGAACAACGACTCCACCGCCGTACGGATGTCGTCCTTCTCGGCCAGCGGGTTCACCTCGAACGCGTACTGGTTGTTCCGCGTGGCGCGGTGCGTGCCTTTTTCGGTCACCAGCGGACGCAGGATGACCTGGTGCGGCTCGAGCTGCAACTTCGGTTGCCGGCCCGCTGGCGATGCTGACGTCTCTTGAGCCATCTGTCTGTATCCCTCTCCACCCGGCTGCCGGAACGGCGACCTTGAGTCCTCGGATATCACGCCGACGCGCGCTGCTTGATCGAATCGAGCGCGGCCTTCGTCACCAGCATGCGGCGCGGTGCGAGGACGCTCAACGCATTGAGATCCGACACGGGCGCGACCGACACACGCGGAATATTGCGCGCGCTCTTGTACACATTCGCGTCCAGCGTCGCCGTGGTCACCAGCGTGCTGACGCCCCGCAGCCCCAGTGCCTGCAGGATGCCGGCCATTTCACGCGTCGCCGGAGCCGGCAGCGACAGCTCGTCGATCACCACCACCTGCTGGTCGGCGATCTTCGAGGCGATCGCCATCCGCGTGGCGGCCCGCAGGGCCTTGCGCGGCAGGCGGTAGCTGTAATCCCGCGGCCGCCTGGCGAACGCGTTGCCGCCCCCGCGGCGGATGTTGGTGCGGCGCGAGCCGGCCCGCGCATTACCGGTCCCCTTCTGGCGATACATCTTTTTGGTCGTGCCGGCCACCTCGCTCCTGGACTTGGTCTTGGCCGAGCCCTGGCGCCGGTTCGCCTGGTACATCACGACCACGTCATGCAGCAACTGCTTGCTGATGCGAGGAGCCAGCGCAGCCGGGTCGATCTCGTACGTCCCGACCTCAGCGCCGGTGCGGTCAAATACAGGCAGCGTAGTCATAGTCCACCGACCAATAAAAAAGCAGCTCGCGTCGCGCAGCGGCGAGCGAGCCGTCCTAACCTACCTTGTTCGTTTCTTTGACAATCACAAACCCGCCGTTGGGACCCGGCACGGCACCGCGCACCAGCAACAGATTGCGCTGCTCGTCCACCCGTACCACCGCCAGATTACGGGAGGTGACGCGCGCGTTGCCGTACTGACCCGCCCTGCGCTCTCCCTTGAACGACCGGCTGGGCGAGGCACTCATCCCCATACTGCCCGGTTGGCGGTGTGCCTTTTTGACGCCGTGCGACGCCCGCTGGCCGCGGAAATTGTGGCGTTTCATCACGCCCGTATAGCCGCGTCCCTTGCTCACCCCCACGACGTCCACCGCTTTCACGTCGGCCAGCTGACCGACGGTCACCACCTGGCCCACTTCCACACCGGCCGCCGCTCCGCGCAGCTCGCGTACAAACCGCTGCGGTTCACATTCGGCTTTCGGGACCACCTGGACGCCGGCCGACTGGCGACGCTTGGCCCGCTTGCTGTTGAGCCGGGACGTGACGTGACCGCGCTCGCTGCGACGTGACTGGCTGGAACGCGAACGGGGCCGGTCGGCTGCCGGCCGCTTCTTGTCCAAGAACCCCAACTGGACCGCCTCGTAACCATCCCGCTCCGGTGTCCGCACCTGCAACACATGGCAAGGACCGGCCTCGATCACTGTCACCGGGATGGCCCGCCCGGAATCGTCGTACACTTGCGTCATCCCGACCTTGCGGCCGAGCAGTCCTTTTACCATGACTCAACACCCTTGCGGTCTGTTACCTGCAGGAAGCCGGGAACTGTCGCCTGGACCAGTCCCGCTTTACCCGCACGGCTTCCATCTCATGGAACGTCTGCCAATAAACGGGGATCGTTGCTGTGGGAAGGCTACCGCGTGGAGGCCTTGATCTTGATGTCCACGCCCGCCGGTAAACTCAGCTTGTTGAGCGCTTCAATCGTCTTCGCAGTCGCCTGCACGATATCGATCAGACGCTTGTGCGTCCGAATCTCAAACTGCTGCCGCGCTTTCTTGTCTACGTGCGGTCCGGACAACACCGTGTACCGCTCGACACGCGTGGGCAGCGGAATGGGACCGTGGACTTCCGAGTGTGTCCGCTTGGCAGTGTCCACGATATCCAAGGCACTTTGATCGAGTATCGCATGATCGTATGCCTCCATCCGGATCCGAATGACTTCGTGCTGACCTGCCACGTCCACTCCCCCACTGGGTCCCTGGAGTCTTCCGATCCGGCACATAGCTCGGATCGGACTACCACCGCCCGTCTTGCCAAGTATCCGCCCGCCACCTTCTCGGGCGCGGGAAACCGATGAGTGTAGAGTTCGACGCGCTCGGCGTCAACTCCCACTGGCAGGCACTGGAAGGCAGAATTCCAGGAATTTCGCTCCCACCGCACGCGCACCGCGCACTCTGGGCGCGCGCGAGCATTACATTCCGTATTGTCGCCCGACTTCCGGTGGGGCGGGGGCGTAGTGGAGGGGCTCCATGGAACACCCAGCTCGCCCCTGGCTGAGACTGCGGATCGCATTGGCGTACCCGAAGAGCTCGCGGAGTGGAGCGTGCGATTCGACCGCCACGTCCCCCGCCCGATGCTCGGTCTGGCAGATGATGGCCCGCCGCTGTTGCAGATCGCCCACGATATCGCCCAGGTACGCCTCGGGCGTGGTAATGCTCAGCCGCATGACGGGTTCCAGCAGGGTCGGCCCGCCGGCCTGCATGCCGAGTTCAAAGGCGTGTGCGGCAGCGATCCGGAAGGCGACCTCGTCGGAGTTCTCGGGATTAGCTTCCCCGCCCGTGACGGTCACCTTGATGCCCGAGAGGGGAAAGCTCCCGATGGGCCCTCCCCCTTCGCCGCAGAGCTTCAGCTCGTCCACGGCCGCCGCGACCAGTTCGGGCGGCACCACCTCCGGATCGACAAAGCTCAGCACCTGCACCTTCTGCTTGGCCTGGTCGACCGGTTCGAACGAGACGTGCAGGCGCGCAAACAGTTGCCGGCCCCCGATCTGCCGGTGGCATTCTCCGGTGACGGTGGCCGCGCGTTCAATCGTTTCGCGATAGCTGACACGCGGCTTGTGGACTTTCACTTCGAGATGGAAGTCCCGCAGCAACCGGTGCTTGATCACTTCCAGGTGCAGTTCGCCCATCCCGCTGATGATCGTCTGTCCCGTTTCTTCGTTCTCCACCGCATTGAAGGTCGGATCCTGCCGTTTGAGCATCTCGAGCACGTCGCCGAGTTTCTTGCGTTCGGCGGCGCTTTCGGGTTCGATCGCCATGGAGATCACGGTCTCGGCGAACTGGATCGTGGGCAGCGCAATCGGATGCTGGGACTCGCACAGCGTATCGCCGGTGATCGAGTGGCGTGGGCCGATGACCCCCACGATATCGCCGGTCGTGACCCGGTCGACCTGTCCGTCGCGTTCTTTGCGTGTGGCATGGATCTGCCACAGCTGCGCGATGTTTTCCTTTTTGTCCCGCTGCGGGTTGTAGACCCGCGAGTTGGCTTTCAGGGTACCGGAGTAGACGCGGATCCAGTACAAGTCGCCGGTCTTGGCCGGCAGGACCTTGAACACCAGGCCACAGAACGGCTCGTCCGGGGAGGGCTTGCGCCGCTCCGGTTTTTCGGGGGCATCCGGGTGCACCCCGGTGACGGGTGGCCGGTCCGCGGGACTGGGAAGATACAGTCCGACGGCGTCGAGCAACGGCTGGATGCCGAGCCTATGCAGGGCCGAGCCGCACAGCAGCGGCTGGATCTGCAGCTGCAGCGTCGCCTCGCGCAGCACGCGGCGAATCAGGTCGGCCGGAATCTCCTGTTCCTCCAGCGCCAGCTCCATCAGCTCGTTGCTGTAGCCATAGAGGGTCTCCAGCATGGTTTCGCGCCAGGCGAGCGCGTCGTCGCGCAGCGCCGCGGGGATCTCCGACTCAATCACCTCCCCGCCCCGTTCGCAGAGCTGGAACTCCAGTAGCCGCATGTCGATCAGGTCGATGATGCCGCGAAAGGGGGAGTTCGTGTGACTGGGTCCCTGGCCAACCGGGATGCTGACGACGACCGGCTGAGCCCGGAGCCGGTCGCGGATTTCGTTGACGGTCCCTTCGAAGTCGGCCCCTTCGCGATCCAGCTTGTTGATGAAGGCGATGCGGGGCACCTGGTAGCGGTCTGCCTGGTGCCACACCGTCTCGCTCTGTGCTTCGACCCCTTCCCGGGCGCTGAACACGACCACGGCACCGTCGAGCACGCGGAGGCACCGCTCGACTTCGGCCGTGAAATCGACATGTCCGGGCGTATCGAGCAGATTGATGTGGTAGTCGGCCCAATCGAAGGTCACGCAGGCCGAGTAGATGGTGATGCCCCGCTCCTGCTCTTCCGTATCGCAGTCGGTTTCGGTCGTGCCCTGATCGACGCGTCCCGCCCGATGCTTCGCCCCACTGAGAAACAGCATCTGCTCGGTGACCGTGGTCTTGCCGGCGTCGATGTGCGCGATGATGCCGATGTTGCGAATGTCGTCCAGATTGCGTGCCATGCTGCGAGTCCACTTTCTCGGTGCATTTCAACATGCAGCGGGGCCCGCGCGCGGGCCCCGGCCGGTCCCACCGGGCCGGCCGTTGCGGCGCCCTGGAAACAGAAACGCCACGCCGAACCCAAGATCCAGCGCGGCGCAGATGTTCGCATGCCGCCCTACCACGCAAAGTGGGCGAACGCCTTGTTGGCATCCGCCATGCGGTGGACATTCTCGCGACGGGTGATCGCCGTGCCCTCTCTCTTATATGCGGCCAGCAGCTCGTCCGCCAGCTTCAGGTGCGTCGCGCGTCCCTTCTTTTCCCGTACGGCCAACAGGATCCAGCGGAAGGCCAGGGACTGCTGGCGTCCCTTGCTCACCTGCATGGGCACCTGATAGGCGGCTCCCCCCACGCGTTTGGAACGCACTTCGATGTGCGGCTTGACGTTTTCCACCGCCTGCGTGAACACCTCGATCGGCGACTGGTCCGAGATCTTCTTTCCGATCACGTCCAAGGCGTCGTAGAACACACCCTGAGCCACGGATTTCTTGCCATCGCGCATCAGGCAGTTGATGAATTTGCTCGCCAGGACCGAATTGTACCGCGGATCCGGCTTGATTTGTGTGCGGCTCGAGGTGATACGACCCATAACTACTGCCATCCAAACTACTGTGTTCCAACCACTCAAATGCGTTTCAACCACCCGTGTGCGCGCCGACGACCCGCAGTTGTGCGGGCGAGCGGGCGGGCTGCGGCGGGCACCGCACGTCACACACCGGCTCTAACACACCGGCTCTATTACGACTTCTTGGCCCCGTAGCAACTGCGAGACTGCTTGCGGCCGTCGACACCCAGCGTATCGAGCGCACCACGCACCACATGGTATCGCACGCCGGGCAGGTCGCGTACGCGGCCGCCGCGGACCAGCACGATCGAGTGTTCCTGCAGGTTGTGCCCCTCGCCCGGGATGTAGACCGTTACTTCCTTCCCGTTGGTCAACCGCACACGCGTGATCTTCCGCAGGGCCGAGTTCGGCTTCTTGGGGGTCATCGTGCGCACCTGCAGGCAGACCCCCTGCCGCTGCGGGCACTTGTCCAGGACCGGCGCCTTGGTGAATGTGCGTTGTTTCCGGCGCGGTTTGCGCACCAGCTGGTTAATTGTCGGCATTCGAATCTCGCACTCGTCTAGAAACCGTCGCTTGTTGTCCGGCCGTCCGATTTTCCCAATAGAGAACCTTAGGGTATCGATTGCCGGCAAGTTGTCAAGGCGGAGGAGGGCTGCTTTGCCGGCCTCCTATTCGTCGTCGCTGTCATCGCCACTGTCGTCGAAATCGCCGTCGGATTCGTCGTCAGAGGACGCATCGTCGGACTCCTCCATTGACAGGATACCCAGATCCAGCCCGGCCAGTTCGTCCTCCTGTTGGAGCGACTCGCTGCCGGCTGTCAGGCGGCCGCCGGCGCGTGCCCCTTCCGTCTCGACGCCCTCGGTATCCACCGCCATCTTCAGCAGCGGGAAGGAGGTAACCAGGGACTTGTCCCCTTCGATGGCCAGTTCGTGGAGCACTTCAGGCCGGTACCGCACCTCCGAATCCTGGAAGGTGTGGAAGCCGGTGCCTGCCGGGATCAGGTGTCCGAGAATCACGTTTTCCTTGAGGCCGACGAGGTTATCGACCTTGCCGGCCAGTGCCGCCTCGGTGAGCACCTTGGTGGTTTCCTGGAAGCTGGCCGCCGAGATGAAGCTGGAACTCTGGACCGACGCCTTGGTGATGCCCAGCAACTGGGTGCTGGCCGTCGCCGGTTTGGGCCGGGCTCCCTTGGCCGGGGTGCCCCCCAGCCGCTCGATCTGCGCGTTGGCCTGTTCGACCGCCTCCAGGGGCACAATGGATCCGACCGCGAAGTCGCTGTCCCCCTTGTCCGAGATCTTCAGGCACTTGGCCAGATCCCGGTTCACGCGGCGGTATTCGAACCGGTCCATCACGATGCCCGGCAACAGGTTGGTGTCGCCGGCGTTTTCGACGCGGACTTTGCGGAGCATGCGGGCGATGATGATCTCGATGTGTTTGTCGTTGATTTCCACACGCTGGCTGCGGTACACCTGCTGGATTTCGTGCATCAGGTATCGCTGCACCTCCTCTTCGCCAGAGACGCGGAGGATGTCGTGCGGCACGAGGGGGCCGTCGACCAGCGCCTGGCCGGCTTTGACGTGGTCCCCCGAGTGGACAAGAAAGCGTTTGCCGTGGGAGACCAGGTGTTCGCGTTCGATCCCTGTCTCGCTGCGAATCACGACGGTCCTCTTGCCACGCTGCTTCTTCCCCGAGATCTCGATGATGCCGTCGATTTCGGCGATCACGGCCGGATCCTTCGGCTTGCGGGCCTCGAAGATCTCCGTCACGCGGGGCAGACCGCCCGTGATGTCGGACACCCCGGACGCTTCACGCGGCGTCTTGGCCAGGATCGCACCGGCGTTCACTTCTTCCCCTTCGGGCACTTCGATATAGGCCCGTTCCGGCAGGTAGTAGACGTCCAGCGGCTTGCCGTCGGCATCTTCGAGCACGATCTGCGGGTGCATGTCCCCCTTGAGATCCAGGATGTGGCGGCGGATGTGGCCGCTTTGATCCTTTTCGATGCGGAGCGTTTCCCCTTCCACCACTTCTTCGTAACGCACCTTGCCGGACCGTTCCGCCAGGATCGGGATGCTGTGCGGGTCCCACTGGCAGAGCACGGTGCCGATCGTGACCGCCTGCCCCTCTTTGACCTGCAGCACGGCGCCAGTGGGGACATCGTGCTTCTCGAGTTCGCGTCCTTTGGCGTCCAGCAGCGAGATTTCGCCGTTGCGGGTCAGCACGATTTCGTCGTGACTCTCGTTCCGCACGGTCCGTATGCGTGTCAAGCGGACGACACCGTCGCGTTTGGCGCGGGTCTCGCTTTCCTCGACGCTCATGTTGACCGTGCCACCGATGTGGAACGTCCGCATGGTGAGCTGCGTGCCCGGCTCGCCAATGCTCTGGGCGGCGATGATCCCGACCGCCATGCCTTCTTCGACCAGGGCGCCGGTGGAGAGATCCATGCCGTAGCAGAGCCGGCAGACGCCCAGGTCCGCGTCGCAGGTCATCGGGCTGCGGACCTGGATCTTCTCCAGCCCCAGGTCCTCGATCTTGCGCCCCACGTCGGAGGTGATCAGTTCATTCTCCCGCACGATCACTTCGTCGGTCACCGGATTGACGATGTTCTGGCGGCTGACGCGCCCTTTCACGGCGTCGGCCAACCGCACTTCCACCTTCTCACCACGGTAGATGACCCCCTTGGTGATGCCCTGGGTGGTCCCGCAATCGTGCATGGTGACGACCACGTTCTGGGCGACGTCGGCGAGCTTGCGGGTCAGGTACCCGGAGTCGGCCGTCTTGAGTGCCGTATCGGCCAGACCTTTGCGGGCCCCGTGCGTGGAACTGAAGTACTCGAGCACCGACAGGCCTTCGCGGAAATTGGCCTTGATCGGCGTCTCGATGATTTCGCCGGTCGGCTTGGCCATCAGACCGCGCATGCCGGCCAGTTGGCGAATCTGCTCCACGCCGCCACGGGCGCCGGACTGAGCCATCAGGAACACCGGGTTGACGTAGGCGCCGCCGCGGTCGTCGGCCTTCATGGCGGACATCATTTCCGTGGTGATCTTTTCGCGGGCATGCGTCCAGGTGTCGAGCACCTGGTTGTAGCGTTCGGCCTCGGTGATCACCCCCTTCTCGTACAGCTTGCGGAAGCGCAGCACCTTCTTCTCGCTCTCCGCGATGACGCGGGCCTTCGTGTCGGGGGTCACCAGGTCATCGGTGGCGAACGACAGCCCGCTCCGCGTGCTCTCGCGGAACCCCAGTTGGTTCATGTCGTCCAGCAGGTCGATGGTGGCGCGGCGGCCGAGAGTCCGGTAGCAGTCGGAGATGACAGTGGCCAGGTCGCCGCTGCGCAGCTCCATGTTGTAGAAGTCCATGCCGTGAGGGAGCATCATGTTGAACAGGATGCGCCCGTAGCTGGTGGTAATGCGCGCGCCGGGTTTACTGATCGTCTCCTCATCCCGGCGTTCGCAGCGGTCCGCAGGGAGTCGGACCTCGATCTGGGCGTGCATGTCGAGTGCCCCGAGCGAGAAGGCCAGATCCGCCTCCTCGACCGAGGCGAACTTCATGCCCTCTCCCCGGCGGCCAGGGGTCTGCAGCGTGATGAAGTTGCAGCCCATCACCGTGTCCTGGGAGGGGCTCATGATCGGCCGACCGTTCGAGGGGGTGAAGATGTTGTTGGTCGACATCATCAGCGTGTGGGCTTCGACCTGGGCCTCGATCGACAGCGGCAGGTGCACCGCCATCTGGTCCCCGTCGAAGTCGGCGTTGAAGCCTTTGCACACGAGCGGGTGCAGGTGAATCGCGTTACCCTCCACCAGGATCGGCTCGAAGGCCTGGATGCCCATGCGGTGGAGCGTCGGAGCGCGGTTGAGGAGCACCGGGTGGTTCTGGATGACCGCCTCGAGGATGTCCCAGACCTCCTCGTCCTTGCGCTCCAGCATCTTCTTGGCGCTCTTGATCGTGTCCGCATGCCCGAGTTCCTTGAGCTTGCGGATGATGAACGGCTGATACAACTCGAGGGCGATCTTCTTGGGCAGCCCGCACTGGTGCAGCTTGAGGGTCGGGCCGACCACGATCACGCTGCGGGCCGAGTAGTCGACGCGTTTGCCCAGCAGGTTTTCGCGAAACCGCCCCTGTTTGCCCTTGATCATGTCGGTGAGCGACTTGAGGGGGCGGTTGCTGCTGCCCAGCACCGGCCGCTTGCAGCGGTTGTTGTCGAACAAGGCGTCAACCGACTGCTGCAGCATGCGTTTCTCGTTGCGGATGATCACTTCCGGCGCGTTCAAGTCGACCAGCTTGCGGAGCCGGTTGTTGCGGTTGATGATGCGGCGGTAGAGATCGTTCAGGTCGCTGGTGGCGAAGTTGCCCGAGTCGAGCAGGACGAGGGGGCGGAGGTCGGGGGGGATGACCGGGATGGCGTCGAGCACCATCCATTCCGGCTGATTGTCGCTGTCGCGGATGGCTTCGACGATCTTGAGCCGGTTGGTAAGGTCCTTGGTCTTCTGTTTGGAACGCGTCTCGGCCAGCTCGGTCCGCAGCTGGTCGGAGAGCGCCACGAGGTCGAGCGACTTGAGGAGGGTCCGGATGGCCTCGGCCCCCATATCGGCCTCGAAGCTCCCCTCGCCGTACTGTTCGCGCGCGGCCCGATACTCCTCTTCCGTCAGCAGCTGCTGCTTCTCCAGCTCCGTCTCGCCCGGATTGACGACCACGTAGTCCTGGAAGTAGATGACCTTTTCCAGGCTGGTGGTTTTCATATTGAGCAGGTTGCCCAGGCGGCTGGGCATGGCTTTGAAGAACCAGATGTGGACGACCGGGGCGGCCAGTTCGATATGCCCCATCCGTTTGCGGCGGACGCGGGAATGGGTGACTTTCACGCCGCAGCGGTCGCAGATCATGCCCTTGTATTTCATGCCGCGGTACTTGCCGCAGGCGCATTCCCAGTCCTTCTCGGGGCCAAAGATCCGTTCACAGAACAGCCCGTCCTTTTCCGGGCGGTAGGTGCGGTAGTTGATGGTCTCGGGCTTCTTCACCTCACCGAACGACCAGCTGCGGATGTCATGCGGCCGCGCGAGGCTGATTTTGACCGAAGCGTAGTCATTAATGCGGTCATACGAACTTTCGCCGATGGTCATGTGCCCGTGCTCCTTATCGAGATCCCTGTGAGGTGGTGATCGTCTTGTATATGTCCGCGCCGCGGGCCCCTGGGAGAGATGCTCCGCACAGAGGTCACACGCGACGTTTTTCCAGTTGCATATTGAGCGCCAAGCCGCGAATCTCGTTGGTCAGCACATCGAAGCTCGCCGGTGTGCCGGCTTCCAGCGTGTTTTCGCCCTTGACCATCGATTCGTAGATCTTGGTGCGCCCTTCGACGTCGTCGCTCTTGACCGTCAACAGCTCCTGCAGGATGTAGGCAGCGCCGTAGGCCTCCAGCGCCCAGACCTCCATCTCTCCGAACCGCTGGCCGCCAAACCGGGCTTTGCCCCCCAGCGGCTGCTGCGTGATGAGCGAGTAGGGGCCGGTGCTGCGAGCGTGCACCTTGTCGTCCACCAGGTGGTGGAGTTTGAGCATGTAGATGTAGCCGACCGTCGTCTTCTGATGGAGCGGGTCGCCGGTTCGGCCATCGTAAAGCTGCGTCTTGCCCTGGCGCGGCAGCCCCGCCGACTCGAGGCAGGCGTTGATGTCCTCTTCGCTCGCGCCGTCGAAGACCGGCGTGATGGCCTGGAAGCCGAGCTGGGCGCCGGCCCAGCCCAGATGCGTCTCGAGGATCTGTCCCACGTTCATACGGCTGGGGACGCCGAGCGGATTGAGCATGATCTGCAGCGGCGTGCCGTCTTCCAGAAACGGCATGTCCTCGACCGGCAGGATCTTGGCGATGACCCCCTTGTTGCCATGCCGGCCGGCCATCTTGTCGCCGACCGAAACCACCCGCTTCGTGGCGATGTACACCTTGACCATCTGCAGCACGCCGCTGCGCAGTTCATCGCCGCGCTTCATGCTGTTGAGCTTGCGGTCCCGATCGTCGATCGCCGCTTCCACATCCGGCCAGCGCGTCTTGTAGACCCGCTCGACCTCGGCGATCTTCTCCTGGCTGCGCATCTTCGCGGTGACCGTCTGCGGGCGGAACTGCAGTGCCCGTTCGGCCAGGTATTTGGAGTCCTGGTTAGCGGTCAGCGGCGTGCCGTCCTCGTCGGTCAACGGCCGGCCGGTCACCGACTCCAGCTCCTGGACCATCCCCAGGAAGACCTGGGCGACGAACGCGTTGCCTTCCGCCTCCGCATCCTTGAGCTCCTTTTCGAACTTCTTGCGTTCGTCCTCGGAGAGGCTCATGCGGCGCGAGAACTTCTGGGTGTCGATCACGATGCCTTCGATACCCGACGGGACCTCCAGCGAATCGTTCTTGACGTCCTCGCCGGCGCGCCCGAAGATCGCATGCAGCAGTTTCTCTTCCGGCGTGAGTTCGGTCTTGGACTTGGGGGAAACCTTGCCGACCAGGATGTCGCCTGGGCGGACGTAGGTCCCCACCCGCACGATGCCGTTCTCGTCCAGGTTCCGGAACGCCTTCTCGCTGACGTTCGGAATGTCGCGCGTGAACTCCTCGCGCCCCAGCTTGGTCTCACGGATCTCCACGTCGAACTCCTCGATGTGGATCGACGTGTAGGTATCCCGCGCCACCAGCTCCTCGCTGATGATGATGGCATCCTCGAAGTTATATCCGTCGTAGGACATGAAGCCCACCAGCACGTTGCGCCCCAGCGCCAGTTCTCCACGGTAGATGGCCGCGCCGTCGGCGATCACGTCGCCTTTTTCGACCTTGTCCCCGAGCTGCACGATCGGCTTCTGGTTGAGGCAGGTCCGCTCGTTGAGCCCGACGAATTTCTTGAGCGGGTAGACGTCGGTGCCGATTTCGATGCGGCTGGCATCCACATAGGTGATCTTGCCACTCCGGCGGGCCCGCACCACCATGCTGGAGTTGGTGGCCACATCCCGCTCCATGCCGGTGGCCACGATCGGCGGTTCGGTGACCAGCAGCGGCACCGCCTGCCGCTGCATGTTCGAACCCATCAGCGCGCGGTTGGCGTCGTCGTGTTCGAGGAAGGGGATCAGGCCGGCCGAGACGCCCACCATCTGGCTCGGCGCCACGTCGATGTACTGAACGTCCTCCGGATTGACGATCCGGAAGTCGGCGCGGTAGCGGGCGATCATGTTCGGCCCTTCCTGCAGCTTGCCGTCGATCACCTTGGTGTCGGCCGGCGCCACGTAGGCCTCCGATTCCTCGTCGGCCCGCAGCCAGACGATCTTATCGGTGAGCTTGCCCTTCTCCACGACGCGGTAGGGGGTGACGAGGAACCCGTAATCGTCGACTCCGGCATAGATGGCCAGACTCGAGATCAGCCCGATGTTGGTACCTTCCGGCGTTTCGATCGGACAGATGCGGCCGTAGTGGGAGATGTGCACGTCGCGCACTTCAAAGCCGGCACGTTTGCGGTTCAAGCCGCCGGGGCCGAGCGCTGACAGCCGCCGCTCGTGGGTCAGCTGCGACAGCGGGTTGGTCTGGTCCACGACCTGGGACAGTTCGCCGCGTCCGAAGAAGTACTCGATGGCCGCCGAGATGCTCTTGGGGTTGATCAGGCTGCGCGGCGTCATGTCGGCGGCGTCCTTCAGACTCATCCGCTCCTGCACCGTGCGGCGCAGTTTCAGGAATCCTTTGCGCAGCTCGTCGCTGGCCAGTTCGTCGATGGTCCGCAGGCGGCGGTTACCCAGGTGGTCGATGTCGTCGATCTCCGCGGTGTCGGCACCTTCGCTCAGCTGCAGGAGGTAGGAAATCGACGCGATCAGGTCCTCGGGCCTCAGCGTCATTTCCTTTTCGGAGACGCCCAGCTTGAGTTTCCGGTTGATGCGGAAGCGCCCGACGCGCCCCAGGCGGTAGCGGTTGACGTCGTAGAACTTCTCGTCGAAGAGAGTCTTGGCCTTCTCCAGCTGGGGCGGGTTGCCCGGGCGCAGCCGCTGGTAGATCCGCAGCAGCGCTTCCTCGTGACTCGACGTCGCGTCGTCGGCCAGGCTGTTGAAGATCAGCGGCGACTTGGGCGCGACCATCGCTTCGATTTTCGACACGCCGGAGGTGCAGATGGTCTCGGACGCGTTCTTGGTGATCTTCTGCCCGGCCTCGACGATGATCTCCCCGGCCCGGTCGCTGCCGACCGGGTAGACGATATCGTCCACGGCCACCTTGCCGACGATCTTGGCCGCGCTGCGGCCGTCGACGATCTTCTCCTGCGTGGTGGAATAGAACGCGCGGATGATGTCCGCGTCGGTGCTGTACTGGGGACTCATCGCGCGCAGCAACGTGATCACCGAGAACTTGCCGCTCTGGTCGATCCGCACGCTCAGCGTGTCTTTCTTGGTGATGTTGATCTCGATCCAGCTGCCGCGTTCCGGGATGATCCGGCAGCTGGGCAGCTTCCGGTCGCTGGTACCGTCCTGCTCGAGCACGAAGTCGACGCCGGGACTGCGGTGAAGCTGGCTGACGACGACGCGTTCCGCCCCGTTGATGATGAACTCGCCGCCGCCGAGCATGATGGGGAGATCGCCCAGATAGACTTCTTCCTCGTAGGGTTCTTCCTTGTTGAGCCGCAGCATCACACGGAAGGGGCGGCCATAGGTCAGCCGCAGCTGCCGGCACTCGTCGGGCGTGTACCGGGGCTTGCCCAGCTCGTACCGCTGGTACTCGAGTGAAATCTGCCTGTCGTAGCTCTCAATCGGAAAGATCTCGCGCAGCACCCCTTCCAACCCCTGGTCCTTCCGCTTCTCAGGCGGCCCGTCATCCTGCAGAAACGCCGCGTAGCTGACGGTCTGGATCTTCGTCAGATCGGGGGGCAGAAACGTCTCCCGGCCGCTGCCAAAACGCCGGACTTCCTGGGGTTCAAGTCGTCGATGCTCGGGGGTAGCCATGTGCAACAAAGCTCCATGCAAAGCGAGTCACGAAACGGGCAGCAGCTGGCGCGGCCCGAGAGCGCACGGCGCGCGGCGCACCGGGAGGCAGAGGACGTGCACCACGGCAGGGGAGGATCGGCGCACACCTTCCCCCCAGAACGACACAAGCACGATCGAACGCTTGCACTGAAGGATTTTGAGGACCAAGCGTGCTCAACCTGCCTCCTGCCCGGCGGACATGGCCAGGCAGGACGATTACTCGGGAATCGGTGAATTACTTGAGTTCGACCGACCCGCCAGCTTCTTCCAGTTCGGCCTTGACTTTTTCGGCCTCTTCCTTCGAGACCTTCTCCTTGATCGCTACCGGAGCGCTTTCGACCATCTTCTTGGAGTCCATCAGCGTGGCACCGGTCAGATTCTTGACGACTTTCACGACATTGAGTTTCTTGTCGCCGAAGCCCGTCAGCACGACATCCCATTCGGTCTTGGCGGCCTCCGCGGCCACTCCCTCGTCGCCGGCCGGAGCGGCAGCCATCATCACCGCTCCGCCTGCTGCGGGCTCGATCTTATACACTTCCTTGAGGTAGTCGCTCAGTTCCTTCGCCTGCTTGAGTGTCAGGTTGGCGATCTTATCCCCCAGTTCCTTGCATTCCCCGGAGAATTCCACGGTGGCAGTACTATCAGACATGGCGGATGGTTCCCTTTCCCATAATTCGATGGCATCGCGCGGGAGCGACGCCAAGCGCTAAAGTGAAACTGTCAAGGAATATTGTTGTCGCACGGGCAACCCAGGCCCCCGCCCCTGGCATGCCTCGCCGCGTCGGAAGACTCTCCGGCGCCTACTCCGGATCCTCCTCCTGTGCGGCCTGTTTCTCAATCTGGCTGGCCAACGCCCCGCCTGGTCCCACGAGCTGCGATGCCAGCTGCGCGCCGGGCGACAGGATCTGTCCCGACAGGATGCTCAGCTGTTCGAGCCGGTTGGGCCAGGAGGCAATTTCGCGAACCCGTTCCGGCGTGAGCCGTTCGCCGTCCATCACTCCGCCGCGAGCCTGGAAGTGCTCGTACTGAGTGGACTTGTCCAACCGGGTTGCTTCCTTCACCAGGGAGATGAAGTCTTCCCCCCCCCACATCACGGCCAGCGTACCTTCGGCGTCCTGGAAAGCGGGTGCCAAAGGGGTTCCCTCCGTGGCACGCCGCGCCATGCCGTTCTTGACGACCAGCAGTTTGATGTTCTTTTCGCGGAGTTCCCGCCGCAAGGCGACCGTCTGATTGGCATCAATGCCGATCACATTGACCAGCAGGGCGTCGTCGACCCCCTGAAGTCGCTTGGCGATGTCCCGGATCACTAAGTTCTTGACGTACTTGCTCATGTTTGCTCAGCCACCATCCAGCTCAGCCGCCACGGGGTGGCCCTGGTCGGACTTTCTGGACTTCTTGCCTTCCCACTTGCCTTCCCACTGCCGGCTCACGTTCACTCACGCCGCCACGCGCACCGATGGACTCATCGTCGCGCACAGCGCGATCGTGCGGACGAACGATCCTTTGACCGAGTTGGGCTTCATTGACACGATGCGGTCGAGGAACGCCTGCACGTTTTCCTGGAGCTTGATGGGATCGAAACTCATTCGGCCCACCACCGCGTGGACGTTGCCCCCCGAGTCGTTGCGGAACTCCACCTTGCCCGCCTTGTACTCGCGAACCACCTTGGCCACTTCCTGCGTCACCGTGCCGCTGCGCGGCGACGGCATCAGGCCACGCGGCCCGAGCACTTTGCCCAGCCGCCCGACGACCCCCATCATGTCGGGCGCGGCGATGCAGGCGTCAAAGTCGAGCCACCCTTCCTGGATACGTTTGGCCAGATCCTCCTGCCCGACTACGTCCGCGCCGGCCTCCTGCGCCGCGTCCGCCAGTTCCCCCTTGGCGAACACCACGACGCGCTGCGACTTGCCGATCCCGTGCGGCAACACGATCGAGCCGCGTACCAGCTGATCTGCCTGCTTGGGATCGATGCCCAGCCGCATGTGGACCTCGACCGTCTGGTCGAATTTGGTGGTCCCGAATTCCTTCAACCTGGCGATGGCTTCCGCCAGCGGCAGCGCCTCCCTGGTGCTGACCTTTGCCATGGATTCGTAACGCTTTGACTTTTTCGCCATCTGCCTACCCTTGTCTGCCTACCCTTCGATGACGTCCAACCCCATGCTGCGAGCGGTCCCCTCAATCATTCGGCGCGCGTGGTCCAGGTCCCGCGCGCTGAGATCGGCCGCCTTCTTCCGGCAGATCTCGTCAATCTGTGAGCGCGTGACCTTTCCCACCTTGTCGCGGTTCGGTGCGCCCGAGCCGCTGGCGATGCCCGCCGCCTGCTTCAACAGTGATGCCGCCGGAGGGCTCTTCGTCACGAACTCAAAGGACCGGTCACTGAACACGCTCACAATGACCGGGATCGGCGTTCCATTGTATTCCTTGGTGCGGTCGTTGAACTGCTGCACGAACTGCCCCAGGTTGATGCTGAACTTGCCCAGCGACGTGCCGACCGGCGGCGCGGGAGTGGCCTGCCCGCCGGGAACCTGGAACTTCGCTTGCCCTATCAATTGCTTCGCCATAAACAATACACTCCGCCGTTATCTGAGCCGGTCGCCGGAACGCCCACGGACCTCTGCGGCCTGCCGGACTAGACCGATTCAACCTGCCAGTGCTCCAGTTCCACAGGGGTGGAGCGACCGAAAATGTTGATCATCACCGTGATGCGGCCATTGGCCTCGTCGATCGACTCGACATCCCCTTCGAAGTTCTCGAAATACCCCTCTTTTACCCGCACCCGATCGCCCGACTTGAACGGGATCGCCGTCCGGACCGGCGACTCACCCGCTTCCACACCCTTACTGGTCGCCAAGATCCGCTGCACTTCATGGGCGGCCATCGGCGTGGGCTTGCCGGCCGATCCGGTGAAGTCGCCGATGCCCGGTGTTTCCCGGACCAGGAACCACGTGTCTTCGTTCAGCACCATGTTGATCATCAAGTAGCCCGGGTAGAGCTTCTTCTTGACGATCCGCCGCTTGCCACTCTTGTTGTACTCCGCGACGTCTTCAGTGGGGACGACGATCTCGCCGAAATACTGCTCCAGGCCCGCGACTTTCACACGCCGCTCCAACGCGCGGCGAATCGACTCCTCGCGATTCACCTGGACCTTGAGTATATACCACTGCTTGACCTCTTCCTCTGCTCCTTCCTCTGCTCCTTCCCCTACTTCCTCCGTATCCCCTGTATCATCCTCGTCGTCTTTCCCTTCCACCTTGGCCGTGTCTTGCGGCATCGGCTGAGTGTCTACTTTGCTCTGGCGTTTCTTATCTTCCTTCTTGTCTTCCTTGTCTTCCTTGTCTTCGTCTGCCTTGCCTGCTGATGGTTTGTCGTCTGCCGCGCGGTCTTTGTCCGTGTCGGAGTCCGGGGCTGTCAGGCCTGGCTCGACCGGCGTCTGCTCGGTCGCGTTTTTTTTCGTCTCTGGCGTCTGGTCGGTCGGCAGGGCTACCGCCTTGGACCCAGCGTCGCCGGGGGCCAGTTCATCGCGCACGGGTTCGGAGGCCAGTTCATCACGGCTATCCGGGTCACCTGCCAACTTTACACCCTCGCGTTCTGGGGCATCGCAGCTGTCAACTTAGCGCATCATCGACCGGAGAGGCCCGCGTGGGCGGAGCCTTCTCAGCCGGGCCGCACTCCGATCAACACGAACAACTGTTGCCAGACCAGGTCATATCCGAACAGCACGGCTGCCAGCAGGAAGATGACGAAGATCACCACTGCGGAGCTGCGCACCAACTCGGCTCGCGACGGCCACGAGACCTTGTTCATTTCGGCTTCCACCGCGATCAGGAAATCGGCAAATTGCGAGACGTTCACCAAGCGGTAACCGACCCACAAGCCGACCAGCAACGTCAGGCCGGAGAGCGGGTACTGCAACTGGGAACCAGGCCCGAGCAGCGTCCAGATCCGCCAGGTGAAAATCAGTACCAAGACCCAGATGACGGCACATGTCACCTGGCGGGCGATCCGCCCCTGGCTCTTCTTGTACACGTCAAGGCGGAAGAGCTCCTGCAGCCAGACGGCCCAAAGCGACTTGCTGTCATTTCCCATCGGGTAATCCACATTCTTCCGGACGACAAAAAATGGCAGGGGCGGCGGGAATCGAACTCGCAACCTTTGGTTTTGGAGACCAACGCTCTGCCAATTGAGCTACACCCCTGCATAGTCCTCGTGCCGCAGTGAACCGCCTTACTTAATCACCTTCGTGACGACGCCGGACCCCACGGTACGGCCTCCCTCGCGAATCGCGAAGCGGACGCCGTCGTTGATGGCGATGGGCTTGTGCAGTTCGATCTGCAGCCGGACGTTGTCGCCGGGCATGCACATTTCCGCTTCTACCAGGTTGGCGGTGCCAGTCACATCGGTGGTGCGGAAGTAGAACTGCGGGCGGTAGCCGCTGAAGAACGGCGTGTGCCGGCCCCCTTCGTCCTTCGACAGACAGTAGACTTCGGCTTCGAATTCCGTGTGCGGCGTGATGGAGCCGGGCTTGGCCAGCACCTGGCCGCGCTGGATCTCGTCGCGCTTGATGCCCCGCAGCAGGCAGCCCACGTTGTCGCCAGCGCGTCCTTCGTCGAGCAGCTTGCGGAACATTTCAACGCCTGTGCAGGTCGTCTTGCGGCTCTCGGCGCTGAGCCCGACGATCTCCACTTCGTCGCCCACTTTCACCACCCCCCGCTCAATACGTCCCGTCGCCACCGTCCCGCGGCCTTCGATCGAGAACACGTCTTCGATCGCCATCAGGAACGGCTTGTCGGTCACGCGCTCCGGCTCCGAAATGTACGAGTCGATGGCGTCCATCAGCTCGCTAATGCACTTGCTCGCCGCCGGATCCTTCGGATTCTTGTACGCACTCAGACTGTCGCCGCGGACGATGGGAATCTCGTCCCCGGGGAAACCGTACTTGTCGAGCAGTTCGCGGACCTCGATCTCGACCAGGTCCAACAGCTCGGCATCATCCACTAGGTCGACCTTGTTCAGGAAGACCACGATGGCGGGCACGTCCACCTGGCGGGCCAACAGCACGTGCTCTTTGGTCTGCGGCATGGGGCCGTCGGCGGCCGACACGACAAGGATCGCACCGTCCATCTGGGCCGCCCCAGTGATCATGTTCTTGATGAAGTCC
This sequence comes from Planctomycetaceae bacterium, assembly GCA_012729315.1. Classification (GTDB taxonomy): domain Bacteria; phylum Planctomycetota; class Planctomycetia; order Pirellulales; family Pirellulaceae; genus JAAYDI01. Next base: position 57,427 of record JAAYDI010000211.1, read on the forward strand.
GCGTGCCCCGGGCAGTCAATGTGGGCGTAGTGCCGGTTGTCGGTCTCGTACTCCACGTGGGCCACGGCGATCGTCACCGTCTTGGAAGCGTCACGCACCGTACCTCCCTTGGCGATGTCGGCGTACGACTTGAAAGTCGCCAGCCCCTTGGCAGCCTGCACCGCCAGGATGGCGCCGGTCAAAGTCGTCTTGCCATGATCAATGTGACCGATCGTACCAACGTTGATGTGCGGCTTGTCTCGTTTGAATGTGTCCTTGGCCATTGCTTTCCACACCTAGTTTACGTATGCGTTTGTCGACGTACCCAAATACAAACCCAAATACAACACAGTCCATCACCATCAGCAGAAATCGTTTTCTGCGGGCCCCTGCACCTGCCAAGAGCTGCTGAGGGGACTTGAACCCTTGACCTCGTCCTTACCAAGGACGCGCTCTACCAACTGAGCTACAGCAGCAACCAATCAGAGCGGGTGAAGGGAATCGAACCCTCGTGTTCAGCTTGGAAGGCTGACGCTCTACCATTGAGCTACACCCGCGTTCCCCACACCCGCGTTGCACACCCGCGTTCTCCCGGACACATCCTCGCTGTTCCCGCGTTGCTCCCGCATCCAACAGTTGCCTGCCGCAGACGCTGTCGCCGTTGTTCCGCCGCGTCCAGCGGCGCTCTACAAATGGGGGGTGTAGGATTCGAACCTACGAAGGCATCGCCATCAGATTTACAGTCTGACCCCTTTGACCACTCGGGTAACCCCCCGGAATGATGCTACCTTGTATCTGCAACCTTGCACCTGCAGTCAGGTTGCGCACGCCACCCTACCACGTTCAGAGTGGTCAGACATCTCCGCGCGGCACGAAGCCAGCGGAGGGACTTGAACCCACAACCTGTTGATTACAAATCAACTGCTCTGCCAATTGAGCTACGCTGGCCTGCGGATATCCATCCTGTGAAAACCAGTAAATATAACGAAGACCGGTTATCACGCAATACGGATGGTGCAAAAAACGCGTCTGGCTGCACCAACAGCACTAGGCCTGGACCGGCCGGTCGCAGGCCGTACCCCAGTGTGGGGATGGATGGATCGGTTCCCCACCCTGTCAGAGCCCCCATCCCGTCAGGGACTGTGTCGCGAACTGCGTCGCGAACTGCGCGCGGCGCGTGCCGGTATCACGTCTGCCAGCGAAGAAAGACCTCCCCTGCACTCTAGATCCCCTGTCTCGGGGTGCCACTGATCCGGCTGCCCGGATGGGCTCAATCGGGCAGCTCAATGCGTTCTTCTTGAGCGGCGAGCCGCAGTTTATTCAGCGCTCGAGCTTCGATCTGTCGCACCCGCTCCTTGGTGACCCCCATTTCGTGGCCCACCTCTTTAAGCGTCAGCGGTTCCTGGCGATGATCGAGGCCGAAGCGGCTAATGATAATTTTCTGCTCCCGTTCGTCAAGCCGGGAGAGGATCCGACCGATCTGGCGCTGCCGCAGGTGCTGCGCGGTTTCCTGCTCGTAGCGATCCGACCGTTCATCCTCGCGGGAGGTGAACATTTCGTCGTGACTGGTGCGGAACCGGTCGCGGTGTTTGAACTCGTCGGGAATGGTCCGGGCGAAGTTCTTCATGATGGCCCAGCTGGCGTAGGTGCTGAACTTGTTGCCGCGCGCGTAGTCGAACTTCTCGACGGCCCGGATCAGCGACATGTTGCCGTCGCTCACCAGGCCGAAGAAGTCGTCGGCGTTGGTGACGTGCCGCTTGGCGATCGAAACAACCAGTCGCAGGTTGGCCTGCACGATCTGGTTCTTGGTCTGGACCGCCTCGTTGTAGAGGTCTTCGATGCGATCCATCAGGCTGCTCTTGGCCCGCGCCGGATCGAGTTGTTGACGCAGCTGGCTGGCCCGGTGCTTGAAGTAGTTGAACTTGCGGAACAGGTACTGCTCCTGCTCGCGCGTCAGCAGCGGGACCTCGTAGAGCGACGCCAGGTACCGGGGCAGTCCGGCGGGGACGCGGGTACGTTTGCGCGACTCGCTGGATGCGGGCATCGGGCCGAGGATCGACTTCTCTGCGCCCGCCTTGTCGAACTCCTTGTTGTACATGTAGTCCAGCGGCAATTCGAGGATGGCGCGGGCCCGCATTTCGTTGACGACCCGGTAGATGCTCGTCTTGGTCCGGCCGTAGCGTTTGGCCAGCACATCGACCGACGTGCCACGGCGGTATTGCTGATAGACCTTCTTCTTCGTCTCCTTGCTCAGCGGCCCGGTGTGATCGGGGAAGATGGCCAGCGTCGGGAACTTCTGGTCGAACTGCTTGAGCGTGTAGCGAATCGTCTCGACGCTGCGATTCATCCGCTTGGCGATGCGGCGAGTGACCTCCGCCGGACCGCCGCCCGCCAGCGCGAGCCGGCGCGCGCGGTCGATGATCGACGTGCGTTCGGAATTGGAGAGCTGACTGAAACGGCCGCCGCGCTGGATCCGCTCGGGATTGCTCGACACAAACCGCTGCACGCTGCTGTTGAGGAACCCGACGCGTTTACGCCCCTGAAACACGAACTTGCGGCTGACCAGACCCTGACGCCGCCACCGCGAGATCGTCTTGCTCGAGACGTTGAAGCCCTTGCTCAACTGCTCCACCGTATAGACCGGCTCCGACACTTCCTCCACCAGTACGTTGGCCGCGTCCGACAAGTCCTCCACAAACAGCAACAGGTCGTGCAACGCCTCGGACCCGGACATCGTGACGTCGGGAGATGCCTCCGGACGGAAGGTGGTGATCCGGAAACAAAGATAGGCATACGAGTACGTGCGCGCAACATCGATCTCGCTGATCAACTTCTCGGCGCGATCAAGCTGCTCCAGCTTCTTGTCGCGCGGAGCGAAACGGACCTGCTGATCTCGCAGTTCGCGCATCGCCGGGATGTAATAGTCGGAATGCATCGCAATCCTCTTCTCGTCGCGATCGTCTCTGCGGTGCTCCCTGCGACTCCCATCGCCCACCGAGACCCTGTTCCAGCTTGGGAAACGCGTCCCATCCCAGGGCCGCTCCCCGCCCCCTCACGCGCGTACGCGATGAGTGGTCATTAGTTCATTACGCCCGCACTCGAAAATTGGTTCTCGCCGGTCCTCGATCTTCCACCGCTTCGGCACCACTTCTCCACCCACATGCGCCGCGCGGCAGACACGACCGCCATCTGTTATACCCAATTAAGTCGTTTTGTGTCGCGAAAAAGTTCGCGCCCAACTACTACCAACCCCCCAGAAAGCCCGCCGGGCCGGGTCCTCCGGACAGACTCCCAAGGGCGGCTGTCTTCCAAGAGCGGCTGGTACTCGGTGTTAATCTGGGCCAGTTGCTTGCCTGCACAATCTAGGCAGCCTGGCCTGCCTGCACTCAGGGTGGGCACGCACCGCTCCGGAGACTGGCCTGTCCATTTGCCGCTTCTTCTCAGGCCGCTCCCTGACCACTCCCCGGTCGTCGCGTGCCATCTGGTTTTCTACTGAATGGCCGAGCCTCGATCGGTCGATCTACCGAATGTGGTACTGTCGACGACCTGCCGCTCGATTCGTCGCCACCACTGCGTGGGCGCTTGCAGCCATTCGTTCCCGCAGCTCCTATCTTGTCTTGGATGCACCGATGCCCATCAAAGAATCAATAAAACCAAATCTGCGGTTTATTCACGCCTATCTCATTATAGTTGCACCGCTATGCCTCCTGCAGCTGGAAGCCAACCCCACCATGGCGGCAGTTCGCGGCGACAAGGTCAACCTGACGCCCGCTTTGTCGACGGGGGACACGTATCGTGTGAAGGTCCAGTTCGAGCTGGATGGCGACCTGAAGCTCAAGGCCGAGGGGAGCCAGCCGGCCAAGTCCCCGGTGAAGGTCAACGCTCAGCTGATATACAACGAGAAGACGCTGCAGGTACATGATGGGCACCGGCTGGCCGCCAGCGCGGTGCGGGACTACGAGTCGGCGCGGGCGACGATCAAGTATCGTGAAGGGTCGGTGCGCCCACAGCTGCGTGAGGACCGTCGGATCGTGGCGGTGGCGGCCGACAGCCCGCAGGATGTGGTGCTCTTTTCCCCGCTCGGTCCGCTCGACCGTGACGAACTGGATCTGCTCAACGTGCCGGCCAGCAGTGCGTTGGTCGACGTCATTTTGCCGGGGCGATCGGTGGCCGTTGGGGAGACGTGGAAACTCGATTCCGACTGGCTGGCACCGCTTCTCGGGCTGGACGCCGTCGACCACAGCAGTGTGGTGTGCACGTTGCAGCGTGTTGACAAGAATCTGGCGGTGATCCACGCGCAAGGCACCGTGACCGGCTCGGTGGAGGGTGTATCCAGCCAGCTGTCGGTGGCGGCCAAAATCAGCTTCGACACGCAACTGAAACGGATCACCTGGTTCGCCATGTCGCTCAAGGAGAGCCGGGCGGTGGGACACGCCTACCCGGGTCTGGAGGCGACCGCGCGCGTGCAGATGGCGGTCCAGCGGCAGGTGAACGTCCCGGCGCTGCACAACGAGGTGCTGGCCGACCTGAATCTGAAGCCGGACGAACCGGCGCGGCTGCTAGAGTTCCACTCCCCGTCCGGCGGCTTTGAAATGCTCCTGGACCGACGTTGGCACGTCATGATCGAGCGGGCCGACGTGAGTGTCCTGCGATTGGTGGACCGCGGGGATCTGGTCGCCCAGGTGAATTTCTCCGCACTGCCAAAACTCAAGGAGGGGGAGACGTTCTCCATCGTCGATTTCCAGCAGGACGTCAAACGGGCCCTGGCCGACCATTTCGGCGAGTTCGTCACCGCCTCCGAATCGGTCACCGACCATGGACTGCGCGTGATGCGTGTCGTCACGACGGGGCAAGCCAAGGACCTGTCCATCGACTGGATCTACTACCACGTGACGGACGAGCAGGGTCGCCGGCTCTCGTGCGTGTTCACGCATGAGGCTGAACTGGCTGAGCGTTTCGGGGCGTGCGACCAGTCGGTGGTGAGTTCGCTGCAGTTCACCGACGTGACGGCGGGCCGCGTCACCGACGCTGCCCAACGCCCATCGACCGCCGGCGCGGCCCGCCAGAAGAAGCGCTAATGCCCGGCGACGTCTCGTCTGAAAAGCACTCGGATCGGGGGGCGCTCCCTGGCGCCCCAAGCTCTTCCTCCGAGTTCCGCAGCCCCGTTCCGCCACCTGTCAGGCCGGTTGCTGGCTCTTATCCGAAGCGAGTCAGGCTGGTCGGAATGTGTGGAAAACGCAGCCTGGCGAGGCCTGTCTGGCGGGTCTCTGCCCGGTCGACGCTTGATTCTGGGGAAACTGGGCAATTATACTGAAGGTCCGGTCTCGCTCGACGTTGGTCTTATCGGGTGGCAATCCTCCCTCTAGCTGAGAGTCTGGATCTTCACATGGCATGGCGATTGGCTTCCTGCTCGCTGACTGTATTGATTGCGTTAATGGCAGCTCCTGTGGTATTCGCGCAGAGTCGGCCGTTGGCCCCTGGTGTGCTGACGGTCATTCCACCGGACCCGCAATATGGAGAGACCTATTCGGGACCGATGACGCTGGTGGAGGTGGCCAAGGGGCTACCGGAGCTGGATTGGCAACCGAACTTCGCGGCCAAGTCGCGCACCGTATTCGAGCGGTCGCGTCTGGTGGTGTTGCGGCGTCAGATCTGGAGTCTGGAGTTTGCGTTCAAGCCGTTGCGGACGATCGTGGTGGACGTGCCTCAGGACACGGGGAAGATGCAGCGGAAGGTGATCTGGTACCTGGTGTATCGGCTGCGTTATCTGGGCAACGACATGGTCCCGGAGGCGCGGAAGGACGCGTTTGGGCACGATTTGTACGACGGCCAGCCGGTCAGTCAGGAGGGTTGGACGTTCTTCCCGCAGTTGGTGCTGGCCAGCCACGATTTCGCGAAGTCGTATCAGGACCGGATCATTCCGGCGGCCAAGGCACCGATTGAAGCGCGGGAGATGCGTGGCGAAAAGCTGCTCAACTCGGTGGAGATCAGCCGGCAGCCAATCCTGCTGTCGACGGCGGACGATCCGCAGGAGGTCTGGGGGGTAGCCACCTGGGAGGACATCGACCCGCGTCTGACCTATTTCTCGGTGTTTGTCAAAGGGCTGACCAACGCGTACCAGCCTGTGGACTTGCCCGACGCGTTCCAGGCGGGTGATCCGCCGGGGACGGGGCGGGACATCCTGTCCAAGACGTTGCAGCTGAATTTCTGGCGGCCGGGTGACGCGGTCAACGAGGTGGAGGACGAGGTGCGTTACGGCGTGCCGTACGACGCGGACGCCGCGCGGCAGAAGCAGATCCTTGAGGCCTACAGCCTGCCGGAACGGGTTGATTACCTGTGGGTTTATCGCTAAAAGTTAAGGTTTCTCCAATGGACGACCAAGACTGGTAGCGAGGATAGACGCAATGGCTCACAAGAAAGGGCAGGGGTCCAGCCGCAACGGGCGCGACTCCAATGGTCAGCGGCGGGGCGTGAAGCGGTTTGGCGGCCAGCGTGTGCGGGCCGGCAGCATCCTGGTCCGCCAGTTGGGCACGCGGTTCCAGGCCGGGGCGAACGTGGGGCAGGGCAAGGACTACACGCTCTTTGCGCTCACCGATGGCGTCGTCATGTTCGATCGTCACGGGCGGCGCGTCAACGTGGTCTGCAACTGATCGGCTGGTCGGCTGACCGGCCGCAGGCGGGCTTTCCCAGGCGTGCGGCCGCTTATAACATGCAGGGGCCATTCCTGCGGGAACGGTCCCTGTTTTCTTTGCGCCGGCGCACGCGGATGCGGCGGGTGTGAGGGCTCATGTTTGTCGACCGGGTTCAGATCGAAGTGCAGGCGGGCAATGGCGGCGACGGGTGCTGCAGCTTCCGCCGCGAGCGCTACATTCCCAAGGGAGGGCCGGACGGCGGCGACGGTGGGCACGGTGGCAGCGTGATCATGCGGGCCACGGCCGGAGTCGACAGCCTCTCTCCGCTGGCGCATCGGCGGACGTGGCGGGCGGAGGCGGGGCGGCACGGCAGTGGCGCCGATCGCCATGGGCGCAGCGGCAAGGACCTGGTCATCGACGTGCCGCCGGGCACGGTGGTGTGGGACGCCAGGCAGCAGTTTGTGATCAAGGATCTCGTGGCGGTGGGGGACCAGTTTGTAGCCGCGCGAGGTGGCCGCGGGGGGATGGGGAACGCGCATTTCAAGTCGGCGACCAACCGGGCGCCGCGGCAGTGTACGCCGGGGGAGGACGGGGAACGGCGTCTGTTGACGCTCGAGCTGAAGGTGATTGCCGATGTGGGGCTCATCGGCAAGCCGAATGCCGGCAAGAGCACGCTGTTGAGCCGCCTGTCGCGGGCGCGGCCGACGATCGCTGACTATCCATTCACAACCAAGGTACCGCATCTGGGCCGGGTACAGATCGACGCCGACCACTCGTTCATCCTGGCCGACATTCCGGGGCTGATCGAGGGGGCTCATGCCGGTGTGGGGCTGGGGCACGAGTTTCTGCGGCACATTGAGCGGGCGGGGATCCTCGTGCATCTGATCGAGCCGGCGCCGGCCGACGGCAGCGATGCGGTAGCCAACTATCGGGCCATCCGCAAGGAGCTGGTCGAGTACAAGTCGTGGCTGGGAGAACGGCCGGAGATTGTGGCGGTCACCAAGGGGGAGCTGCCCGGCGCCACGGACGTGCAGGAGCGGCTGGCGGACGCCGTCTCGGGCGAGGTGTTGTTGATATCAGCCGTGACAGGCCAGGGCCTGAACCGGCTCGTCCAGGCGATTGCCCGTCAACTTGCGCACGTGTCCGCATGAATGCACAGTCGCTTCAGCATCTGATGGTTGCCGATGTGGGCAACAGCGCGATCAAGCTCGGCCGCTTCCTGATCACGGCTGATGTAGAGGAGGCATCGCAGCGTGTGGACCTGCAACTCGACGGTGCCTGTCCGACGGTGGTGCAGGCGAAGCACATCCCGCCGCAGGCGGCCGGCGGGACGCTGCCCGTGCATCTGGAGGCGGACCTCATGCAGTTGCCCCAGACGCCGCTGTACTGGTTTGCAGCCAGTGTCAACCGCACGCTCGAAACACAGCTCTCGGCGTGGGTCCGCGCCGCGCGGCCGCAGGACGAGTACGTGTTGTTGCAGCACAGCCATTTTCCGCTGCAGATCGATCTGAGCGCTCCGGACCGGGTGGGAACGGACCGGCTGGCGGCCGCGGTGGCGGCCAACGAACTGCGAGCGCCCCAGCGCAGCGCGATTGTGGTCGACGCGGGGACGGCCGTAACGGTGGATCTGATCACCGGCGACGGCGTGTTTCGCGGCGGCGCCATTCTGCCCGGGATCCAGGCCGCCGCCCAGTCCCTGGCCGCGGCGACCGATGCGCTGCCCCGGCTGGAGAACCTGGACCTGTCCAGCACGCCGGACGCCATCGGCAAGTCGACGCAGGAGGCCATCCGCAGCGGGATCGTATGGGGGTGTGTCGGAGCGGTACGCGAGCTGATCCTGCAGGTCAGCGCTGCGGTGCCCGACGTGCCATGCGTGTTCTGTACCGGCGGGGACGGCCTGCATTTGGCCCGGCTGATCGACCGGGACATGGAGTTCGACCCCCATCTGGTCCTCCGCGGCATTGCGGCGACAGGCTACCGATACCTGGCCGGCGCCCACACGTGACCGGGCCGGGCGGTCACGGCCGCAGAATGGGGGGTGGTTGTGGGCGAGCAGGTGACAAACGCTGAGCAGTCTCGGACACGGCCGTGGCGCTGCCAGGCGGCGGTCCTGACGCCGCCCGGTCGCGGTGCGGTCGCCACGCTTGTGGTGGACGGGCCGGACGCCACGCAGGCCGTCAGCCGGCTGTTCCGGCCGGCCACCGGGTGGCAGCTCGACCGCTGCCCGCCCGATCGTGTCGTGTTCGGATACTGGGTGCCGCATGCCGATCCGAATGCGGCGCCGGCGCGTGGCGCGGAGGAAGTCGTGGTCTGCCGGCACAGCGCGGAGCGGATCGAGGTCCATTGCCACGGCGGCTCGGCAGCCGTCGAGCATGTGCTGGGGACGCTGGCCGCCGCCGGGTGCGAGCCGGTACCGGCCGCCGACTGGGTACTCCGCCACAGCGGTGACCGGCTGGTGGCCGAAGCGCGTCTGGCACTGGCGCGCGCCCGCACAGTGCGTGCGGCCGCCGTGCTGCTCGATCAACACCGTGGCGCGCTGTCGCACTGCGTGGCGGAGGCGATCGAGCACATTGGTGCCGGGCGTCTGGACGCTGCGGAGCAGACGCTCGCGGCCACCCGCCGATGGTCGGCGTTCGGTCAGCGACTGGTTCAGCCCTGGCAGGTGGTGCTGGTCGGCCGTACCAACGCGGGGAAGAGCAGCCTGCTCAACACGTTGCTGGGCTATCGGCGATCGCTGGTGGACTCCGCCGCCGGGACGACCCGCGACGTGTTGACCGCGGTCACGGCTGTGGGTGGCTGGCCCGTCGAATTCTCGGACACGGCCGGTTCGCGTAGCGCCGCGAGTGAACTGGAGAGTGAAGGTATCGCGCGTGCCGTGCGGCAGGCTGCGGCAGCCGACCTGCTGGTAGTCGTCACGGACCTGACAGTGCCGTGGTCGGCCGAAGACGAACGTTGGGTGCAGACTGCCGCCCAGGAACCTGTGATCGTGCACAACAAATGTGACCTGGTCAGCGTGATCCCGGCGGATCGTCCGCCCGGGCTGGTGACCAGCGCCGTGACGGCGGCGGGGCTCCCGGAACTGCTCGACCGGATCGCACAGCGTCTGGTGCCGACCACTCCACCCAGCGGCGTGGCGGTGCCGTTTCTCGCACACCATGACCAGGGTTTGTCACTGGCGCTGCAAGCGCTGCGGGAGGGCCGTCCGGAGCGTGCGAGCCGCCTGCTCCGGGAACTCCTGGACCCCTGCGGCGCGTAGGAAGACCACGCCATGACCGCATCTCCTTTCGAAGACCTTTCGGACTGCTACGAGGCGATGATCGACTGGCCAAAACGGCTGGCGCGCCGTTCCACCAACAACCGCGAAGAATCGAGAACCGTTGTTCGGAAGGCTGTTGACAGCGGGAAAATAACTGATACCTTGGCACCTGAACACGATAACGATACTCAGTCTCAGTTCATGGCGTTTCCGCGACGGTTGTGCCCGGAGCGGATGCGCGGCAGGGGAACCTGCGATCCCAATCCGCCAGCCCGGCCCGTCCGCCGATGCCAGCCACGCGTTGAGAAGTCACGCCGGTAGCCTGTTGGGCGAATCAGCAAGGTCTCGTGGGCGCGGCCGGCGCCTCTTCTTAGCGGCCACCGACGCCGGGCATCTTTTCGTGGGTGTCCGTGCGATGGCGAACGTTCGCAACTTCTTGCGATCCAACGGATTCGAAAGGGAGGCTATGCAACAACGATCGACGACCCTGATTTGGATGTTTCTTATGTTGACGGTTTTCACCGGCCTGCCGCCGACGGCCGCGGGACACACGATGTACGTGAACTTGACGGACTACGTGCCTCACCTGCGGCGCGGCGCCACCATGTTCTTCGGATGGGGCGAGGCTCTTCCCGTGGGGGGCATGCTCGGAGCGGACTGGCTCGAGACCCTCAAGATCGTGGATCCGGAGGGCGAAGTGCGGCCGCTCGACAAGCCCACTGAGTTCCTGACCCGCGTGGAACTCGCCAAAGAGGGAACGCATATTCTGGCGGCCGAACTCAGGCCGGGATTCTACACGATCTACAAGGAAGGGGATCAGAAGAAGCATCACATGGGCCCCAAGACGGAAGTGCAGAATGTTGAATCGAGCCACTACTATTGCCAGCAAGGCAAGGCGATTTTCAACGCGGGCGCGCTGAGCGATACGTTCAAGCGACCGGTCGGCCACAGTCTGGAGATCATTCCGCTGAAGAATCCGGCTCTGTTGCGCGAGGGCGACATGCTGCCCGTTCAGGTTCTCTTCGAGGGCAAATCGGTGCCGGGCTATCCCAAGCTCATGGCCACGTACATGGGTTTCTCAACGACGGGCGCGTTTGCCTATGCCAAGAGCGTCATCCATGGCCGTGCCGAGGTGAAGATATCGCATGCGGGCGTGTGGTACCTCAACGTGAATTACCGCACGCGCCCCACCGGCGATCTGGCCGACAAATGCGACGAAGTGTCCTACACCGCGACCATATCGTTCGAGGTTGGCCGCTCTCCCGGCAGCGACGAATAAGGAGGGGTGCCAGCCCGGGCTGGTGAGTGGAGAAGGGAACAGGATGTCTCCTTCTCCGCTCTCTTCATGATCTGCCTCCCGCGAACTGACAGGAGTGACGGTGTACGGGAGCACGAGGATTCGGGAATGATGACTGTGACGAAGTGGCTTGTCTGGCTGTCGTACTTGGCCATCGCTTCCACCGCGGCGGCGTCTGATCTGCCGGGCGCGATCTGGTGGTCCGCCGAGGGCCTCGGCGCAAGGGGCCGCGGCGGAGTTCCCTCGGGCGTCGTGAAATCCGCGGTGGTTGGGCGAGCGGGCCCTGACGGCTCGAAGCACGCCGCGCCGGGAGACTCGACGTCCGCCGCAACTCATGGCCGCTCGGTGGAGCAACACGCGGTTGAGTCCGCTGCGAAGCGTGGCGGGCGGGGTCATGATGCTGGCGTTCCGCCGCCTCATGTCCGAGCGGGGCTGAACGAGGGCGGACAACCACCCGTTCACGTGCTGGAGCGAATGCGGCAAGGCGGCATGCCATCTCATTCGATGCCGGGGACCGACTCCGCCCCGAGTGGTCATGGCGGCGGCCAATCGGGTGGGCGTCCAGGTGGTCAATCACCGAGCCGAGCGGAGATGTTGGCGATGCTGAGCAAGCCCAAGCCGCTGTTGCTGTGCTGGGGCGCCTTTCCGGCCACGGAAGGCAAAGACAGTCCACTCGGACAACTGGTCGACATCGAGAAGATGAAGACGTGGATCCGCCTGCCGAACGGCTCAATGGTGGCTGCGGAGGTGAACATGGAGCAGGACACGGTCGTGACCAAATGTCCTCCCGAATCAAAAGCCGACAGCGAGCTGCCCAACGGTGTGTACGTCGTGGGCATGCACCTGGACGCGGGCATCATGGATTTCGATGCGGACGGAGAGCTGGAACGCGTCCATTTCTATGCCAACGCGCTGGCATCCCGCTTCAGCCGCGACGGCGACTCGGGCAGCGATCCCGACGTGCTCTTCCGGGACGCTGAGAAGGTGGCTCTCGAAATCGGTCCCATCACAACCGGGACGGGCCGTGGTGGCTTCCTGACCACCAGCCAGACGGCTATGGAAGAAAACAAGCTGCAGGTGCTGTATCAAGGGGCACCCCTGGCTAACGCCGAGGTGAGCGTGTTGTCCGACAGCGGCTGGCAGAATCGACTCATGACGGACGAGCAGGGCATTCTGACGGTCGTCCCGGTGGGAAAGAAGTCGGATGGTCGGGTGCGCATGACTCCGGCGGATCAATGCCTGTACGTCGTCCTGCACAAGGTGCGGACACCGGGAGAGCTGGGAGGGAGGGCTTACGCATCCGAGTACCACTGCGCCTCGCTGCTGCTGGGCGTGCGGATGCCGGGTCCGGAATGGAAGAGCAAGTCCGAGGGATTTCGCCTGGCAACCGTTTCCGGCGTGGGTTTTCTGGTGCTTGCCGGCGGTTTCGGGATTTATCGCCGCCGCAGGCGCGCCGCGGAAATCATGGTCCAGTTCGATCGGCACCGCATCAGCCGAGGTGACTTATGAGGATGTCGACACTTCGCTGGACCGTGCTGGTCATCGCGTTCATCGTGCTGACGTATGGGGGTTTGGTCGGCATTTCCCTGGGAGATTTCCTGCCGACTTTCGCATGCTGGTATGTCGGGGAATCCCGCGGAGGCGACTGCTTCTTGTGGCACGTGCAGCACCATTTCAGTGGACATGGAGGTCCGGGCTATCTGGTCCGGCCGAACGCTCCGATGCTTCTCTATTTCTTCCTGCTCCTGCTCGTGCTAGGGAAGGCGTGGTGCGGCTGGATCTGCCCGCTGGGATTCATCATGGACGTGCTGGATCTGGCCCGCCGCAGACTCAACATGGGTTATCTGTTCTTTTCGCAGCGACTACGGGCCCGCTTGGCGCCGATCAAGTGGGTCTTGCTGTTTCTCTCCCTCGTCGTGCCACTGTCCTGCTTTCCATTCTTCATGCGGTCCCAGATCGCGTCCGACCTGAGTCAGCCGTACTGCCAGTGGTGTCCCGCGAAATATGTGGTGCCGCTGTGCGTGGGGAATGTGGAAGAGATCGCCGTCAACTTTCGCAGCGGCGTGGGTATCTTCATGACCGCCGTGGGGCTGGTCGTGGCGGGCCTGTTCCTGATCGGCGCCCTGACCAAGAGGCGGTTCTGGTGTTCGTTCTGCCCCATGGGATTAGTCATCGGGCTATGCCGCAAGATCAGCATTGTCAAGCTGAAGAAGAACTGCCAGGCGTGCACCCGCTGCGGGATCTGCTACAACGTGTGCCCGCTGGACATCGAGGAGATCTTCACGGAACGCACGCGGACGAACGTAACCTACCAGGACTGCATTCTCTGCATGAAGTGTATTGAAAACTGCCCGGAAGAAGGCGTCCTGAGCGCCACGTTTTGTGGCAGGACGATCTACCGTGCCACGCAAAAAGGGTTCTTTTCGAACCCCGTCGCGTCAGGCCGACGGGCGCGGCAAGAGCCTGCGGTAGGCGCAGCGGATACGATCAGCGCCGACGAAGGGGAGCCGGTTCTTTCGGGCTCCCGACCATCATGAGGAAACGAACATCGATGCCACGACAAGAGGACACCACCGAGGAACTGCAACGGCGGAAGGCGAGGTTTGTGCGCGCGCTAGGCAGATCGACGGAGAAGGTATTGCACGAACTGGAAGCGGACGACCGCCGGCCGGCCACGATGAATCGATTCCTGGACGTCCTACGGCGGGCGTTCCTGAGCGGCGAGGAGGTAGACGGCCCGGCGCTTCATCCCGGCCAGAAAGTGATCGGCACCTATTGCATCATGGCGCCCGAGGAGTTCATCTACGCGGCCGGCGCGGTTCCGATCCGGCTGTGTGGAGGCAGTTACGAGGCAGCTCTGGCAGGCGATGACCTGGTGCCCCGCGACATCTGTCCGGTCGTCAGGGCATCGGCCGGTCTCACCTCGTTCGGGCTGCTGCCGATCTATCGGCGGTTCGACGCCGTGATCGTGCCCACCACCTGCGACGGCAAACGCAAGCTCGGCGAGGCCCTCTCGGATTTCCTGCCGGTCTGGATGCTCGAGGTCCCGCACATCAAGGAAACGGAACGTTCTCGGATCGAGTGGCTCGAGCAGATCTATGCTGTCAAACGCAACATTGAGAAGCTCACGTGCCGGAAGATCAATCGCAAGACGCTCCGCGAGGCGATCGGCAGGATTGCCCGAGCCCAGTACCAGGCGAGACGGCTGCACGAGCTGCGGTCGGCGGATCCGATCGTCGTGCTTGGCCAACACGCCATGCTGGCGCTCAACGCCTACGCCTACGATACGGTGGACGAGTGGGCCGGCGCCATGACACGGTTCAACGATGAACTGGAGCAGCGTCGCCGGCAGGGCCGGTCGGTGGCCGACAAGCGCGCTCCGCGCGTCCTACTGGCCGGCTCGCCCGTCGTCTTCCCGAACTGGAAACTGCCCATGCTCATTGAAGAGATGGGTGGCGTTGTGGTCATTGACGAAACCTGCATGGCCGATCGACTTCTGTACGATCCGGTCGGGGTGAGTGAAGGCTCGATGACCGAGATGATCCGCGGGATCGCCGCCCGGCTGATCATGCCCTGCACCTGCCCGTCATTTTCGCCGAACGAAGACCGCATGTACCGCCTGAGGCAGTTGGTCGAGAAGTTCCGCGTCGATGGCGTGATCTACCACGTTCTCAAGGGCTGCATGATTTATGACTTCGAGGTCGCGCGGGTGGAGCGCATGATGAAGGAAGCGGGCGTGCCGCTGCTGCGAGTGGAAACGGATTACAACCCGGAGGACGTGGAGCAACTGCGGACGCGGATCGAGGCATTCCTGGAGATGACCGGAGCGAAGAAGAGCGAAGCAAGGTGCGAGTCCAATGAAATACTATGCGGGAATTGACGCCGGCTCGACGTACGTCAAGACAGCCGTGATCAACAATGGCTCGGTGCTGGGGTCCCGCGTGGCCCGCAGCGGTGTCGTCTGTGCCGAGACGGCCGGCCGACTGCTCGACGACCTGCTCTCCGATCTCGGCCTGCACCGTGCCGATCTCGCCTCGGTCATGGCCACGGGGTACGGTCGCAGGACGATCCTGTTCGCCGACGACACGGTCAGCGAGATCGCGGCCCATGCCGGAGGCACGCGCATGACGGCGCCGGAAGGCGTGCGGGTCAAGACGATTATCGACATCGGCGGCCAGGACAGCAAGGTGATCGTGCTGGACGATGACGGCGAGGTCAAGAACTTCGTCATGAACGACAAGTGCGCCGCCGGCACGGGGCGGTTCATGGAAGTGCTGGCGGAGACCCTGGAAGCATCTATCGACGAACTGGGCGAACTCGCCCGCCGGTCGACCAACCCCTGCCAGATCAACAGCCTGTGCGTGGTATTTGCACAGTCCGAGGTCATCTCCCTGCTCGCTCGGGGCAAAGACCGCGCGGATATCGTCGCCGGCCTCCACAACTCGCTGGCCGCGCGGGTGGGAAGGATGGCGCGCCGAGACGGGCTCCAACGCGACGTGCTGATGACCGGCGGAGGCGCGTTGAATTCGGGACTCCAGGCGGCCTTTGAGGAAGAGCTGATGACCGATGTCCACGTGGCCCGGCACGCTCAATTCAATGGTGCGATAGGAGCCGCGGTACTGGCCCAGAAGCGGACCGGCTGAGGCCTGCCCGGGGCCGTGACAGTCCGCGCACATAGCGACGGTACCTGTAACAACGAAACCACCACTGAACCCGGAAGGCCGAGCCCGGCCACCCCGCGGAAAGGGCCGGAGCAACTGCATGATCACCGAATCCACCGCGCCTTTGCTCGCCGCCCTGCTGGCAGGCCTGACCTACGGTACCCTCTACTGTGGGCCCTCTTGCGGCCCCTTCCTGTGCGCCTTCATCATGGGCACCAATACCGGCAGCTTTCAGGCGGCGCGATCGTTGGCCGTTTTCACTGCGGCTCGAGTGACAACCTACGGGATCGTGGGAGTCGTATCGGGCCTGTTGGGCACTGCCGTCTTCTCCACGCATACCAGCGGTTCCCCGGTGCTGGGAGTCGTAGTGATCATGATCGGGGGATGGATGTGGCGGCGAACTCCCCAGCGTCAGGAACCGGACGGGCTGGTACAGATTGGCAAATCATCGACAGCCCGCGGTGCCCAGTGTATGCGCAGCGCTGGCGCAAGGCCGCTGTGGTTGGCCGGAACGGCCTTTGCGCTGACACCCTGCCCGCCCATGCTGGCCATGCTCGCCTGCGCAGCCCACACCGGCTCGCCCTGGACGGGTGCCGCCATCATGATGCTATTTGGGCTGGGCACCTCGCTTTCCCCGCTGATACTCATCTGCCTCATGGCGGGCCACTTCTCGCAACGGTTGAGAAGCTGTGCGCCGGAGCAGGCGGTCCTGTTCCGGCGCACAGCCAGCCTGACACTCGTGGCCTTGGGAAGCTCCATGGTGTTTCACGGAGGATGATCAGGGAGCCTTGCCATGAACTCTCATCGCGGGCTGCTTGCCGCTGTTGCAGGCTTTCAAGCGGGTGAGTGCGGCCGAGCCGGTTGCGGTGCCGACAGCAACCAGCGTGGCAGAAAAACGAGACCAAAGAATAGATCCGTTCCGGCTACAGCCCCGACGAGGTCGCCGGGCAGAAACGCCAACCGATTCGGCCGGCCTCTTGGGGCCGGCCGAATCGATACGACGTGCTGCGTGTCAGACGCCGGTCCTGCCCGTCGTCCGGAGGCGAATGCGCCTGGCGATGCCCAAGCCGATCATACCGGTCCCGAGCAGGACTGCCGCACTCGGCTCAGGAACCGTCGAGATGTAGGGAGCAGCGCCACTGCCGAAGCCCGAGTATTTGCCGGGACCACTCGGGTCGACGGGAGCGGAAAAAACCAATCCGTGGTTCTTGATCGAGCCGATGGCCCAGCCGTTGTAGAGGTCCGTGATATCCACGTAATGGACGCCGTTGCGCGTCATGGCGACGCTGTGCAGCGGCTGTTCGGTGAGCAGATAATCCCGAAGCGCCGTGCGCGCGAGCACACCTGCTTCGTTGTCTGCGGGTTTGAGATTGGCCACGTCGTTTAGCCCCGGATTGTAAAGATCGAGATAGCCGGGTTGATCCGGTGTCGCGGGTTTAACCGACATGGAGCCCACCCCCTGCAGATCGTAGGCCAGATAGGCACGGTCGACGGCTGAATTTCCGACATCGAATTTGATCCATCCGAAGCCCCAAAAGTCGCGGCCAAGCGGCTGGCCGAGAAAATAGTCTCTTTCGCTCGTGTAGGCGCTGCCGCCGCCCATGAAGGTGTAGCCCGTCAAGGTACATTCGCCAATGACTTCGGCCGAAGCCGGTTGGACCAGGGACAAGCCGCCCACAAGCGAGGCGAACACACACGCGATAATCGGTTGTCGTATCATAGTTGTTCCAATTCACATCGTTGAGTTAGGACTTTGGTCTGTTGGCTGGCTGTCTTCGACATGCGGGTAGACGGCGGGCTAAAACCGATTGCTGCCAATAATCACACGTTGGCGTTTCACTCAGGCATTCATATGGGTGGCTCCTTTCATTTGCTCGCGGTCAATCATCGAATCACTGGTAACCCGTCGGAACTTCCCCACCGGCACGTGTGCCAAACGCGCGCCAGGCGTCCAGTTCGATGTGCTCAGCGACGAAACGGACGCTCCCGTCGCCGAAGGTTGTAATGACGCCGCCGGGGTGGAATGAACGGGCAGCATAGATGCCAATGCCCATCGAAGAGATGTCCGGTATCCGGTCGTTTGGCCGCATATAGGTGGTGAATGCCGTGGCTGGAGGCTTGCCGACAATCCAGCCGAAACCGCGATCTCCAAACCAGAGCCGGCATCGCGCCGCCCAGAAGGCCACATCGGGATCGACCAGACCGTGCAGGCCGGGCCCGTCGGTGTTGGGGGCATGGCCCGTGAATCCATACAGGCGATCGAGGCCGCCCGGCATGTTCGCCGGAGCAGTGATGCTGCTCCGGCGTCCCAAAACGCTCTCGGAGACGACGATTGTGTGGCTGGACCCATCCCGCATGTCCCGCAGGCCTAACGTTGACCCGTAATAGAACATTCCGTCGGTGGGATACCGCAAATCGTAGTTGGTCCCCCGGCCCGAACCGCCGCAGACGACGTAATTGCCCCCGGCCAGTAGCTCGCCCGCTTTTGGCTCGTACAGGTCCTCGCCGCCATCGCTGGGGCACCGAAATAGCGAAAGCCTCGTTCTGGCGGCCTCCGCTTGGACGGGATTCAACGTCTGGTTATGACTCGAGCCCAAGTACAACGGTTGCGACAGGTCGATCAGCTCTCGGAGGTTCCTCTGTTCAACAAATGGCAGCAACCGCGCCTGCACCGAGAAACTGGTCAGCGATGTACTTCCCAAACCAGGAAAACGATCGAATTGCGAGTGGTAGTTGTGCAGCGCCAGACCGACTTGCCTGAGATTGTTGGAGCAACTCATCCGCCGCGCCGCCTCGCGCGCGGCTTGCACGGCCGGCAACAGCAACCCGATCAGAATGCCGATGACGGCAATGACTACGAGCAGTTCGACCAGCGTGAAACCTGTTGGGGGCGCCGCGTTGCGCGTTGGCATGGGAAACTCTCCTAGCCCAGGGAAATGGATAGGGATCAACAACCTGGCTGGCTAGGAAACGCCCCTCGCGGGAGAATCGCCTGGCTGGCGAACGAAAGATAATCGCAGCCCCGGCCGCCATGGAGCCGGTGGTTACTTCTGCAAAATCAGCTTGTTGTTACGGGTCACTAGCAACCGATAGGTTTCTCCGCCGTGCAGGATCCGCACCTCACGACATCCGGCCAGGATCTGCGACGAGTCAAGGGTTCGTGCTGGTCCGATCCGTTGCGGGACATCGTGCTCGCGGTGCCCGTCGCCCGCTGGATCCGAAATCGAGTGTTCGGTCATGGTTGATTTCCCGCAGTGAAACTGCGTTTGCTCTCCCGCACCCGCTACCGAACACGGCGCTGAATGTGGCTGGCGACCAGTAATCCACCGGGCTGGCGGTTTTCAAGGCGCGATCCGGTACGGGCTGCTCCGGCCGCGGCGTGTTGTTAATGAGACTCATTCTCTACATCTTAGGCCAGTTTGACGTTAACGCCGACACTCGTCAAGAGCCATTCTGCCGCAGAAGCGCAAAAAGGCGGAGATGTAGTAGAGCGCACGACCTTGCGTCGCGCCAGTGACTCTGCTCGCTGCGGATTGTTACTTGGCTTGTGACGTCGATTGCGGAATCGGATGTCAACGCCCCCACCCCAAGTCCGGCCTCCGCCGACTGGATGTGCCCGCCCAGCAAGGTTTCGCGCCACCTGGCGGTCCTGGGCCATCGAGGGACCGGGCGTGCACGGACGCGGCAGATTTCGCCCGTGCCGCTTGCAGTGCAAGTTCTCAATAACCCCGTGATTTCACGCATGCACGTTGGGCGTGCGCAGGGAGCGACGATGGTCGCGCGCCATGGGATGGATGCGCCGGACAGAAGCAGGAGAGGCGCTACGAGCGGGATACGTTATGCCTGTTGAGCCACTTG
Source organism: Planctomycetaceae bacterium (assembly GCA_012729315.1). Classification (GTDB taxonomy): domain Bacteria; phylum Planctomycetota; class Planctomycetia; order Pirellulales; family Pirellulaceae; genus JAAYDI01. The sequence goes on from JAAYDI010000211.1 coordinate 77,110, forward strand.
CCGCATCAACTCCGGAAGGGTTCGGTCGGATGATCGGTCGTCGCGGCAGTCCTTTCAGACGCGCAATCTCGTCGCGCAACGTTTGAATCTCCGCCTGCTGTTGTTCGATGACGCGCAGCAAGCGTTCCACCAACGGCGTTCGTTCTTCTGCCGACACCTGGATGCCGGCGACCTTGGTCGGTTTGGATCCATCCATGCCCTACAAGAAACACTGAAAATGCCCTCTGAGTAAAGACCAATTTCACGGGGTTGATTGAGAAATTGAGAACTTATCTGCCTCCCGCCTTCTGCGGAATCACTCGGCACGCTTGCACGGGCCGCCAGGAAGTCCACACTGGTTCTTTCTCAGGTCCTCATAGCGTTTGGTGATGGCGGCATACACGTCGCTGGGCGCGACGCGAGCCTGGAGTGCCAGTTCCCGCAGAGACACGGAGCGATCGTCGACCGGGAAACCGCCTTCCTCCAGCGATTGCTCCACCTCCTCGACGGACAGGCCGATCGTGCGAGCGAGCCGATGCAGCGTGAATTCTTCGGCATGGGGCGTGGGCGCCTTGGGAGCAGACCCTTCCCAGTAGGCCTGGATCCGTGAGTGGACCTGCATGGTGGTACTGAAGGGAGGGACGGCCAACACCGAGCCGGCGACGACACACGCGGTGATGGATGTCGCGATCAGCAGTTCCCGTTTCAACCGTAATGCCCAGGTCGCTCGCTTCTTGATATAGCCCAGGAAGATCGTCCAGTTGAGGTACAGGTGTATGCCGGCTGCCAGGAGCAGCAGAATCGCCGTGTTGGTGTGAAGTGACTCCCAGGCATCCTTGTTCAGTCCCACCAGGGTCCAATCCGTCCAGTACGCGACTCGCCCCTTGGGGCTCGCGTAGAGTGCCGCCCCGGAGGCGCAGAGCACGACGAATGCCAGCATCAGCAGGAGGGAAGTGAATCCTCGCGCGTGAAGTTTCATGAGTACTCCCTTGCATTGCGCATCAAGTTGCTGTGGAACCTGTCTGTCCAGCAGGATGTTAAAGGCACCGGCAACCGGGGCCATCTCCCCTTCCGGCCCGCCTTATCAGTCGAGTCCATCTTGTTCCCGTATCGTCTCGCACCCTGCCCGCGTGCTCAGCGCGCGCCAGATGCCTAACTGGATTGTCTCCGAGACGAAGTGGACGCTGCCGTCCACGAACAGGGTGTTGACGCCCGCGGGATGGCGGCTGCGCGCGGCGAAGAAGCCGGTGCCTTTCGCGTACATGTCGGGAACCCGCGTATTGGGAGGCATGTACGCATTGAACGTCACGAACGCCTCTCGCCCCCAGATCCACGTCGCACCGCGAATACCACGCCAGAAATCGGCCGAGGCGAGGAGCGCTGGCAAGTCCGGATCGCTCACGCCCACCAATCCGGGCCCGTTGAGATTGAGCACGAACTGGTTGCACATACTGGCCATCTGGCGAATCGATTCCTGTGGCGCCGGACCGTACGTGCTTTCGTCGGAGCCCAGCAGTGACTCCGACGCGAAGACCGTCTGGCTCGTCCCGTCCCGGACGTCGCCGAATCCAACGACCGAGTTGTTCCAGAGCATCCCGTCGCTGCGAAATCGCAGGTCATACCGGGTGCCGGTCCCCGAGCCGCCGCAGAACACGTAGCTCGTGCCGGCGGACCGCCCGGCCGGGTCGCCGGAGAAATAGAGCAGGCTGGAGAACAGCGAGTCTTCTTCGTCACTCGGGCACACGAACCCCGGGACTAACGTCTGGGCGGCTCGTATCTGGGCGGGATGGACCATGACGCTGTTGCCACCCCCTTGCATCAAAGGCGATTGGAAGTCAATCCGTTCCGTGAGCGATTGTTGCTCCAAGAATGGCAGAATTCTGGCGTGGACGGAAAAGCTGGTGTGTGGCTGACCTCCCAGCCCGGGAAAGACACGATGGACGGAGGCGTAGTTGTGAAGCGCCAGCCCGATCTGCTTCAGATGATTCGTGCACTGCGCGCGCCGCGCCGCCTCCCGTGCCGCCTGCACAGCAGGCAGCAGGAGAGCGATCAGCACACCGATGATCGCGATCCCGACGAGCAACTCCACCAAGGTAAGACCGAAACGGCACCGCCAACGGCGCGAGGTTGCCTGCCACGTGACCGCGGTTGTGCCGCGTCCGACAGCCGGCACGGATTCCAAATACATGGTCATTGGCCTGTCTCCATCTCGCCATCAAGCGAGCCGTTGCCTGCGTTGGCCGGTTGGCGCAGCCTGAGCCACGGGCAGTGGCACGGACCAACCGGCCAACGGTCACTCTTGCAGTTACGGTCTACGCCACTTCCAGGCCGCGAGGAGTCCCGCCGCGGTCAGCATGAGTACCAGCGATCCCGGCTCGGGAACGACGTGCCCCGCGAAGGCATCGAAGAACATGCCCGTGTTCGGGCCATTGCCGACGCGCAGCACCTTCACAAACGACACGGCGTCATTGCCGAATTTCCCCGCGAAATCGAAGTAGCTGTCCACGAAGTCGCCCTGTGCAGTTCCTTCAAGGGTGCCGAGCTCGGTAAATGTTCTGCCGTCGACGCTCGCCAAGACCTGGGCCGACGCCCTGGGCCCGCCGTACAGGCGAATCCGCAGATCATCGCCCACCACGTCGGCCAATGGCAAATCCCAGTGCATCACAATGTACTCGCCCGGTGCGTTCGACCGCCAACCGGCGACGAAATCGTCCGGTTCGCCGGTTAACCACCACTCGGTATCTGCGGTCATCTTGTTACCGGCGTAGTCCTGAATGTTCGAACTGTACTCGTGGACGCCGTCAGCCCAATCCAGCAGTTCTGCCTCGGCCGCACGCACGGACAAGATCAGCACGGAGGTGACGACAACGAACTTCAACCATGGAAACTTCATCGCAAAGATCCTTTCTCAAAGGTGCACCAATCAAGGCTTGTGCAGACACAAATGGGGGGAATCGAAAGTTACGAGTGATCACAGCGCCACGGAGGCGCGCTTCCCGCGAAGACCCGACCGGGCCGTACCCGGGGCGCGACTGAGGCGCAGCTAGACAAGCAGCGAAGATCGACATGGCGCACACGCGCACGATGGCACCGCGCGCACACCCGCTGCAGACCGCCGGCACGCTTGCTCACGCGCCGCCCAGGGTCCCTCAGACGCGCGGAGGAGCCCGCGCTTGGTGGGGAAGAGAATAGGTGGCAAGCCACTCGTCGCAGGTGGTGACCAGAAGGTCACCGGCCAGAGGCGCGTCCACTGCTACGGGGTGAAAACCGCCTGGCGCGTGGAACTGACCCACCACGGAACAGATCACGCATTCCGCTGGGTCGAGGATCGGAATCTCTTGGTCGGCTGGCCGATCAACGTGTGTCTTGCCATCATCCGTGCGGGCAGGACCCGTACTGCTGATGCCCAGCAAGATAACCCGATCGCCAACCCACACACCGTGCCCGCATCCGGGCAGACTGTGGAGCGCCTCACCCCCTCCCGCCACCAACATCAGGGTGGCCAAGAGCAACAACGTCGTCGGCTTGCGGAGTAAAGCGAACATTGAGTTCAACGACCACGTGCTCACCAGGGCAACCCATCGGTCGACCACGCGAGCATCCCAGGGCATGCGAGGCAATACCTACAACTGATACATACCGATGCAGTGTAAACCAGTCTAACCCGGCGCACAACCTCATGCAATTCGTCTGGACGCGACGGGAGGGGGGGGATATGATGTCGCCCCCAATACCCTGGGAGGTGTGCGGACCGGGCAGCCGTTCCGCCCGCGCTGGTGTTCAGGAGGAACTCGCGATGTGTCGTGACCAGAGAGCGCTACACGGTTCCATTGCCGGTCTGTGTGGTGCCTGTCTGTGGGCGGCGGCCTGGTGGCTGGCGGCCATGCCGGCGTGGGGCATGTACGGTCTGGAGGAGTCGCCGGAGAAATCGCCGGACGAGCCGCAGGCGCTGCTCGCGCCGGTGGAATTGCTGCCGGTGAATCCGGAATTCGCACCGTCGGCGGAGCTGGCAGGGCCCAAGCTGTTCGGGCCGCCGGTGAAGTTGGCTCCGGAGCTGAACACGCTGATGGGGCCGGGCGCAGGGCAGACCGCCCGGGCGATCGACCGGATCAAACCGGCCAATTTCAAGGAGCTCACGCCGGGCGAGGCGACACGCGACCTGGTTCTGGAAACGCTGGGCGAACCTGCCGCAGTGTCGCCGCGGGGCGACAGCGAGGCGTGGACGTACACGGTCGGCCCGTTCCCCCAGGTGCGTGTGACGCTGCACGAGGACGTGGTGAGTTCCATTGTGATTCACCTGGCGAGTCCGACCGCGCGGGTGGATGTGTCGCGCGAGTTGGGCCTGGACGACTTGCAGCCAGTAGTCGTGTGTGATGAACAGCAGCAGCCGCTGGGGGAAGTCTATCCCGAGCGGGGTCTGATGTTTGCGTACGCCGACGGCGCGGCCGACGGCATGGAAGCGCGCGTGGAGCAGGTGATCCTGGAGGCGATCACGGTCGAGCCGTTCCTGCTGCGGGTGCAGCAGCAACCGGTGGAGCACTACGCGCAGCGGCTGGCGGATCTGAGGGTAGTCCAGCGTCTGGCGCCGGAGGATCCCGTGGCGTTTGGCCTGGCCGCGCGCATCGAGCTGGCCTGTGGCCGCCCACTGACCGCGCTGGCAGCGGCTCAGAAAGCGGTGAAGTTGCGTGCCGATTCCGTGGAGTATCAGCTGCTGCTGGCCGATGCGAAACGCCAGCTGGGGCAGACGCGCGAAGCGCTCGAGCTGGTGCGCGGTGCGTTGCGGCAATCTGACCTGTCGCCACTGCAGCAAGCCCGCGCCCATTATCTGCTCGGCCGCATGCTGGCCACCGCGCCGCCCCGCAACTACCGGCAGGCGATGGAGGAGACGGTGGCGGCGATCAAGGTGGCCGCCGGGAACGTGGAGGGCGAGGATCGCGCCGCGCGCGTGGAGATCCAGCAACTGCTGGTGGACGCGGAACTGTCGCTGGCGGAAATCCTGGCCTACGGCCCGTGGAAACAGAAACACCAGGTGATCCCCCAGTGGCTGGTCACAGCCGAGAAGGCGGCGAACGAGCTGATTGAACGGGACGGCGGCCCGCGCGACGTGCTGCTGAGTGTCTACAATACGTCACTTCACTGCCTGCTGGTCCTGGATGGGCAAGGGACCCCGGACCACATTGCCGATGCCGCGATTCAGCTGGGACGCGACCTCATCGCTCAGACGGAAGACGACGAGTATCGCGCCGGCATCGAGTGGCGTCTGGGCACCGCACTGTGGTTGGCCGCGCAGGTGGCCTACCGGCAGGAGCATGCGGACGCCGCCCTTGAATTTGCGAACAACGCGGAGATCCTGCTGGCCTCGGCCGGCAAGTCGCGCAGCGAGTCCCCAGCGTCGGCACACCACCTGGCACAACTGCGGTTCCTGATCGGCTCGATCTACGCGATCAATCGCCAGGACGACGCCTCCGCCATCCGCTGGTTCGACCAGGCGCTGCCTCACCTCCAACCCACCTACCCCGACAGCCTGCTGGACGAACGCGGGCTGATTGGCGAGCAGCTGGTCAGCATCGGGATTTCGCTCTGGGACACCGGCCGCCGGAACACGGCCGTGTCGGTGACGGAGGAGGGGGCGAGCCTGATTGCTCAGGCGGTCACGGACGGGTCGGCCAAGCGGGCTACGCTGTCGGTGCCCTATCAGAACCTGGCGGAGATGCACCGCCAGCTGGGTAACAGGGACGAAGCGGACCGCCTGGCTCTCAAAGCCGCCGAAGTCGATCCGGACGCGGGGCAGGGCGCGAAGCGGCGTTAGTGAAGCGGCGTTAGTGAAGCGGCCCACGCCCAGCGCGACTCGGCCTGTCGAAGGAGCCCTTATGCACAGAACGGCAAGCTCCGGCTGCCTCTGGAAACTGGTGACGCTGTTCATCCTGGTGCCGCTGTGCGAGCTCTGGGTGCTGCTCGTGCTGGCGCGGTACACCAGCATCTGGACGGCGCTGCTGGTCCTGCTGGTGATGGGGGTCGCCGGCACGCTGCTGGTGCGCGCCCAAGGCTGGCGCACGATGCGTCGGATCGCCGACGAGTTGCGCTCAGGGCGGCTGCCAACCGACACGCTGCTCGATGCCGCGCTGATCTTCGTCGCGGGGCTGCTGCTGTTGACCCCCGGCCTGCTGACCGACCTGCTCGGCGTCTTCCTGCTCATTCCGTTCTGCCGGCCCTGGTGCCGCCAGGCCGTGGCGAGCTGGTTGCGCAAGAACATGCGCGTGGAGTCCTGGACGGGCACAGCTCCCGGTCCCCAGTCGCAGATCGTCGATACGTACGTGATCGATCGTCCGGCCGACGAGCGGCCGCCCGATCCTTCCCGTCCGTGATCATCAGGAAGCCTTGTTGCCGTCCCGTTCGTCCGCCTCGTCCGGCTTTTTCTCGCGGCTGGCGCGTCGGCGTCCTTTGCTCGCCTTCTCGTCCGGGGCCAGCGGCTGGGAGGCGGTGATCGTGAACCGCTGTCCTTCCGCGCGGCCGCGCAGCGCCGGGTAGAAGCGGGCGGTCAGTTCGATCTTGTCGCCCGGCCGGACCCACTCGCAGTGCCGCACGTCGACAGACACCTCCGCCGTCTCTGGCAACTCGGCAATCACCAGGGCGTTGCCGGCGTTGACCTTGAGGCGGTTGTTCTTGTACTCGCGGAGCACGCCGATCACGAGCACGGGCAATTCGTCGGCCGTGCTGGGCGCCGTCTCCCTAGCCGCCGCACGCCCCCGCTCGCGGGGCGGCGACTTGTCCCGGTCGTCGGCGGTGTCTGCCGGCTTGGGGTCTGCTGGCTTGGTGGCCCGCGGCTGGGCCGCCGGTTCCGCCTGCCGCAGCTCCGCATCCGGCTGGTCCGCACCGCTGCGGAACATCTCATCCTCCAGGCCGCCCGCATCATCGGGATACATGCCGGGCAAACTGTGGGGCAGCACCGTGATGATGTCCAGCGCGGACACGGGGCGCGTGGCCGTGTATTCTCGCTGACGCTTGTCGGTCTTCCGGAAGGTGGCGTGGAAGCGGACGGCCAGGCCGGGCTGCAGGAACTCCGCCGTCGTCGTGGCGCGGAAGACCACGCTTTCTGCCTCCCTGGGGATGGTCACCAGCCAGTCGCCGTCCCGTTCGGAGCTCACCTGGAGCATGCCCGGACGGGCACCCTGGATCAGTCCTTCGGTGTTGAGCGTCTGCGGGGGGGCCGCGCCGCCGCGGCGGCCCTGGGCATCCGCCGGGGGAACGAGGACAGCCCCGAACAAAACCCACATTCCGATCGCCAGACTTGTGCGCATGGAACCCCTGCTCCCTGGTGCGGTAACTCGGGGTCAGACGGCGCGGACCGTGGTCGCCACCTGTACCCCGGCGCAATTCAGGATAGCGATCAAGGGGCGAAAAAGCCAACAACCCGCTCAGGTTGACAGATCGCGGACGGACAGTAACAATGCGGGAACTTGGCGCACGAAAACGCGAAAACGTGGCGCAGACAGTCTGGCAGCAACAGGTGATCGCATGGCTGAGCAGATTTCCCGCATGACGGTTCCCCGCTTCATGGCCTTGAAGGACAAGGGACGCAAGATCAGCATGCTGACGGCCTACGACTTCCCCTTTGCCAAGTTGCTGGATGAGGCGGGGGTGGACGCCGTACTGGTGGGGGACAGTCTGTCGATGGTGGTGCAGGGGCACGAGAACACACTCCACGTGACGCTCGACGAGATCATCTACCATGCCGAGATGGTAGGGCGCGCGGTGGAGCGGGCGCTGGTCGTGGTCGACATGCCGTTCCCGACGTTTCACCTAGGCCCCACGGCCGCCGTCGCGCACGCCGCCCGGCTCCTGAAGGAGTCGCGCTGCCAGGCGGTCAAGCTGGAGGGCGGGGTTGAGCAGGCGGCCACCATCGCAACGCTGGTGTCGGCCGGCATTCCGGTGATGGGCCACGTGGGCCTGCGCCCGCAGACGGTCCATCAGATGGGCGGGTACAAGGTGCAGCGGGACGAAGAACGCCTGATGGCCGATGCGCGTGCGGCGGAGCAGGCGGGGGCCTTCGCCGTGGTACTGGAATGCATCCCGCCGGCAATCGCCGCGAAGGTGACCGGTGCGCTGCGCATCCCGACGATCGGCATCGGGGCCGGGAACGAGTGTGACGGGCAGGTGCTGGTCCTGCACGACCTGGTGGGACTGACAGCCGGCTATGTGCCGAATTTCGTGCGGCAGTACGCCGATCTGCGGACCACCGTCCGCCAGGCCGTTGAACAGTACTGCCAGGATGTCGCGGCGTGCGTGTTCCCGAGCGAGGGGCAGGCTGCGAAGTAACCACCAACCACCTGGCCCACGAAACGAGCCCGGACCCGCAGCCGTATTTTGGCGGCACGTATTGACCGCCCACCGCGCGTGGGAGGACGCCGGGCTTCGATGCCGGATTCAGGATGCCGCTTCAGCGGCTCGGCCGGGCGTCAGTTCGCAGCCGGTTTGGGGTCCGTGCCCAGCGCCTGGCGGATCCGCGCGTGGACCACTTCACCACGGTGGCAGACGAGTGTTTCGCGTACGATCTCGTCGTCCAGATTCCAGGTCAGCTTGCCATCCGCCACCATGTTGAGGATGAACTTCGTCACGTTGTTGGAGAACATCTGGCTGGCGTGCAGCGGCACCTCGGCTGGCAGATTGGTCGGTCCGAGGATCACCACGCCGTGCTGCACGACGCGCTGATCCGGCTGGCTGAGTTCACAGTTGCCACCCCGTTCGGCCGCCAGGTCCACGATCACGCTGCCGGGCGCCATGTTCGCCACGGCCGCCGCGGTCACCAATCGCGGCGAGGGCTGGCCGGGAATCGCCGCCGTGGTGATGACGACATCGCTTTGGGCCACGACGCTGCCCAGCAACTCGCGTTGCCGCTGATAGAATTCTTCACCCAGCGCTTTGGCGTAGCCGCCCTGGTCTTCGGCCTGCCCGGTCTCGAGCTTGAGTTCTACAAACTTGCCGCCGAGACTCTCTACTTGTTCGCGTGTCGCGGCGCGCACGTCGTAGGCATGGATGATCGCTCCCAGACGCCGTGCGGTGGCGATCGCCTGCAAGCCGGCGACGCCGGCACCGACGACGAACACGCGGGCGGCGGCGACCGTGCCAGCCGCCGTCATCAACATGGGGAACATCTTGGGCAGCTCCATGGCGGCCAGCAGGACGGCGCGGTACCCGGCGATCGTGGCCTGCGACGAGAGCACATCCATCGACTGAGCCCGGGTGATCCGCGGGATCATCTCCAGCGCAAACACGCTCGCTCCCGTCTGCGCCATCTCACGCACCGCATCGGGGGCGCCCAGCGGATCGCAGGTTCCGATCACGGTCGACTGGGCGGTCAGCCGCTCCAGATCCGCCCGGCCCGCCTGCCGATTGGCACCAAAGGTTCGCACCTGCAGCAGTAGATCTGCCCGAAACAGCTCGTTCCGGTCGGTGACGATCCGCCCCCCCTTGCTGGTGTACTGGTCATCGGCCAAGCCTGCTGCCTGTCCAGCTCCCTGTTCGACGAGGACTTCGAGTCCGGCCTTGGCAAGCGCGGGGATGCTGGCCGGCACAAGCGCGACGCGCCGTTCATTGGGATACGTTTCTTTGAGGACTGCGATCTTCATGACAGTCACGTCTACGTCTTCTAGAGGGTGATGCGGATGGAGGATGTACTTGACTTGATGGTACGCACGGCCGGTGCCGCCCCGCCATCGGGGTACGGCATGGTCGGGGTGCGGCCTGCGGGTCTGATCCACACCATCGAACGTTCGATCGTACAATCCGCTGCGGCAGTGTGCCAGCGTGGGTAACAGCGGAAATCCTCCGGGTGCTCCGCGGAGCGGAGCGATAACCCTTGTTGAACCTCACCGGTGACCCTTGTGTACCTCACCGCAAGTCGCTAGAATCGCGCGTTTTGGCATCTGAGCGGGGGAACCGAGCGCTGCTGTGCACTGGCCGCTGGGGTCTGTGAGACGCGGTGGGGGGCGGCAACTCCGGCATGCTTTGGCGCGTGCATGAACCGGTTGCCTCGGAGCGCCCTGAGGCAGAGAGCTGGTTCCGTATCGGGAGGATGGGACGTTGGCTGGTACAAAGACCTACATGGCCAAACCGGGGGAAGTCGAGCAGAAGTGGTGGGTGGTGGACGCCGAAGGCAAGATCCTCGGCCGTCTGGCTTCCGAGATCGCCACGATTCTGATGGGCAAGCATCGCCCCACGTACACCCCTCACGTCGACACCGGCGACTTCGTGATCGTGACCAACGTCGAGAAGATCGTCCTGACTGGAAACAAGTGGACCAATAAGGTCTACACGTGGTACACGGGCTACCCCGGTCTGCGATCGGAGACGGCGGCACGCCGTCGGAGCCGGGAGCCGGAAGCCATCTTGCGGCACGCCGTGCGGCGGATGTTGCCAAAGAACAAACTGGCTCGCAAGATGTTGTCCAAGTTGAAAATCTACGTGGGGCCGACGCATGAGCATCAGGCTCAGCAGCCGCAGCCGATCGACTTGGGCAGCAAGCAGACGAACAAGTAGACTCTTTTCGCACGAGAGCGCTGAGACCTATGGTTGCAGTCAAGAAAGACAAGATCAACGGGGACGCGTTGGGCACGGGACGCCGCAAGTCGGCGGTGGCGCGGGTCCGGGTCCGTCCCGGCAGTGGCCAGATTACGATTAACCGCCGTCCGCTCGAGGATTACTTTGCGATTGAGCAGGATCGGCGTCAGGTGCTGGATACGCTGGAGCTGGCCGGCTGTGCCAAGAATGTGGACGTGGTGATCACGGTGCGCGGCGGGGGCACGACGGGCCAGGCGGGGGCGTGCAAGATGGGCATCGCCCGGGCGCTGGTCAGTTACGACATGGGCTGCTTCGAGCCGCTCCGCAATGCGGGGGCGTTGACCCGCGATTCGCGGATGAAAGAGCGCAAGAAGTACGGGTTGCACGGCGCGCGGAAGGGGACGCAGTTCTCCAAGCGTTGAGTGTTATCTGCCGATGTGCTGCAGCATAAGCTTCAGGGCGGCGCGCAGTTCGGCCCAGATCTTCTCGGTGGGGCCGACGTAGTAAGCGGTGGCTCCGCCCCCCATCTGGTGCTGTGCGATTCCCGGACGCTGCGCAGCCGGTGCGGGGGCGCGGTGAGACCGACGACTCTCTTGTGTGGCAGGGCGACCAGTTCCGCAGGCGGTTCGATGCCGGGAATCAGCGGCACGTCGGCGGCGCGCACACCACGATAGGCGAGACGAGCGAATGGCAGATGATCGCGAGCTGCTGCGCCACCTGCTGATTGTATCGCCGTGTGGCAATTGGTACACTCGACGTGGACACGGACCACAAGGAGATTCGATATGACGCAGCGTCTGGCAATTGATGGCGGCACTCCGATTCTGACACGCGCCGACTACCAGAACTGGCCGGTGCTCACTGCCGACGACCGGCAGTACATCAACGAGGTGCTGGACAGCGGGATCGTGGCGGGCGGGACCGCTCCGCAGGTCACCGCGCTGGAGCGGGAATGGCGGGAGTTCACCGGCGCGAAGTACTGCCTGACGACGGGCAGCGGCACGGCGGCCCTGCACATGGCGCTGGCGGCCGTCGATGTCGGGCCGGGCGACGAAGTGCTGGTTCCCTCCTACACGTTCCTGGCCACCGCCTCGTGTGTGCTGCACCAGATGGCCATCCCGGTGTTCGTGGACATCGACCAGACCACGTACACGATGAACCCGGCACAGATCGAGGCGGCGATCACGCCGCGCACAAAGGCCATCATCCCGGTGCACATCCAGGGCTGTCCGGCGGACATGGACCCTATCCTGGAGATTGCCCGCCGGCACGGGCTGCACGTGATCGAAGACGCCTGCCAGGCCCACGGGGCCATGTACAAGGGACGGATGTGCGGCACGCTGGGCATCGCGGGCGCGTTCAGCCTGAACAATCTCAAGAACCTCTGTGGCGGCGAAGGGGGCCTGTTCGTCACCAATGACGAAGACGTGCTCAAGAAGGGCGATCTGGTACGCTACTTCGGGGACGAATGCGATGAAGTCACCAGCCGCCAGAAGTACAACGCCTCGATTCTCGGCTACATGTATCGCAACCAGGAACTGCCCGCCGCGCTGGCCCGCGGCCAGCTCAAACACCTGCACGATCTGAACAACACGCGGATCAGCAATGCGGAGTACCTCAACCGCGAACTGGGAAAGATCCCGGGCGTGATTCCGCCCGTCTGTCCCGCCGACTGCAAGCATGTGTACTGGTTCTACGCCGTCCGTTTCGATCCGCACGCGGCGGGGATCGATGCCGAGCCGCGGCGGTTCCGCGTGGCGGTCGAGAAGGCGTTGTTCCAGGAAGGGGTGCTGGTCGGGCAATGGCAGACCATGCCGGTGTTGGCGCAGGATGTCTTCCAGAGCATGATCGGCATTGGCAAACGGTATCCGTGGGCGATCAACGAAGCGCAGGGCATCACCTACCGGTACGATCCAGGCGACTTCCCGGTGGCCCAGATGCTCTGCGATACCTACACCAACGTCCACTCGATCCATCCACCCAACGGCCTGGCGCTGAACGAGAAAATCGTGGCCGGTTTCCAGAAGGTGTTTGCCAACCTGGGTCAGGTGATGGACCACGCAGACGACGACGTGAAGCCGGGCTTCGACGGACGCCTGTACGGGGTGGGTTAACCGTATCACGCACCGGGGTCGAGCGCCGGCGGGAAGTCGGCGCGCAGGTAACAGGCTGTTGCCAGGAGGGCTGTTGCCAGGAGGATTGTGATGATGCAGAGCCGGGGATTGTTCGGCAAGAAGTACCTGGACATTCAGGAGCAGGTGCGTGACGTCCCGTCACCGGGTGCGAACCAGGTGCTGGTCCGGGTCCGCGCCTGCGGGGTCTGTGGCACCGACATCAATTTCGTCCGCGACTGGACCGACCAGCCGATGCCGCTGGGCCATGAGATTTCGGCGGAAGTGGTGGAGGTCGGCGAGCACGTGACGCACGTCCAGCCGGGCGACAGCGTGATTGTCGAAGACTGCACGATGTGTGGTGTGTGCGCGGCGTGCAAGAGCGGCCAGCCGCAGTACTGCCGGAACATGTTCGACCTGGAAGGCCAGCCGGGGATGGGGCAGTACATGCTGGTCCGCTACAACAGCCTGGTCAAATACGACGGCCTGGACCACGTCTCGGCCTGTCTGACGGAGCCGCTGGCCGTCTCGCTCACGTCGGTGCTCAACGCGCAGATCCCGCTGGGAGGCAGCGTCGTGGTGCTGGGCCCCGGCCCGCTGGGGCTCATGTCAGCACGCGTGGCCCGGCTTTACGGCGCCGGCTACGTCGCCATCACCGGGCTGGCGGCCGACACCCCGCGCGAACGCGCACGCTTCGCCGTGGCGCGGCAGTTCGGCTGTGACGACGTGTTCGAAGCGGGCCAGCACGATCTGCAGGCTGAGATCAAACGCCGATTTCCCGAGGGGGTCGATCGGGTCATCGTGTCCGCGCCCCCTGAGAGCCTGGTGGACGCGCTGAACATCATCAAGTTCGGCGGCATCATCACCTTCTATGGGCTGCATTTCGGCGGCCGGAACAAAGTGGAAATCGACATCAACGACCTGGTTTTCCGCAAGATCACCCTCGTCCCGACCTTTGCGGAGCCGGCCATCAACTTCCCGATCTCCAACCGGCTGCTGCGCGACGGCCTGGTCGACGCGCAGGCGCTCATCACGCACACCTTCCCCTTCGCTCAGGCCCGCGACGTTCTGCAGGGCGTCATCGAGGGGAGTCAGCCGATCATCAAAGCGGTGATGGTCCCGGAGGACTGAACCGGGCGGAATCAGGCGTCGCCGCGCGGAGCGCTGTCATCCGCGCGGGTGCAATGCACTTTGTCGCCAAGGATGTCCGCCAGGGGATTGCCGTCCTCGGCGGAGAACCCCACGTGCCGGTGCTGGCGAAAGCCTTCGGCATAGCGCCAACTGCACGCGGGATTCAACCGCGCGACCTCCGCGCTGGATTGCCTCATCGACTCCAGGTAGTTGTCCATCCCCTGCGTTTCGTCGAGCCACTGCCGCTGGCTCTCGTGGCAGCCGAGCATCTGCAGCTTCGTCTCCATGACGCTCGAGATATCGACGAACAGTTCGGGGACGATCAGGTTGCGCATCCCGTCACGGTTCGTGTGCGGCTGCGCATGGTAGAGATACACATCCTGCGCCGTCGGGTCGCGCGGCGGAATGCTCGTGTAGTGCTTCATGGCACGGCTGAAGCAGGCTGTGATCACCAGCCGGGCGGTGTTGGTGTGGTCCTCCATGTAGTCGGTGAGCGAGGGGAGCAGCACGATCGTAGGCTGGATCTCGCGCACGATGGCAGTCATGCGCCGCAGCAGGCTGTTCTCGTAGAAGATCATCAGGTCGTCGGCGATCGGCGGGTGGTAGACGGCCTGGATCACCGCGGCGGAATTCTCGGCCTCCCGACGCCGAATGCGGACGACCTCCTCTTCCGGCAACTCATTGCTGTCCAGATTGCTGCGCGACACGTTCATCATGTGCGGCTCATAGCCGGCCTGCGCCAACAACACCAGCGTGCCCGCCATGTTGAACTCGACGTCGTCCGGATGTGCCCCGACGGCAAACACGGTTTTCTTCTCTGCGCTCACGTGATGGCTCCTTGGGAGGAATAACTCAGATCCGGGCGCGGCAGCGGGGGCAGGCCAGCACGCGCCCCCGGTGCTGCGGCGGGATCTTCAGGATGGCTCCGCAGTTGTCGCAGACTACCCGATCGTATCCGGCGCCGGCCAGGTAGGCGTCGGAGGCGGCGCGCAGCCGCGCGCGGGGCGTGGGCAGCTCCGCCGTACCGGCAGCCGGGGTCTGCGCGGGGGTCTGCGCGGGCGTCGCGGCGGACGCCCCCAACGTGCGCGGCCCCAGCACACGCTTGCCGGTCACCTGGGCGAAGGCCCGGTCGTAGGCCGTGAAATCAGCGCCACCGCCCATGCTGCGCAGCACCCGGATCCGCGTTTCCAGCGGCGGGTGAGTGGAAAACGCCGTGGCGAAGCTCCGCCGCTCACCTTCCCGCAGTGGCCGCACGATGTACATCGGCGCTGTCACCTGGCTCTGGTCGGCCTGGGGCCGCATGTGGTTGCCCAGCTTCTCCAGTGCGGAGGCCAGCCCCTCGGGCCACCGGGTGAACATGGCGCCCGAAGCGTCTGCCAGATACTCGCGGCGCCGCGACAGCGCGAAGTAGATCAGCTGCGCCAGGACGGGGGACAGGATGACGAACACGAGCGCGACGAGCACCAGGATGGCCTGAGCGCCCCCGCCCGCCCCCTTGCCCGCCCCGTAGTCGTCGCGCGAGCGGCGGGAACCACCGCCGTACCAGAGCGCCCGCAGGCCGATGTCGGTCAGGACGACGATGGCGCCGAGCATGATGCCGGCGGTCGTCATCAGCGCGACATCGCGATTCCTGATGTGACCCAGCTCGTGCGCGACCACCCCCTGAAGCTCGTCCCGGTTGAGAATCTTGAGCAGGCCGATGGTGACGGCGACGGACGCCTTGTCCGGATTGCGCCCCACCGCGAACGCGTTGGGGGCCGGGTCGTCCACAATGAACACGCGGGGCATCTTCGGCAGCTCCGCCGCAATCGACATCTCTTCCACGATGTTGAACAGCTGCGGGTGATCCGACTTGCAGATCTCCCGCGCGCCGGCCATCTGCAGCAGGACATCGTCACCTTGCTGGGCTGTGAAGAGCCACATCAGGAGCCACACGGCCAGCGCGATGACGCCGCCCAGCAGCGCGGGTTCCGGGCGGTTGGTCAGCAGATAGCCCAGGGCGACCCCGATGCCTGCGAGCAGCACCCCCATGCAGGTCACGATCAGAGTGCTCTTGCGCCGATTGCTTTCGATCTGCTCCCACACCGGTGTTGTCTCTCCCCGTCGCTTGGGTCGTCACGGTCTGCGCCCCGCAGGTCAGTTGAAGTTGACCTGGGGCACCTCCCGCTCCGCGCCGAATTCGATTTCAAACAGCTCGGCCCGGGCAAAGCCACCGCTGATCAGGTTCGCCGGGAACACCTCGCGGGCGTTGTTGTACCGCGTGGCGGCATCGTTGTAGGCCTGGCGCGCGTAGCCGACGCGGTTCTCGGTGCTGCTGAGTTCCTCCTGCAGCGCCAGGAAGTTCTGGTTGGCTTTCAGGTCCGGATAGGCTTCGGCCAAGGCGAACAACTTGCCCAGCGCCGCGCCCAGCACCCCCTCCGCCTGTCCAGCCGCGGCCGGGCCCTGCGCCGAGACAGCCCGACTGCGGGCTTCGATCACGGCGTCCAGCGTCTCCCGCTCGTGCTTCGCGTATCCCTTGACCGTCTCCACCAGGTTCGGAATCAGATCGTGCCGCCGCTTGAGCTGCACGTCGATCTGCGACCACGCGTTGTCCTTTTCATTGCGCCGCCGCACCAGTCCGTTGTAGATTCCCACGAAGTACAGGACTGCCAGGACCAGGACGCCGACGCCACCAACCAACCACCACATAGTCTGTCCTCCCGTAGAAGTAGCGCAACCTATGCCAGCCCATCCTGCGGCCCGCGCCGCACCGATGCGAATTCGCCCAGAAAGCCGCGCATCCGATCCAACGCATCCGCGTCTTCCCCCAGCCGTGCTGTGAGCAGCGATTCGAGTTCTCCCTGGTCGAACCACAGCCCGTCACCGTGCGGACATTTGTCGAGGATCAGCGCGTCGGCTGGAGAGTGAGCCCGCACGGATTCCAGCGGCCGGCGGCATCGGGGACAACGGCGACGCGATTCCACGTGCGGCAACCGATCGACCTGCGCCGCCAGATCGTGGCGACCGTGGAGATGCCGAGGGCACCCCGCCAGATCGAACAGGTGGTTCAGCTCCTGAGCGTCAAACCACAGCCCGTGGCAGTCCAGACATGTGTCGAGCTCGATGCTCTGGAACTCGACAATGACCATCGGCTTGCGGCACACCGGGCACAACATTGGCGTTCACTCACCACCCACAGGGAACCAGGCCATGTCGACACGCACACCCACGCACTACTGCCGGCCGAAGCTTCGTTTCAACAATCGTTTCAACGCACTAAGTCTATCAATCGGCCTGGGCCACGTCCACTTCCTGTACACTTCCTGTGCGGCCGACGTCCCGCCGGCTAACGGGCCGTCTCACGAGCAGTTGCTCTGGATCAGCCCGAGCACCTGGCCGGGCACCACCGGCTCGTCCTCCTCCACATGCCGCTGCACCAGCACGCCCCCGGCCGGAGCCGCCAGATCGACCGTCGCGTCTCCGGCCAGCAGTTCCACGACCCGGTCGCCCGTTCGGACGTGGGCGCCGAGCGGCACCAGCCAGACGCTGACCGTCGCGGCCATCTCGGGCAGCCCCAGCTCGGGAACGATCACGGCATGCACGCGTGCAGGCATGGGCAGGCTGCTGTTACTGTTCCGGGTGGGTGAACTCATCGACCGGGGCCGCTGCCATGTCGCGCGCATGATAGCTGCTGCGCACGAACGGCCCGCTGGCAACCTGGGCGAACCCCATCCGCCGCGCCAGGTCGCCCAGTTCCTCGAATTCGGCGGGTGGCAGGTAGCGGACCACCGGCAGGTAGCGTTGGGGATCGGGCTGCAGGTACTGGCCCAGCGTCAGCAATTCGCAGCCGTGATCCAGCAGGTCGGCCAGGACATCGAGCAGTTCCGTGCGTGTTTCGCCGAGCCCGAGCATCAGGCCGCTTTTGGTCCTGATCTGCGGGTTGTGCTGCTTGACACGCTGCAGCAGGTGTAGCGTCCAGCGGTAATCGGAGCGCGGGCCGCGCACGCTGCGGTACAGCCGCGGGACAGTCTCGGTGTTGTGGTTGAACACCTCGGGCGCCGCGTCCACAACACGGTCGATGGCCGCGTCGTTGTTCCGGAAGTCGGGCGTGAGCACTTCCACGGCAGCGCCGGTGGTGCGGCGGATCGCCTGAATGCAGCGGGCGAAGTGCTCGGCCCCGCCGTCAGGCACGTCGTCCCGCGTGACCGACGTGATCACGACGTAGGTCAGTCCCAGTCGGCGCGCCGCTTCGGCCACCCGCCGCGGCTCGTCCCGGTCGATGGGCAAGGGGCGTCCGCGCGCGACCGAACAGAAGCTGCAGGCCCGCGTGCAGATGTCCCCCAGGATCATGAACGTCGCCGTCTTCTGGGCGTAACACTCCATCCGGTTCGGGCACCGCGCGTGCTCGCACACCGTCTGCAGCGTCAGGTCCTGGATCAGTTCGGCCGTGAAATGCTGGGAGTTCCCCTTGGGCACGGTCCGTTTGAGCCAGCGGGGCAGACGGGGAGCCGATTGTGGACGCGTGACGATGGGGAGTTCTTCAGGACGCACGGTGAGTGGCCTCATACAGGGGCAGGGCGGGCCGCGTCAACAACGGGTGACCGGTCACTATATGATAGCGGTCGGTGCCGAACGAGGCGGCCAGGTGCGGGATCAGCGCGGCCCGGACGCCGGCCGCGGAGAGGGCCTGGCGGCGTTCGGCGAACAGGCTGCCCATCGTGGATTTCTGGCCGTTGTGGGTCGCCAGCGGATCGACGACATCCACGAACTGGAAGCTGCTCATCGCGGGGTTGACATTCAGGAACGCGCCGTGGCAGGTGATCCCGTCCCGTACGGCGACCCCGCAGGCGGCCAGTTGACCGCTGCGCCCCCACACGCCGGCCCACGGCGCGTAGGTCGTGGCGCTGACGCGGAAATCCTGGAGCGTCTGCAGGACGGCCCGCTGCAGCCGCTGCAGGTAGCTGCCGACGGTCCAGCCATGCCAGGCCAGCGGCACGATGGGGTAGATCGCCAGCTGGCCGGGCGCGTGCAGCACGCAGCCGCCACCCCGGTTGACCCAGCGCACCTCAAGCCGCTGGTGGCGGAGCTGTTCATTCGTGCAGCGGATGTGGCCGCGCGAGCCGCGCCGCCCGACGCTGATCAACGGCGGATGCTCGCACAGCAGAGTCACAATCCGCCCGTCGTCGCCGCTGCCCGCTTCGTAGACCAGCCGGCGCTGCAGCCGCTGGCAGTCGGCCCAGTCGACGCAGCCCAGCAGGTGGAACTGCACCGCAAACGGCGCGCTGCCGTGGTCGCCGTCGGCAGGGATTGGGGCGGGACTACAGGACATCGAAGCGGCCTCGCAGCGGCTGGCGGGATTCCGAGCACACGGCTGTTCACTCTAGCAGGCCCCTGCGCACGCCGGAAGATCGTTTTCGCCGCCCCCGGCCGCACCCGCCCGGCTTCCATTCTTGGTGCTCGTATGGCACAGTGGAACGTATGGCCAAGGGCAAGAAACACAAAGCGAGCGGCAAGGCGGGGCAGCCGGCCCCGCGCCCCATCACCGAGAACCGCAAGGCCCGGCACCGCTTCGAGGTGCTCGACACGCTCGAATGCGGCGTGGCTCTGGTCGGCAGCGAAGTGAAGAGTCTGCGCGACGGCAAAATCTCGCTGGACGAAGCGTACGGACGCATGCGCGACGGCGAGTTCTGGCTGGTCGGGTGCGACATCCCCGAATACCCGCAGGCCACGCTCTGGAACCACGACCCGCGCCGGCCCCGCAAGCTGCTGGTGCACCGCCGCGAGCAACGCCGCTTCGCCGGCCAGGCACATGAAAAAGGCCTCACGCTCGTGCCACTCAAGGTCTATTTCAACGAGCGGGGTATCGCCAAAATCCTGATGGGGCTGTGCCGCGGACGCAAGCTGTACGACAAACGCGAGGCACTCAAGAAGGCGGACGTGCAACGGGACCTCCAACGCGCCATGCGCCGGCGCTGAACGAACGTGCCACCCCCTCCGTCGCCTCCGACCGAAACTGCCAGAAGTAAACGGAACATGCTGCTGCTCAAAGAAGTCAAGAAATCCTACATCGAAGCCAACGGCCACCTGCTCCCGATTCTGGATATCCCGCGCTTCGCGATGCAAGCCGGTGAACAACTGGTCCTGCTCGGCCCGAGCGGCTGCGGCAAGACCACGCTGCTGCACGTCATCGCCGGCATCTCCGCCGCTGATTCGGGGGAAATCCGGATCGACGGCATCAACCTCGCGCGACTGTCCGAGGCGGGACGCGATCGCTTCCGCGCCGCCAAGCTCGGCTATGTGTTCCAGACATTCAATCTGCTGCCCGCTTTCACCGCCCTGGAAAACGTGCTGCTTGGGATGACGTTCGCGCGCGGCCGAAAAGATGTCGGCCGGGCCCGACACCTGCTCGACCGTGTCGGCCTGGCGCATCGGGCCGATCACAAGCCCACGGCCCTGTCGGTTGGCGAGCAACAGCGCGTGGCCGTCGCGCGGGCGCTGGCCAACCGCCCCCAACTGCTGCTGGCCGATGAACCCACCGCCAACGTGGACCCCGCAAATCAACAACGCATCATCGACCTGATCCGGGAGACGTGCCACGAAGAAAATATCGCCCTGATGATCGTCACGCATTCCGCCGACGTAGCCGCCCAGTTCTCGCGAGTCGAGCGACTGCTGGAGCTCAACCGGGTGATCAGCAACAACTGAGGCCGCATGCCTGCCGAGACGCGGTATCCGCCCGGGTGAGCGCCCGCCTCCTGGGGGGGCTGACCGTGCCTGGGTATTATACTAAGGGGGCTGTGCGGCTGCTGAACTGGGGTGGTTCGAGCAGCGTATGGGGTAAAGCACTGCCCGTGACGGGATATGGTTCGCACCGGATGAACTTAGAGGCAACGCAGTGGCTATGAGCACGGACATTGACGAAAGAGTGGATGTTGACGACTACCGCGAGGAGTATGAGGCGGACGATCGGGCCTATGAGGCTTACCGGTCGTTGAGCAAGGCGGCCGTGGGATCTCTGGTTGCCATGCTGATGGGGCTCAGCGCACTGGTGTTCCCGGCGATGTTGGCCTGTGCGGTGCTGGGGGTCGTCCTGGGGATCGTCGCGTGGCGCAGCTTGCGCCGGTATCCAGACGAACTGACGGGCCGCCCGATGGCCATTCTGGGGCTGTTCGGGTCGCTCGTCATACTGGTCAGCGGTTCCGCGCTGCACACCTACGTGTACATGACGGAGGTTCCGCCCGGTTACACGCGTATCTCGTTTGCCCAGTTGCAGCCGACGGCGACGGATGCCAAAACGGGTGAAGCGGTGTTGCCAACGGAACTGGATGGCCAGCGGATATTCGTCAAGGGCTACGTGCACCCGGGTGTGGCGAGCACCGGGGAGGTGAAGAAGTTCATCCTGGTCCCGGACATGGGGACGTGTTGTTTTGGTGGGCAGCCGAAGCTGACGGACATGATTGAGGTGACGATTCGCAACGCGCCGGGGGTGCGATACAGCCAGTTCAAGCGACGGTTAGGCGGGACCTTCCGCGTCACCGGGCGGGTCAAGGCGGTCGCGGGGGGGCTGCAGGGTGGCCTGTACGAACTGGACGCCGACTACGTCAAGTGAGCGCGCCAGCCGGGGCCAGCGAGCACCCGCCGAACTGGGCCGTGGGCGGTGGCGATCAGGCGCCTGCGCACCAGTCAGGTTGCGGGCGCGGGTGAATCGTGGGTTCGGCTGTGACCAGCGCTTCGATCTGCTCCCGCATGGCGTTCACTTCGGCACTGGTCTGGTGGACGCGCAGTTGCAGGTCGAAGGTGCAGGCGCCGCCCGGCTCCAGGGGTACGACACGTCCGTGCTGGGCTTCGAACGAGCGGGTGTTGGGGTAGTTGGTGGCCGGCTCGAGTCCGGTGACGTAGCCGTCGGATTCCGCTTCCGGGTTCTTCCACAGCGAGAAGCACGGGAGTTGCGCGGTGTTGAAGTGCAGGCTCACGCCGCGTTGGCCCTGCGGGTCAATGAGCAGCACGGCCGTCTGTTGCTGGCCATCCCCTTGCAGGTGGAAGAAAAAGACCTGTTCGGACACCCCGGCCTGAGGTGCCGGGTAGTGGGGCCAATCGGCCAGTGCGGCGGCGGCCACCGGGTCGCGCGGCATCATGGTCCGGGTGGGAATGACCACCTCGGCGCCTGGGCCGACGAGCGGGGGTCCGAAGTTGATGTGGTAGAGCAGTTGGATGTCGGCGGGTTTTCCCGACAGGTTGGAGACGGTATCGCGGATCGACAGCGCGGACTCGCCGACGCGGGTGGTCACGGTGGTTGACAGGCGGAGCTTGCCGCAGAGGAAGCGGACCTCGTCGACCACGCCGGCCACGGTCAGTTCCCCCGACTCACCATCGGCATGCACGTCCAGTTGATGCGCCGGCTGGTTGGCCACGCGACCATGCAGGCCGTACCGCAGTTGGCCGTTGTCGGCGAACTCCGGCGCGCCATTGCTTTCCAGGCCGCAGCGGACGAGCAGTTCATCGAAGCCGCTGAGCCAGCCGAGTCCGCTGGGTTCAGCCAGCGGCACCAGGCTGGGGTGCACCGGCCCGCGCACGGGTGAGTTCCAGCCGATGGTGAGATCGCCGGCCCAGACTTTCCAGATCCCCATGCCGCGTGTGGGCAGCACATCGAAGCGCAGGGGACCGTTATCGACATGCACGACATCCACGCCATCGCTCAGGCCGCCGTAGAGGCGTCGTTTCTCGATCATATAGCCCGTTTTGGGCCCGCCCACCATGTCGGGCGTAATGCGTGCCTGCTCGACGTACGTCTGGTTTGTCCCGTGCATCCAGGTCCAGGTTTTCCGTGCCATGCCGACCACTCCTCGTGTCAGGATTCAGGTGCGTGGTGCGATGTGCAGCGCGCAGCCGCTACGGGTACTAATGTACGGCGCGGCGCGCGGCGTGACCAGCAGCGTTGGGGGTGCTAATTTTGGGGTGTACCTTGCGAGTGGGCTGCAAAGCGAATACAAAACATGAATGCCAAACACTGGTTGGTAGCCATTCACTGAAGCAAGTGTTGGAGGATGATTGATGACTGCGTCAAACGTGATTCAAGGCAGCGCTGTGGCTCCTGTGCTGAATGAGGCTCTGGCCGCTGGTGGAGGTCTGTTGCGACTGACTCCGACCTGGGTGCCGCGCAACTTCATGCATCCCGGCCGCCGCCTGAAGCTGCATCCGGACGACCTGTACGCGTACGGGGCGGAGCGTGGAGGGATCGACGAACGTTGGTTTGGCAGCACGACGGAGGCGGCGAACGAAGGGCGCGTCTGGCATGAAGGGCTCAGTTTCGTCAGCTTCAACGGCCAGCAATTCACGCTCAAAGAGGCGGTAGCAGCCGCAGGTCCGCGGTTGATCGGCCAGCGGATGTGGGACACGTACAAACGGTGGCCGGTGTACTCCAAGTTCTTCGACAACATGGGCCCCATCCCGCATCACATGCACCAGCAGCAGCAGCACGCTGAGTTGACGGGGCAGGAAGGCAAGCCGGAGAGCTATTACTTCCCGCCGCAGTACAACAACGTCGACAACAACTTCTGCTACACCTTCATGGGGCTCGAACCGGGCACGACCAAGGCGCAGCTCCGCAAGTGCCTTGAGGACTGGCGCAAGGGTGACAACGGGATCCTCGACCTTTCACGCGCCTACCGGCTCAAACGCGGCACCGGCTGGCTGATCCCACCCGGCGTGCTGCACGCCCCCGGTTCGCTGTGCACCTACGAGCCGCAGTGGGGGAGCGACGTGTTCGGCATGTACCAGTCGCTCGTCGAAGGGCGCGAAGTCCCCTGGTCGCTGCTGGTCAAGGACGTGCCCGAAGACAAGAGTCAGGACCTGGACTACATCATCGACCAGCTCGATTGGGACAAGAACGTCGACACGCATTTCAAGGAACACAACTACCTTGAGCCGATCGTGGCCCAGCAAGGTACCGGCTGGGTGGATAAGTGGACGAACTACGGCCTGATCGAAGGGAAGCAGTTATTCAGTGGTCGGGAGCTGACGGTGGAACCGGGCGCGCGGTGCACGATCAAGGATCCCGGTGCCAGCTGCTGGATCACGGTGCAGGGCAAAGGCACGATGGGGAAACTCAACCTGCAGACGCCGGCCATGATCCGGTTTGGAGCGGAGACGGAGGACGAGGTCTTCATCACGTTTGAAGCAGCCAGCGCCGGCGTGGAGATTGTCAATACGGGCAGCGAGCCGCTGGTCGGCCTGCGGTATTTCGGCCCGGACACCCATGCCACGGTGCCCAATGTCGGCGATTACAAGAAGTCCAATTGAGGAAAAGGGTGAACGCTATGTCGAAACGCACCTCGATCGGAACCTGGGCGTTCCTGTTCAATCAGAAAGAGCCGATCGGCTTCGAAGATGTCGTCGTGGGCCTGCACGAGCTGGGCTTCGACGGCCTGGAGTTGGGTGGGTTCGGGATTCATCCGAATCCCGATCTGATGAAAACCCCCGACGAGCGCGCGGCGGTGCGCGATATGTGGGAGTCGCGCGGGATGGGCTGCAGCGGTTTTGCGGCAGATTTCTGGGGAGAACGGCTCATTACCGCTCCGGACAACAGCGCCTACATGAGCGCGTTCCGCAAGAACCTGCAGTTCTGCGGCGACCTGGGCATCGCGGGGATTCGTGTGGACACCACTGAGGATCCCTGGGTGCTGGGGGACGTCCCCGGCGAAACACGTCCGGAACAGGTGACGCAGCAGGTGGACTACGACACGGCGTTGCAGCGCGTCTGCAGCACGTGGCGGCAGTGCACCGAGGAGGCAGCCGCGGCGGGCATACGACTGGTCTGGGAGTTTGAACCCGGCTTCGCGTTTAACAAGCCGAGCGACATTCAGCGCGTCATCGACGGCGTGAACCACGACAACTTCTACATCATGTTCGACACCTGTCACGCCGATAACGTGGCGGTGCACGGGCAGCGCCAGCCGGGTCAGAAGGAAACGCTGCCGGGCGGCATCCGGGAGCTGGCCGAACGGCTCCGGGGCAAGATCGGCCGGCTGCACCTGATCGATTCGAACGGCACGATCAACGAGCACAAGACGAGCACGCACCCGCCGTTTGGCGAGGGTAATCTGAACTTCGCGGAGTTCATGCCGGCCATTGTCGCGGCCGGCCTGCCCGACGACTGGTGGACAATCGACTTGTGCTTCTGGCCCAACGCCTGGGACGCCACCGCCAAGTGCAAGGCGGCCCTGGATGAGCTGATCAAGCAATACGGATAGCGTGCTGGCCGGCGCGCCGGCCCTCCGCCGGCGCACCGGCCATTGTCTGCAAACCGCTGTAACTAACTGTCAGATCGAGGAACCAATGGCAAAACCATTCAACGTCGGCATCATCGGCATGGGCTTCATGGGCCGGACTCATTCGAACGCCTATCGCAAGGTCAGCAACTTCTTCCAGCTCGAGCACAAGCCAGTCCTGAAAGCCGTCTGTGCGCTGGAACCGGAAGAAAAGCTCAAGGCGTTCGCCGATACATGGGGCTTTGAATCGTACGAAACCGACTGGCGCAAGCTGGTCGAACGCAAGGACATCGATCAGATCGATATCTGCACCCCCAATGCCACGCACAAGGAACTGGTGCTGGCCGCCGCGGCGGCCGGCAAGAGCGTGATCTGCGAGAAGCCGCTGGCCATGAGTGCCGCGGAGGCGGAAGAGATGGTCGCCGCGGTCGAAAAGGCGGGGGTAGCAAACCTCGTCTGTTTCAATTACCGCCGCGTACCGGCCGTCACGTTGGCCCGGCAACTGGTGGATGAAGGGCGCATCGGACGACCGTTCCACTACCGCGTCAACTATCTGCAGGACTGGACGATCGCCTCCGATGTGCCCCAGGGGGGAGCCACCTTGTGGCGGCTCGACATCAAGACCGCCGGCTCCGGCGTCACCGGCGACCTGCTGGCCCACTCGATTGATACCGCCGAATGGCTCAACGGCCCCATCCAGTCGGTTGTGGCCAAGACCGAAACGTTCATCAAGGAGCGGATGCATCAGGACACGGGCAAGGTGGAGCCGGTGAAGATCGACGACGCCTGCATGTTCCTGGCGATGTTCGCCAACGGCTCCATGGGGACGTTCGAAAGCACCCGCTATGCCCGCGGCCGCAAGAACTACAACACCTTCGAGCTCAACGGCGAAGCTGGAAGTCTGTACTTCAACCTCGAGGATCCCCAGTACCTCGATTACTTCCGCTACCTTGATCCGGCGACCGGCAAGAAGGTGGACAGCCACGTCACCGGCTGGCAGCGCATACACGTTACCAACTCCGAACACCCCTATATGAAGAAGTGGTGGGTGCCCGGCTGCACGATCGGCTATGAACACACCTTTGTGCACACGATCGCCGACTACCTGCACGGCATCGAGACGGGCACTCCTGCGCAGCCCGATTTCCGGAGTGGTTTGCGCACGCAGAAGGTGTGCGACGCGATTATCGCGAGTGCGGCGAGCGGGAAGTGGGTCGACATCCCGTAAGTGCATGAACTACTTCGCGCACGGCTACCAGTTCATCGAAGATCCCTATTTCCTGAGCGGGACGGCTGTGCCCGATTGGCTGGCGGTCATCGACCGGCGGGTCCGTGCGCGGGCCCGCCTGGCCCGGCCCTGGACGGCGGATCCCGACACGCAAGTGGCGGCCGTCGCCGCCGGCGTCGTGCGGCATCACGAAGACGATGCCTGGTTCCACCGTACGCGGGCCTTTGCCGAGCTGAGCCTGACGTTGACCGTGGAGGCGCGCGAGGTGCTGGCCGGGGAAAGCGGGTTTCGACCGAGCTTTCTGGGGCACATCCTGGTGGAGGTCCTGCTGGACAGCACGCTGATCGCCCAGGACGTCGGGCGGCTGGATCGGTATTACCGGGCCCTGGAATCGATCGATCCGGCGGCCGTCACCCGGGCGGTCGAACGCATGTCGACAGGATTGGTCCCCACGCTGGAGAAGCTGATTTCGCTGTTCTGTACCGAGCGGTTCTTGTATGACTATCTGGACGATGCCACGCTGCTGGCACGTCTCAATCGTGTTATGAAACGCGTGAAGCTGCCAGCGCTGCCGCCGGCGTTTCTCACGTTTCTGCCCCGGGCCCGCGCGCACGTCGACGGGCGCTGCACTGAGTTGTTGACCAAAGAAACCAAAGAAATGT
The DNA here is from genome assembly GCA_012729315.1 of Planctomycetaceae bacterium. Classification (GTDB taxonomy): domain Bacteria; phylum Planctomycetota; class Planctomycetia; order Pirellulales; family Pirellulaceae; genus JAAYDI01. The sequence continues at coordinate 104,024 of JAAYDI010000211.1, forward strand.
ATCCCGCGATGCCAGGAGAACCATCATGAAATTCGGACTGAATCTGCTGCTGTGGACAGGCGACCTGCACGAAGGGCTGCTGCCGATCCTGGAACAGCTCAAAGGCATGGGCTACGACGGCGTGGAACTGCCCCTGTTCAATCTGACGGTCGAGAAATACGCGGCCTGGGGCAAGCACCTGGACAACCTCGGACTGGGACGCACCGGCGTCACCGTGCGCGGCGAAGAGGATAACCCGATCAGTTCAGACGCGGCGCGCCGCGCGGCAGGCGTGGCCAGCAACAAAAGGGCCATCGATTGCTGCCAGGCCGCCGGCTGCACACACCTGGCCGGACCCTACCACTCGGCGCTCGGCTACTTCACCGGTCGGGGCCCCACCGAGGACGAATGGAAGTGGGGGGTCGAGTCGATGACCAAGGTGGCCGAACACGCCAAGCAGGCCGGCGTGACCCTGTGCCTGGAAGCGGTGAACCGATTCGAGTGCTATTTCATCAACACGCACAGCCAGCTCGCACGCTTCGCCAAAGAGGTCAACCACCCGAACTGCCGCGTCATGTACGACACCTTCCACTCGAACATCGAGGAGAAGAACACGGTCGAGGCGATCCGCAGTTGTGCCGATGTGCTGGCACATGTGCACATCTCCGAAAACGATCGCAGCACGCCCGGCTCGGGCAACGTCCGCTGGAAGGAAACCTTCGACACGCTGCACGAGGTGGGCTACGATGGCTACCTGATGATCGAGGCGTTCGGTTTGGCTTTGCCGGAACTGGTCGCCGCCACCAGAATCTGGCGCAAGATGCATGACAGCGAGGAGCAGCTGGCCCGGGATGGGCTGGCGTTCATGAAGAGTCAAGTAGCCGCACGATGGTGAGAAGGGCACACTCGGACCAGCCGAACGACCGGGCCGCTGGTGACGGCCGCGATTTGGGCCTGGAGCAATTCGAGGCCGTCACCGACGACCAGGGGATTTCGCTGGATCAACTGAGCCAGGCCTATGCCCAGCTGCTGGGCAAAGGGGAGGATCCCTACGAACCACCGGCCGCGCCCCGCGAAATGGAAGCGGCCGACGTCATCGAGCAGGTGCAGGACGCGACGCGGGACGATGCCTGCGAACTCTGCCCGCGCTCGATCGTCGAAGCTGTCCTGTTTGTCGGACATCCCCGGAACGAACCGATGACGGCCGCGCAGATTGCCGCGCTCATGCGCGGCGTGCCGACGCGCGAGATCGACGAGCTGATTGACGAACTCAATCAGTTCTACACCGCCCACGGCCACCCGTATCAGATCGTGTCGGTCGACGCCGGTTACCGCCTGGAACTGCGCGAAGAATTCTGGTCGATGCGCAACGTGTTCTACGGACGGGTGCGGGAGGCGCGGCTGTCCCAGGCCGCCGTCGACGTGCTGGCCATCGTCGCCTATCAGCAGGGGCTCACGCGCCCGGAAATCGACGAACGGCGCGGCCGGCCGTGCGGTGCCCTGCTCAATCAACTCGTTCGCCGCCGGCTGCTGCGCATCGAACGCAGTCCCCAGAAACCGCGTGCGGCGCGCTACTACACCACCGATCGATTCCTGGACCTGTTCGGCCTCGCCAGCCTGCAGGAACTCCCCCAGAGCCTCGAATGAGGAGCGCGCGGCGCAGGCAGCGCCCCTCCCCCGGCGCTCAGGCCGTGATGTAGCTGTAGTCGTACGGCTCGCGCATCGGACGGGCCACGTACTGGTTCGCCTCCGCATCCCCCACGAAGGTCTCCTGCACCGGATCCCAGTTCAGCGACCGACCCAGGCGGATCGCGATGACACCCAGATGACACAGGCTGGCTGAACGGTGACCGACCCGGGCCGGGCAGATCGTCTCCTGACGCGACTTCACACACGCGACGAAGTTGCCCATGTGGTCGCTGCTGGCGTACACACGCGGCGCGCTAGCCGGCAGCGGTTCATTGATCAACGCCGGATCACTGGCCTCCAGCACTCCGCGCGTGACCCAGATCCAGCCGTCGGAACCGATGAAGCGGATCCCGTGCTGCTGCCCTTCCGGGTCCTTGACGCCGCCATGCCACTCGCTGGCCGTCGTGCTGCGGCAGGTGTGTGTCACCCCGTTGGCATACGTGTATGTCACGTCATACTCGCTCACCGCCGTGTACCCGCCGGGGATCATCTCCACCTTCGGCTGCCCCTCGACACGCACCGGCCCGGACCCGTCCAGATCCAGCGCCCACAGCACGATGTCGTTGTGGTGGGCGCCCCAGTCGGTCATCGTGCCGCCAGAATACTCCCACCAGTACCGGAAGCTGAAATGCGTCCGCTCCTTGACGTACGGCACCGCCGGAGTCTGGCCAAGCCAGGCATCGTAGTCGAAACCGCCGGGCACCGGCCCGGCCGCGAACGGCCCGCCCCGCAACCCCGCCGGGAGCCAGACTTCGACCTTCTCGACGCGACCCACACGGCCGTTACGCACCAGATCACAGGCCAGTCGGAAATGCAGGCTGCTACGCTGCTGCGTCCCCGTCTGCAGCACCCGGCCTGTCTCACGCTGCACGTCCACCAGGCGTCGGCCTTCGTCAATCGTCAGCGTCAAGGGCTTCTCACAGTATACGTCCTTGCCCGCTTGCATGGCGGCCAGCGACACGAGCGTGTGCCAGTGGTCGACCGTGGCACAGATCACGGCGTCGATGTCCTGACGCTCGAGCAGTCGCCGGAAGTCGCTGTAACCCTCCGCCTCGGGAAACCGTTTCCGGCCCTCCGCCAGATGACTGGCATCCACGTCGCACAGCGCCACGATGGGGCCGAACTGTCTGGCGTGCGCCGCGTCCCCCAGCCCCATGCCACCACATCCGATCAGAGCCAACCGCAACTGCTCGCTCGGCGCGTCGCCCGACACGTCGGCCCGTGACGTCTGCCCGGCACATTCCTCCACAAACCAGGCTGGCAGCGCTGAGGCCACGATCGCGCCGGTGCGCTGCAGAAAACGACGACGCGACAGCAACGAGTGACTCATGTTTCGGCCTCCTCGTGGGTGGTGGGGACAACATTCCGCTTATGATAGTTGGCACCGAGACCAGGTTCCAGGCGACCGGCGCGCGGGCCACTGCCAGATCGCTGTCGCGACACGAGTGGACGCACCGTGCCGCGGGCTGCGGGGGAGCAGCGCGCCGGCCGCGCCGCGGCACGTGTCCGGTGGACCGGGCAACCCGCGCGCGTGGCCGTGCAGAAGGGCCTGCGAGGGATCTTGGGCACGCGATGTAAAAGAGGGTGTGCCATAGACTTGCGCCGATCGGGGTGAATACGTACTGACGGATTCCCCGTCTGCTGCTACAATCGCACGTTTAGTTTCAGGTGCAGGGATACCTGTTTCTCCGCAATCGCGACGCGGCACGCACACTGAATTGGTGACTGGACGTTTACGTGGGGGATGGCGCACAGGCCATTTGAATGAATATCGATCGTGAGTCTATCCCTCGCTGCCGCCATCCTGTTTCTGTTTTGTGCTTGGGGAATCTTGCCCGGTGTCTCGACGTGATTACTTTCTGACGTTGCGCAACGCTCACCCGATCGTTCTTCCCTCGTTGTTGTCCGCGGACTTTGGCAATTTAGAACGGGAAGTCGCGAGTCTCGAGAGCGTGGGGGTACGTGCGTTGCATCTGGACGTGATGGACGGGTGTTTCGTGCCCAACATCACGTTTGGCTTGCCGATCCTGTCGGCGCTGCGTCGCCTGACGAAACTGCCTTTGGACGTGCATCTGATGATCCAGGAGCCGCAGCGTTATATTGAGCGGTTCTACGAGGCGGGTGCGGATTGCCTGACCGTGCACATTGAAGCGGTGGAGCGGCCGCGCGAGGTGTTGCAGCAGATACGGGACGTGGGGGCGGCGTCCGGGATCGCGCTCAATCCGGCCACCGACATCGCGACACTTGACGGGTGTCTGGATCTGTGCGATCTGGTGCTGGTCATGAGTGTGCCGGCCGGGTTTGGGGGGCAGAAGTTCCACGAGGTCGCTGTGGACAAGCTGCGGCACGTGAGCCGGCAGGTGGGTGACGCGGTGTTTCTGGAAGTGGATGGCGGCATCAACACCTCTACCATTCACCGCTGTGCCGTGGCCGGGGCTCAGTTGTTCGTGGCGGGCTCGGCGGTGTTCGGAAGCCCGGATTATGGGGAAGCGCTCAGGCAGCTGAGCCGCCTGGCAGAGGTTTCTGAGTGAGGCGCGTAGCGAGTATGTTACGGATTGTTCTGGTCCAACCTGGTTCGACCGACTTCGACGACCAGGGGCGCATCAAGGGCTCGTTGGATATCCCCTTGAGTGCCAATGGAACGGGGCAGGTTGCCCGGATCGTGGCCGAGCTGGCTGAGGAGCCGATCGAAGCCGTGTATGCGTCGGCATGCGAGTCGGCGTTGCAGACGGCGCAGGCCCTGGCGCTGGACCGCCGGCTGAAGGTCAAGTCGGTGCCGAAACTGAAGAACTTGAACTACGGTCTGTGGCACGGGAAGCTGATCGAGGAACTGCGGCAGAACCAGCCGAAGATCTATCGGCATTGGCGGGAAAACCCGGAGCTGGCCTGCCCGCCGGAAGGCGAGTCGATTGCGGCGGCACGCGAGCGTGCTCAGTTGGCGATCGCCAAGATTCTCCGGAAACACCGGCAGGGAATGATTGCCCTGGTCATCCCCGAGCCTTTGGCCAGCGTGGTGCGCGGGATCCTGCTCAACAACGAGCTGGATGATCTGTGGCAGGCGGAGACGGACGTCGGCGGCTGGACGCTGATCGAGTTGGAGGAAGGAGCAATGCCGGTCAACGACGCGTCACACGGGGGCGCGTCACACGGGCGAGCGGGCGAACGTCCGGCGCAGACGTCATGAAGCGACAGAAACGTGGAGTTCCCGAAGGGTTGTGGCAGCGCTGTCCAGGCTGTCAGGAGATCATCTTCCGGAAGGAAGCTGAGCGGCGGCTGGGGGTCTGTCCCGAGTGCGACTACCACTTCTACGTCTCCGCCCGCGAGCGGATCCGGCAGGTGCTCGACGAGGGCACGTTCGAAGAGTGGGACATGCAGCTCCGTCCCACCGATCCACTGGAGTTCGTTGACAAGAAGCGGTACGCGGAACGGCTCGTGGAAGAACAGGCCCGCACCGGCCTGACTGATGCGGCGCTGACCGGCACCGGGATGATTCGTGCCCGGCGCGTGGCCTTCGGAGTGACCGATTCGGCGTTCATCATGGGCAGCATGGGGTCGGTTGTGGGCGAGCGGCTGACACGGCTGATCGAACGCTCCACGGCCGAACAGCTGCCGCTGATCATCATCAGCGGATCCGGCGGCGGGGCCCGCATGCACGAAGGCATCCTGTCGCTCATGCAGATGGCCAAAGTCTCGGCTGCGCTGGCACGCTTTGACTCGGCCGGCGGACTGTTCATCTCGGTGCTCACGAACCCGACGATGGGGGGTGTCGCGGCCAGTTTCGCGGCGCTCGGCGATTTCGTGTTTGCCGAGCCGAGGGCGCTGATCGGTTTCGCGGGACCGCGCACGATCAAAGCGACTCTGCGGATTGAACTGCCCAAGGGATTCCAGACAAGCGAGTTTCTGCTGGAGCACGGGTACATCGATCGGATCGTGCCGCGCTCCAAACTCAAAAGCGAGATCGCCCGGACCATCGATTACTGCGGCAAGTAGCAATCCGGTCCCCAGGATGTTGCCGAAAACCGATCTGGCACCTAGATTGGAGCCATGGGCCTGTTCGATCGACTTCAAGCCATGTTCCAGGGCGGTCGCGTGGATCTGCGCGAGCGGTTTGAGATCCTGCGCAAGGCCGTCTCCGGAACCATGTCCAAGTTCTACATGGCGCGCGATCGCAAGACTGACCGGATCGTGGGTTTGAAGATTGCCGATCGAGACAAATGGAACGCTTTTGAGGCCCGGTTTAAGGGGCTGCAGAAACCCAGTGAGGGGGAAATCGCGGCCTCGCTCCGTCACCCGCTGGTCGTGGAAACCTTCGAATACGGGATGAGCACCGAAGGGCTGCAGTACATCGTGATGGAGTTCGTCAAAGGGCCCGGACTGCACCATCTGCTCAACAACCGTGATCCGTGCATTGAAGGGCAACGCGCGCGCCTGGTGCGGCAGATGGCGGAGGCCTTGGAGTACGTGCACGAGCAGAAGTACATCCACCGCGACATCTGTCCACGGAACTTCATCTACGAGAGCGAGACGGGCAACCTGAAGCTCATCGACTTCGGGCTCTCGCTGCCAGCCCGTCCGGAGTTCATGACGCCCGGCAATCGGACGGGCACACCGCTGTACATGGCCCCCGAAGTGGTGCGCCGGCGCGCGACCGATCAGCGGCTCGATATCTTCGCCATGGGGGTCTCGGCCTTCCAGATCTGCACCTTCGAGATGCCGTGGCCCGTCGTAGAAACGACCGGACAGGCCGCTCTGGCCCACGACACGCAGGTCCCGCGGGATGTCCTGGAGTACCGCCCGACTCTCAACCGGACACTGGCCAAAGCGATCATGCGCTGCATGGCGCCCAAGCCCGATGACCGCCCTGCCACCGTGACCGAGTTCCTCCGCACCATCCGCACTGTCGAACACGACGACGAGTAACCGGCCGTGCAACTGGATACCCGCCACGGCCGCCACTTCGCCGGCTCTTGCGCTCTTGCGGACAAGCAAGCAGCATGCAACCCGCCAGGACGGGGGGCCTCCGGGGGCGGTCGCCTGCCGGGTGCTTGCCGCCGGGCGCCAGTGTGCCCGGTGTTGTGCATGGACCGCATGTCCGGTGCCGCGAGGCGCGAGCCGTGCTGCAATCATCGGCGATCTCGCGCGGCTGCGTGTGATGCCGCGCTCGTGCGGCGGCCGTTGCCGATAGTGGCCCAAGCCCCTATACTCGGTGGTTTCCCGACAGTACTGGTAATGCGGCAGGAGCGTATGCCGATGACGATCGACAAGAGCCTGAAGATTCACAGTGGAACGTCCCGTTCGCGGAACGTGCTGACGCGGGCGGAACGGCTGGCGAAGCTGAAAGAAGCGGAGCGGTGGGAAGAAGGGGACAGCGTGCTCGGGTTGCCCAAGGTGTTGGTCCCCAAGGTCGCGTTGAAAAAGAAGAAGAAGGCCAAGAAGGCCGATGAAGGGGAAGGCGAGCAGCAGGGTAAGTAGTCCATGCGCTGCCGGTTGGAGTATGGTCGCGAGGGGCTGGAGATCGACCTGCCAGATGCACGGGTCGTGCGGTCGCTGGCGTACAAATCGGTGCCACCGCTCCCGGATCCGGCGGCCGAACTCCGCGCGCTGCTCGAGCGTCCCACAGGCACGGTGCCGCTGCAGCAGCTCGCGCGTGGCAAGCGGACGGCCTGCATTGCGATCTGCGACATCACGCGCCCGGTGCCCAACGAGCTGATCCTGCGCCCGCTGCTGCAGACGTTGGAGGACGCGGGGATTGACCGGCAGGAGATTCTGATTCTGCTGGCGACCGGCCTGCACCGGCCGAACGAGGGCGAGGAACTGGTGGAGATCGTCGGCGCCGAGATTGCGGCGCACTATCGCGTCGAGAATCATCACGGCCAGGTGCTGGCAGAACATGCGTTTCTCGGCGAGAGCCCGCGCGGTGTGCCGGTCTGGATCGACGCGCGCTATGTCGCGGCGGACCTGAAAATCACGGTGGGCCTGATCGAACCGCACCTGATGGCCGGCTACTCGGGCGGCCGGAAACTGATCTGCCCGGGCCTCGCGGCGCTCGAGACCGTGCGCGTCTGGCACAGCCCGCGGTTTCTCGAAGACCCGCGTGCCGATTGCGGCATCCTTGACGGCAACCCGGTGCATGAAGAGAACACGTGGATCGGCCGCCGTGCCGGATGTGACTTCATCGTGAATGTCGTGCTCGACGACCAGCGCCGACCGCTCAAGTTCGTGACCGGCGACATGGAAGCGGCGTTCCTGGAAGGGGTCGCATTCGTGCGGGATGTCGTGACTGATCGGGTGCGTCAGCCGGTGGACATCGTCGTCACCAGCGGTGCAGGCTACCCCCTCGATACGACGTTCTACCAGGCGATCAAAGGGATGGTCGGCGCGCTGCCGATCGTCAAGCCAGGGGGCACGATCATCATCGCCGCCAGCCTCACGGAAGGCATCGGCAGCCCGGAGTTCCAGCAGCTGTTCCAGGACAACGAGGACCTGGAGTCATTCATGCAGCGGATCCAGCACACCGATTACTTCGTGATGGATCAATGGCAGCTGGAGGAGCTGGCCAAAGTCCGCCGCCGGGCGCGCGTACGCGTGGTCAGCCACGGGTTGCCCGCCGCCGTGATCGATCGGCTCTTTGTGGATAGCGCCCCGAGCGTGGAAGCGGCAGTGTCCGACGCACTGGAAACCTACGGCCCGGAGGCCACGATCGCCGTGATCCCCAAGGGCCCATACGTATTGGCACAGGTCGGATAACCGCCCGGCCCAATGCGGCCGCCGCAGGGAACCGCGTCCCCCGTAGCTCCAGAACTAGCTCCAGAACTGCCACCAGGGCCGGGATGACTTGCGCCGCCCGGCAACGTTGGCGCCCACCCGCTGGCCATGCGGACCGATAGCCCCTTCCATCTTGATGCGCGACATCTTGGCATCGGCCAACTTCGCATCAAACATATTGGAGAGCGTCAGGTTGGCGCCGATCAGATTCGCGCCGGTCAGATCTGCCCCGCGCAGATCCGCACGCGTCAGATTCGCCTCGTTCAGGTTCCCACGCAGGTCGGTAACACTCAGATCCGCGGCGGTCAGATTCGCCCCGGTCAGGTCGGCCTGGGGCAGCCGTGCATAACGAAAGACGGCACCCGAACATTCTGCATCACAGAAGCGTGCCGCCTCAAGCAACGCGTCCGTGAAGTTCGCCTCACGCAGATTCGCCTTCTCGAAATTCGCGCCGCTGAGACTGGCACTACGAAAGCTCGCCCCCTGCAGGTTGCAGCCACTGAAGTCTGCACCGCGCAAATCGGCATTGTGAAAATCAGTTTTTGCAAGATTCATGCCGGCAAAATTGGCACCCGGCAGTCGACAGCTGTCGAACGAATAGGTGCTGGCATCATCTGCTTCAATTTGCAGCAGAACTTGACCGGTTTCTCTGTGCTTGATTTTCATCATCCTCTCGACCCGCTAATACGCGCACCCGAGAAGGCATACGAGGACCCAAAGGTCTGCCGTCAAATCTCTATTCTGTCCTGTGTGTCAACCCTCCACTCCGTCGGCCGCCGACACTCCACCACCGCCTTCCTGTTTCGCTTGCGGTCCAACACTCCGTCGTGACATGCGACCATGCGACTCCGTTGTGACATGCGCTCTTCCGAGCAACACGAATATACCAGACCGGAGCCCCTCCAACTATTCAAATTCTTGCCAAAATGTCCGCCCCACACGTTCCCCCGAACCAGTTCCGATTGGAGAAGCGATAGGGGTTGTTCCGATTATAACACACGGTACTCCCCGAGGTACAACTGGTCGCCGAAATCAGTATTGGCTAGAATCTGGGCAATCTGGGCGGGGGTGCCCCCGCACCTCGCAAATGGGGGAGCATGACCAGTTGATAGTGGGGCCGGAAAAGCGTCAATCGGTCGATTGCGCTAACCCGATCTGCGGTGGCTATGTTTCGCGTCGAATTGCACACCTATCGAGGTCCGCTGGACCTGCTGCTGTATCTGGTGCGAAAGCACGAGGTGGAGGTGTTCGACCTGCCGATCGCCGAGATTACCCAGCAGTACCTGGGTTATCTGGAGGTTCTGGAGACGCTGGACGTGGACGACGTGGGGGATTTCCTGGAGATGGCCAGCATACTGGTGGAGATCAAATCCCGCTCGGTGCTGCCGCACAACGACGAGGACGAGGCTCCTTTGGAGGATCCCCGGCAGCAGCTGGTCGAGAAGCTGCTGGAGTACAAGAAGTACAAAGACGCGGCGAGCATGCTGGAGGAGCGGAGCCGGCAGTGGCAGAAGCGTTATGCGCGTCTGGCGGACGATCTGCCACCCCGGCGTGTGGACCCGAGCGACCAGCCGATCCAGGAGATCGAGCTGTGGGACCTGGTCAGCGCCTTTGGCCGCGTGATGCGTGACAGTCGCGCCTCGCAACCGTCGAACATCGTTTACGATGACACGCCGATCCACGTGTACATGCAGCGCATACACCAGCGGCTGGTGGCGCAAGGCCGCGTGGCGTTTTCCGAGATGTTCGAGCCGGGGATGCACAAGTCGGTGCTGATTGGCGTGTTCCTGGCCATCCTTGAGCTGGTACGGCACCACAGTGTGCGGACGGAGCAACCGGTGACGCAGGGCGAGATCTGGGTCTTGCCGGGGTCTCGGTTCAACCCGCTCCTGGATCTCTCGGACGTGGATCAGTACACGCACGCGCCGGCCTCCGACCAGGTGCTGCCGACGCAGCCGCGTTAGCCGCTTCGGCGGGTCCGCCGGTCCAGGCCACAGCCACCGTGTGCCCAGTGCGGCGGAACGTGCGGTATCGTGCGGTGGATCGTGCGCTCTGGCCGGCAGGCACCCTATCCCACCTGTCGCGAATTCCGGAATCGTCGTAAACTGGCCTGACTCCGGCGGTTGCAATTACACCATCTCAGGATGCCCCATGCCCAAGAACGCCCCGATTCGGACGCTGGTCCACCAAGGCCTCACGATTGAAGGCTACTCGCGTGCCGCGGTGCAGACCTACTGGCGGATCCCGGAATACAAGGTGGGTTTCGACCTGGGTGGACAGCCGTGGGAGTTCATGGGCACGCCCACCTGGTTCGTGACGCACACGCATCTGGATCACGTGGCGGCGCTGCCTGTCTACGTGGCGCGGCGGCGGATGATGAAGATGGATCCGCCGACAATCTATCTGCCCGCACATGCGGTGGAGTTGTTCCAGCACCTGCTGCGGATCGTCAGCCGGCTGGACCGTGGCCGACTGCCGTGTGAGTTGGTGGCGGTGCGAGCGGGGGACGAGATTACGCTGTCCCGCGAGCTGGTGGTCACCGCGCACGCCACGGCGCACACGATACCGTCGCTTGGCTACATCGTGTGGGAGCGGCGCAAGAAGCTCAAACGCGAGTTCCAGACGCTCACGGGCGAGCAGATTCGCGACATCCGCCTGTCGGGCCAAGAGGTATCCGAGGAGACACGTCTGCCGCGGGTGGCGTATCTGGGTGACAGCCGGCCCGAGGGGCTCGACGCCAATCCCGACATGTATCGCGCTGACGTGCTGATTGCCGAGATGACATTTGTTGCGCCGAGCCACCGCAAGGACAAGATTCACAAGCACGGACACATGCATCTGGACGACATCGTACAGCGCCGGGATCGGTTTCAGAACGCGCAGATCATCGCCGCCCATTTCAGTACCCGCTATCATGCGGGCCAGATCCGCGACTACATCGCCCGGGCGCTGCCGGACATGCTGGGAGGCCGCCTGCACGTGTGGCTGTGAGTGCGGGTCGGGCCGCGTGAGGAGAAGGCAGCCATGTTTGCTCCGGCTCGCGCCGCCTACATTCACGTGCCGTTCTGTCTCCGCCGCTGCGGGTACTGCAACTTCACGGTCGTGGCCGGCCGGCCCGAGCTGCACCAGGCTTACCTGCAGGCATTGGAGCGGGAGTTCCAGACGCTGCCCGGCCCGGTTCCGGTCGACACGCTCTACGTCGGCGGAGGCACGCCGACGCAGTTGCGCGCGCGGGAACTCTCTGAACTGTGCCGTCTGCTGCGGACCGCGTTTATCCCGCAAAGCGGGTATGAATGGACGGTCGAAGCGAATCCCGACGGGTTGGACCGCGTCAAGCTCGACATCCTGTGCGAGGCCGGTGTGAATCGGATCAGCTTGGGGGTACAGTCCCTGCAGCCCGGCAAACTGCAGTTGTTGGAGCGGGCGCACCGAGCGCCCGATGTGCTCCGTATCCTCCCGCTGCTGCGCGCACGGTTCCGCTCGGTGTCGCTCGACCTGATCTGTGCGGTGCCGGGCGAATCGCTCGCCGCCTGGCAGGCGGATCTGCTGGCCGCCGTGGCGCTGGATCCCGATCATCTGTCAATCTACAGTCTCACGTTTGAAAAGGGGTCTCTGTTCTGGGGACGGCTGCAGCGCGGGCAGCTGCAGCCGGTTGCTGAAGAGACAGAGCGTGCGATGCTCGAAGCGGCCTGGGATCACCTGGCCGCCACCGGCTGGGACCACTATGAGGTCTCGAACTTCGCGCGGCCCGCTCACCGCAGCCGGCACAACGAGGTCTACTGGCGCGGCGAATCGTACTGGGCGTTCGGGCCGGGCGCCACGCGGTACGTGGACGGTTGGCGGGAGACCAATCACAGGAGCACCACGACCTACCTGCGCCGCGTCCTGTCGGGGCAATCGCCGGTAGCGGAGCGGGAGAAGCTCGCGCCGGTCGACCGCGCCCGCGAAATGCTGGTCTTCCGCCTGCGGATGCTCGAGGGCATCTCACGCGTGGAGTTCCGGCAGCGGACCGGTCTGGAACTGGACGATCTGGTGGGGGTGCCGCTGCGCAAGTTCGTCGACCTGGGGTTGCTCCAGGACCAGCACGGCTGCATCCGGCTGACGCGGGCAGGGCTGTTGGTCAGCGATGCAATGTGGCCCGAGTTCCTGTGACCACCCAGACGCGCGCTACCGGGGGCTCGTCCAGCGGAGACCGGGGGACAGCCAGCCAAACATCGATGCTGCCTCTCGCGAAGAGCCGAACAAAGGGGCCACCCGATGGGTGCTGCCTGCAGTGCCAATCGGTGACGGTGCCCGGTGACACTAGTCGGCGGCACAGGCGGCCAGCTGAGCGCTGACGGCTTCCCGCGACAATGCAACGCTCGGTATGGCAGCCGCGATCTCCTGTTCAAAGTTCCGCCGGTGCGTCGGCTCCCGCGCGCGATCCACCTCCTCTTCCAGCGCCAGCAGCCAGACGGGTACGTCGAAGCCGATACCGGTCGATTCGCCCATGAGCACTTGCGCCTCGTGCTCCAGCAACTCGAACATCGGTTTTGGGCCCGGGCGTCTCGCTTCCTCCATGGCCGGCCGCACCAGTGCGCGCATGCGGTCGATCGACATGGGACGCACGAACCGTTCGGCAATCCGGTCCGCCACGGTCGAGAGGCGGATGGCATAGGTTTCCTGCAAGGCCTGGAGCCGCGTCAGATACTGCTCGGCCTCGGCCCCGATGCGTTCGGTTAGCGCGCGGCGCCAGAGCCGGGCGGCCTTGTCCTGGTGCCGGGTGACCAGGATCTCGTGCGCCAGGATCACGGGCTTCAGGTGCCAGCAGACGCGGTCGTACTGTGTGCGGAGGCGGAGGAAGTCGAGCAGGGTGTACAGCATGTCGCCGCGGTCCGACTGCGTCGTGGTGCTGTTGTAGTCGCGGTACTCGCCGTAGTTCTCCAGGATCGCTTCGAGGATGAGCGACAGGTTGTCGGTGGCTTCCTGCCGCGACACGTGTGTGTCGAGTTCCTCGAGCAGTTTCAGCGTCCCGGAGCGGCCCGTGTCGCGCTCGAGTCGTCCCAGCCATTCGCCGACCCCCTGGTGCAGGATGGCCCGCACGTTGCCCAGGCTGAAGAACCGCTGGGTGAACAGCTCCGCCCCGTAACGCCGAATGAACTGCACGAGACGTTCCCAGCTCGTGGTATCGGCAGTCCGCTCCAGCACCGACAGACGCAGCGTACGGCTGTGATTGAGCCAGCTGGCCAGCAGCACTTCGGTCAGTTCTTCCAGCGCCGACGCCAGACTCTGCTCCAACAACTGCTCCGCCTGTTCCGCCTGTTCCGCCTGCTCTGTCGTCCAGGACTCGGCCGACGTCACGAGGTTCTCCACCAGCGCGCGGTAGCCGACCTTGAACAGCTCATCGAACTCCGTCACGGCACCGGGACCGACCGGATTGTTGCGTTCCATGCGGCGAGCGGTCTCGATGAGCTGGCACGTTTCCAGCCACAGGCCGCGGCGCGGGAGCCAGGCCAGCAGATCCTGGAGCTGACACTGCCGGCAGCGGGCGGCGATGATCTGCCGGGTATCCCCTTCCTTGGACAGCGGGACGTAGAGCAGTGATTTGCCGGCCAGCGTCTGCTGGAGCGCGGGCCACACCTGCGTCACCTGCTCGTTGGCACCGCGCAGCACCGCGGCGATGACGCGGACCATCAGCGGCGCTTCGTCGCCGAAGGCGTCCGCCAGTTCGGTGATCTCGCGGTCCTCCTTGCTCGACCGCGATGCCAGCGCGGCGAGCATGGTCTGGCCGACGCTCGACAGGTCGACACATGCGGCGGCAATCCGCTCCAGCAGCGTGTCCTTGACCAGCCGCTGTCGATCGTACTGCATCAGCGAGTCGGGATCTGTACCGGCGGTGGGGATGCGGTAGCGGCGGACCGTATCGAGCAGATCGAGCAATCGGTGATGGTTGCGGATCGCCTGCTGCAGCCAGTGCCGCATGGTCGCGAGCGACTCGAACGGACCGCCGTCTTGACCGCCCTCCGACGGCGTGTGCAGCACGTCGCTGACCGCCGCCAGTTTCCACAGTTTGGCGACGGCGCTGAGGAACGCGACGCGATCGGTGATCCGTTGGGATTCGTGCGACAGTTCATCGGAGGTGGTCTCGCCCATGTCGAACAGCTCGCTGTCGACGCCATCATCGGTGCTGTCCGTGTACACCACCCCCTCGTAGGCTGCGCTGAACAGACTCTCCTCGGCTTCGTCATCGTCTCCGGGATCGGTCGCCGCCGCGCCGTCTGGCGGCCGTTCCACGGCGGCCAGCAGCGAGAAGCTGGGCGCGCTCCAGTACTCGTCGGCGTTGGCCTCGAGGTAATCGAAGAACTTCCGCACCAGCTGCCGGGGCGGCTGCGGCGAGGGTCCCGCATCTCCGGCCGTCTGGGCCTGGTGCAGGAGTTTGAGCAGCCACTGCTGGGACAACTGATGGAACGAGCAGGTGCCCTGTTCCAAAGGCACATGCTGGGCCTGGCTGAGCCAGTGGATCAACAAAGCCATGGAGGCGACGAAGTCGTCGCGTTCCAGCAGCGCCTCGATGACCAGCGAGAAGGCCTTGGGCGAGTCGAACATGTGGGCATACCGCGCCCAGAACCGGATATCGCCGGTCTCGGCGCCCCCTTTGTGCCACAGGTTGAGACTCTCCGCCACATGCTCCGCCGCGCGGAAGGCCTCCTGTGCGTCCACCGCGTCGACGCTGGAGACCGTGTGCGCCGCGAACTGCCGCCACCAGGTGGCCGTAGCCTCGAATTCGCTCCGCACCTGCTGGCACAGCTGCTGCTGGTCTTCTGCCGCCGCCGCGCTCCAGATCCGCGAAAACAGGCCGAAGATCTGCTCCATCAGCGCGACCAGCTCGTCGGCGCGATGGTCGTGGACGCTGTTCTCGAGCGCCGGGAAGAGGCTGAAGTGCGCATCGAACCCCAGCAGGTTCCAGGGGTCAATGATCGCGCCGCACGCGATCGCGCGATGCAACAGGTCGACGATACCCCGCGCCAGCGTCATGGCGAGCGGCAGGTCGCCGGCCAGGACCGCCTGGCCCCCCGCGGTCAGCCGGCAGTCGATCTCGCACAGCATGCGCGCCGAGGCGACGGGGACGATGCCCGCCTGGCGCGCGGCCGCGTCCGCGTGCCCCATGCGAGCGAAGATTTTCGCCAGATGCACGTGTTCCAGCTGGCTCGCGCGACGGCGCGCCAGCCAGGCGTTGAGATGCTGGCGCGCGCCGCCAAACGGCTGATGCCGCGTCCGCGCCTCCTGCTCCAGCCGCTGGCGGTGTACCGGCGGCGCCAAGCGTATCAGCTGCTCGTAAAACGCGTCCCGATACGCGGCTACCGTGGGCAGCAGACTCGACAGAGTCACGGTCGAATCGTGCGCGCTCGGACCGCTGCCGCTGATGCCCGCCGCCATCAACATCGTGCCCGCCAGCACCGCCGCCGCCTCATACAGTATCTGCTCCCGCGGCAGCTCGGACTCGGCCTCCACGCGTGCCAGCAGCGCCTCGAGCGTCACCTGCTGGACGACGAAGCGGCGATAACGCCCCTCGTTGTCAATGCGGTGCGGATCCCATTGCCCGAAATGATAGTTGGGACGTTTGTTCACCGGATGGTCGAAATCGTAGGCGCGCGGATCGAAGGCCAGCTCTTCCAGCGACGCCGGGTCAAACTGCGCCGCACGCAGGATGTACTCGTCGGTCGCACGCAGGATCGCCAGGGCGTGCGTCACCACGTCGTGATAGCGGCCGAACTCGACCCCGGCACCCTCAATGTACAACGGCACCGGCCGCACCCACTCGTGCGGGTACGGCTCGTGCCGCCGCGTCTCCAGCACCGCCACCGGGCGGTGCCCGATGTAGTCGTTCAGCCGCGCCAGCGCCCCCGGCACAATCCGCGCGGACTCGTCCCACGGCGCCCCCTGCTGCAGGATCGCTTCACACGCGCGCCCCACAAAGAACGCCCCGAACAACGCCTCCTCCGCCTGGTGGAACAGCAGATCCGTGTGGAACTCGCGATAGGCCGGCAGCAACCCGCCCCCCAGCAACCGCAGCACCGCATGCGCCTGCCCCGCGTCCGCAAACGTCGCCGAGCGCCCCGACAACCGCGGCAGCTCCTCCTCGAGCCGTTCGAGTGCCAACCGCCAGGCTGGGCCGTCTCCCGAGCAGTGAGCAAACAACACATTGAGATTCGCCAGAAACTGCGGATCGGACGCACCCGATGAGAAATTCAGATAGCCCAGGATGTGGTCGATCAACTCCCGATCCATCGGCTCGAGTTCTCGACTTGCCATCACACGGACTCCAAGCGATCCACACGACCGAACACGGCCTGACCCACAGAGAGAGGGGGGGCCAAGCGCCACTCCAGCCAGACTGTCCCTCATGGTATTGGTCGATGCGGAAGTGGTCTAGCGGTTGCAGCGTGCGGGGCGACCGATCCCGGAGGGGGGGGAATTCGGCCAGCCGGCGTGATCCACCCGGTTTTCCAGGTGTACGGCAGCACAACTCGAATTATGATAGAAGCACATGGAACGATCGGCGCGGTGCCGCAACCGGTGCTGCGCGCGCTCGGGCTGCCATTTCTTGGCGGGCCCCCTTGGGGTCCGCCCGGTCTTGAGGTGTCGCCGCTCGTCACAAGAGAACAGCACTATGATTCGCCGCGTCGTTGTTGTGGCTCTGTTGTCATTCACCTGTCTGGCCTGGACTCCTCTTCTGGCGGCAGAATCTGACCGCGGTGGACTGATTTCGCAGTCGGTCGCACAGCAGCATGGACTGGAACGTGCGTGGTTTACGCAGGCCAGCGTGCTTCCCCAGCGGGGTGAAGTGGCGAACCTGCGACTGCACGTCAACCTGAACAAGGCGCAGACGATCTTCCGCGTGACCGATCAGCACGGGCGGAACACCGTTTTCTCGGAACGGCATCTGGACAACTTCGGCCAGGCGCTGGGAGTGGCAGGTGCGGAGAAGGCGGCCGCCGAAAAGGTCCGGCTGCTCGGCCTGGAAGGCATCCAGGCATCGGTCGATCAGCAGGTGGTGCCGGACGCCACGCTCTACATGTCGAGCAGCAGCGGCATGGTGCAGGCGCTGGACGCCGAGACGGGCCGCCTGCTGTGGTCGACCCAGGTGGGACGGCCCGACTACGTGACGACGGAGATGGCAACCACGGACGACCTGGTAGCCCTGGTCAACGGCCAGCACATTTACGTGTTGCAGGCAGCGGATGGCGCGTTGGCAAACGAACGGCGAGTTGCTGGCGGAGCGCCGGCAGCCGGACCGGCGATGGTGGGCACGCGGCTGTTCGTTCCCACGCTTAGCGGCCAACTGCACGCGTATCGCTTTGGCCCCGACGATCCGGGTTGGCCGGAGGTCTATCCGGCGCGAGGCTCGGTCCGCTTCGCACCAACCGCGATCGGCAATCATGTGATGTGGGCCACCAATGCCGGTGTCGTCACGTCCATCATCCCCGGCAAACCGGGCGTCAGGTATCGACTGCAGTTCGATACGGCCATTGCCGGACCACTCGTGTATGCACCTCCAACGCACATGCTGACGGTCACCGATACCGGGTTCCTGTACTGCTTCGACGTCCTGACAAGCGGCCTCGTGTGGCGCTTTTCCAGCGGGGATGCGACGGCCGAACCAGCCTCCGTGGTGCGGGACACCGTCTACCTGGTGAGCCGCCATGCGGGCATGCGTGCGGTGGACGCCGCGACCGGTCAAGAGAAGTGGTGGGCACGCGGCGTCCGACATTTCGTGGCCGCCACCAAGGACCGAGTCTACGCCACGTCCGGCAACAATGTGATGATGGTGATCAACGGCAGCACCGGCAAGACGCTGTCCCAATTCCCGATGCCCCCCACCAACCGCCTGTTCGTCAACAACCAGACCGATCGTATTTACGTCAGCACCGAGTCGGGGCTCATCCAGTGTCTCCGTGAACGCGATGCCTACTGGCCCACCGTGCACGTCACCGGAGCCGAGATGGCGGCCGCCGAAGCGGCGGCCGAAGCGGCCACTCGGCCAGGCGCAAAGCAGCCAGAAGCAGCGGAACCGCAGCCGGAGGACGCACAGCCGTTCGATCCGTTCCGGCGCGAAACGGACGACGCCGATCCGTTTGCCAAGCCTGCGGCAACTGGCCAGCCACCCGCCGCCGCACCGGCCAGGAACCCGTTCGAGGACGACGATGAGTCGGATCAGGCTGCACCGCCGGACGAGGCAGACGACGCGGGGGACGCAGATGACTGGACCGAGGCGGACGACGAGGAGGATGCGGATAGCTGGACCGATGCGGACGACGAGGAGGACGCGGACGACGAGGCCTATGCGGACGAGGCGGACGAGGCGGACGACGAGGGACCGTGACGAGGCGGGGGGCACACAATTCGCCGTAAACTCGCCGCACTCGGGTTGACCATGATGCCGCGCCCTCGTAAACCATGGTTGTTTGTCTAATCCGCACGAACCACGAAGGGACGGAAGCAGCACCATGGAGTCACCGGCCGTTGCGCGCGCGTTGATCAGTGTCAGTGACAAAGTCGGACTCGTCGATTTCGCCCGCGCGCTGGCCCAGGCCGGTGTCGCGATCTACAGCACCGGGGGCACCGCACAGTGCCTGCAGGAGGCCGGTCTTACGGTCCAGGAAGTTTCGTCCTACACCGGGTTCCCCGAGATGCTGGACGGACGCCTCAAGACGCTGCACCCCAAAATCTTCGGCGGAATCCTGGCGCGGCGCGATCGGACCGACGATATGGCGTCCCTCGCCGAACACGGCATCGTCCCGTTCGAACTGGTCGTAGTGAATCTCTATCCGTTCGAGGCCACCGTGGCCCGGGCCGGCGTGACGCGCGACGAGGCGATCGAACAGATTGACATTGGTGGTCCGAGTCTCGTGCGGGCGGCCGCCAAAAACCACGCCTTCGTGGCGATCGCCACACACCCCGGACAGTACGCAGCGATACAGGAGGAGATTGCCCGGACCGGCACCACCTCACGCGCGCTGCGCCAGCGTCTGGCGGCAGAAGCGTTTGCCCATACGGCGGCCTACGACCGCGCTATTGCCGCCTATTTTGCCAAGCCTGAATCTACCAC
This sequence comes from Planctomycetaceae bacterium, assembly GCA_012729315.1. Classification (GTDB taxonomy): domain Bacteria; phylum Planctomycetota; class Planctomycetia; order Pirellulales; family Pirellulaceae; genus JAAYDI01. The sequence goes on from JAAYDI010000211.1 coordinate 123,546, forward strand.
GACGGAATCTACCACGACGGAATCTGCCACGACGGAATTGAGCACGACGTTCCCGGCGTCCCTGCACCTGTGCCTGGAGCGGAAGGCGCTGTTGCGTTACGGCGAGAACCCCCATCAGGGCGCGGCGCTGTACGCGATACCGCAGGCACCAGGAGCCGATCTGGTGTCGGCCCGCCAACTCAATGGCAAGGAGCTGTCCTACAACAACCTGATGGACCTGGACGCAGCGCTGGCAATCGTCCGCACGCTGCCGGACGCCGCGGCGGTGGTGATCAAGCACACGAACCCCTGTGGGGCGGCCTGTGCACCCACGCTGGCAGAAGCGGCGCGGCACGCCATGGAAGGGGATCCGATCAGCGCCTTCGGCTCCATCCTGGCCTTCAATCAGCCGGTGGATACGGCGACGGCCGAGTATCTGGCAACTCCGGGGCTGTTCGTCGAGGCGATGGTTGCGCCGCACTACGATCCGGCCGCGCTGGAGATCCTGACCACCAGGCCGAAGTGGAAGAGCAACGTCCGGCTGATGGAAGTGGGATCGCTGCGGATGCCGCAGGACGTCCGGCACTACCGCCACATCGACGGCGGCCTGCTGGTGCAGGAGGCCGACCTGCTGGCGGACGAACCGCAACAGTGGCAGGTGGTCACGCAGACGGCCCCCACACCGGCGCAGCTGAGCGAACTCCAGTTCGCCTGGGCCATCGCGAGGCACGTCAAGTCCAATGCCATCGTGTTGAGTCGAAACCGCTGCCTGTGCGGCGCCGGCGCTGGGCAGATGAGCCGCGTGGATTCGGTCGACATTGCCATCCGCAAGGCGGGCGACCGAGCGGCCGGCTGCGTGCTGGCTTCCGATGCCTTCTTCCCGTTTCCCGACTCGATTGACCGGGCGGCGGAAGCGGGTATCGTGGCCGTCATCCAGCCAGGCGGATCGCGCAAGGACCAGGAGGTCATCGACGCCTGCAATGCCCGGCAGTTGTCCATGGTCTTCACCGGCCGCCGGCACTTCAAACACTGACAACGGCCATCTGACGCGCCTCGCCAGACCTCCCGGATCAAACCTTCGTGACCACCATTCTCGACCAGATCGTCGCGGTTAAACGGCAGGAGATCGCCGCGGCCCAGATCCAGCGCACGCAGGTCGACCTGCGTGCCGCGGTGAAGGATGCCCCCCCGGTGCGTGATTTCCTGGCGCAACTGGCGGCCGGCGGACCGATCAAGCTGATCGCGGAAATCAAGAAAGCCAGCCCGTCGAAGGGGGTCATCCGCGAGCAATTCCAGCCGCTGGAGATCGCCCAGACCTACGCCACTCACGGCGCAACGTGCCTGAGCGTGCTGACCGATCGGCAGTTCTTCCAGGGCGGCCTCGACGTGCTGCAAGCGGTCCGCCACCAGGTCCGCCTCCCGGTGCTCCGCAAAGACTTCATTCTCGATCCCTACCAGGCGTGGGAGGCACGTGCCGCCGGCGCCGACGCGGTGCTGCTGATCGCGGAATGTCTGGACGACGACCACTTGACGCGGCTCTACGACACGGTCTGCGAACTTGATATGACGGCTCTGGTGGAACTATACGAGCCGGGCAACCTGGAACGAGTGCTCAGACTGGGCGCTCCCCTGATCGGCATCAACAACCGCGATCTGCGGACGTTCGTGACAGATGTTGGTCACACTATCCGGCTGCGGGCACAGATCCCCTCCGATCGTCTGGTGGTAGCGGAGAGCGGCATTCATACGCGGGCCGATGTGCTGCGGCTGGAACAGGCCGGCATTGCGGCCATGCTGGTGGGGGAACGTTTGATGGCGGCCCCCGACATCGGCTTGGCCGTGCGCACCCTGCTCGGAGCGGAAAAACCCGCGTAGCCACTGCCGGACGCGAACACTATGATAGTGCCGGAGTCAGCTTTTGGCCGGCACCCGTGCCGCGGGGTGGGCACCTGCTTGCGTGCGATCGGGTCCCGGGTGCGCCGGCTCACCACAAGCAACGTGGAGTCGAAGTTATGCCCGGTGTGATTGAGTCGTTGTCCACCATCAACAGCCTGCTGCGCACTGGACTGGCCATCGTCCTGGTCGGCTTGATCGGGGCCGGCGGGTGGTACGGCTATCGCATCCACACCGAGGGGGACCGCGCCCTGAAACAGCGGGACGAGCAGTTGGCCAGTTACCGCAACGAGTTGCTGGCCAAACAGGATCTGCTCGACCAGCAGAAACTGCAGCTGCAGGAACGGGACACCACGATTGCGGAGCAGGAAGTCGCACTGCGCGAGAAGGATGAGCGGATCCAGAAGCTTGACATGTCGTTGCGGCTGCTGAAGGTGAATCACCGGGTCGGCTGGCTCACGGTCCTGGAACAGGATGTCGACCCCGCCACCAACCGGTTATACACGGTGGGCCAGTTTGTCGAAGTCAATGACCAGGGTCAGCCGATCAGTGCACCGAAGGAGTTCCGGGTCAACGGCGACGTCATCTATATCGACAACTGGGTGGTGAAGTTCGACGACAAGTATGTGGAGCACGCGGAGATCGACCGCTCCACTTCGCTGGTGTTGTTCCGGCGCATTTTCGGCGAGGACCAGACGCCCAATGATGGATTCCCCATCGATACCGTCGGGGCCCGCCCCAAGGCCTACGGCAGCGACAATCGAGTGTCGGACTTCGAGAAGCGGATCTGGGATGAGTTCTGGACGATTGCCAACGACGAGGCCAAGGCGAAGGAGCTGGGCATCCGAGCGGCGCACGGCGAGGCCCCTTCGATGAAACTGCAGAAGGGAAAGTCGTACCGCGTGTTGCTGCGGGCATCCGATGGACTCTCCATCACGCCCGACTCAGGCCCGCCGCCCATCCCAGGCGAGCCGCCTGCGTGATGGCGTTCATGATGGCGTTCAGCTGTTCTCGGAACTCGTGGCTTCTTCCTCGCGCAGCAGCTGCAGCAGCTTGGCGCGGAGTTCCTTGACGCGCAGGTCCAGCGGCAGCACGATTCGACGTTCGCCGGTCTGGGCACGCCGGGCCTGATCGGGATTGTTGCGCCGGACCAGCAGAATCGCGGGGAGGTGCCGGGTGTGTTCGGCCCTACCAAACTCGTTGAACGCGTCAACGGCTGCATCCCCCAGTTCGCCGGCCGAGAAGATCACGCAGTCGGCCAGCGGGTCGGCGTCGAGATGATCCTCGAACCGCTGCAGCGCCCGCTGGGGATTGCCGAAGATCAGCACGCGGTAGCCCCGTTTCTTGAGTGCGTTGCGGATGGTATCCTGCATGCTGACGCGGGACTCCACCAGCAGCACCGTCCGTTCGTCCCCCTCGAGTTCCACCGGGGAATCGTTCATGGACGAGACGTCGTCCGGATCGGCCTGCTGCGCCGCGTCCTGGTCCGGCACGAACACCCCCGGATCGCCCGCCTTGAGACGCTTCATGACGTGGTTCAGCTCGTCCAGCATCTCGCCAGGCGTCTGGAACCGCCGCTCCGGCTTGAGATCCATGGCCCGATTGCAGAAGGCAATTACGTAGTTGGGCAGCTCGGGAACCAGTTGCCCGAGCGGGGGCACGTCGCGGAAACGCGCGATGCTCAGCCGCTTGATGCGATCGCGCGTTTCGAACAGCGGCGGCCGTCCGGCCAGCATGTGATACAGGATGGCCCCCGCGAAGTAGATGTCGCTGCGCTTGTCATTCTTCCGCACGCCGGTAACCCGCTCCAGGCCGGCATAGTCGATACTGCGCGGGTTGGGAGCCGCGGCAATCGCCTCCTCGCTCATGTCCGCCGAGATGGCCGCCAGGCCGAAATCGACCAGCTTGGCGCGACCGTGACTGGTGATCAACACGTTGGACAGCTTCATGTCGCGGTGCGTCACCCCCTTGCTCAGGGCATAGTGCAGCCCTGCCAGGATATCGGCCAGCAGGCGCAGGGAGACGTCCAGGTCGAGCTGTTTGCGGACCTTGATAAAATCGCGCAGGTTCTGGCCTTCGACGAAGTCCATCACCATGAACGGGCGGCGGTTTTCGTCCAGCACCTCGTAGACGGGGACGATGTTCGGGTGCCGCAGCGGCATGACCATCCGCGCTTCGCGCAGAAACTGTTCGGTCGTCACCGGATCGTCCGCATATCGCCTGCGCAACACCTTCACGGCCCGGTCGCGTTTGGTGTCGCGGTGCAGCGCCCGATAGACCCGCGCAAAGGTCCCGGCACCGACCATGTAGAGAACCTTGTAGTTCCCGTAGAAGTACCCGTCGCGCTTCCCCTCAACGATCCGATCCACTTGGAAATTCGTCAGGAGTTCGCGCCGGACCATCAGCGCTGTGAACTGCTCGAGCGGCACATCGCGACTGCCAAACTCGCCCCAGATCGACTCCAACTGGTGGGAGTTGATCAGGTCACAGTCGAATGCCCGTTGGGCGAATTTTTCCGCCGTGATTTCGGCCATCGAGATACAGAGCTCCTAGTCATAGTCGAAAAGTGCCTTGGCCAGCAGCGCAACGGATACAGACGTGTCAACGACCTTCATCCTATGCGACCCGGCGGCCAGAAGCAACTTGAAATCGACGGCGAAGCAGGGCCGTACGCTCTATGGCCGACGCTCGGCCTGCCGCAGCACGATGGGCCGCGCAACGATCCGCTTCGACGTGCCGGTCCCGTCCTCTCCAGCCGTCCCGCCCCATCACTCCGCCTGACCGTCATCACCCGAATTCTGACGGTACGCATCGCGCTCCCGACGCGTAGCCTCCAGGTCAAACACCAGGTACTTCATGTCCAGGCGCAGCTGGCTGAGCGCTTCCTGGACCAGCGTCAGGATGCGGCGGCGGCGGCGCGTGCTTTCCACGACTCGATCCCAGACCGGCTCCAAGGCCATGCGATACTGTGGCGGCAGTCCGGCCAGGAGCTGGCCCAGTTCCATCATGTCTTTTGGCAGTTCGTCGGTGTCGGCGGGCGTGAATCGAGGTGCTGTACTCATGAGCCTTGTCTCCTGGAGGTGGTAGATGGGATACACCGGAAACGCACACGGTGTGCCAGATCCTCGCAGGCGCTCGGCAGTTCGCGCAACTCGTTCACTGTCCTCAACTTACGCAAAACCGGCCACGCGCCGCTCCGGGGCCGTGTGGCAATATTACCTCATCATCACCTCATGGTTGCTCTGGCCGCATAACGCAAATCATGTTACAAGCAGCCCTTACGCTCATGCAACACGCTGTGCACGCGATGTTGCCAAAGTGCCACGCGGCACGCCGCCCCCGTGCGCGTGCCGGAGAGCGAGGATCAGCCGTCCCCATCGGATTGAAGTGCCGGGCATGGATGCAGCCACTGCCAGTTCGCCGAACCACCTGCATCCTGTGGGCAGACGCGGTCCTGCAGGCAGACGGGGCCGCGCTCCGGGACGGGGTGCCGACCACCGCCGCACCTGCTGCGCGCTGCCCGCATCGCTCCTCTTGGCCATGCTCCCCGTGGCCATCGTGTGGTGGCCGGCCGGGCCGGTCGCCGCTCAGTTCTACGAATCATTCGAGGGCCCCGAGAAAAGCTGGCGACAGGCGGACCACGACTGCAGCCTGCGTGTGACGCGCCACACGCGGACGTTCGACCAGGCTCAGGCGGGACAGGCGAGCGAGTCGATACAGTTTCACGCAGGTGTGGGGACCTACATCCATCTGGTGCACGACATTCCACCGTCACGCATCATTGAAGAGCTGGGCATCAGTCTCTGGGTGAAGTCGAATCGAACTGGTCTCCAGCTGGCAGCGCGCGTCGTCTTGCCGCGTTCCAAGGATCCGCGCACGGGCAAGCTGGTGACGACGCTCATCCGCGGTAGTTCCTATTCCCAGACAGGCATGTGGCAGAAGCTGAGCATCGATCAGCCCGCGTTGCTCGTATCCCGGCAGATCCCGATGCTGCGGTCTCAGCTCGGCCCGAACGTCAGCGAGCGTGAGGCCTATGTGGATCTGGTCGTCTTGAACGCCTATGGTGGTCCGGGTCAGACGGACCTGTGGCTCGACAATCTGGAACTGGTTGGTCAGGTTTCGACCGACATCTCGACCGATCGCGGCGACGAAGAGCCCGACGCAGCTTCGGTCTCTGACACGGCTGCGGGGCCGGCCGCGCGCAACGCTGACCCGCCGCCAGGTCTTCCGGATACACCGCTGACAAGTGGAGGACGTTCGCAGCTGGTCCGTGCAATTGACCACAACGGCGAGCCGTTCGCGTGGCTCAAGTCGCTCGGCTTCAATGCCGCCCGCGTGGTCGCACCACCGACTGCTGAGCAGTTACAGGAGGCGGCGGACAGCGGCTTGTGGTTGATCGCACCACCTCCGGTGAGCCCGTGGCCGGTGGAGTCCGGCACGGGGCTGGAACCGATCCTGGCGTGGGACGTCGGCGCGTCAATGTCGGCGGAAATGATCGAGTCCACACGACGCCTGGCCACGCAGTTGCGGAGCGTACCGGCCGCAACACGCCGTCCGATCCTGTGCCTGCCGCGGGAGGACATCTGGCAATACAGCCGCATTGCCGATCTGGTGGTGCTCGAACCGCCCGGCCCCCACGGCTCACTGCCCCTGGCCGACCTTGGCGCGTGGTATCTGCAGCGGGCCCATCTGGTGCGCCTGGGCACGCAGTTCTGGGCTTCCATCCGCACGCAAGTGCGGACGGCTGTGGTCGACCAGATCCGGATCCTGGGCGGCGAGGACGCCGCCGCGTGGACTCTGGAGCCGGAACAGATCCGCCTGCTGGCCTACCACGCGATCGCGTCCGGTGCCCGCGGGCTGTGGTTCCGATCCGAGTCGCGGCTCGACGCGACCGACCGGCATTCCATCCTGCGCGCCAAGATCCTGCACTGGCTCAACCTCGAACTGGCACTGCTCGAACCGTGGGTGACGACCTGCCAGCATGAAGTCGAGTTGCCGACGGGCGAGGTGGGGGCGCGGGCCAGCGTCCTCAAGACCGACCGGTCGCGTCTGCTGCTGGTCATGCGGCGCACTGCCGACCAGCAATACGTGGCCGGTCTGGCCGACGAGCGTCCGGTGACGGTGGAAGTGCCGGGGGTGCCCGAGACCGACGAGGCCTATCATCTGACGGAGGACGGGTTGCGGCGGTTGCGGCAGGTGCGCGGCACCGGCATGCGCATTACACTCGAGGGATCACAGGAGGTGTCGGCCGTCGTCCTGACCCAGGATCGGCTGGCCATCAATTATCTGGCCCGCCAGATCAACGCCGCCCGGCAGGAGCGGAACGAACTGGCGCGCGGCATTGCCGCGCAGCTGTACGCGGCGGTTGTCGAAACGCACCAGCAGTTGCTGACGTTCGCTCCCGCCGCCAACTTGACCAATCCGGCCGGCGAAGGGCAATCGCTATCGCAGGCGCGCAGCGCGCTGCAGTATTTCGAACGGCTGGCGGAGAGCGGTGGGCACGAGCGCGCTCACGAGTATCTGCAGCGCGGCCTGGAGCAGTTGGCGGCCACGCGCTACGCCGACTGGAAGCAGGCTGCCGATGCGTTTCCCACGCCGGTGTCCAGTCCGCTGTGCGTGACGTTCTTCGCCTTGCCCTATCACCACGCCTTGAGCCAGCGTCTGTGTGGGGCGATCTGGGGCCCCAATGCGTTGCCGGCCGGCGATTTCGAGCAACTGCCGCTGCTGCAGTCCAGCGGCTGGCGCAATCTGGCAGGGCATCAGCCGGAGCTCCGGACCGCAGTGGAACTGTCGCTCCACACGCCCCATGCGGGCCGGTCCGCCCTGCGCATTCAGTGCTGGCCGGCGCCATCGGCATCGGCCCCGCCGACCGTGGAGGCACCCCCTATCGCGATCGTCAGTGCGCCGGTACCGGTCCAGCCCGGCCAGATCCTGCGGATCCACGGCTGGGCACGCGTGCCGGCTCCGATTCAAGGCAGCCTGGATGGTCTGCTCATCTACGATTCGCTGGCCGGCATGGACCTGGCCGTACGCATCCACGAATCCCAGGACTGGCGCGAGTTCACACTGTATCGCGCTGCGCCGCGTGCGGACTCGGTCACGCTCACGTTCGCCCTGACCGGCATCGGCGAGGCCTGGCTGGACGACGTGACGGTGAACGTCCTGGAACCCGCGGCCCAGCAGGCACTCGGGCCGGCATCCCATCCGTCGTGGCAGCCCATCCCGCAGTAACCCCTCTACTCAAACACACTGTTTTGGGCGACGATGCAGGCGTCTGTTTGTGTGCCGCGCCGTTGGCTGCGGACAGCGACGTGCCCCGCGTCGCGCGGCGGCGCACTGCGTTGGATGATCGAGACTGGCACGCGATGCTCCTCAAGATGCACAGACTGCTGATACTCCTGGCCGAGCCCGCGGTGGCGTGGGAAACGTCCCGGCCCGCCCTGCCCGCCTGGGTCTGGTGGACGGCCAGCGTGGCGGCCATGGTGCTGCTGCTGATCCTGCTGGGTCTGGTCCGCATCGTGCGGGCGCGGCGCAGGACGCACGACTCGCCCGAGTTGATGCCGTTTATCGATGTGGGGCTGCTGGCTGCCAGCGGCCCACCGCCGCACGGACCGCGTCTCGAGTTCTACGGGACCCCGGTACGGCTGGCGGTGGTCGTCATCGCTCCAGCCGGTCGCCAGGGGGAGTTGCCACCCGCGGCAGCGCTGCCGGCGCTGTTCGACCGCCTCGTGCCGGGATTGCCCGATGTGGTGGCCAACCACCAGCCGCTGATCTTCCGCTGGCCAGCGCAGCTGAGCGCGCAGGGCTTCGCCCAATCGTTCTTCAACCATGTCGCGCTGCCGGGCGATCGCGGGAAGAGCACCCCGTGGTGCAGCATCGCGGGCAAACTGCAGGTGGGCGACCGGGTGTTCCTCGTCGGTTTCGTCTGCTGCGCGAGCCACTCGAACGCGCTCGGGCAGTTCGTCGTGCAGTACGAGGGGCAGTGGCTGGATATACTGCGTATTCGAGACCACGACCGATGAGCCTGTGGCGTGCCTCCCAACACCTGCGGTCCGATGCGCTGGCCATCTGGCGGGCAGGGGTGGCCGCTGCCGACAGCGCGCGGCTGGTTGCCCAACATGTCCGGGTCGATGGCGCAACGCTGCATATCGCCGATGAGGCGCTGGCGCTGCCACGCCTCCGCCGCATCGTGGTCGTGGGGGCCGGCAAGGCAGGGGCCGGCATGGCCGCCGGTCTGGAGGCTGCGCTCGGACGCAGTGTGCTCTCCACCAAACACGTCACCGGCTGGGTGAACGTCCCGGCGGACTGCGTGCGCCCGCTGCCGCACATCACGCTCCACGCCGCACGGCCGGCGGGCGTCAATGAGCCCACGGCGGCCGGGATCGCCGGCTGCGCCCAGATTCTCCAACTGGTGGAACAGTTAACGGCTGACGACCTGTGTGTCTGCCTGCTCTCGGGCGGGGGATCGGCGCTGCTCCCCGCGCCAGCGCCGGGCATCACGCTCCAGGACAAGCTGGCGGTCATCCAGCATCTGAGTAGCGCTGGCGCCAACATCCAACAACTCAACACGGTCCGTAAACACTTGAGTCGCATCAAGGGAGGGCGGCTGGCACGCGCCTGCCGCGCCGGCCACCTGGTGACCCTCATCATCTCCGACGTGCTGGGCGACCCGCTTGACGTGATTGCCTCAGGCCCCACCGTGCCCGACACCACCACGGCGCGCGAGGCACTGGCCATTCTGGACCAGTTTCACGCTCGGGCAGCCGGCATCTCCAAGGCCGTGTTTGACTGCCTGCAGACGCAAGTCGCACAGGCCGGCACGGCAGAGCCGCAGGCCGGCTGCCACGTCACCAATCATGTGATCGGCAACAACGCAGTGGCTGTCGACGCGGCCGGCCAGGAGGCGGAACGGCGCGGCTACTCGCACGCGATGCTCGCGGCACGGCAACTGGAAGGAGCGGCCGAGACGGTCGGCCGGCATCTGGCCGAGATGGCCCGCACCATGCAACGCACGCCGGGCCCCGATTGCCTGATCACCGGTGGCGAACCGACTGTGACGCTGGCCCCTCCCGCGGTGCGCGGTCTGGGCGGTCGCAATCAGCAACTGGTGCTGGCCGCCCTGCAGGACCTCGTCGCCGCTGCGCCGCACTGCCCCGGCACGTCCCCGCTCGACGGCCTCCTCATCCTCTCGGGCGGCACCGACGGCGAGGATGGTCCTACTGACGCAGCCGGCGCGCTGGCCGACGCGCCCCTGGCAAGCGCCGCTGTCGAGCAGGGGCTGGATCTTCAGCACTACCTGGCGCGCAACGACGCGTACCACTTCTTCGAGCCGCTTGGCGGGCTCATCAAGACAGGCCCGACCCACACGAACGTCTGTGACGTGCGGGTCGTCCTGGTGAATCAACAGGCAGGCTCGAAATAAAACAGACACCTTGGCTGTCACAGCACACGGCAGGCGGGACGCCGGCCCGGTTGCCGGCTGACACTAGTCCCACCACCACTGTCCGGCAGGCAGATCCTGGAGCGAAACCTGGCCGTATCCGGCACTGACCTGGCCCTCGTCGTCCGGCAGGAGATTGTCCGATTGCAGCGCCTGCAGCGGTTCCACGTGCACGCCGCCGCCAATGGGTGTCATCAGCGTGTTGCCCTTCCAGACCACGTTCACGGCCGACTCCACCTGCTTCGGCGTCTCATACGTCTCCACCGGGAAGCTCGCCTCGTCGGCGAACACGCCGAGGTCCCAGTTGGCCTGCTGGTAGTAGTCCTGGTCCTGAATGAAAGCGGCAGCCACGGCAATGTCGATCAGGTTCCGCAGTTCCGCATAGACCGGTTCCACGTTGGCCAGCTTCGGATACTGTTCGGTGAACGCGGTGCAGAACTGCTTGCTGGCATTGCTCTCGCTGCCGGCATCCTGCCGCACGCCACCCTGCTGCACGATTTCCGACTGGCCCACCAGCTTCACACCCCAGCCCTCCAGCGCCATCGCCAGGCCATCCTGCGTGACTCGCACGCACTTGTAGTCGGGGACGAAGTACCAGCGCTGCAGCGCGTTGCGCGACACGCTCCGCGGTTCCGCACGCGAAACGAAACTCGGGATCTTGACCGGTCGCGCGGGCTGCTCCAGCCCGATGCCGATCAGTTTCATGCGGTAGTCGGCTTCGACCAGCACCTGGGCGAAGTGGGTCTTGGGCGACACGCCCTGTACGCTCACCACCTGCAGGCCGAGTGCCTCGCGCAAGGTCGCCGCGATTCGCGTGTCATCGCCAGGACGGATGTGGCGGCCGATAAGGGCGAGCGCCTGACGCAGACGCTCAAGCCCCTCGGGTGTCGGGTCAATCGACACGCCGATCATGTTCAGCTTGTCGCCCCCGGGCGGATAGGCGCGCAGCGCCGTCACCACGTCCTGCAGCTGCAGCACCGGACGGCCGGTGTTCAAGCCGCGGACACGTCCCACCAGGTCCTCCGCAAAACCTTCCGCTGGGCCGGCCAGTACAATGTCGCCCGTCTCGGGGTAAAAGAACACGTACTGCACACGCAACAAACCGGCCAGGTATTTCATTTCGTCCGGAATCGGCTGGCCGTCCGCAACCTGCTTGGCCACCGCCTGCTCCAGGCGGTTGAGCGAGATCTTCCGCAGCTCGCTGAACTTGGCCAGCTTCGGATCGAGCGACGCCAGCGCAGCCTGCATAATCCGTTTCACCTGCAGCCCACCCCGATCATTAACGCGGTGGAGGCGCAAGACCCCCTGCGTGTCGACGATGACGCCCGCGTTCTGGTAGTTTCCGCCGTAGCCCCCACCACCGAACCCGCCGCCACCGAATCCGCCGCCGCCGAATCCGCCGCCACCGAACCCGCCCCCACCGAACCCGCCGCCACCCTGGAATTGCGCCTGCACTGCCGTGGAGGCGAGCGAGGTCAGCATGATTGCCGCCACGAACAAGGCGAATTTCGCCTGCAAACGACACCCGTACCGCATGGTCAGTTCAACCTATTTACGAGGCCCACGAACCTGTGTTCTAAACCCGATCCCGCATAACCCGATCCCGCATGGTCGAGCGAATCAACTGAGAATCGAATACTGCCCAGCAAACCACCCCGTCCCTGCGATGGACCGGTCCAGCCCAGTCGGGACACGACGGAGCACGAGCCCAATAAGATGCTGTCAGATCAAGCTCTTCCCCTTTGATCTTAGTTGTCCGACGACGACGTTTCAAGGAAAAGGTGGGGGTGTACCTGGGGAAGGCCACTCCGGGGGCCCGGCGGCGGCCGGGGTATCCCGCTACGGCCGCCGGTGGCGGTTGCCGTTGCCGTTGGACGGCTTGGGAGGCGAGATGATCAGCTGGTAGTGGCCGGGACCCAGCAGATCCTCGATGCGCTGCCGCAGTTCCGGCACGACCTCGAGCCCCAGGCGGTAGGATTTCAGGTGGACCCGGCTGCCGTCTTCCAGGGACAGCATCAGTTCCAGGTCGCGGCTGCCCGGGTAGCAGCGGACGATTTCCCGGACTTTCGGCAGGATATCGGTACCGTGGAGGCGCGAATCGACTCGGATCACCACGCCGCTGGTGTAGCGTGCATCGAGCTGATCCAGCGGGATCAGTTCGTTGACCACCAGGTTGGCCTCGTCGCCCCCCCGCCGGTCCACCGCCCCTCGCGCCAACACGATCGCATCGGGTTTGATCAGGTCACCGAACTTGAGGTACTCCTCCGGCCAGGCGATGCAGCGGATGGCCCCGTGCATGTCCTCCAGGTCGAAGTTGGCGTATTTGGTGGCCGTGGCCCCCGGGCGCAGCCGCTTCACGTGCGCGATTTTGATGGCCGACACCATGCCCCCCAGAATCACCTCCGTACGATGCGGCACGTCGGTCAGCCCGGTCGTGTTGTGGGAACAGAACATGGCCAGCGTCTTTTCGTACTCAGCCAGCGGGTGGCTCGAGAGGTAAAAGCCGAGCACTTCCTTCTCCCGGGCCAGCCGCTCGCGATCCTCCCATTCCGGGATGTCGGGCAGCGCGACGGGCACCGGCATCTGGTCCTCCTCCAGGTCGTCAAACAGACTCTGCTGGCCGCTCCGCCGATCGGCCAGGGCGGCCGCGCCGGACTGCATCGCGCGGTCGATCACGGCGGCAAGCTGTGAGCGCCGCGCGCCGAACGAATCGAACGCTCCGGCTTTGACCAGCGTTTCGATTGTGGCGTGATTGCAGGCTGACGCGTCCACACGCTCGCTGAAATCGAACAGATCACGGAACGGACCGCCCCGCTCCCGCTCGCGGACAATCGCCTCGGCGGCCGAGCCGCCACAGCCTTTGATCGCCGACAATCCGAAATGGATGTTGCCGTCGATCACGGTGAAATCGACGTGCGACCGGTTCACGTCGGGGGGGACCACCGTGATGTTCATCCGCATCGAGTCTTCCATGTGCTCGACCAGGGCATCCTTCCGCACAAAGTTCCGGCCCGGGATGTCGCCAGACAACAGCGCGGCCATGAACTCCACCGGATAGTGGGCCTTCAGGTAGGCGGTCTGATACGCGATGAGCGCATACGCGGTGGAGTGGCTCTTGTTGAACCCGTAGCCGGCGAACTTCGTGATCAGTTCCCAGATCTCGGTCGCCTCGCCGGTGGACATGCCATTGCGGACAGCGCCGGCAATGAACTGCTCCCGGTTGCGATCGATGATCGCCTGCTTCTTCTTGCTGATCGCTTTGATGCACGTATAGGCGCTGGCCAGCTCGATGCCGCCCAACCGGTTGAGGATCCGCATGACCTGCTCCTGGTAGACCATGACGCCGTGCGTTTCGGCCAGGATCTCTTCCAGGACCGGGTGCTTGTACTCCGGCTGCTTGCGCCCGTGCTTCACCTCGATATAGTCGTCGACCATGCCGCCCTCGAGCGGCCCGGGGCGGTAGAGCGCGTTGGTGGCGATGATGTCGCGGAAATGGTCGGGCTTCATCTTCTGGAGCAGGTCGCGAATCCCGCCGCTTTCCAGCTGGAATACCCCCTTCGTCTCCCCGCGACAGAGGAGCGCAAAGGTCGCCGCGTCGTCGAGCGGGAACTTCTGTGGGTCGATCCGCTGGCCAGTCGTCTGCTCGATCAGGTTCACGGCCGTGCGGAGGATGGTCAGGTTGCGCAGCCCGAGGAAATCCATCTTCAGCAGGCCGGCGGTTTCGACATCCCCCATCGACCACTGCGTGATCACATCTTCCTTGCCCGTCACGCGGCAGAGCGGGACGTAGTCGGTCAGGGGGCGGTCCGCGATCACGACGGCGGCCGCGTGGGTGCCAACATTGCGGGCCAGCCCCTCGAGCTGCATGGCCAGCTGCAGCAACTCGCGGATCTCGCCGTCGTTGTCATATACATGCTTCAGGTCGGTGCTCAGCTCCAGGGCCTTGGGCAGGGTGATGCCCAGCTGCTCCGGCACCATGGCCGTGATCTGGTTGACGCGGGAGAGCGGAATCCCCAGGGCCCGCCCCACATCCTTGATCGCCGCCCGCGCCGCCATGGTCCCGAAGGTGCCGATCTGGGCCACGTTCGCTTCGCCATACTTGTCCTTGACGTACCGGATGATGTCGGCCCGCCGCTCCTTGCAGAAGTCGATGTCGATGTCCGGCGCCTCCAGCCGGTTCTCGTCCAGAAACCGCTCGAACAGCAGATCGAACCGCAGCGGGCAGACGTGGCTCAGGTAGAGCGCGTAGCAGACCAGCGCCCCCACGCCGCTGCCGCGCGCCGTGGCCGGCACCCCCTGACGGCGCGCTTCTCGTACGAAATCCCAGACGATCAGGAAGTAGTTGGGGAAGCCCAGCTTGTTGATGACCTCCAGCTCCCGCGCCAGCCGCTGCCGCACGACGTCGCTCAATTGCCCGTCACGGCAGAACTCCGGATCGCCGGCGTAGCGGTCACGCAAACCCTGCTCGCACAGCTCGCGCAAATACGACTCCGCCGTGTACCCCGTCGGCACGTCAAACACCGGGAAGTGGCGTTTGCCCAGCTCCAGCTGCAGGTCCACCCGGTCCGCAATCTCCTGGCTCCGCGCCACCGCGTCCGGCTGATCGGGAAAGGCCCGATACATCTCCTCCGCACTGCGCAGATAGTACTGGTCGCTGTCCATCCGCATCCGGCTGGTGTCGGTCCGGAATCTGCCCGTGTTGATGCACAGCAGCACGTCCTGGACTTCGGAATCCGCGCGATCCACGTAGTGGGTGTCGCAGGTGGCCACCAGCGGCAGCCCGAGCTGGCGGGCCACCGCCACCGATTCGTCCAGCGTCTGACGCTGGATCTCCGACTCGTTGTTCTGGATCTCAATGTAGTACCGATCCCCGAACACGCCGTGGTACCATTGGGCTACCCGGATCGCCTCCTGCATCCCCTCCTCGCCCCCCTGCCGCAGCGCCCGGTTCAGCTCGCTCGCCGCACAGCCGCTCAGACAGATCAGCCCCTCGCAGTGGGCCTCCAGCAACGTCTTGTCGATCCGCGGTTTGAAATAGAACCCCTCCAGGTACGCGGCAGAAGCCAGCTTCAGCAGGTTCTGAAACCCGACCCGATTCTCGGCCAGCAGCGTCAGGTGGTAGCTGGCCTCCCGCATGCTGCCGGTCGACTTGTCAAACCGGCTGCCCGGCGCAATGTAGGCCTCGTACCCGACGATCGGCTTGAGGCCAGCCTTGCGGGCCTTCTGGTAGAACTCCAGCGCCCCATGCAGATTGCCGTGATCGGTCAGGGCCAGCGCTGTCATGCCCTGATCGTGCGCACGCTGGATCAGCCGATCGATGGATCCGGCACCATCCAGGAGACTGTAATGGCTGTGGCAGTGGAGGTGGACAAACGGTTTGCCATTCATGGGGTCACACGATCCATCGTGAGAGGGAGAGTTGCACGAACGGGGCAGCAGCCTAGGTTATCGGCCGTGCTAGCTGTTGTCCAGGTTCCCGCGGAGGCCGTGCATCGCAAGCACCGCCGAGTGCACCAGATGCTGCGCGGATTTTTTTCCCGGCCGGGCGTGGCCACGCCGGCGACGCGAGGGATCGCTTACGTTGCCGGTAGAGAATCCGGTAGAGAATGATGCCCACTGGTCGACCGCCACATTCACTATTCACTCTGGCCACATTCACTCTGGATTGCCGACCTGCCGCAGGTACTCGGCGACGCGCGATTGTACGTCGATCAGGTTCTGCCAGCGGCGCAGATTGAGCGTGATTCGTTCTTTGTCATCCTTGGCGGGTTGTGCCGTGCTGATCAGGTTCCGCAGCCGGATGTGGATGTACTCGAGCAATTCGGCCAGCTGGGCCGACTGCCCGGGAGAAAGGCGTTCGGGCAGCTCAGGGGGCTTGAGGGCGTGGAGCGTCGCCTGCATGTTCGAGTCGTCACCCCAGTTGAGTTCGAAGTCCAGCGCCGACTGACGCTCCAGCCGCTCGTAGGCCTCCGGATCCAGCGTCCCTTCTTCGTCGGAATGACCCGCGCGGAGCCGCGCCAGCCGCTCGGCGATCTCATCGCGGGACCCGAACAACAGCACGGACCGCCCCAGGCTGACGGTGTCCCCCACGCGAAGGATGCGCAGCTGGATCGACTCGCCATTGACTTTCGTCCCGTTGGTGCTCTCGAGATCCGTCAGGACCAGCCGGTCATGATCCTCCTGGATCTTGACGTGGAACCGGCTCACACGCTCGTCGTTGAGCTGGATCGTGTTGCCTTCTTCTCGCCCGATCGTCACCGGGGGCTGGAGGTTGTCAAATACTCTTCCCCGATCCGATCCGTCGAGAACTCGTAGCGTGACCAACGGCATCGAAAACCGCCAGATTCGTTTGCAGGAGAGACTGTTGCACTGGACTGTAGCATGAAACCGGGGCGTGCAGAATGCACCCCCCCTGATCCGCTTATAGCATCCCAGTCGATTCCGGGTCAAGCGCCAGGCACTGAAACACGGCGTTAACGGCCGACCGGATGCCCCTGCCGAGTTGTCAAGTGCTCGCCCAATCCCTAGAATTAACGGCCTGCGGAGCGCCCGTGGCGCAATTGGATATCGCATCGGTCTTCGGAACCGAGGGTTACAGGTTCGAATCCTGCCGGGCGTACTTATGCTGCAAGGGGTTACGTCAAGAGCCTACAACGGCCAGAAGGTTGTAGCGGTTGTAGGCCTCTCATCGTAATTGGGCGGTCGCCCGATGCAACGCCGTTGGGCGGCAGGCGCTAAACTATTCTTGGCAGAAAAGACGGGCAGCCTATCCGCAGGTTTCTGTCCGACAGCCTATCGCATCAGGCGGGATGTCAGTTGATACTCGCATCTTACAATCAATCTGGATCCTCAGTGCATCTGCCGTGGGGTGTGACCTCCCCATTCGGTGCATTTTGTGAGTTTTTTTGCAAATGTATATTGCACGAGCGGAACAGGTTGTTAGGATGCTGGCATGTACTGGTTGAATTGCCGGTTTCTTCATAACCGGTGGGCAGTTTCTTTGTGGTTGGTAGGCAGTCTCTTTGTGGTCGGTGGGCAACGATCAATATCCAACACGGCGAAGGCCTGACTTCGCCCTGCTAGATGTGCCGTTACTGTGCAAATGCTCACGGGCATTGTGCGGCATTGTGCATTGCTCGAAATCGTGAACGTAGTTCAACGTTGCCACCTTTTTGTTACAGGAGATTGCGATGCGGCTGCGCCTCCTTTGGTCAACCAGGCCAGTCCACACAGTTGCCGCGCCGGTTGCGTGGCGGTCGGCACTCCTCCTGTTGCAGCGCGAGCAGCAGTTCGCTGCTCGTGACTTTCCGTTCGTTGTTCTCGGCGCGTTCGAGGAGGACGCTGAGAGCGGGAGCCCAGGCTTTGCCGCGAATAAAGTAACTCCCTCCTGTTCGGGCGTGTTTCGGCAAGCCTCCGGTGCCGTCTCGACGCGGGAGTACCTTTGGGGGGCGACTCGGCGGCGGGACTTTACAGCGCTGTCCTCCGGTGGCCGGGTGGCCGGGGGTGGCCGGCCTTGGCCGTTGTCCCAAATCGAGCGAGTCGCTAGGATGGGCGTTGTGGCCGGGCTTGGCCGGTGGTGGCGAGCCTCGGCCGGGTGTGCGCCCGTGGCGCAATTGGATAGCGCATCGGTCTTCGGAACCGAGGGTTGCAGGTTCGAATCCTGCCGGGCGTGCTTTCTTTTCCGGGGTCGGAAGCACCTCGTACCCAAAATGACGCAGCGTGGACAGCGTAAATTGCTGTCCAACCTCTGACGC
>JAAYDI010000212.1 GCA_012729315.1 Planctomycetaceae bacterium
GGCTGTACCCGGCTCACTTGGCGGTGGCGCTCGCCGGCCGGTTGTCTACTTGTCCACTGTTCTTTACCGCGAAGCGGTTACACTCCGCAGCCCATAGGTTGCTGCGCAGCAGCGCACCCTGGGTTCCCTACCGATTTTCGCACGATACGCCGAAGGCGTTTCACAAAGGGATACCGTCGGTGCCGCCCGATCTGAAACAGACACTCTGACTCCAGTCTGCCCGCCACGAGCCGCACATTGCCGGCCGGGCCTGCGGAAGTGCGGCTGCTTTCGGTTTCGGTCTCGGAGGCCGCCGGTTCAGCGCGGCGTCTTTGGCTCGACCGGCATGTTCTCGGGCACGTGTACCCACGGGTGGCGCCGCGAGGCGCGGCTTACCCCGGGCTGTGATAGGGGCGCCGCGCTACGGCTCAAGGCGACAGTTCGCGTGGCGCGCATAGGTCACGAAATGTGACTTCTATCGACACACGAACAAAACGCGAGTGCTGCCACGATACCAGTTGTTATTCTCGTGCATGTGGCGTAAATAATGCAGCTGGAGAGTCACGTCGTCTCCTGGATCAATGTGGCACGTCAGTCTCGGCTGGCCGGGCAGTGCCTAGCCGACGACGACACAGAAGTCGCAGCCGTGGTGAAAGTCGGGGACGATGCGTCCGTCCCATTCTTTCTCGGAGATCACGAACACCGGATGGCCCGGTTCGTCCTTGTCCAGGCGGATCATCAGCGTGCTGCCGACCGAATCATCGCGTACGAACGTCGCGGTACCTCGCAGCACGACACGTTCGTGACCGCGGCGCATCAACACGGCCATCCTCTGCCCGTCGAATTCGGACAACCGGACCGGCTTCGCCTGCGGCTGATCGGCTGTGAGGGGGCGGACGTATTGCCGTTTGTTTCTCATCATGATCACTTCTTTCATGATCACTTCTTGAACTTCTTCCTGATTCGCTCCAGGCAGTATTGCTGAATCTCGACGTATACCCCGCCGTGCAACCGTACCAGGACGCGCCCGTGCGTCCGCTGCTGCACGACAACCGCCTGGGCACCCTCCATCAAGCCTGCCGCGATGCGCACACTCTGCCCCGGCGCGACTCCCAAGCAAAGTGTGTCACTGTCCGCGCGCCCGATGTGGGTGTCGGATCCGTTGGCCATGGTTGAATTCTCCGCGTGCTCCTGCCCATCTCTCCGCATGTCATCATACCGCCCCGGCCCTCTGTTTGTCGAGCAATTGGAAATCGCAATGGACCGGGAAACTGCCTGCGTAGCAGCAGAGAGCCGCCACGAGGCCCGGAGAAAATGGCGCGGGGGCGAGGTGGCCACCTGCGCGCCGGATGCGGACGCGGTACACGCCGGGTGGAACCTGGCGGGCCCATCAGTCGGGGCCGAGCGTCCCGTATGGATGGGGGCCAACGTTCCGCCGGCGGCGCCTCAGACCGACGGGAGGCGGGACTTGGGCGACGACCGCGGCATGCTGTCAAGTTGCGCACCCGAACAGTCCGATGGTAACGCTTAGTGGACTCACTCCGCTGGTCGGGGCAATGACGTCTGTGCGTCTGGAGGGCAAAGTAGCGTCATGCGCCGCCGATATGTCGATCTGACCTGGCAGCTCACCTTGCAGAAAAGCGTTGGTGGTTGATGACATCCTGGCAACAATTATCGGTCGTAGGGGCACTCCTGGTTGCGTGGTTTTTGTCTGCCACGTCATTCGGACAGGATTACTATATGGGACAGGTGCCCCCGTCTCTGGGACAGGTGCCCCCGTCTCTGGGGCAGGTGCCCCCGTCTCTGGGGCAGGTGCCCTCATGGGACGCCACGCCTTATTCCACGCCATCCACCTCGGTGGTGCCGGCGGCTGCAAACTATAGGCCACCGTTGCCGACGGCCGCCACGCCAGCCGTGTCAACCAAGCCGCTGGCCGACGACCTGGCCGGCGACTATGTGCTGATCAGCGCCGAGCAGCTCAAGGCGGTCGAACCGTGGAAGATCGGCGAGTACAAGTGGGTGCCTTACGGGGCACTTTGGGCCGACATGATCTACGCCACTGAACGCACGTTTCCGGGGGCCTACACGCTGTACGTACCGTCGCCGGAGACGGAAGGCGAGCCGGCCTTTACGATCGACGCCCGCCGCACGCGGGTCGGGTTCAACGTCACGGGGCCGGATGTGCCCCTGTTTGGCGGAGCCAGCTCCGGCGGCCAGTTGGAACTGGACTTCTTCGGTCAGTACATCAACGAAAACCAGGCTGGTGTGCAGATCCGGCACATGTACTGGGAAGTGAAGAACGAGTACTGGCGCATGTTAGTCGGACAGACCTGGGACGTTGTGTCACCGTTGATGCCCACGACGTGCAGCTATTCGGTCGGTTGGATGGGCGGCAATATCGGCTACCGCCGCCCCCAGTTCCGCTGGGATCGCTATCTGGACTTCTCCCCCACCGTGCTGGGGATCCTCACGTTGTCGCTCAACCACGATATCGTGCCGGACTTCTCAACCAGCAGTACGACGGACCGCGAGTCGGACAGTTGGCCGGTGATCGAATCGCGTGTGGGCTGGAAGCTGGGGGACCGCGGCAAAGACGGCCGGCCACTGGAGTTCGGTGTGTCGGGGCATCTCGGGCGCACACAGTTCGACTTCCGGTCGACCGGCCCTGGCCCTCTGTACCTGCCGCCCGAAGACGACCGCTCGTTCCGCTCCTGGTCGCTCAACGCCGACCTGAAGGCGCCCCTCAACGAGCACTGCGGGTTCCAGGGTGAACTTTTTACGGGGGCCAACGTCAGCCCGTTCCTCGGTGGCATCGGTCAGGGGGTCAGCGGCTACAAACGCGTGCCGATCCGGACGTGCGGTGGCTGGGTCGAGTTCTGGTATTACCTCACGCCACAGCTTCACAGCCACACCGGGTATGGTGTGGACGACCCCAACGATCGCGACCTGATGGTCGGGCGGTCATTTAACAGCTTCCTGTTCACCAACCTGATGTACGACATCACGAAGAAATTCACGACGGGCCTTGAACTGGCCTATTGGAAGACGTCTTACGTCGATCAGCGCGCAGGGTTGGTCCCGGCCGGCCAGCTCGGGCCAACCGAACAGGGCAATTCTGTTATTGTCAACTGGATGTGCAAGTACGCGTTCTAGCCGCCGATGGCGAGCTGATGATCAGGAACTGGCTGGCGAGAGTCGCGTGAGCTGCAGGAATATCGCCGCCAGGCCGATGATGGCGAGGACTGTCTTGACCTGCTGGAAGAGGGTCTGGCCGGCGAACTCCTCCCAGGACAGCGGCGCTGTCTGGACCGCTGGCAATTCCGGGTCGAGTAGCGTGTCGGCGGAGGTCCTGGCCAGATCCGAAGGGACGGGCGGCCGACTGATTGCGGGCTCCGGCAGCGGGACCATCTGCATTTGCACGACCTCGTCGGGTTGTACGAAGCTGTCGGCCAGCGCGGCATCGTCGGCCTGCGCGACGTTCTGTGCCGGGGCCGGCATGTCGTCCGACGGCAGGCGTCGCAGCCCCTCTCGAACGGTCGGGCCGGGGTGCGCGGCAGCCAGTGCTTGCGGGTACGCCTGCGGGAACGCTTGCGGGTATTCGGCCGGCTGTGTGGGGATCCAGGCCGACTTGAGAAATTCACGCACGCGACCGGCGTAGCTGCCGGCCGTGGTCCCGCCCCCCGAGCCGAACAAGACGCCCGCCAGCTCGCCGCGTTCGTTGAAGATCGGACCTCCCGAATCTCCTTCGCGCGCCATGGTGGATACCTCGACCATCTCGTACGGATGATGCAAACTCGGCGCCACGTACTGCGTGCATCGCCCGGCCACCGCACGATAGACTCCTGGTCCGTATCCGGCGATGGTCAGCGCGTCGCCTGGTCGCGGTGCCTCCGGCGCCAGCGGCACGGCCGCCACACTGGGACGCCAGATCAGCAGCGCTGCCAGGTCCCAGTCGCGGTCGACCTGCAGGACGCGGGCCGCCGAGCGGAATCCGTCCGGGAAGACCACATTCACCGGCCCTGTGGCGTCGCGCACGACGTGCCAGTTGGTGACGACCAGACCAAACTGATCGCGCACATCGACCAGCGTTCCAGAACCTGCCGCGATTCCATCACGTTCCTGCGCGATGATCCGCACGACGGCCGGGTGTGGCTGTTGCGGGGCCGGATCGGGCGGAGACCAGGGCCAGCGGGCTGCAGCCACAGCCCTGGGAACCACTAGCAGCAACAAGACGGCACAGGCCGCTGCCGCAGGCTCGATGCGGTGGCGGTCGTGTCGGCTCTGATCGCTGCCGCCGACCATCAGACGCCAGAATCGGGGCTGCACCGCGGCAGTCGACGGGCAGCCTGTCGCAGGCACCGCCGCAGTCATTGCGGTTTGGGCTTTCGCGCTTCTTCGTTCTGCATGATCATCTGCAGCAACCGGGCGCGCACCGCCGCCACGTCTGCGGTCGACGACCGGTCGCTGACCGATCGTTCGGTGGGAGGTTTTGAGGACTCGGACATCGGATTGCTCCAGCGCGTCGGGGGCCGCAAGCCAACTCACTGGCGACCGGCCACCCCACAGATTTGCATTGCATGCCGGGAAGTCCGTTCCCTCGTGTGCCGATCCATGAGACGTTCATGCTCGGCGCGCATGTCGTCCTTGGTGAATTGGGTCTGTCTGTCTCATCGGACGACCTGGCCCGCGATCACGAGCCGTTTATCATGTACTGGTGCCGCTTCGCTGATCGCGCTAAGTTGGTTGATCGTCAAACTCGGACGATCCGGCCGCGCTTGGGCACCCTCCGGGGGTGTGTGGCACGGCCATTTTTGCCGTGAAGCGGCAAACAATAGAGCAGGAGAGAGGAGAAGAGGAGGAAGTAGAGCAAAGAAGACAAGGGCCACCACTCTCTCCTTCTCCTTTCCTTCTCCTTTTTCATTCCTTGAACTGACAAGATCTTACGGACAACGCAAACGGCGCGGGTGCCGGGGTTGCAATTTCTCCCATTCGGGAAACAATTGGTGCTGAGTCGCCCCCAGACCGGAATAGACGTGGGACGCCAGTCGGTGTTTGAGTCGGTATTCGGCTGTCGCTCGGCGGAAGCACATTCGTCCGTGGAGCGTTTGCGTGGTCCGACGTCAACCGGTTCTCGTCACGGCTGCTCCATGGTGTCCGACAGGGAGTCTGTTTCAGCGGGGATCTGTTTCAGCACGGTTGTGATAATATGAATGACGCGACATCCAAGAGCGAGCCCCAGAAGGGGCGTATGCGGTTGTTTCTTTTCGTGGTCGTCGTGGGGGCTTTGATCGGCTTCTATGTGTACTGGCCGCGCGATGAGGGCGAGGTGCGGCCCCGCGATGAAGTGGCAGCGGTGGATGAGACTGCGGCGGCCAAACCCCAGACGCCCGAATCGGCGCCGCCCCGCCTGACGCCGGTTGACGTCCAGAAGCTGACCGAGCTGAAGGACGTATCGCTGGGCCATCTGGAGAACGGTCCGACTCCAGTGGAAGTGGACGGCAAGAAGGTGTCGGGGATGGATGTTGCGGCAGACGGGTTTGCCCGGCTGGCGGCCCAGGTTCCTGGTGAGCGGCTGCCGCTGCAGAATCTGGCCATCACGCGTCTGTTGTTGCTCAAAGATCCCCCGAGCGATGTGGTGGTGCGGCGGGAGCAGGCGCGCGAGGCGGCGCAGCGGCTGCTTGACTTCGATCCGGACTCGGCCGTGGCGCACTGGATTGCGGCGAGTGTGGAAATGGTCCCCGACACCACGAATCCGCTGGGCGCCACGGACGAGATGCGCGAGAAGGCGGTGACGCTGCTCAAGCGTGCCACGCAGCTGGAGCCCGAGAATGCCGTGTTCTGGCTGGCCCTGTCGCGCGCGGCGACCCGGCCGCGGGACACGGAGCCCAGTGAACTTGCCAAGTCGGCGCTCCGCCAGGCCTACACGGTCAATCCGCGCAACATCTACCTGATCACGGAGTGGCTGCTGACCCAGGCCAAGACGCGGGATCCGGAGATCACCGACACACTGGCTGCTGCTCGACCGGTTCTGGCGCCCCTGACCGCCACAATGAAATACTCCAAGGTGGATGTCAATCAGCTCCTGGACCAGGCGGCGGAGGCCGCCGCGGAGGGCGACTGGAAGAAAGTGGATTCGCGGACGCGGGTGATCCATAACGTGACGCGTCCGGAAGAGGTCGCCAAGAGCGACATCACGCGCGTCGATGTCCACCCGCTGGAGTATCTGCTGTACGACTTCAGCGCCGAATTCTATGCGGCGAATCCCCTGCCCGAGCCGGCCTGGACCGCCACGACGCCAGTCAAGCTGACCGTGGCCGAGGGACGCCTGCCCGAGCTGTCCGGCGTGCTGGACATGCTGGTCATGGACTTCGATCTTGACGGCCTGCCCGACGTGGCGGTGCTGCAGCCCGGCAAGCTGACATTGTTCGCGCAGACGCAGCACGGTGCCGACTGGGCCGAACTGGCCAGCCTGGAGGTTCCGGACGGCCTGCACCGGATGCTGGCCGCCGATCTGGATACCGATCGCCGCAAGGCCATGTCGGTACCCACTCCGAGCGGCGATCCGAACGCGGCCGTCGCCTCCTTCGACCGCGTGCTCTCGGATACGGGTACCTGCCACGACGCCGATCCCGACATTATCCTCTACGGCGAGGCCGGTGTGCTGATCGTTCGCAACGACACCGAAGTGGAAGGGGACCAGCCGAAGCTGGCGGCCGTTGCCTGCGAGGGACTGGAACAACTCACCCAGGTGACCGCCGGCGTGCTGGCCGACGTGGACCATGACGCGGATCTGGATCTGCTGTTCTCATCGGCCCAGGGCATCACGATCTGGTCAGCGACGGGCAAGTTGGCCTATCAGAATGTCAGCCAGTGGTCGCAGTTGCCGCCGGCTGACGTGGCGGTGACCAGCATGGTCGCCGTGGACTGGGATCGGGACGTGGACATTGACATCGTGTTGGTCGAACCGACGGGCCAGGTGGTCGGAGTGTTGGAGAACATGCGACATGCCGAGTTTCGCTGGACCCCGTTTGACGCCGCGTTCGAGGCGCTGCACAGCCCGTCGAGCGTGGCCGTGCTCGAGGCCGATGGCAATGTCTCGTGGGATCTGTTGTCGGCCGGCGCCAACGGCGTTCAACTCTGTCTGACCGCCACCCCGCGCTCCCGCATCGTGAACTACATGCGGACGCAGCAGATCGACAGCCAGCCATGTACCGGCGCGCTCGACTGGGACTTCGACAATGATGGGTTCCGCGACGTCGTGGCGTGGGGCACCAGTGGGCTGACCGTCTATCGCGGCGGGCCGGGGGGGAGCTTCCAGCCGGCCAACCTTCTGGAAGGCGGGCTGGACGAGCCGGTGCAGGTGGTGTGCTGTTGCGATCTGGATCGCGATGGTGACCAGGACCTGCTGGTCGCGACGGCCACGCGCGTGGTGATGTTGATCAACGAAGGGGGAAACGAGAACAGCTGGTTCACTCTCTATCCGATGGGGCAGGAGGACAACGCAGGCCGGTGCAATCACAGCGCCATTGGCAGCATGGTCGAACTGCGCGCCGGTGGCCGGTATCAGGCGCAGGTCGTCGCACAGCCGAGCGTGCATTTCGGGTTGGGCCAGCAGGAAGTCGCGCAGCTGGTCCGCATCCTGTGGACCAATGGCGTGCCGCAGGACATGGTGGAGATTGGCGGACGCGTGGCGGTCTGCGAACGCATGCTGCTCAAGGGATCCTGCCCCTACATCTATACGATGGCGGACGGCCGGTTCAGCTTCTTCTCCGATTGCCTGTGGGCCGCGCCGCTGGGGTTGCAGACGGCCCGAGGTGAGATCCAACCGACACGCGCCTGGGAGTATCTGCACATCCCCGGCGAACGCCTGACCCCGTCGGAGGGATCGTACTGGGTCATGTTTACGGAAGAACTCTGGGAGGCGGGGTACTTCGACTTTGCGGAGCTGATCGCCGTCGACCACCCGGCGGACGTGGAGATCTACTCGAACGAGAAGGTGGGGCCTCCAGACATTGCGGAGTTCAAGATCCATACCGTCCGCACACGCCGTTTTCCGGAGCGTGCGGTGGATCCGCGCGGGAGGGACCTGCGCGCTCAACTGCAACACGCGGACGGAGACTTCGTGAAGGCGTTCGACAAGCGTATCCGGCAGGGATTGACCCCCGAGCACTACATCGAGCTGGACCTGGGCCCGCTGCAGGACCCGCAGCAGATTACGCTCTTCCTGACCGGCTGGATCTTCCCGACCGATACCTCACTCAATGTCGCGTTCCTGCAGGATCCCGAGACGGACGGGCCGCGGATGCCCTCGGTGTGGGTGCCCGACGCGTCGGGCCAGTGGCAGGAGACGATCGGTTTCATGGGGTTCCCGGGTGGCAAGACCAAGACCATTGCGGTCGACCTGTCGCAGGCGTTTCTGACGGCGGACTACCGGCTGCGGATCCAGACCTCGGCGGAAATCTACTGGGATGAAGTGTTTTTCACGGTGGACGAAGCGCCGGTGGAAGTGCGTCAGACCCGGCTGGCAGTGCAATCGGCTGACCTGGCCTACCGGGGCTGCTCGGAGGCCCTGCCCACCCCGGAGAACTCGCCCCGCATGTACGACTATGACAAGGTGATTCGGCCCCCCGTCTGGCCTCCCATGCGCGGCTGGTTCACGCGATACGGACCGGTGTCCGAGTTGCTGGCCGAAGCCGACGACCAGATGGTGGTGATCGGGGCGGGCGATGCGCTGACGGTGCGTTTCAAGGCCCCCGACACGCCGCTGCCGGACGGCTGGAAACGGGACTTCCTCCTGTACAGCATCGGCTACGACAAGGACGCGGACCTCAACACAGTCTACGGTCAGACGGCCGATCCACTGCCGTTCCAGGCCATGCGGAGTTATCCGTTCGGGCCCGACGACGAGGTGCCCGACTCGCCGGAGTACCGCGATTTTCTGCAGCGCTACCAGACGCGCGAACAGGATCCCTGTGCCTTCTGGCGGCATCTCATGCTGCCGTCCAGGCCGTAAACCGGGGTCGGAGTCTCCGCCGTTCTGCGAGCACATCCATGGCCACCAACGGCTACTACGAACTGGCGTGTTCAGCATGCGGGTCACGGGAGCTGATCGGGCCCTTGCAGATGCTCGATCGGCTCCATGCGGCCGGCATGTTGAAACGCGAGCGGGATCCGGACTGGGAGCTGGTCGGCGAGCTGTTTCGCGCGACGTCTGCTGCGCGGCGCTGCAAGGACTGCGGGTCGGCGGCGGTGGTTCTGCAGCCGTGTGCGGACGCCGCGGATGACGGCTGGGGGGACGTGCGCTGCTGTGAACGCTGCGGAGCGACGATACCGGCGGAGCGTCTGGAGGTGTTTCCCGATACGCAGTTGTGTGTGCGTTGCCAGCGGGCGCGGGATCGGGGGACCGACGATGCGGAGCCCGAGTATTGCCCGCGCTGCGGGGCCGTCATGCAGCTGCGCCTGAGCCGCTCTGCCGGGCTTGCACGTTACGTCATGTACTGCCGCGACTGCGGGCGCTAGGGCCGTTCTGGCTGTGCGCCGCTCCCGATGCGCTGCCGGCGCGTAATTGTTGCATTGCGGGCCTGTCGGCGGCTAGAATGTCGGACGGCCAGATTGCTCCTGGGGGATTTCTCCGAACAGCGGTATCTCGTCTTGGAACAGGAGAAGGTGCTATGTCCCGATTTCTGGTTGGGTGCGGTGTCGTGTTGTGGACCCTCACAGTGTTAGACGCTCCGCGGTGGGCGGTCTCGCAGGAACAGTCGGACGAACCGATTGCAGCGCCATCGGCCGCTGCACCGGAGTCTCCGCCCCCCGCGGCGGCACCCTCTGCGGCGTCGCCTGTCACGACGGCGGGGTGGTCGTTTCCAGTGACCCGGGCGACTGACGTGGCTGCCGAGCAGGCGATCGCGGCGGCCTTGGATTCCGTGGCGGATGTGGCGTTCCAGGAGACGCCGCTGGCTGACGTTGTGGCTCACCTGCATGCCAGCGCGCAGGTCCCGATCATGCTCGACCGGCGAGCGCTGGACGATGCCGGCATGGGCGGTGACACACCCGTGACATTCGCGCTGCGCGGTGTGTCGCTCCGCTCGCTGCTCAGGCTGATGTTGCACGAGCTGGACCTGACCTGGATGGTGCGGGACCAGGCGCTGGTCATCACCACGCGCGAGGTGGCAGAATTCAACCTGGCCATGCGGGTGTATGCGGTCGCGGACCTGGTACCCGTGGCGCGCCCGCGGCTGATCGCCCGCGTGCCATCGGACCACTATGACGCGCTGACCTATGACGCGCTGACGAACGTGATCGAGTCGGTGGTGGAGCCCGAGAGCTGGGATTGCGTGGGTGGCGCGGGCAGCGTCGAGTTGTTTGAGCGCTGGGGCACGCTGGCGGTGTCCCAGACAGCGGAGAACCACGAAGCGCTGGAGATGTTGCTGGCGGCCGTGCGCAAAGCACGGCACTCCGCGGCCGGCGCGCCGGGTCCGGACGACGGCTTCGCGGCGGTGCCAGTCCTCTCGGAACAGCAACTGGTGGCATACCGCACGATCCAACAGGCGCTGGAGGCGCCAGCCGAGTGCAGTTTCGAGCAGCAGCCGCTGCAGGAAATCGCGCAGTGGGTTGGCGAGACATACCGGATTCCGGTGGTGATCGATCGTCGCGCGCTGGACGATGCGGGCATGGGCAGCGATACGCCGGTCACCATCTCGCTCCAAGGCGTCTCGCTGCGCGCGGCGCTGCACCACATGCTGCGTGAACTCAATCTGACCAGCGTGATCAGCTGCGAGGTGCTGAAGATTACCACCCTGGAGGAGGCCGAAAAGAATCTGCAGACCTGGGTCTATCCGGTCGCCGATCTGATTGCGGCGGCAGGATCAGCGCCGGATGGTGCGGATCGGCACGCGGACGACTACTACGCGCTCATCTCGACGATTGTGGCGACGATCCAGCCCCACTCGTGGGACGAGGTGGGGGGCTGGGGCATGATTGAGCCGCTGAGTCCCTGGCAGTTGCTGGTGATTGCGCAGACGCAGCGCGCGCACGAGGAAATCACCGGCCTGCTCCAGGCCATGCGGAAGGCCCGGGCGGCTTCCGCGGACAC
The DNA here is from genome assembly GCA_012729315.1 of Planctomycetaceae bacterium. Taxonomy (GTDB): domain Bacteria; phylum Planctomycetota; class Planctomycetia; order Pirellulales; family Pirellulaceae; genus JAAYDI01. The sequence continues at coordinate 11,072 of JAAYDI010000212.1, forward strand.
GCTGCCGGCAGCCGCGGCCGACATGTCCGCAGCGCCACCGCTGCAACTGAGGCTCTACGAGACCTCCGGCCTGGCCGTTGACCAGTTGCAGCTCATCATTCAAGGTGCCGTCGCGCCGGAGACCTGGGGCGCGGGGCCCGATCAGGGCGCGATCTTTCTGTGGGGCGACTGCCTGTTGATTCGGCAGTCGCCGACGGTGCACGCGGACGTCCAGGAGTTGATCCGGGAACTACAGATCCTGGGCTGCGGACGGTAACACGAGAGGCTTCTTCTGACAAACGGGGCCTGGCCCCAACCCGGCGGCGACGTGTGGCACGGTGCACACGGCGCCTTGCCCCGGCTGCCCGCTTGTCCGCTGCTCTTTGCCGCGAAGCGGTTACACTCCGCACCCTGGGGATCCGTTTGCGCTGCGTCCGCCCCTCACCGCAGTGAAAAAATGGGATCTCTGCGGCGAGTTTATCGCGCACGCCCGGTGGGCTTGATTTAGTGTCGATTCCGGTCGATGGGTTTTATCGGGCAAATGCACATGGGGGGGATATATTCCATGAGATTGCGAGTCCTGGTCACGGTTGCGGCGTCTGCCGTTCTGTTCGTTGGCGGACAGCAATTGTCCGCTCAGCAAATGTCTCCATACCCGATGATGGGCGGCTACCCGGCTGTTGCTCCCGTGGGTTATCCAGTGCCCTACACGCCTGCTATGCCGGCCACGTATGACGTCGGCCAGGAGGCAGGCGCAGCGGCGGTACCACCCGCAGCTGACTGCAACGGCTGTGGTCAACCCGAGTGCATGCAGTGCGCCTGCGGGTGCAACTGCTGGAATCACAAGATCGCTGTGTTTGGAGAGTTTCTGTACCTGCGGGCACGCAACTCCGAAGTGGCGTACGGTGTTCCGATCGACGGTCCGATCATCGGGCCCCCACCCACCTTTCCAATTCAGATAGGCCGGTACGGTGTCGTGGACCAGGATCACAACCCCGGTTTCCGTTTCGGCGTCAACTATGTGCTGGACGGCTGGAGCAGCGTGACGGCGCAGTACACGTATTTCGACTCGGAGTCTTCGGACATGGTCGGCACCGACGCGCCGAATGTGGTCCGCGCCGTGGTCTTCCATCCGGCCACATTGTCCGCCGCGCAGGATTTTCTGACTGCCGAAGCCAGTCATGATATCGGCTTCCAATTCCTCGACGTGGACTATCGCCGCGCGCTGAGCTGCGACGACAGGCACAACGTGACGTTCCTGGCCGGTGTGCGCGTGGCCGAATTCGATCAGGACTTCGCCGCGATCTTCAACGGGACGGGCAACGAAACGTTGATCACCGAAATCGACTTCTACGGTGCCGGCCTGCGGATCGGCCTGGAAGGCGAACGCTACACCGCCAGCCGGCGCTGGCTGGTCTACGGCAAGACGCACGGCAGCTTCGTCGCCGGTGAGTTCACTGCGGACTATCGGCAAGGACAAAGCTTTGATCCGTCCGTGGTCGATACCAGCTGGGAGGCCGGTCGTATCGTTCCGATGCTGGACCTGGAAGTGGGAGCTGGTTGGCAGAGTCGCTGCGGCACGTGGCGGATCACCGGCGGCTACATGATCAGCGCCTGGTACAACTGCGTGAAAACCGACGAGTGGATCAGCGCCGTCCAGAACAACAACGTCGTCGGACTGGGTGACAACATGTCCTTCGATGGCCTGGTCCTGCGGTGTGAAGGCCGCTTCTAGATCAGAGCCAGACACACACACACACGCACACACACACACACACACAGATTGTAATTCATCGCACGAATGGGAGCCGGTCATCGACCGGCTCCTGTTGTTTCTTGGCATAGAGGTGTGGCGCATTCCGGACCGCATCTGTCTGGCGCGCAGGAACCGCCGCACCGCATCACATGGCCGGATCACCTGATCTGCGCTGTGCGTCCTCACCCCGGCTGAGCCAGCGCGACTCTGGATTCCCCGCGCCGCAATTCCTCCTGTCGCCCGCCGCTGCGCATTTTGCGGTGTCGCGCACACTACCTCGACACAGCCCCCATCGCTTCCCCAGCTGGGTGCTGGATAAAGCAGTTGGCTGCTGGCAGATTCAACAAACTGATAGACGCCGTTGCGCCAAGACTGTTCAATACGCTTGCGGGACGTGCCCAACCACCTCTTTTGGCAGCCTGGTCTTTGGGCCACGCGATGGCGGCTGCCTGGCTATCGTCAGCGACTGCTCCGGCATTCCCTCGGAGCCTTCCAGCGCGTCCCTGGGGCGCGAGCCCGCATGTTTTCAATCGCCATGGCAGTTGTTGACTATCGCGCCGCAAAGCATTACCATCCCCCCTATATTTTCCACTTGGCGCATTTGCTCTGTCTTCCGTTCCTGTTGGCCGTGTCTGTGCTGCGCGCCGGTATTGAGGCAATGGATCTGATGCCCTGTTCGCTTGTGCAAAGAAGTGCGGTGCTCGCGTTGCGGCCGTTGCCTATTTGGAGGAATCTCCCGTGAATCACCGAACTGCTGATGATCGAAGTGTTTCGTCGCGCGTAGGCCGGAAGAGTCGTCTGAAGGCGCGTCGTGAAGCGCGTCAGTGGGCGTGGCATCGCCGGATGGCGCGCGATGCGCGCGTGGAGTCACTGGAACCTCGCCTGTTGCTGGCGACGTACGACGGGCTGTATCCCAACGTGGGGATGGATCTGCGCACGCTGCACGAAGAGTATCTGCAGCACGTGGCAGCGGGCGGTGCGGCGGGAGCGTTCGACACATCGAGCAGTGCGAGTGCGAAGAACCTGTGGGTACAGGGGGACGCGGTGTATTCGACCGTGCGAGTCGCGGGCGATTTTGGCAGCGTGTTGGACCTGTTGCAGGGTGCCGGGTTTGCCGTGGCGGCCAGTAACTCCGAAGGGGGCGTGATCGAAGGCTACCTGCCGCTGGGGGCGCTGGGCGCAATCGCCACGGCGACGGGGGTTGCGTCGGTGATGCCTGTGACTTTTCTGGACCCGACGGACGGTCAGGGATCGGCGGCGAACGAGGCCGAGTGGGTGTTGCTGGCGGATTACACGAAGGGTCTGTTCGACGTGGACGGCACGGGAGTGACCGTCGGTGTGATCTCCGACAGCGTCTCGCGTGTGGCGGGCGGGCTGGCCGATTCGGTGGCGTCGGGGGATCTGCCGGCGGGGATTCCGGTGTATCTGGAGGGGCCGGTTGACGGGCTGGACGAAGGGCGGGCGATGCTGGAGCTGATTCACGACATCGCGCCGGGCGCCGATCTGGCGTTCGCCTCTGGAGCAGGCGGTGACGCGGCGATGGCGGCTGCCATTGCCACCCTTGTCGCCAACGGTGCGGACATCATTGTGGACGACCTGAACGGTCTGTCGACCGAGCCGTTCTTCCAGGACGGGCTGGCCGCCCAGGCGGTGCAGGCGGCAGTCGCCGCGGGTGTGACCTACTTCAGTTCTGCCGGCGATTGGGGGCGGAGCGGTTACGAAGCGGCGACGAACTTGAAGGCCTACAGTGATCCATTTCCAGACCTGGTGGAAATTGGCGCCGGCGTCTATCACGACTGGAACGGCGCGGACGATGTGACGCAGACCATCACGTTGGCGCCGGGGGTGACGGACATCGTCTTCCAGTGGGATGATCCGTTCGGAGCGGTGACGTCGGATATGGACGTGTGGTTGGTCAATGCGGATGGCACTGCGGTGCTGGATGCGGGACTGGAGTTCAGCATCGCCAACGGCGAGCCGCGTGAGTTCCTGCACTACAACAATCTCTCGGGGGCACCGATCACGGCGCAACTGGTGATCCAGCGGTTCAGTGGTACGGATGCGGCCCGCTTCAAGTGGATCGGCTTCAACGCGCCAACGGTGGTCGAGCACCTGGACGTGGCGGGCGCGTTCAACAATCCGCACAACCCGGGTCACAACGGCACAGAGCAGGCGATCAGCGTGGCGGCGACCAGTTGGCAGACGCCGACCACGCCGGCATCCTATACGGCGCAGGGACCGGTCACCCGCACGCGGGACGCAGCCGGCAATCCGATCGGGCTCCAGTTGATCGAAAAGCCGGACCTGACGGCCGTGGACCAGGTCACTACTTCGGTGCCCGGCTTCGCTCCACTGGTCGGCACGTCCGCGTCCGCCCCGAACGCCGCGGCTGTTGCCGCGCTGCTGCTGCAGTACCAGACAACGCTCACTCCGGCCGAGATACGGACGACTCTCGTCGACTCGGCCACCGACATCGGGGAGGCCGGATTTGACTACGTGACCGGCCACGGCCTGATCCAGTCGCTCGACGCCATGCTGGCATTGACGAACCGCGTCCTGCCGCTGGTGGGCGATCGCGACTTCGCCGATCAGGACGACACGTTCGTCCTGACGCTCTATACCGGCGCTGATACCGACCATCCGTTGCTCGAATCGCCGCTGCTGGAAGTGACGCTCAACGGCGTCCTGCTCGGACGGGTCGAGCTGGCGGCGCTGGATCTGGTCACCATCGACGCCCGCGGGGGGAGCGACATCCTGATCGTCGATCAGTCGAACGGCCTGGTGACGGTGCCGATCCAGTACGAAGGGGGCACCGGCGCGAGCGATCGGCTCATCCATACCGGCGATCCTGGGGTAGAGATGCACGGCCATTACACGACGGCCCCGAGTACCGCCACCGGCCATGCCGGACTCCTGTCCTACAACGATGGTGCGGTGCAGATTGCGTTCACCGGTCTGGAGCCGGTCGAGGATCTCGTGCCGGCGGCAACGTTGGCGATTGACGACACGATCGATGCGAACGTCATCAATGTGGTGGATGGTGCGCTGTCGACGGTACCCGACCCGGTGACGTTGGCACGGGAGACGACCTACGAAGTGAACTTCGGCGGGCTGGCCGAGTCCATCCAGTTCCGCAACAAGGTTGAGGTGACGGTCAATGCGCTCGGCGGAGACGACCTGATCACGGTGAACATCGCGCCGCTCTCAACCGATGATGCCTTGGACGCGCTGATCGTTCACGGCGATGCCGGGGCGGACACCTTTCACATTCAGGCGGACCAGCTGGTCCCCGACGCGCGGCACGTGTTCCGAGGCGACGCGGGGGTGGACCTGTTCAACGTGTCCCTGGCCACGGGGGCGACTGTCGTCGGCAGCAGTGTCCAGATCGACGGGGGGGCGGACGACAACAATACGAGCAGTCGCGACACGGTGAGCGTGAGGGACGGCGGTGGAGCCCGCACGATGGCCTGGACGTATCAGTCCGCCAGCAGCGGCGATCTGGTGCTGGACATCGACGGCGGCGCGCCGTTGCAGATCACGACGACCGAGCAGGTGCTGTGGACCGGTGACGCGGCCCACGACGACGTCGTGACGCTCTTCGGCACGGCGGGTGACGACGATCTGACAGTCGCGCCCCTGTCGGCCAGTGCGGTGCTCGCGTTCCTGAATGGAAACCCGTGGGGTGGCCCGGCCGATGCGGACGCGTTTACCGCCGCGTACCCGGGTCTGGCCGGGGGCGGGGCCGGTCCCGACATCCTGATCGAAGGCCTGGCCCAGACCGGCCTGAGCGTGGACGGCAACGGCGCCGTCAATGGCGACCAGTTGTACGTCTACGCCCCGAGCGAGCTGGATCTCGTCGACCCGGCGACGACCGTGGCGCCGTTCGGCCTGCTGGGGGCCGGCGTCATTATTTCCGGCTGGGGCACCGGCAACGCCTACGACGGCATCATCGTGACCGACGCGCTGGTCGCCATCCAGAACGCCGTGGCCGGACCGCTGGTTGCCGTGAACATCAACACGGCCAGCTTCCGGCAGGTGGCAGACAGCTTGACGCCCGGCCTGATCGTCAACACCGGTTCCGAGGCCTTGCCGTCGTCCTCGGGTGTCGCGGACGACATCACGGCTCTGCAGTCGTACGACATCGCCATCAGGATCAACGGTGGCGATCCGGACCCGGCATTTGCGCCGCAAGGGGATCGGTTGTCGCTCACGACTGTGGGGGAGATCAATGTTTACAGCGACAAGGCGGTTCCCCCCGCGGTGACGATCACGACGTCCGATCCAGCCTCGGGCTTGCTGTCCAAGGCGCTCACCTGGAGTTCGATCGAGGACGTGGTGCTGACGCCCGGTCTGACCAGTCAGACCGTGAATCTGATCGGCGACAACAACGATCCGGAAGTCGATCAGAACGATCACTTCGTGGTGGTGGGCGCGGATGTCGATTCGACGCTGCCCGCACTCGGTGCGCTGGCGGGCAATCCGGCCTTCAATCCGACGGGCGCCGTGGCCGATCCGCGGTTTGAGATCGACACCGATGGCGCCAACGAGTTCTTCCTGATGATCAACGGCAGCGCGCCGATCGGGTTCCGGAACGTCGTGTTCTTGAACGTTTTCGGGGACGACCGGAACCCGGCGCCGGGCACGCCCAGCGTCGGCCCGGACGACATCGACACGCTGGAACTCACCCCCTATGCCGACAACACGCCGGCAGGGTGGGGCATCGACGTGCGGTTCGACGAAGGTAATCCGGTCCAGGACGACGGCGCGGCGGCCGATCTGCTGATCTACCACACGGTCCAGCATGTCGGCGTGTCGGAAGACATCGTGGTCCGGCCGTCGGGTGCCGAGCGTGGTGAGGTGCGCGTCACGAACGGCGCCTTCGGCACGCCCATTGTGGCGATCAGCTACAGCACTAACCTGGATCTGATCGTGCTCGATGACGACGGCGATCTGAGCGACACGGACACGCTGCGGCTCCAGGGCACCAACGCGGACAATCCGGGCACCAGCGGCGACGACCGGGTGATCGCTGATTTTTCCGCGGCGGGCGACGTGGCGCACCCGCTGGTGGTGGTCAGTGATGCCAACCCGGTCAATCCGCTGGAGCCGATTCTCTACCGGGTGCGGGACTTCCAGGGGTTTGACACGGTGACCCTGGACACACTGGGAGGCGCGGACACGATCAGCGTGATCGGCCGCGCGGACAACAGCCTGTTGGTCAACGTGTTGAGTGGCGGCGGCAGCGACACGATTCTCGTGGCACCGGCCCAGGCCGCCGGCGCGGGCCTGTTCGTCAACGTCGACGGCGGCGCGCCGTACACCGGTGACGCGCTGGTGATCGCCGATCTGGACGCGGCGGGCAACCCGGTTCAGCTCGGCGCCGACGACTTCGTGGTGGTCGGTCGCGGCCGCGTGCCGGATGCCGGCACGGTGCAGACCTATCGCAGCGGCGTGCGGACCCCCGGCATCGCCTACGAGAACGTGGAGATTGTCGCACCGCACGTCGCGGGGGGCGACAACCTGCTGATCCTCGGCCCGGACCGGTACGAGTCGAACGAGTTCCGCCAGACGGCCACGTACCTGGGATCAGGCGCGGCGCTCAATGTGCGGGACCTGTCGATCTTCCCGCATGGCAACGAGCATCTCGGGGTGCCGGCCGATCAGGATTACTACCGCGTGGTGGCGGCCGAGACCGGGATCCTGGACGTCCTGGTCCACTTCCACATCTATGACGCGGGGCTCTTTCCCGCCGGTGGCGATCTGAACGTCGAAGTGGTTGACGGGAACGGGAATGTGATCGGGGGGGCCGGCACGTTCGGCAACGCGGATGCGACGCCGGACGCGCGCGTCCGTATCCCGGCCGTGGCCGGGCAATCGTACTACGTGCGTGTGTTCGGCGCCACGGCGGATGTGATCAACGGCTACGATATGACCATCCTCCACACCGCCCTGCCGGTGCCGTATGGCATCGAGCTGGTCGATCTGCCGGTCGATCCCGGCTACGACACCACTCAGGATCCGCCGGCCAGCAACAGCGATACGGGGCGTTCGCATCTGGACGACGTGACGGCCGACAACTCGCCGGCCATCATCGTGCGGCTGGATGACGGTATCCTGCGGCACGATCTGCCCGGCAATGGCACGGACGGCTCGCCGCCGGACGAAGTGATTGCGATTCCCTTCAACCCGTCACTGGATCCCGCTTCCACCGCTGCCGGGTTCCGCGTGGCCATCTATGTGGAAGGTGATCCGCAGCAGCCGGGGGTCAGCCCGCAGACCGTCATCGGGTACGCGCTACCCGGGGCGGTCGAGGGGGTCTATGTGTTCGACTTCGACGATGCGGTCGTGCCGGACGCCGTGGATCTGGTGGACGGCAGCCATTTCATCTCGGCGCGGGTGGAGATCATCGATCCGGCCACGCCCACCCAACGCGGATACGGCGCGCGCAGCGCGGCGCTGGAGATCGTCATCGACACGGAGATTCCTCTCATCAGTTCGCTCGACCTGGTCGACGATGGCCTGTGCCCGTACGCTCCGGACCACGTCACTAACAACACGTCCCCGTCGTTCCATGGCTACGCCGAGGCGAACTCGATCGTCCGTTTCTACCTGGATCTCAACGCCAACGGTACGCTGGAACTGGATGTCGACCGGCTGCTGGGTGAAACCGTGGCCGTGCCGTATGACGGCAACAATCAGTTCCCGAACGGTTACTACACGTTCACCACCCCGGTGGATCTCAACGATCCGGCTCTGGGGCTGCCCTACGACGGGTTGCGGACGATCTTCGGCACGGCTGAGGATCTGGCGGGCAACGTCACACCGGAGTCCGAGGCGTTCGTCGCGCGGTTCTTCCTGGACACGCAGGGACCGCAGATCACGAGTGTGATCGTGACGAGCGACCCGACATACGATCTGTTCGATCCGAAGCCCAGCACGTCTGGCCCCACGCCGCTGGTCGACAGCCTGACGATCAACGTGCGCGACCTGTCCAATCGCGAGTCGCCCGACCTCCTGCACCCGGCCCTGGTGGCCGCGATCGCCACCCACCCGGGATACTTCCAGGTGGTGGGCGATGCGAATGGCATCATCCCGATCGAGTCGGTCGCGTTCGTCACCGCACCGGTGGTCGGCGGGGCGCCGGCGACGGGCAGCATCGTGATCACGTTTGTCGACCCGCTGCCCGACGACCGCTACACCCTGATCGTGGCGGACGAATTGATGGATCCGGCCTGCAACAGGCTGGATGGCGAGTCGAATGCGGATGAGCCGCACGAGACGGTGCTGTTCCCGACCGGTGACCGGGTACCGGGCGGCGACTTCGTGGCACGCTTCACCATCGACAGCCGGCCGGAGATCGGTGTGTGGGCGGCGGGCAACGTGTGGGTCGACACGAACGGCAATATGACCTTCGATCCCACAAACGCCGATTACACCAACCGGGACATCATCTATCAGCTGGGTTACACCAGCGACGATGTGTTTGCCGGCAACTTCTCCGCGTTGCCGGGGGACGTGGCCGATGGCTTCGACAAGCTGGCCGTCTACGGCAAGGTGGGGAAGGTCTGGCGGTGGCTGGTGGACACCGACAACAACGGTGTCGCGGACATTGAGCAGATCGACCCGTTGAATATCAACGGCCTGCCGGTCGCCGGGGAATTCGACGGCAATGTCGCCAACGGTGACGAGGTCGCTCTGTTCACCGGCACGACCTGGTACTTCGATCGGAACCACGACTATCGGGTCGACGCGGACACGGCGCTGGTGACAGCCATGCGCGGCTATCCGATCGTGGGCGACTTCGACGGCGACGGATTCGACGACCTGGCGACCCTGACGGACGACCGGTTCCAGGTCGACCTGGCCAACGGGGTGCTGCGCGGGTGGGACGGCGTGGCCGACCACACCTTTACGTACGGCTATATCGGCGTGCGTGCCCGGCCGGTTGCCGCGGATATGGATCAAGACGGGTTTGACGACTTCGGCGTCTGGGATCCCGACCGGTCTGGTACGCTCCCCCGGGAAGCCGGCGAGTGGAACTTCCTGGTCTCCAACGGCGCTTCGGTGCTCGATCGGATCGAGGTGGATCCGATCACGGGCGGCCACCGTGTGACGTTCACGCCGGTTCCGTTTGGACCTGACATGTACGCCAAGTTCGGCGATGATTACGCCCTGCCAGTGGTGGGCAACTTCGATCCGCCGGTGACGGGTGGCGGCAGCGTCAGCAAGCCGGGTGGCAACCTGCACACCAATCTCCACCTGCCGCTGGACGTCAACGACGATGGGTTTGTTACCCCGCTCGATGCGCTCCTGGTGATCAATCGCCTCAACCAGGACGGCGGGGGACGCCTCTCCGGCCTGGCCACGTCCCAGCCCTATCTGGATGTCAACATGGACGGATTCCTGTCACCGATCGATCCGCTGATAGTGATCAACTACTTGAACAGGAATTCCGGCGGTGGCGAAGCGGAAGGAGAGTTGCAGGGCGCGGCCGCGTATAACTCGGCCGCTGTGGCGCTCGACAACGTGCTCGACGACACCACGCCGTGGGCCGGTGAGTCCGCACTCGCCAACGTGGTGGTTCTGGGGGACGCGATCCGCGGAGCGGGCATCACGGTGGTCCAGACCGCGGTGGCCAACCCGCAGGCGGCCGTGGTCGGCTACACGGCATCCGTCGGGTACCTGCCGTTTGCCGCGCAGGAGCTGTGGCTCGAATCGGTCGGGGACGAAGCGCTGCGCGAGTACCTTGAAGCGGCTCAAGAGCCGGGACTCCTGGACACCCTGTCCCTGGACGACCTACTGTCCCAGGCGGCCGTCGATGTGCGCGATGCAGCACGGTCCGCCGTCGACGAAGTGTTCCAGCGCTGGAATCAGGCCTGAGAGTGCCTGACCAGCAGATCACGACGGGCACGCGCTCCACTGGGGCGCGTGCCCGTTTTCTGTGCGTCGACCTGCCTTCGCGCCGCTGCCGTTTACGGGAGATCCGTGAAGCGGCATTGCGAATGGGTAACCATCGCGTTGTCCTCTTCATACGTCACGAGGTAGATCCCTTGGAAGCACTGGAGCACCTCCAGCACGTCGTGCACCTGCTGCGAGATGTCGCCCATCGGGTCCTCATCGTCCGGCTCGGCGTCGAGATCCTGGTCCTGCTGCAGCTTCAGACCGTAGTCGATCCACGGTTGGAGCGCCGCGATCAGGCGGGCGAAGTCCAGATGCCCGGCGGCCGCCAACGGCCGATTGATGTTAGCCAGCGGGCCCTGCCCCTGCAGCGATGTGTCGGCGATCAGCCGCGCGGTGAAACGTGGCAGGTAGGACGTGACCATGACCCGGTTGGAGAGTCCGGCGTTGAGGGCCAGCTGCGCGTCCAGGCCGGTCTCGGCCGGCAGGGGATAGTAGTACACCGTGCCGCCCGAGATGTCCTTGGACTGGGGCTTGGTCAGCGTCCGGGCGGGGATTTCCTGCGGAAACGCGTCCTCCAGTTCACCGACCGAGAGCTCGTGGAGCTTGTCCCAGATCTGCTGGGCGATCCGGAGGTAGTCACTGAAGGCCGAACGCACGAGCCCCGCATCGCTGACGCCCATGGCCATCCCGATCTCCAGCATCGGCAAGGCCGTGTCGGATGGCGGCATGGCGGCATGCCACGCCGGGCTGGTCGACTTCGCGTCCAGTACCAGGGCGATCTGGCCGTCGGCAAAGGCAGGCAGCAACTTGTCCTGGGTCACCTGCGCCAGCTGAGCAAAATACGGCTGCAGCTCCTCGCGCAACTTTTCGAACGCCTCACGTTGCCCCAGGTCGCCATTCTCGGCCAGGATCCTCTCGGCGTAATACACAGCGCGCGATACCAGCTGCACCAGGACGTCCAGCTGTTCGGGATCGGACTTGCCCCGCGCCGCCCAGAAGGCGATCGGGTCGCCACCGACGTAGTTGAGTATGGTCAGATTCTTGGAGGCGTCCAAGGCGCTCTCCGTGGTCCAGGAATACGCAAAGGTCTCCACCCCTTCCGGTGTCAAATAGCTGTAGGCCGACTGCGCACCCGGCTGGACGGCCTTCGTCTGGAGGTATTCCGTCATCTTGTCGAGGTCGGCGGCCAATTCCTCTTCCAACTCCTCGCTCAACCCGGCCATCGGCAGCACTTGGCTGATCAGCGCGCTGAGCTGATCGATCTGGCCCTCCACTCCGCTGGCCTGCGCCGTAAACGCCGCACTGGCATACGACACCTGAATGATCGCCTTGTCCGTGGCCTTCCGGAGCGGCGCCATCTCACTGCGGCTGTACAACAACGATCCCTGGCCGAGTTGTGCCAGATGCTTGTTGTCTGCGCCGAGCGACACGATCAGGTATTTGTCGCGCACGCCGATCGAGATCACCAACTGGATCGTCGACAGCCTGGTCATCATCTGCTGCACCTGCTCCGGATCGACTCCCTGCGCGTGCTGCAGAATCAACAGCCAGGGCACCAATGAGCCGTCAAGACGCAGTGTCAGGAACTCCGCATTGCCGATCTTCTCGCGCGTCACACGCTCCTGCATTCCCATCACCGTAGCGGTCAGCCATTCCTCCAGCCGCTTGATCTGCGCGGTGGCCGCCTCCGGATCGCTGAGCTTCGCCCCGATCATCAGCACTGGGACCGTAAGCTGGTCCCCCTTGCTGTTGAGCACTTCCAGTACCCGGCTGAACTGAGCTGCCTGTATGTCGTCGAACTCGCCGTTGGCCAGAGCCTCCATCTGAGCCGCCTGCGATGCCGCATTGATCTCGTCGATCAACGCCAGCGCGTCGCCGAAATCGGCTCCACCGTACACGAAGAGCTCCTGTGAGACGGCGTCTTTGAGCATCGCAAGCAGCTGCTGATTGGCCGGTTGCTCGACCGCCATCTTGAGTGCGGCAAGCTGGGGAAGCTGGGGGTCCTGCCACTGCGTCAGCACCATGTTCCAGCCGGACTGTACGATCGGGAGTTGCTGGAGCTTAGCGATCGCCTGGCTGGTGGCGATCTTGTCGTACACTTCGCGCATCCGCAGCCCGGCCGCGTAGAATGCGACGTCGTCGGGCACGAAGGCCAACGAAGTCGTGTCCTGCAGCGCATCGGCGGCTTGCGCCGAGCATGGCGCGCCCAACGGCAGTACGGCGAGTACGGCGGAGAGCACGAACACAAACAGACGTGGCAGCATTCGGGACTGAATTACGCGCAGCATGACTTTCTCCCACCTGAATGTCGGAAACGAACGACGCCTGGCTATGGGCGACTACCCTCGGCGCACCCGGAGAGTTTCAGCGTCCACACAATGGCCACCCATTGTTTGACCTCTTCGAGCGCTTGTAAAGACGGGACCGGGGTGTGCCTCGGCGGCGCGATCAGGGAGACGCGATGCGGAGATGGCGAAACCATACCGCTTCGCTGTGATTCTGCAGTCCGATGAAGCCGCGTGTCAGACGTTCGGCCAACGCCGGGAATGTGTGCTCGGTCGCGTCCAGCACAACCTGGCCGTTGTGCGTGATGGTGTAGTGGTGACCGACGCAGCAGATCTCGAGCGAGTTCCACATGCCGGGCGGTCGGGCCGTGCCTTGTGCTGCGGGGGCAATGGCGTAGAGACTGGCGGTGAACTGGTAGGGCTTCAGATCGCTGTAGCGGGGCGCGCTGTCGTCCAGGATCTGGACCTCGATCCCGGATCCGGGACCGTGATGGTTTCCGTCGCTCGGTACGCGCACGTACACGCCCGAATTGCCCCCTGCCTGCACGCGATACTCCAGACGCAACCGGAAATCGCTGTACTGCGCGCTGCTGCGCAGCCACGGACCCTCCTGCCCGGTGCATTCGAGCAGCCCCTCCGCCGCTCGCCAGCAGCGGGCGGCATCGGCGTCGGCACCTTCCCAGCCACTCAGATCGCTGCCATTGAACAGCGAGGTGAACCCGGTCTCGGTCACCTGCATGTGCGACACGGCGAGCGACGATTGGGAATCGCCGGCAACGCCGATGGCCAGCAATCCGTCCGTCCGGTCGCCGCACGTGATGGAACTGACACGCGTCCCGTTGACCGTCGTGGTCGCGCAGTTGCCGCACAATTCGATCCGCAGATGGTGCCACGTCGGGCAGGTTGCCTGGCCGCGCGACGTACGCCGCCACCGCGCGCGGGGGGCGGCCGCAGGTTGGCGCAAGCGGGCGGCGGGGCCGCACACCGCTGCGCCGCCGGGTGCCATGTCGGCGCGGAAGTAGAAAATCGGTTCGACCGGCTGCGGTCCCAGCATGCAGTAGTCCATTTCCCAGACGCAGTCGCCGAACCGATAGTCGCTGACGACCAGCTGTGTGCCGCCACGCAGTTCCAGGCGCGCAGCGTCGCGCGCGAGGGTGCCGGCCAGCAACTTCCAGGGGGTGGCATGCGGCCCGAGCACCAGCGGCAGCCGGTAACCAGCCTCCTCGGCCTCCTGCGCCTCCTCGGCGCGCATCGTGGACGGCAAGGCGAAGAGGAACAGCAGCAACAGGCCGCAGCGCAGCGGCCCGGCACACAGTTGGTGGGAAGCCGTACTCATGAGCACCTACAGCTTGAACCCGGGTGGGAACCCGGGTGCGTTGGGGACCACCGGGGGCACCGCACAATCCCGCCGGCACCGCATGACCATCGTGACCTCGTTGCCCACCTCGTTGAAACGCACTTCGTCCATGAAGTTCATCATCAGCACCAGGCCACGCCCCTCAAGCTGGTCCAGCGTTTCCGGGTCGTGACGGTTGGGCACACGTGCGATATCAAAACCGCTCCCCTGATCACGAATGATGAACACGGCCTGGTCCAGCGAAATGTCGGCCTTCACCTCCGTCACGCGTCCCGCATACGGCTCCTGGGAGCGACGCTCCTTGACCAGCTGCGAGACGTAGCCTTGCCGCAACTGGCCCCGCGCCTCCAAAACCTGCTCGCGATCCATCTCCAGATTCCCGGCCAGCATGGCGTTGAACATCGCCTCTTCCAACGCGATCCCGGCGTGCATCCGCCCCGTGGCGTCGCAGCAGCGCATGTCGGCCAGCGTCTGTTGCAGCAGGTCGACCAGCGGCGGGATCAACGCCGGATCGTTGTCCAGCGCGAACCGGTACTGGGTGTTCTGGAGGCGACTGAAGAGCCGCGAATAGCTGCGATCCGCTTTGGAGACAGCCAACACCTGCTCCACCGTCTCCTGCAGCTTGTCCGCCAGAAACTGCTTGGGCACGTAGCTCGTCGCACCCTTCTCCAAGGCCTCCACTGCCAACGACTCGTTGCCGTGGCCCGTGATCAGGATGACCGGAATGTGCGGGTAGTCCATGCTGATGTTGCTCACCAGCTCCATCCCGTCCATCTCCGGCATCATCATGTCAGTGATCACGACATCCGGTAATGAGAGCCGCATCTTCTCCAGCGCTTCGACACCGTTGTCGGCGAATTCAACCAGCCAGTCGAGGTCCTTCGGCAGTAAACCTCCGACCAACCGGCGATCCACCTCCGAATCGTCAACAATCAAGACGATTGGCATCGTGTATCCTCCGACTTTGGTTTCGCGGAGCAACCGGGCCGTCACGGTCCGGCTGCCACAACTTCGTCGAATTGAAGATACCATGCGAGCCGTCACTATGCTACTCACATGACCGTTCCGCCCAACGCCCCTGCCGGTACCAGATGCGGCCATGCATCGACGCACCAGTGGCGGGGGCCAATTGCCGCTGCTGTGTGACAGACGGTGCTCACTAGGGGGGTGGCTGGCTGGGTGGCGGTCGGGTAGTGGTCTGCCGGCCGCCGCGCGCCGTTGCATTACTCTGTAGCTTACACTACAGCACACTGCTACAGCCCTTTTGTGGGAACGCGCCAATGTCATGCCGAGGCTCCGAGTACGCCGAAGGCGTTACACTCCAAAGCCCAGGGTCGCCGCGTTTCGCGGCGCACCCTGGGTGGGGAATCGTCCGCAATCGAGTGGCCGAGCCGTGAGGTAGCCAATTGACCCGCGGCCACCGAGGCCGCAATGGACCTCGCGTGACGTCGTGTTTGGCCTGCGCCGCCGAGTCGCGAGGAGTCAGAGTGTCTGTCTTCGATCGTCTGTTTCCGATGGGGTGGCTTCACTGACTATCCCTTTGTGAAACGCCTTCGGCGTATCGTGCGAAATCGGTACGGAACCCAGGGTGCGCCGCTGCGCAGCGACCCTGGGCTGCGGAGTGTAACCGCTTCGCGGTAAAGAACAGCGGGCAAGCGGACACTCGGGACAAGACGCCCTACCTTGGAAATGAGCCGCGTGCTGATGCGTTAGCTTTTCGTCCAGAGCACGGGCCACCATCTTTCCTGATATCCCCAAACAAGCCAGTTTGCCTGTCCAGGCAATCAGTGTTGAGTGGGGGTGACTGCGCAGGCCTGGAGGTCGGGGTTTGGTTTTTGGATTAGTGCGTTTTTGACGAAAGTTCCGGATGTAGGGCGTCCGATAAAGTCGCTGAAGGTAAGGCGCCACACGGTGTCCGCCTTGCTCCGCCGCGCAACCAATTGAGGGACGCTTCGATGAACGTCTTGTATCGGTGTCAGAGCTGCTTGATTGCAGTTGGCCTTGCGTGCCTGGTTGTCGGAGGCTGGAGCCCGGTGCATGGTCAGGCGATACCGAGCAATCCGCTGCGAGCGTCCGCGGCGCCGAAGGCCAGCGAAGCCGCATCCGTGGCGCCGAAGGCCAGCGAAGCCGCATCGGTGGAGCAGGTCGCAGCGACGGAAACGGAATCCGTGCAGCTGACCGCGCACGTTGAACCGGCCGTGTTGCCGCCCCGACTGCTGCCCCGGCAGCCAGGAGTGCGCACGTATGCGCGCACCACTCAGCCAGCCGCGTTTTCGTACGGCAGCCGGGCGCCGCGCCCGATCCCACGCGGATATGTGCCGCCCCACGAGCGCGTGGTGGGTGCGCAGGCGGTTGAGGAACTGATGATCGAGCCGACGCCGGACGTGGAGTTGCACGACGATTTCGTTGTGGATCGCGAGCTGGTGCCCGACACTTCGTTCGGGGCCAACTGCTGTGGCGCGCCGATGGCCGCCGACTGCGGTGGGTGCGGTGGGTGCAGCACCTGCACGGGGTGCCTGATCCCCTGCCCCGTTCTGGCGCTGGATAACATCGAGTTGTTTGCCGGGGCACAGGCGTTCAGTGGCCCTCTGAATCTGGGACAGACGGCCAGCTTCGGATTCCATTACGGTTTGAACTGGGGGGCTCCCACGCCGTGCCTGCCGGGCCAGCCATTTGGACTGCAGATCGGTTACCGGGGGGTGAGCAGCAATTACTCGGGGGCCTCGTTCACAGAAGATTCACGCAACCAGTCATTCATCACGGCTGGACTGTTCCGCCGCGTGGACTGGGGACTGCAGGGCGGTCTGGTCGTGGACATTCTGAGCGACAAATGGTACTACGATGACCTCAGCCTGACCCAGCTGCGTGGCGAACTGAGCTGGGTCTTCCCGCGGTGCCACGAACTGGGTTCCTTCTTCACGGCCGGGGTGACGACGAACGACGTCGCCTCGACATTGTGGAGCCAAGGCCGGCAGCGGACTGTGATTGAGCAATACGAGCCGACCGACCTGATTGCCTTCTTCTACCGCCGCCGGTTCGAGGCGGTCGGGGGGGGCAACGGGCGGGTGTTTGGCGGGTTCACAGGCAACGGCGGTGGCCTGGTGGGCGTTGACTTCGACCTGCCGTTGACGGAGAACTGGGCGCTGAAGACGGGCTTCACCTATCTCATTCCCGAAGACGGCAATAACCGGGTGGCGCATTTAGATGAAGCCTGGAATGTCGGGATTACTCTGGTGTGGTACCCCGGCAGCCGGAAGTCAGTCGGCAACGACTACTTCCGCCCGTTGTTCGACGTCGCCGACAATGGCGTCTTCATCCCCCGTCCAAGCAGTAACTAGATGGCCTGCCCAATAGCTTGGCCGCTCAGTATAATGAGCCACTTCGGCAGATTGTGAGTGTGGCTGGGACTGGACGGTGGATCGTATGACTGACGAAGGCAAGGCCAACGAAGACAAAGCCAACGAAGACAAGGCCAATCGCAGCGATCGACGAAGTCGCTGGAACATGATCGCTTCGCTGCTGGGCGCGGTGGTTCCTCCAGAGCCGGAGCAGCCGACCGCTGACGAGGCCGCGCCGGAGCCGGCTCCGGCCGACACTGCGCCGCTCCCACCCCCATCGCAGCAGAAACCCAAACGCCCTCAGCGGGAACGGCAGGTCAGCGACTGGAATGCGTTGTGCGGCGAGCTGGGTATTGCCGTGCCGACGCCGCCTGAGGCCCCCAGTGAGACGTCCGCGCCGGCGGCCTGGGAATCGGTGCCGAGCGAGCCGCTGTCGGCGTGGTCGGCCGGTGACAGCCACCCGGAGCGAGACGTGACGCCGCCGTGTGTCGACGCGGACGCCGCGCCGCCGGACGATGTGATGGACACCGCGCCGGCAGCTGCCTGGGCGTTGGGCGTCGAGATGGATGTCGAGATGGATGAGGTAGAGGAGTCTGCGGAAACGGAGGAGTCCGAGCGCGACAGCCGCAGAGTGGCCGGCAGGGCCTCCGAGGAACGCGGCAGCCGCGCCAGCCGTCGCCGCCGTCGCCGCCGTCGCCCGGAGTCGGCGGAACGTGACGAGTCGCCCACCGACGGACCCGTGTCGATCGCGGGCGGCGAGCCGTCGGATGACCTGGACGCTGCGACGACGTTCGACGCCGGCGAAGCCGCGGACGCTGATGCGACCGACGAGGCGGTGCGTCCCGACCGGGGACGCCGCGTGCGCCGCCGACGGCGCCCTGCCGCACGTCGCGATGTAACGTCTTTTGAGGACGACGAGGCGGACGAACCGGAGGCGATGACGGCCCCGACCGGCCCGGTGGAAGACTGCGAAGTCGACCATGACATCCTGGACGACGACAGCGACGATGACATCCGGGATGATGATATCCGGGATGATGACGACAGCGACGACGACATCCGGGGTGACGATGACAGCGACGATGACAGCGACGATGACAAGCGGGAATCCAGCCGGGAGGACCGCGACAGGTCGGGCCGCGACAGGCCAAGCCGTGGCAGGCACAAAAAGATCCCGACCTGGGAAGAAGCCATCTCCGTGATGGTGACCACCAACATGGAACTGCGGCGCCGTGAGGGAAACGGGCGGAACCGGCCTCGCGGATCCCGCCGGCGCGGACGTGACTCCAGCGACCGGAGCTGATCGCGCGGCTGGCTACTTCCCGGGTGGCTACTTAATGGCAATCGCTTCCTGCAACGGCCGCAGGATCTGCTCGGCGATACAGTCGCCGACCAGCCGGCGGCAGACGGTTGCCAGCCGCTGCATGACGTCAATGTACGTTTCGTTGGGATCCAGCCCCCCGTAGCGGCGCGCGGTCAGGTAGACGCTTAACTGCTCGTCCGGGTAGTCCCCCGTACGCACATGATAAGCGCTCGTGCGGGTCTCGAAGCTCAGGCGGCACTGCACGCGGCAGTCGTCGTCCAGCGCCAGTTGCAGCGACGGCTCGTGCCCGACAATCGATGCCCCGGGGATCTCGGTCAGCCGCTCGAAAGCCGGCACCACCCCCAACGCCTCCGCCAACAGCTGGTTGTGGTTTCCCCGATAGGTGAAATCGAACCCGAACATCACATTGAGCGACTCGCAGTCGAGCGGCGTGACGGTCAACGCGTAGGGGACGATGTCCAGGATGTGCGCATGCTGTTGCAGCGCCTCATCCACGGAGGGGGGATTGACGTGACCGGAACACACACGCCGCAGTTCCACCGTCGTCCACCGGTAACTCCCCCGGTCCTTCTCCTCCTCCAGCACGTATTCGCCGCGCTCACGCGAGTAGAAATTCCGCATCTTCGGGTAGATTCGCTGAACCTGCTCAAAGAAATGCAGGACGCTCTCGCGGTTCTGCGGGAGGTCCATTTCCGTGTTCAGATTCATGTTGACATAGTAATCATCGCTCAGCGTGTCGAGAGGACACATCAGCAGGACTCCTTAGTTCCATCGGCGGGCGCGTCCCGGGACCGCCCATCCGACTTCCGCGGCTTGCTTCAGCTCAGTATAGGGTCCCCGTGTTCGAGCTGTCAAAGAGGGCAACCACGGCGAGGCCTGACGAAGCCGGCCGCCCCGACCGGTTGTGACTGTGTTGTGCGTTGAGGTGCGGGTGCCGGTCGTGTGCGATGTGACGGCCGGTGTGCGCCACCCGCGTAGTGTGTGCCCCGGACCCGCGTGCTATGCTCTACGTGGAGGATCCAGAATCATGAGTCGAGTGGGGGCGCCGGTGCCGGCGCTTCGTGCGGCCGTGTTTCCCAGCAACCTCGGCTGGATGGCTGTCGTCTGGCACGAGGGGCGGGTGCATCGGATCGCGTTCGGTCATCCGTGCCGCCAGGCGGCGCTCGCCGCGGTCGGCCGGCTGGTGGCCGCTGTCCAGAGGCTCGATAGGCTGGAATCGACCCTGCGGGATCTCGTCGAACGGCTCCAGGCCCTGGCCGTCGGCACCCCCGACGATTTCCTGGATGTGGAACTGGACCTGAGCGACCGGACGGCGTTTCAGCGCGCGGTGCTCGAACAGTGCCGGCGGATTCCACGCGGGCAGGTATCCACCTACAGCCAGCTGGCCGCGCGGGCCGGCTTCCCGGGCGCCGCGCGTGCGGTCGGCAACGTCCTGGCGGCCAATCGTGTGCCGCTCATCGTGCCCTGTCACCGAGTCGTGGGGGCCAGTGGCAAGCTGGGCGGCTTTTCCGCCCCGCAAGGTCTGGACATGAAACGGCAACTCCTGCAGCTGGAAGGTGCGCTCGTCCGGGGTTCCTAATCCGCGTTCGACTTGTTAGGATAATTGGGGTCGCGGGGAGAGTGACCGGCCAACGGCCTGCCGCGACGATCCATGTGCGCCCTTAGCTCAATTGGATAGAGCGTCGGCCTACGGAGCCGAAGGTTACAGGTTCGACTCCTGTAGGGCGTACTCATCACAGCGCGGCGGATATTTTTCTCGGAGTGTGTCCTGGAACGGGGCGCACTTTTTCTGTTTCTGTTTCCGGCGCTGCTTTTTCTGGGGTTCCGGGGCGCCCCGGCGCTGCGGGTGTTCCGCGACATCTCCCAGGCCGTCCGCAGCTTGTGTGACGGGCGATTGCATCGCGCCTGGGCGTGTGACAGGATAACAGCAGGCTCATTATCCAGGAGGTCACATCCCAGTCCCAGGAGGTCACGCTCATGGAACGACGTCAAGCGCTCCAGACGCTCGGCGCGGCGGTGCTCGGGTGGCCGCTTGCGGCGCAGTGCGTGCAGGCCCGGTCGGCCGGTTCCCGCAAGATCCTGTTTTTCAGCCGGAGTGTGTTGTTCGAGCATTCGGTTGTGCATCGGGAGGGGGACGAGCTGTCGTTCGGCGAGCGGACTTTCACCAGGCTGGCCCGGCAGCTCGACTGTGAGGTTGAGTGCACCAAGGACGGGCGGGTCTTCGACGGCGATCTGAGCCGATACGCGGCCGTGGTGTCGTACACCTGCGGCTCGCCGGATGACCTGATGAAACCGGAGAGTCTGGACCACAGTCCCGCGGTCACGCAGACCGGCTGGAAGCAGCTGGATGCGGCGGTGCGTGGTGGTCTGCCATTCGTCGCCATCCATCCCGGGGCCTGGCTGCTGCCGGAAGCCTGCGGTGCCGAATGCCTGGGACACGGCCTGCAGCAGGCAGCACGAATCCAGGTGGTTTCCCCCCGGTTCCCCGGCGCGGAGACGCTGGGGGATGCGTTCACGATGGTTGAGGAGTGGTTTTCGCTGGTCCGCTTCGTGGACGACCTGCACGTGATTCTGGTGCAGGATTGCACGGGGATGAGTATCGCTGCGGAGATCGACCGCCGCTGCTACGATCGTCCGCCGTTTCCCGCGACCTGGGCCCGCATGCATGGTCAGGGGCGTGTCTTCTACACGTCCCTGGGTCATCGTGAAGATGTATGGGGGAGCGAGATCTTCGCACAGGTTGTCTCGGGCGGACTGTCCTGGGCGCTGGGCCGGCTGGATGCCGACATCACGCCCAACATCACTCAGGTGGCACCCCAGGCGAACCAGTTCCCCCGCACATAAGACACACCCACAGGAGAATGCCAGATGACCAGTCCCGCGCACCCCATGGTGTCCTCGGCGGCCTCAACGTCAGCTCCACGCTGGACGCGGCGGCAGATACTCAAACGTTCTATGGCGGCGGCCAGCGTGTGGGCCGTGCCGTATCTTGTTCCCGCCAGCGCCCTGGGACGCAACGGCCGGGCGGCGCCGAGTGAACGCATTGTGTTGGGTGGTATCGGGCTCGGTGGTCGTGGCCGCGCCGTGTTGAGCGAGATGCTGGCCGAACCGGACGTGCAGTTCCGGGCCATCTGCGACATCAACCGCAGCCGGGGCGAGATCGTCAAGAACCTGGTGGACACGACCTACGGCAACTCGGATTGCACCATCTCCCGCGACATGCGCGAGTACCTGGCTGAACGCACCGATATCGACGCCGTCCTGATCGCGACGGGAGACCGCTGGCATGCGTTGGCGTCGATCCTGGCCATGCGGGCCGGCAAGGACGTGTACTGCGAGAAACCTTCGTCCATGACGATCGCCGAAGGGCGGATCGTAGCCGATACCGCGCGGGAATATCAGCGCGTCTATCAGACGGGCACGCAGGGCTTGAGTTCCCCGAGCCGGGTGTTCGGTATTGAGCTGGCCAGCTCCGGCCGGCTCGGCCAGTTGCACACGGCCTACGCCCAGATCGCCCCTTGGGGCGACGCCCTCATGCGGCGCGACTGGCTCCCCTCCCAGCCCGAGCCGCCGAAAGCGGAACTCGACTGGGACGCCTGGCTGGGCCCGTGCCCCTGGCGCCCCTATAACGTGGCCTACGTCCAAGGCGAATGGCGCAATCACTACGACTTCCACACCAGCTGTATCGGCGAGTGGGGCGCGCACACCATCATGCAGGTCCAGGCCGGCATCAACGCCCGGGAGACCGCCGCGATCACGTACGAGTATGTCCCGGCACCCACCGGCGATGGCCTGGTCGCGCATTATGCCAACGGCGTGAAGCTGATTCTGTCGCTGAACCAGGAGTTCTGGGGCGGCGTCTCAGGCCAGCGATTCGACGGTACCGACGGCTGGATCGCCAATTCCGGCATGGACCACTCGATGTCGGTCGCCTCCTCGCCCGCTCTGCTCAACGAGATCGATAAGGTGCTCGACGAGTACACGGCCCGCACGGGGCGACCGTTGAATCACAACCGTGACTTCCTCGACTGCGTCAAGTCGCGCCGCCAGACGGTGGCTTATCCGGAAGCGATGCATCGCGCCATGACCACCGTGCATGCTGCCAATATCTGCATGTGGCTCCAACGCAACCTGACCTACGATCCGGTCCAGGAGGAGTTCGTCAACGATGCCGAGGCCAATGCGCTGCGGGCCCGCGTCATGCGCGCGCCCTGGACGGCGTAGGAGTCGGCCCGTCGGCCGTTGGCCGCCGACCGCCAACAGACATCCCACGCGGGACTTGTCGCCGCGATACCCGCAATCCACAATCAGGAAGGATCGGCTGGCGTTGGAGATCGTCCGACACTGGGGAAGTGGCAGGGTATGCGCAAACGCAGGGGACAACAGCGACCGCCGCAGGGCGAGACGCCGGAACCCGCGCCGGCTGCGGGCCGGCAGCGTCGGGGATGGCGCACGGCGATTGGAGTGCTGGTGGTGGCCGTCGCGATCGCGGTGATTGTCGACTCGTTCCGGGCGGATGCGCCGGACGATCCGCAGCCGGTTGCGCCGGACGAGGCGCCGGCGGTGGCGCGCGTGGTGGTGCCGGATGAGCCGCCGCCGCTGACGATCGACTTCGAGTATTCGCCTTCCCAGACCCATGAGGATCTGACGGCGGCCATGGTACGGATTGCGGACCGGCTGGCCGCCACGTTTCCCGATGACCCCTTGGTCTACGATCTGCAGGGGCGGGTGTATGCCTACCTGGGAAAGTCCGCCGAGGCGGCGCGGGCGTGGCAACGCTGTCTGGAGGTGGAACCGGATCGGCCCGACGCGTGCAGCGGACTGGCCAAACTGGCGATCAAGAGCGGTGACGACGCGGCGGCCGAACCGCTGCTGCGCAAAGCCCTGGCGGTGGACGATTCGCTGAGCGAGACGGTCCAGCAGTTGGCCGAGTTGCTGACGCGCGGCAACCGTGCCGAAGAGGCTGTGGAGGTCCTCGCACGCTACGTGCAGCGCTATCCGACGGCGGCCGAGTGCCTGCTGACGCTGGCCCAGACCGAACTGCAACTGGGTAATCTGGACGCCGCGCAGCAGCATTTCGAAGCCGTGGTGGCGCTGCGCCCGACGATGCACGAAGCCTTTCTGGGACTGGGCACGGTGCTGACCCGTCAGGGGCGGCGCGAGGAGGGACGCAAGCACCTGGAAACCGCCCGCACGTTACGGGCCGAGAAACCGGGCCGCCCCGCAGATCTGAGCGCGGCGGAGTTCGACATGCTGCAGACGCGCGTGAGCTGTGCGAGTTCGGTCCTGTACGCGGCCCAGGTGTACCAGCGTCATGGACAGCTGCCGGCGGCCGAGCACCTGGCCCGCCAGGCCATGGCCATGGACCCCAAGAGCCTGCCCAGCCGCCTGCTCCTCATCACGCTCTATGGCGAGATGCAGGACGTGCCTCGCGCGATCCAGGTCTGTGAGGATACTGTCGCGGCCGATCCGGAGAACCCGGATCTGGTCTGGGAACTGGGGGTGCTGAACTTCCAGGCCGGGCGTTTCGAGGCGGCCGAGTCGGCGCTGCGGAAGGTGCTGCACCTGGCGCCGGATCAGGCACGCAGCTATGAAGGCCTGGCCGAACTGTTCCTGCAAAGTGGGCGCTGGGACGACGAGGCGGTACGGCTGGCGCGCGAAGCTGTCCGCCTGAACCCGGCCGCCAGGAACTACGTGCTGCTGGGCCGGCTGTGTGCCATGTCCGGAGACTTCGACGCCGCGCGGCTGGCCCTCGACGAGGCGCTCGAACGGGAGCCGGACAACGGGTTCTACCGCCAGTTGCGGGAGGAGCTGCCGGCACTCGAACGCGGCAGGCGCGCGAAACAGAAATGACCACTACATACAATAGCGGCAAATACAATAGTGACAAACGGTGACGCATCTGCCCGGCGTGACTCGCGCCGGCCCGCCCGCCGGCCGGCACGCGTCCCGGAGCTGCCTGGGAAAGGACCGGTCGTGCCTGCACACAAGAACGAGAACGATCTGATGGACATGCCGCCGCACGCTGCCACACGGTGTGTGGCCGCCGTGGTTCTCTGTGGTGCTCTGCTCCTGCCGACGCTCCCGGCCGCCCGGGGCGCCGACTGCCCCATCGTGCTGCAGGATGTCACGCAGGAATCGGGGATCCAGTTCCGGCACAGCGACGGCAGCCGAGGCGAGTATCACATCGTCGAGTACGTCAGTGCGGGGCTGGCACTGTTTGACTACGACGGCGACGGCTGGATCGATGTCTACTTCCTCAACGGGGCGCCCTTCGGTGCGGAACCTGACACACCGCTCCCGCAAGATGCTCTCTACCGCAACCTGGGCGGCTGGCGCTTTGCCGATGTGACGCAGCAGGCCGGGCTGGGAGACACGCAGCACGGGCTGGGCGTGACCGCCGCCGACTACAACAACGACGGATACCAGGATCTGTACGTCAACAACTGTGGCCCGAACGTGCTCTACCAGAATCAGGGGGATGGCACCTTCCTGGACATCACGGCCCGGGCGGGAGTCGAAAACGGCCAGCGGGTCGGCGCCTGTGTCTGCTTCCTGGACGCCGATCGCGACGGGCTGCTCGACCTGTTTGTTTCGAATTACGTGAAGTTTTCGTTGGACAAGCACCGCCACACCACGCTGCGCGGCATCTCCGTGTACCCCTCGCCGCTGGCCTATGAACCGGACACGAACACGTTCTACCGCAACAACGGCGACGGGGCATTCGCTGATGCCACGGACAGTTCGGGGATCGGCGCGCACGCGGGTACAGGCATGGGGGGCGTCTGCGGCGACTACGATGGGGATGGTGACACGGACATTTTCGTGTGCAACGACATGACCCCGAACTTCCTGTTCGAAAACGACGGATCCGGCGTGTTCACGGAAGTCGCGCTGTTCCAGGGAACTGCCTTCGATGTGACGGGGCGCGCACAGGGCAGTATGGGGGTGGACTGTGGCGACTACGATAACGACGGCTGGCTGGACTTCGTGCAGACCTGTTTTCAGGACGAGATGCCGGTCCTCTACCGCAACTCCGGGCACGGGTACTTCGACGACGTGAGTCGCTTGACCGGCGTAGGTGCCGCGGCCCACCGCAGGGTGACATGGGGTGTGGGCCTGGTCGACTTCGATAACGACGGGTATCGGGATATCTTCATTGCCACAGGGCACCTGGAAGACAACGTGGCGCTGAAGGATGACACGATCCAGTATGAAACCCAGAACATCCTGTTGCGCAATACGGGCGATGGCCGATTCGTCGACGTGTCATCGCGGAGCGGACCTGGCATGCTGCTCAAACGCTGTAGCCGCGGAGCCGGCTTCGACGACCTGGACAACGATGGCGATATCGACGTTGTCATACTGAATTCGCGCCGCGAGCCGACCATCCTGCGCAACGACTCGCCCCGCAACCACCATTGGCTGCAGGTCCGCCTGATCGGCACTCAGGCCAGTCGCGATGGCGTCGGAGCACGCGTCAAGGTCACGGCGGGTGACCTGATCCAGATCGACGAGGTGCACAGCGGGCGCGGATACCAGGGCCATAGCGGCATGCGGCTCCACTTCGGCCTGGGACGCCACGATCAGATCGACCGTATCGACGTCGATTGGATCGGCGGCCAGAGCGAAGCCTTTTACGACGTCAAAGTGGACCAACTGGTGACGCTCATCGAGGGAACCGGCCAGTATCCAGAAAGCAGGTAACCATGTATTCTTGCGTGATAGCTTGCGTCCGGTACATTGTGCGGATAACTTAGTGGCGTTCTGAGTCTCGAACCGGCGTGGATGCATACAGTTCAGTATTCGGGGGGTATGGACACGTCATGGCGTCGGGCTCGTGTTGTACCTTTTTCACAAGGAATTGCAGACGATGATGACTTGGGTGAAGCGAACTGTGGTGGCGCTGATGCTGTTCGGGTTTGTGGCCTCGGTACCTCTGACGGTGGGTTGCCAGTCGAGGGACGATCGGAACAAGGCCAAGCCGGATTTCAAGCACGAGAACATAGATCCGTCGAACGTGAAGATGGGTCCGCTTCCGGGTGGCGCACCGGAAGCGCCCGCGCAGCCGTGAGATAGGGCCTATATAGGCGGCGTTTTCAGGCGTCTGGTGGCCATCAGGCGGCCATCAGTCGGCGGATCAGCAGGTTGTCTCGCCCGGCCGGTATTTCGATCGGCCGGAGGCGGGGCAGACGGCCAGATCGACGTGGACAATCAGGGCGGGAGTCAGGTTCTCGCCCGCCATTTTGGGGAGCCGGGCTGCGGATGCGGCCGATTTCGCAAAGAAAACGCTTGCATTTTGAAGGTGTTGGCGGTACTTTACAGGGGTTGTATTAGGCCACCCGCGGATGAAGATGGGGCTGTGGTGAGGCTTGGTGAAGCGGCGAGTTCTGATCTATCCGATACTTTTTTGATACTTTGTGTCGGGAGGGAGGTCTGGTTGCGAGCCTCTGGTTCTGGACCGAGCTACCGAGAAGAGGCTGGCTGCAAGTGATGGAGAAGAGGCATAGAACGTTCCGATGAGTGTTGTGCTTACCTGGACGAACGGGAGTGAGTCGCGTTGAAGCACTTTTGGTTCGCCGTTTTTTCCTTGTTTTCTCTTATATTGTATATTGGAGGTAGCCCGAATGAACCGCAAAATTCGGCGCGGTTTCACCTTGGTGGAACTGCTGGTGGTGATCGCCATTATTGGCGTTCTCGTTGCCCTACTGCTGCCCGCCGTACAGGCGGCGCGCGAAGCCGCACGTCGTATGTCGTGCTCGAACAATGCCAAGCAAATCGGCTTGGCTTTGCACAACTACCATGACACGTTCAAAAAGTTTCCCAAGATCATTTGGGGATATCCCGACATCCCGGCGAACGAGAGGGGTGGGGAGTTGCCGCAGGCCTACCACCACACATGGGTCACAGGTCTGCTGCCGTTCATGGAACAGCAGAACCTGTACGACCGGATCAACTTCCGGACCTGGGCCTGGGGGCAACCGCACGTCGGTACGCTGGTGCCCGGACTGAGGTGCCCGTCGGACAATATGTGGACGACTTCGGCGGAAACGCACGGCATTGCCTGGACTAACTACGCAGGCAGTGAAGGGTATCACTGGTGGACGACGGCCTTTATTGGGGCTCCCCCGTTGCCGCGCCGCAGTGGTGATGTGTCGGGCCTGTTTGCACCCGGCAAGAAATGGCGGTCGTTGGCCAGCATCGTGGACGGGACTTCTAACACGGTGATCATCGCCGAGCGTGATTCCTACGGCTACTACGGCGGTCCGTTCAACACGAGCGGTACGGGCGCCCGCCAGACGAATCCTAGTTATGCGTCGTTCTGCTCTGCCTTTGTCGCTACATGCACCAACGGTTGGGGTTCGGGCGAAGGTGGAGTAACTCGCTTCGCTGACGTCGACAACTCCAAGCCGAAGGGTGGCGGCTTTTTCCGCTCCTCGCCAAATTCCTTCACGCCGACCTACTTGACGGCCTGGGGGATTAATACGGAGTGGCCAGGGGCTAGCAGCCTGCATGCGGGGGATGTGGTGATGTGCATCAAGGGTGACGGCAGCGTGGCCCCGGTGAGCGACAGCATCACGTGGGGCCTGTGGCTCGCCCTGAACGGCATCGCGGACAGTAACACGTCCGTCATTCCGGACTAGGCACCTCCGGCTGTCACTGCTCCGACTTCGAGGCCGGGACGGTTGCGTGTGATCAGGACCGATATTAACCGCACTTTCTGGGGCGGGAGGTAGACTCCCGTCCCTTTTTTCGTCTCTTGACGGGCTGGCGCGTCCGTCATCTGGCTCGGTTAGCGGAATCGGTCGACTCGCGGTACCTGCGACGCGGCGCTTCGTCCAAGAGGCTTTTCTCATCGGCTGGACGATCCGCGTGCGAAAAGTCTTGTCTATTTCATGCGCTACCAAAAAAACTTGACATACGATCTTTCCGTGCAGTAGAATCTGGGCGATCTCAGACAGAGAACTTGGGATGCGGTAGCACCGTGGACGTCGACCTCCTTCTGGATTGGAATTGGAGATGCGTTCGTTGCGGGCTTCAGTTATTACCAGCAATTGGCGCTGCGAGGTCGTGGGGGAACCTTGTCTGAGCGCCACCGTCGAAACACACGAAACGCGATAGCGAAGGACGGAAGTCGACAGCGTGGTTTGAGTTTCAAGACGTCTCAGTATGTGATTCTCTGTATCTGGAGTAAGGAAAATGAACCGACGCACCGTTTTCGTATGTTTAAGGATCTTGTTGGCGTGTGCAGCTTGTCTCGCGACACAAGGCTTCGCCCGAGAAGCAAGCGCCCAGTCCCAGTGGTGTATTTACACGCCAATGGGGCTTGCCAATGCCAACACGAATTGTAATTGTGTTGGCAGCGGTCCTAACCCTCCCGCCTCTGCTTATTGTCAAGTCGTGGGAGGCAACAACGCGAAAGTTGCGGGTTGTGCAATCTCCGGCGGCCCGTGGAACGTAACAATAACGATGCCTAGTGGAGGCTGGGGAACTGGCCAGGGATCTGTGGCACTCTACACAAAAGATCCTAAGAACGGCGGCGTCCTTATCTTGTCCAAGCCGGTCACCTTCCAATGACCTTGGTATAGAGGAGTGCCGTTGTCATGCTTTCAACCGTGCGGGCTGGAAACAGTCCGCACGGACATTGCTTCGGACAGAAACGACCATTGCAAAAACGCATTAGCGACACTGGAAATAGCTGAATGCCCTGAGTTCCGGCAGCGATTGCGATTGTTGTCTCGCGTGGCCAAATTCGGGGTTCACCGTAATGCACTCAGTAACTGGAACGGTGCGTGCGTCACGTTTCAGGTGCCACTGCTGCACAGTACGTCAATCCAAGCAGACTCAGTTAGGACTTGTAGGTGGATGGCGGCATATAACCGATGCTCGCAGATGTACCGGGCGACCGTCTGGTGGTGAATCCCCAATTCGCACAATACCTACGTCAGCACCCGCTCAGCAGCGTGATTTCTCGTCACATTGGCGTGTTGTGAAGCAGAACAGTCAGTGGTTCCGCGCCTCGCCACACTCCTTCACGCCGACCTACCTGACGGCCTGGGGGATGAACTGCGAGTGGCGCCGGGGCTAATCCTTCCGCCGCCGCACGATGTAGTTGCCCCGGCTGTCGTCGTGTTCCAGCTCGATCAGGTCCTGTGCCTTCAGGTCCTCCAGCAGATCCGAAAAGCTGCCGTAGCCGTAGTAGCCTTCGTTGAAGCCGGGGTGGACGCGGCGAATCGCCTGCTTGAGCGTCGAACCCCACAGTGGGTCATAGTCCTGCTCGGCCGACGTGAGCACCGCCATGACCCGGTCGATCGCCTCGTGCTTCTTGTCCTCCCCCTTCTCTCCCTTCTTCACCTTGCGCGCGACGGTCTTGGTCTTCGTGGCGGCCCGAATCAGATCGTCGTAATAGATGAACTCGTCGCAGTTGCCGATCAGCAGATCGGAGGTGGAACTCTTCACGCCGCAGCCGATCACGCGCTTGTTGTTCTCCTTCAACTTGGAGACGAGTGGCGAGAAGTCGCTGTCGCCCGAGATCAGCGCGAAAACGTCGATGTGATCCTTGGAGTAACACAAATCGAGCGCGTCGACCACCATGCGAATGTCCGCACTGTTCTTGCCGCTCATGCGACTCTGCGGGATGTCGATCAGCTCCACGCCCTGGCTGTGGAACTCGCGCAACGCCTCGTGGTAGTTGGTCCAGTCGCAATAGGCCCGCTTGTAGACGATGCGGCCTTTTTCCAGCAGACGCTTCAACACCAGCTGGATCTGGAACTGGCCGACCTTCATCTGCCGTACTCCGATGGCCAGATTCTCGAAATCAATAAACGTGGCGATCAGCGGTTCTTCGGACATGGGCGTGTGGACCTGGTAAGGTGCGGACATGTTGGAAGCGTCAGCATAACACGGATCGACCGGTGCCGACAGGCGGCACGCGCGAGGCGATGGGACACCGGCACGGACGCGTCGCGACTGGCCACTCCGACTGGCATGCCGCTGGTGGCCAGCCGCCACTCGCAGCATTCACCCTCAACGCGCTCTGGCCGCCGCCTGAGCGGTCACCGCGGCGCTGCGCGCGGTGCCGGCCGCCGGTCGTCCGCTGTTCGCTGCGGGTCGCACTCGATATCGGTCCGGGCCGCTTCCAGAAAGGCGAGACGGTCACGGCGGTTGGCCAGCTCGCAGACGATGCCTTGCACCAGCTGCGTGGAGCGCCGCATGCCGTCCGGGTTCAGCAGTTCCACATCGTCGGTGGGGCGATGCAGTTCCGGGAACGACCCGCTGCAGGCGAGGATGGCGGGAATGCCGCGGTCGACGAACGGTTTGTGGTCGGACAGCGCGAGCGTGAAGGGACGCATGTCGATGTCCAGTTGCGGTCCGGCGTTGCTGGCGGTGACGATGTCGCGCCAGGGCTTGGCGGTGCCGGTACCCCAGATGATGAGTTGATTGTCGACGACGCGGCCGATCATGTCGAGGTTCACCACGCCGGTGATGCGGTCCAGCGCCACGGTCGGATGGTCGATGAAGAAGCGGGATCCGACGAAACCTCGTTCCTCACCGTCCCACAGAGCGAACAGGATGGGGCGTCGCGGGGGCTTGGGAAGCCCGGCCAGCGCTTCCGCGAGTTCCAGGACGGCCGCCACGCCGCTGGCATTGTCATTCGCGCCGTTGAAGACCACGGCCGTATCGCTGCCCCGGACTTGCCGCACGCCCACATGGTCGTAATGGGCGCAGACCAGGACGGTTTCCTCGACCAGGGTCGGGTCGCTGCCCGGGAGCAGCCCGAGGATGTTGCGGCAGCCCTGGCCACAGTCCTGGACGTAGCAGTCGTGCGGCGCGGCGGGGCGCAACCCCAGGCTCTTGAACTCCGCGGCCAGGAAGTCCCCTGCAGCCCGGCCCCCGGGCGTGTTCATCGCGCGGCCCTGCATCGCGTCGTCAGCCAGGTGCGCGACGTAGTCCATGAGTTCCTGATCGGTAATGGTCTGCAGCGATTCCTGCAGACCCGGCCAGGCGATCACGCGGCGATATGTCAACACGGCCGCGCCGGGGCGGTCCGGCACGGACACCGTGAGGCCGGCGTCCAGCAGATCGCGGCCGCTGTGTGTGGTCGTGCCCGCCCCATCGATTGGCGTGATTTCGTACTGTGCATCCGGATCCAGCCCCGCCAGTTTCACGGTGGCCGTCGACTCATCGCAGGTCTCCCGTCGGAACGCCTGTACGGTGCCCTGGTTGACTTCCGGATCGTGGAACTGCCAGGCGATCCACTCTGTGTTATCGCGCGAGTAGGGTGTCAGCGGAATGAATGTCAGAGGGGGCGTTGCGGGCGCGTCCGCCCAGCTGTGCGCGGTCCGCATCTCGCTGTCCGTGGCCACCGTCGCGTCTGCCGAGCGGATTCCGGGGAACCCTGTGCACAGGATGATCGCCGCGAACAGCCATCGGGTGGACGCGAGTCGGGTGCTGGGCATCACAGGTTCTCCGGAGGGTTTTCGTGCACGTGCGGCACACGCGCGGCGCGGCGCACATGCGCCACGCCCGCGCGCTGGCGGAACCTCCATCAGAACCGAAGTGCGGCCGCCGGACAAGCATACAGTGCGGGGATGGGAGCGGCCTGCCGGGGGTACAGGAACGGGCTTGTTTATGGGACGGTGAAAGGCTCGGTCATTCCGAGCCGGTTGTAGTGGACAAATCCATGCCATGGATGGGCCCATTCGCATGGACTGCCTACCTCCTCACCGTGCACCGGTTCCATCCCGCAATTGGCCGAAGGCCACTATCAACGTGGCCTGGGGCAACGCCCCAGGAAATCGAAGCCATAACACACGTTTGGCTGAAGGCCAAACGCACCTACGGCATGGTCTCCCATGTGTGAATATGGCCTTCGGCCAAACACCTCGTTGTGGTCCCATTCCTGGCGTTGCCCCAGGCTACGGTGAGAACTGACCTTCGGCCAGACGACAGCTATCCCGGTACCGCACCCCTGGTGCAGGGTCGCCAACCTGACACAGGGTTCGCAGTGAGAAGTAAACC
>JAAYDI010000020.1 GCA_012729315.1 Planctomycetaceae bacterium
AGCGACCCTGGGCTGCGGAGTGTAACCGCTTCGCGGTAAAGAACAGCGGACAAGCAGACAACCGAGAATAGAGTAGGAGAGAGGATAAAGTCGAGCAAAGAAGGCAAAGGCTACCACGCTCTACTCGCTCCCATGTCACGCCGAGCCTCCGAGTACGCCGAAGGCGTTACACTCCACAGCCCAGGGTAAGCCGCGTCTCGCGGCGCCACCCTGGGTACGCGTGCCCGTGAACATGTCGGTCGAGCCACAGACGCCGCGCTGAACCGGCGGTCTCCGAGACCGAGATCAAAAGCAGCCGCGGCCGGGCTTCCGGGGCCCGGCCGGCAATGGGCGGCTCGCGGTGGGCTCGGACAGCGCCGCCTGAAATCGTATGCAACGCTGGAGTAGACATAGCGTTCCACCGCGTCACCCGCCGTGCTGACCAGGGTCGTGATGTTGAAGTTGGCATCCCCCAGGTAGTCGGATCGGACGTGATTCGTTCGAATCAGTCGGTGTGGATGACCAGCGCCTCGTGAATCGCGATCTCTGGTACGGTCAACTGGATCTGGCCGTCGCGATATGCGAAGGGCAGTGTTGCTCCCGCCGGTTCGAGGGCCACCTTGGCGGGCCGGGTGGCCTGACGAATCGTCACCTGCAGCGGTCCGACGGGCGGAATGGATTCGAGAATCGACTGCGTACGGTGCGGCCCGGCCGTATTGACGAGGTTGATGAGCAGCTTGCCGTCGTTGCGCGCCACGCACACATCGACATCGGCAGACCCTGCCACGTCGACCAGCGGATCCGGGAACAGTTGTCGCGCGAGGTCATTCAGGAACTGCCGCGCGGCGGCAGTCGGGCTGCTGGTATAGGTCTGTCCCAAGGTGAAGTAGGTGGCAGCGATCCTGCCGTGGCCCAGGGGCGCGATGGACGCGGCCGGCTGCGAAGGCGACGCCGCGTCGCCGGTCTCGTGCAGCGCGCCAAACGGCTGGGCTGCCGGTCCCAGTTCCACTGACTGTGCCTCACCCTGCGTCGCCGTCAGGGCGCCGTGGTGTGCCAGATAGATCGGGCCGTGCGGCCTGGGGGCGTCGCGCAGGGTGACGGCCAACTCGGTGGCGAACAGGCCGGCAGTGCGTGGGCCGATGAGCAACAGGTTGCCACCCCCCTCGGCATACGCGACAAGATCACTCTTGAACTGCGGCTCCAAATACTCCCACTCTGGCACCACAATCAACGGATACTCGCTCATTCTCCCCGCGAGGTGATGCTCAGCCAGTACCTCGACCGACAGTTGGCTTTCGAGCAGCGCGTTGAGCACACCGCACAAGCGTGCCGGATCGCGCGGGAACAGACCGTTGACTCTGCGGTAGTGTGCCGCGGTGGAATACAGCAGCGCCACCTGCGGCACAGCTTCGGCATGGTGGCAGAGTGCCTGGCGTGCGCGGCAGAACTTCGCCACCTCGGCCATCACCGGCATCTGTTCGTCGTAAATCGAGCCGTCCCGCTTCTGTTTGAAGTAGGCCTGGAAACCGCCCCCCAGCGCCAGCACGACGGCCGCTTCCCGCTGCAACTGCACGGCGGTCTTCTGGCGCCGTTCGGGATGAGTGCTGAAGCTCCAGGCCATCAGGTCCCACGGCGTGCCCTGCCGCGTCAGGAAACGTCCGGCGATCCGCGCGGAGTTCACGCTGTCTTGTGGCGAGTAGTCCCCCGACAGGAAATCCACCGGCGCGCACACCGGTTCGGGCATGTGATCGGTAAACGCCCAGTTGCTGCACATCTGGAAGTCGGGATACGTCTTCTTGACCTCCGCAATGTAGTAGTTCAGGTAATCGCGGAAGGCCTTCCGGTGGAACTGGAGGAACTCGTACCAATGGGCATCACCTGGTTGACGCGGTATGTCCTGGATGCCCGTTGCGCTGCGAAACGCCTGCAAGGCCGCCTCGCTATAATCGGGTGCCGCCGCCCAGCACTCGCCGTCCACCCACACTCCGTCCACGCCGTAATCGCCAGCCAGTTCGCGCAGCTGCGGGATAAGCAGCTCATCGGCGTAGGGGCCAAAGAACGACGTGATCCGGTCACTCACGGAACCGTCGGCATTGATCACCGCCCAGGCGGGATGTGTTTGCACGGCGTGCGAATCCCACACGCCCGAATAGTGCATGTACAGCCCCACGCCACGCCGGGCCGTCACGTCACGCCACACCCGCAACGGATCCCCCACGAATCCAGGCACCGGATGGCCCACCTTCGTCGGATAGCTCGACACGCCCGGATGCCCCTTGCAGTCGATCTGCAGGTAGTCGGGCTGGACCAGGTTGATGATGTTCTCCACCATTTCCGGTGTCGTATGCTTGCCGACTTCCGTGCAGTCTTCTCCGGCGTGGAAATCGAAATGAATGCCCAGGAAACTCTCAGCGCGCTTCAAGCGTGGCGGATCTTCCCCCCGCGCCGAGCCGGCTGACCAGGCAACTCCCGTTGCGAGCCACGCCGCTACCAGTGCCACACGTTGCCATAACTGAATGGAGTCAACCGTTCTGCTGTTCATGACAGGGGCTCCCGATCTCTGTGGACGACAATTCCCAGCCCGATCCTACCCGGCTGTTGGGCTGCACGCAAGATTACGAGGCCCGGCGCTGACAGTGACATCGCCGCGCCCCGTCCGGTGGACTCAATCCCATTCTGATGTCCGGCTGCAGTGAGCCCCCGCGCGTCCCGCTGGGGGCTACGCGCGGTTCTCGTAGAAGATAATCTCCCGGCAGCAGCTGGAACCTGGCCGCAAGCGCGAGTAGTCGCGCGTGAAATAGGCGCCCGGCAGCACCAGCGACAGCAGACACTGGAACTGCATCTGATACAGCACGCTGCAGACGGGGACCGTCGGCTGGCCCTTGTGTGCACAGTACATCAGGATGGGGCACCACGACTGCCAATCGACGATCAGGAGGTTCTCGTCGCTGTACACGACCACTCCATCGCGCGGCACTTCAATGCCCAGGTTGTCCTGGTACATGACCCGCAGCACCAGCTCCTGCCACGATTCGCCGGCGCGCGGTGCACACTCCGCCCGGTGCGCCGCAAACCACCTGCGTTTGCTCTCCAGACGGGTCCGCACAAAGTCGGCGGTGAGCGCCGGATCCTCCAGGATCTGCGCGTACTCGTGCGCCGCCACTTTCCCGTGGCAGCCGTCTTTCAGAGCTTCGTCCAATTCCTGAGGATACGGGGGCTTCACGCGCATAGTCTCCGCGGGTGCCGGTGCCATTCTGGTCTGTTTACTCTAGCGTGCGGCGACGGACAAGCCACCCCACAAGCGGCGCGGAGCACCGAACACCACTCGCTCGACGTCCCACAGTGAGCAGGCAGAGCATAGCGCCACCCCCCGCGCAGGGGACCACTGCCGATCGTGCATCGCGGGGTGCTTGTTACGACACGTCTAATCGCTACGAGTGGTCGCGGGGAGGTGACAACAATGCATCGCCTGCGAGACGGCGCGCGCGATCTGCGAGCTACAGTTTTCTAGTTGGAACGGTCCTTGGCCGATCGTACGTGCGGATCCGAGCTTCTGGAGATGGAGACACTGTCGTGACGCAATACTCCCTGGCCCCCTCCGGTGAACAGTTTCCCCTGCCCGAAGCAGCCGACTATGGTCCCGAATTGGAGCGGATCACCAAGCTCGTAGCCCAGGCCCGTGCGGAAGGCAAGGAGATCGTGGTCGTGATGGGGGTTGGGTTCGTCGGCGCGGTCATGGCGGCGATCATCGCCGACACGGTCGACAAGGAGTCGGGCCAGCCCAGCAAGTTCGTCATTGGCTGCCAGCGTCCGAGTTCGCGCAGCTACTGGAAGATCCCGCTTCTGAACCGTGGGATCTCGCCGGTGAAAGCGGAGGACCCGGAAGTGGATCCGATGATCGCCCGGTGTGTGAACGACAAGAAGACGCTCACGGCGACCTACAACAGTGACTGCCTGGCACTGGCGGACTGTGTAGTCGTGGACGTGCAGTGCGACTACACGAAGCATGAACTGGGCAACATGCGGAACGGTGACGCGGAGATGAGCGCCTTGGAGGCGACGATGCGGACGATTGGCGAGAAGGTCCAGCCGGAATGCCTCACGCTGATCGAGACGACGGTGGCGCCGGGCACGACGGAGTTTGTCGCGTGGCCGATCATGAAGAAGGCGTTTGACGCCCGCGGGATCAAGGCCGATCCGCTGCTGGCGCACAGTTTCGAGCGGGTGATGCCTGGCCGCGAATACGTCTCGTCGATTCGCGACTTCTGGCGTGTCTGCTCCGGCTGCAACGCGGAGGCCCGCCGCCGGGTCGAGAAGTTCCTGCACGAAGTGCTCAACACCGAAAAATTCCCGCTGACCGTGATGGACCGGCCGATCGAGTCGGAGACAACCAAGATCGTCGAGAACTCGTACCGCGCCACCATCCTGGCGTTTCTGAACGAATGGAGTCTGTTTGCGGAACGCAACGGCGTCGACCTGATCAAGGTGATCAAGGCCATCAAGGTGCGTCCCACCCACTGCAACATCATCTTCCCCGGCCCGGGCATCGGCGGGTACTGCCTGCCCAAGGACGCCGGACTGGGCTACTGGGCCTACAAACACATCCTGGGCTTCGAGGACGGTGATCAGGTATTCAAGATCAGTCCGACCGCGGTGGACATCAACGACACGCGCGGGCTGCACGTGGCGCAGCTGACCCGTGACGCGCTGCGCAACATGGGGCGTCACGTCGCGGGCGCCGATGTGCTGCTGTGCGGAGCCAGTTATCGGCAGGACGTCGGCGATACCCGGTACAGCGGATCGGAGATCGTCGTCCGCAAACTCACCGAGATGGGTGCGGAGATGCGCGTCCACGACCCGTATGTCTGCCACTGGTACGAGTTGGAGAGCCAGGACACCTACCCGGCCCCAGGCCATTCGTGGTCGCGGTTCTTCCGCAACCAGGAGGGGCTGCAGAACCTGCGCATGCAGCAGGATCTGGCCACAGCGCTCCAGGGGGTGGAGGCCGTCATCTTCGCCGTGCCGCACGAGCCGTACCAGAACCTGGATCCAGCACAGATCGTCGCCTGGGCCGGGCACCCGGTGGCAGTCATCGACTGTTTCGGAATCCTCTCCGACGACATGATTCGCCAGTACTTCGAACTGGGCTGCGAGGTCAAGGGACTCGGACGCGGGCACATCCAGCGCATCAAGGAGCAGGTGCGTTCGAGAGCCGCTAGATACGAACCCAGTGCAGTGGAAGACGGCAAACTGGCTGCCGACTACTTGCCGGTTTGCCAGACCGGCTGCCCATAGCAGCCCCAGATCCCCATAGCCCCAGGCCGGCCGGTATGCAGGACCTATCGGTCGACACTCGAAGAAAACACGCCCTCCAGCGGGGAAAACAGCGAGCGCGGCTGGCTGGGGGCGGCTTACGGCCAGCTGCGTGAGCGCTGCGCGCGCGGGTCGTACGCGCAGGTGATCAGGAAGCAATCCTGGGACTGCGCGAGGGACGGCCGGATATTGACCTGCAGGTGAGTGAAGCCGGCGCTCGACCACTGCTGGTAGCCTTCGGTGTCGGAGGGGGACAGGGGGTGGCCGTTGAGGCGGAGGTCGGTGGGCTGGGCCTCGGGGTACGGAACGCGCAGGCGGATGGCCAGTCCATGCTGGATGGGGGCCGGTGTGGGGGCTTGTGTCGGGGGCGTGGTGGCAGTGGTGGCCGCGTCTCCACCTTCCATATAGAGGTGGGCATGCGGTCCCCAGAGCCCCGGTCCGTCGGGGTGTGCGACCAGGACGCGGCGCACAGCCTCCACATCGACGCAGGGCAGGCCGGACAGGGAGTCGGGCAGGTCTTTGAGGCGGCCATCGCCCAGGCGCCGCGCGGCGGCGGCAGAGGTAGTGACGACGCAGACCAGCATTCCTTCGGCTTGCGGGTTGGCAAAGCCGATGCGGATGTGACCCAGTCTGTTCCAGAGTTCGACTCGGCTGCGGCGCCGCGCCGCGGCGCTGGTTCCATAAGCGACGACGCGATGGAACCCGGTGCCGGCAATCACACGGGTCGGATAGCCGGCGTAGTATTCTCCGGGCCAGACTTCATTGCCGATTTCCAGCAGTCGCTGGTGGCGCACCAGGCCGCTACGTTCCCAGCAGACTTCGCTCGCCAGTGTCAGCGTGTGGTAGTGGTGATAGGCGTAGAGCGCGGCATAGGGGCGCGCGCGGCCATACCAGAGCTTGTCGGCCGCCGCATCCAGTGCCGGTCCCCAATACAGCCGCTCCGCATCGTCCTCGGGCACGACCGTGGCGAACCCGTCCGCCAGCGCTGCATCGTTCATCAGCCGGATGATGCGTTGATGATACGGGCGCAGCGCAACATTCGACCAGGCCGACCCGGTGCTTTCGACCATGATATAGCCGGGGAAGCTCAGGTCCAGGCCATGCACATCCGCGTGTACCTCCGGCTGCAGCCGGTCGAACAACTGCTGGACGGCCACCGCCTCGGCATTCTTCTCCGGATCATGCGGGCCAGCGAGCGTCCAGGCGGTGTATGGATCGTACCCTTGGCTGTTGGCGACAGTGCCCGCCTCGTAGCCGTCGGGATTGACCACGGGCAGGCAGGTGATCACCTGCCGTTTGAGTATCTCATCGGCGGCCGGCGTGCCGGACAGCAGCCAGTCGACAAGGTGCATGATCGTCGTGGCACCGGTCCGCTCGACGCCCGCGTGCACGGCGGTGACAAGCACCTGTTCTTTCTGCTCGGCATCCGTTGCGGGATCAGTCAGTGTGAGAGCCTGGAGCGGCCGGTTCCGAGCGGAGGTGCCCACCGTTTCCAGACGCACCCAAGGTGCTCGGTCTCGCTGCCATCGGGCAAGCTGGTCGTACAGCGTCTCCAGGGACGGCCAGAGGCGTGTCGCGGCCGCCGCGTCGCTCGGCATTTGCGCCGGTATTACGGTTGCGCCGCACACAAGCGTCGGCAGGGTCAGCGCCGTAGCGCTCAAACCCGCCAGGAACTGGCGTCGTCTCATCGATGGCTCCCTTGTAACGGGTGATGGATGCCCCCTTCGGCCAATGTACTGACGCCACCGCTGCCGGGGAAGCTGTAGATGATGCCTGGATCCAGGAAACTGCCACCTGCCGCACAAACGCGTCGTCCAGCGTCGCTGCGACGGACCTGTTTCCCGCGGCCGCCGCGTAAGATAAGCTGGATGGCGTCGCGGTGAAGATTCTTCCGGTGGGCGAGTATACCGGAAGTCCACGTTCGCCCCTTCGCGCTGTAACAAGGAGTATCCGGCCATTCTACGCTCGCCATCTTCCTCAACCGTCGCGTGGCGGAACATCGCTGCGCTTGTCTGCTTCGCAACCTGGGGGCTGTATATGCTCCCCGCATCCGTGGCTGCCGAACCGGTGTTGCGCGTGGCGGCCAGCGCTGTGGAACTGCCTGTCGCGGTGGAATGCCCGGCGGCGGTCGACGCCGCCTGTACCTGGCAGTTGACGCTTGACGGCAGCGCCATGTCGGTGCCCGTTCAGTTCGGTGCCGCAGCGTCCGCGGACGGAACACCGGCAGCCGGCCGGCAGCGTCTGATGGCGGTGCTCCCGGCGGGAGGTGACGCCGGCGTTTCGCGGCGATTCCAGCTGGCGTCCGCCAGCGCTGCGTGGCCGGCCCATTTCACCTTCCGCGATGTGGCCCCCGAATCGCTGCAACTGTTCGAGGGTGAGAGTCCTGTATTCGTCTACAACCACGGTGTGATCACGCGCCAGGATATTCCGCAGCAGGAGCACCGCCGCAGTCGCAGCTGCTACATCCATCCGCTCTACGGGCTCAGCGGTGAGGTGCTCACCGATGACTTCCCGGCAGACCATTACCACCATCACGGCATCTTCTGGACGTGGCCGCACGTGCTGGTGGACGGGCAGACGCACGACCTGTGGGCCGGATCGACGATCGCGCAGAAGTTCCACCGCTACCTGGCGCGCGAGACAGGACCGGTGTCGGCTGTGCTGGCCGTCGAAAACGGCTGGTACGTCGGCGAGGAGCTGGTGATGGTGGAGCGGATCTGGGTGCGGGTGTTTCGCGCCACGGCCGCCGCGCGTGCCATGGACATGGAGCTGTACTTCATCCCTGTCAAGCCGCTGAGTCTACAGGGCGCTGAGGGCAAGAGCTATGGCGGACTGACCGTGCGGTTTGCCCCCGGCACGCGCGACGAGACGCTGATCACGGTTCCCAGCGGCCCGGCGGCGGATGACCTGCCCGACACGCGGCTGGCCTGGGCCGATTTCACGTCGCGGTTTGGCCAGCGGGAACACCGCAGCGGCGCGGCGATCCTGGTGTCGCCCCGGCATCCGGACTACCCGCCCTCCTGGCTCACCCGCTATTACGGCGCCATGTGTGTCGGCTTTCCCGGTGTTGAAGCGCGCGCGTTTGAGGCGGGGCAACCGTTCCGGCTGGACTATCGGCTGTGGATCCACGGCCAGGCTGTGGACTTCGGGCATCTCCAAGAAGTGTACACCAGCTATCTCCAGGCTACTGACACGCAATTTGAATAATGAAAACTCTCCAACGGAACCGAGGGTGCGCTGCTGCGCAGCGCCCCTGGGCTGTGGAGTGTAACCGCTTCGCGGTAAAGAACAGCCGGAGAACAGTGGCTGCCTGGGATCCATGTGATCCAGA
Organism: Planctomycetaceae bacterium; assembly: GCA_012729315.1. Lineage (GTDB taxonomy): Bacteria > Planctomycetota > Planctomycetia > Pirellulales > Pirellulaceae > JAAYDI01. The sequence goes on from JAAYDI010000020.1 coordinate 8,624, forward strand.
TCGATGCCTGCGGGGAACATGGCGCCGTGCTCCAGGGCATTGCGATTGAAGCGAAGCCGCTGGCCCGACACTGTCGCATTTCGACCGTCAGGGGTAACATGACAGACTGGTCGGGCGAAAGGCGTCACGAAGTGCGGCGCGGCACGGCCGCGTTCGGAGACCAGCACCCGGAGACACGACGAGGCGGGGTCGCACCGGGACATGGCCCACGGATTCCCGCTGTTATTCCGTTCCTGCTCGGGCTGCGTACCACCCATGGCACTCGTCACGATCAAGGACCTGGACATTCGATTCCGCGGCCCGCCGCTGCTCGATGGCGTGACCTGCCAGATCGATGCCGGCCAGCGCATCGGGCTGCTGGGACGTAACGGTTCCGGCAAGACGACGTTCATGCGCATTCTGTGCGGCGAGGTCGAGCCGGACGGGGGCATGGTCCAGATAGCCCCCCAGACCAGAATCTCCCTGCTGCCGCAGGATATCCCGCAGGCTGCTACGGGCTGTGTCTGGGACGTTGTCGCGCTCGGCTGGCAGTCACCGGCCGCCGGCGACTGTGACGAACACGAAAACGACTGGCGGCGTCACCAGGGCATCACCCAGATCCTGTCGCGCATGCAGCTGGACGGGGCAGCTCAGTTTGAAACGCTATCGGCCGGGCTGAAACGTCGCGTCCTGCTGGCGCAGGCGCTCGTCTCGTCCCCCGACCTGCTGTTGCTCGACGAACCGACCAACCACATGGACATCGACGCGATCACCTGGCTGGAGGATTATCTCGAGCGGTGGACCGGGACCCTGATCTTCGTGACACACGACCGGATGTTTCTCCGCCGTCTGGCCGGTCGCATCCTGGAAATCGATCGGGGGAAGCTGTTTGACTGGACCTGCGACTACGACACGTTTCTCCGTCGCAAGGAGGCAGCTCTGGAAGCGGAGGAGAAGCAGAACGTCCTGTTCGACAAGAAATTGGCTCAGGAGGAGGTCTGGATCCGCCAGGGGATTCAGGCCCGGCGCACGCGCAACGAGGGGCGTGTGCGGGCGCTGCTGCAGATGCGGCGGGAACGCAGCCAACGCAGGTCGGCACAGGGCACCGTGAAGATGCGGATCGACGAAGGCACACGCAGTGGCCAGCTGGTCGCGGACGTGCAAGGCATTGCGTTTGCCTACGGGGCGCGGGAGATCGTCCGGGACTTTTCGACCACGATTCTGCGCGGCGACAAGGTCGGCCTGATGGGGCCGAACGGCGCCGGCAAGACCACGCTGCTGCGGTTGATCCTCGGCCAGCTGCCGCCGCAGCAAGGTCACGTGCGGCTCGGAACCAACCTGCGGATCGCCTATTTCGACCAGCTCCGCGAACAGCTCCAGGACGATCGGACCGTGCAGGACAACGTGAGTGACGGCAGTGATACGGTCCACATCGGCCACAAGCCACAGCATGTGATCGGCTACCTGGAGAGCTTCCTGTTCAGCCCCGAGCGGGCGCGCACGCCCGTACGGTTCCTCTCCGGCGGCGAACGCAACCGCGTCCTGCTGGCCAAGCTTTTCGCCCGCCCCGCCAACGTGATCGTGCTGGACGAACCCACGAACGATCTGGATGCCGAGACGGTCGAGCTGCTGGAGGATCGGCTCGTCGAATACCGCGGCACGCTGCTCCTGATCAGCCACGACCGCGAGTTCCTCAACCATGTCGTGACCAGCATGATTGTGTTCGAGCCTTCGGGAGTGCACGAATACGTAGGCGGCTACGATGACTGGCTGCAGCAGCGACCGGTTCCGGCGGCGAAGGTGGAGGCGAAACGCGACAATGCAACAGCGGCCCATGCCCGCGGCAAGGCCGCAGTCGCAGCGCCACAGACCCCCGCCACGAGACCGCAGCGGCCACGCCTGAGCTACCGCGAACAACAGGAGCTGTCCGCGCTGCCGGAAACGATCGAACAGCTCGAAGCGGACATGGCCGACCTGCATGCCGCCATGACCTCACCCGACTTCTACAAGCGTCCCGGCGACCAGATCGCCGCTGACCAATTGCGACTCCAACAACTCGAGGAACAGCTCGCCTTGTCCTACACGCGGTGGGAAGAGCTGGACGACAAGAGCTGACGAGCACTCGCAGGCGCAGCAGCGGAACCCCGCGTTCCGGCCCGCGGAACGCAGCCGGGCTGGAGGCACCGGCACGGGTGACCTAAGATGGACGGCCAGACAGGGAGCACACATGCACACAACAACATCATTGACAACATCATTGACATCATTCGTCGTTCGCCACAGGCATCTGGTGGCTACCACTCTGGTGCTGTGTATCAGTCACTTCCCGGCCGGCGCGGCCCGCGCTCAGTCCGGGCTGGAGCTGACGGTCACCGACACGGTGCCCCGCCATGTTGAGGTCGGCACAGGAGAACGCGCGTGGTTGCGCTCGCCAGATGAAGGTCTCTGGTCGATTGCCACCGACTGGGATGCCGGCTGGCCCAACGGCTGGGTGCATGCCAGTCCGGACACGGTGGAGCGGCAGGGGGATTGGACGATCGTATCGGGCAGCTTGCAGCTGGCTGGCGGCGCGATGCATGTGCGCGACTCCTATCGGCTCGAGCACGGTGTGGTGCGCGGCATACGGCGGTGGACCTGGACCGGCACAGACGTCTTGCCCCGTTGCACGTTGTCGGTGCGCTGGCATGTGCCGGGAGCAGCTGGTGCCCGGCCGATGATGCCGGGGATCGTGGTGTATGGCAACCCGGCGGGCGAGAAGACCGGCAATCACGCGGTGATCGTGCACCAGGGGCGGCCGGGTGACAGAACCTTCGTGGAAGAACACCGGTTCGCGGCGCCGTGGACGAGCATCGAGTGGCAGGAGGGCGAAGCGTGCCGCGCGGTGGCGATCCATACGGTGCCGGCACCGGCGTACGGCGCCAATCAGAATGACCAGTGGTGGACCCTGGGCCTCACGTCTCTGGCCGACTCGACCGAACTGGCTTGCCTCTCAGGTCCGACGGCAGCCAACGGCCGCACCAGCGTCGTCAAGGCACTGCAGGGCAAGTTCCTCGAGTACCCCGACACATGGCTTGACCTTCGTCCGGGTGCCGTCGTGGAGAAAACGTTCTACCTGGAAGTCGTACCACAGACGGTGCCCGGCAGCGGTTTCCGCCAGCCCCTGCAGACCGCCATGCGCCTGCATCCGCTCGGCTGGGCTGGCGACCTGCCACGTTACGACGACATCGTCCGGGAGAAACTGCGTTTTGCGTTCACGCGGTTCCGGGACCGGGAACAGGACGCGGGGTTCGAAATGTTCCCCGATCATGTCCCCGGCACACGTTACGTCATGGGCTGGTGTGGTCAGGCAGACATAGCCGGCTACGCGATGCTGGCTCTGGCCGATCGCGCTGGCGATCCGCGGCTGGTCGATATGGGTGTGCGTTCGCTGAACCTCCTGGCCCGGTCCCCCCTGAATGAGAACGGGTTTCTGCTCGAGTACAACGCGGATGATGGACAGTGGTCGGGCCAGGACCCGGTATCACAGGGGCAGGGCATGGAGGGATTCGCACGGGCGATTCTGGCCGGCCGTAAACTGGCGGACGTTTCTACAGCGCCCTGGGAGGACTTTTTCCGGCAGGCGTGTGCGGTGCACGCCGCTCGCATCCTCCGCGACGACTGGCGGCCGGTCAACACGGCCGAGGCCTTCTTCATCTCGCCGTTGTGCAAGGGGTACCAGTTGTTCGGCAACGCGGAGTTCAAAGACGCCGCGATCAAGGCGGGCACGTATTACGCGCGGCGGCACCGGGACATGTCGGAGCCTTACTGGGGCGGCACGCTGGACGCCAACTGCGAAGACAAAGAAGGTGCCTGGGCCGCCTTCCAGGGGTTCCTGGCGCTGTACGAGTTGACCCGGGAGCGGACGTATCTCGACTGGGCCGCGCACGCGATGGACGTGACGCTGTCGTACACCGTGCTGTGGGACATCGATCTCCCGGCCGGCCGACTGCGCGACCATGGCCTGAAAACCCGCGGCTGGACAATCGTCTCCGCCCAGAACCAGCATCTGGACGTGTTTGGCGTCGTGTACACACCCGAACTCTGGCGCATGGGTGACTATCTGAAGCGCGACGACTTGAAGCGGCTTGCCGCCGTGATGTTCCGCAGCTGCGGGCAGATGCTCGATCCCTATGGCAGCCAGGGGGAACAGATCCAGCAGACGAACTTCGCCCAGCACGGCGACATGTCGAACGTGTTCCGTTTGCGGGGCGGTTACAGCGAGAGCTGGACCGTCTTCTGGATCACCGCACATTTCCTCAACGCCGCCGCTGAGTTCCAGCGGATGCACGTGTCCCTGGACGACTGACCGATCGGAACCGTGTGGCAGCTTACTTGTTAGCCGTGCTGAAGTGGGACGGTGAAAGGCTCGGTCATTCCGAGCCGATTGTAGTGGACAAATCCATGCCATGGATGGGCCCATTCGCATGGACTGCCTACCTCCTCACCGTGCAGCGGTTACATCCCGCAATTGGCCGAAGGTGAGAACTGACCTTCGGCCAGACGACAGCTATCCCGGTACCGCACCCCTGGTGCGGGGTCGCCAACCTGACACAGGGTTCGCAGTGAGAAGTAAACCGTTAATGCGAAGTGGCTCACCGGTGGAACAAATGTCAAAACCGGCACCAGGGCCGTTTCTTCGGGCCTTTCACCACGCCAGCGCTGAAGCACCGTGTGGCAGCGAGTGACGCGCGCTTGTCACACCCTACGGATGCTGAGCAAGCCGGGTCCGCGCGGGCTACTGGTAGATGTCCTCCATCTGCCAGGCATCGAACGCCTGCAGTACGGAATCGGCCCCGACCGACAGGATTGATACGCCGTCGCTGTCCTCGCGCCCCGGATAGACGCGGGCGGCGACAAACTGGCGGCCGGCGACGAACACCTCGATCACGCTGCGATCAATGAAGACCCGCACTTCCATCGGCTCGTCGGGCGGAACGTAGACGTTCGCCTGCTCCACCGGCCGGATATCCATAGCGGCAACCGCCGAGCGACTGGAATCGATCTCGACCACACTATTAGACCCCGGATTCAGGTGGTTGTTGTAGCCTCGATTGCGGTAACAGCGCACGGTAGTGACCTCCTCCCGGTTCGCAGAGCGGAAAAAGTTCAACTCGACCGTGGACGCGTCCTGCGGCGCGAGCACGAAACGGAACTCCATGGACCGACCATGCACGTCGTCCAGGACGATCTCCCGGTTGGCAGCAAGAGTGACGTTCTGCTTCTGCACGTGCTGGCGGCGCAGCGACTCCAGCGCCGGGTGCGGTTGGATGCCGATCTCGTTCGGATTGAGCAGCGTGACCAGCATTGGCAACGACATGATCTGCTGCCAGCGCTCCGTGCACTGGCCATGATTCATGTTGAACAGACCCACCAGTCCACCGCGCCCGTCCGGCGTGAAGGACGGTGCGTGGACGCCACAGGGCCACGACGCGCCGTGATTGAAGCGGCCACCGTGGCCGGCATAGAACTTCTTTTCCTGCGTGTCGTATTGGCCCAGCAGAAACCTGCCGCCACTGGTGTGGCTGTAGTGGATCAGCATATGACGCCGCACCGCCGGGTCGTCTTGCGGGCCGATCGGCCAGAAATAGGGGCAGGCGCCGTCGTCGAAGGTGCGCGACGCATAGTCGTCCTCGACAAACGGATGGACATAATCCCACTGGGCGAGATCCTGCGACTCGAACAGAAACCACGCCGGGCGGGGAACCTGCAGGCGGCCTTTGCGCAACGTGCCGGCCGAGAGCAGGTAGTACATGTCCCCTTCCTTCCAGACGCATGCGTCGAAGACCGAGTACGGTTTCGGCTCTGCCGGCAGCGGAATCACCGCGTCCTGGCCGACCTTCGTCCACTGCAGCAGCAGCGGGTCATTCGAGGTGGCGATCATCACGCCGCACTCGTTCCCAAAGTAGGCGGCGATCGCGCGGTCTTCCTCCAGGTAGACGGAGCCGGACCAACTGCCCTGTTCCGGACCAGGATAGATGGCCGGCGGCAGGTCCTTCCAGTGAACCAGGTCGTCGCTGTACGCGTGCCCCCAGTGCAGTTGATTGTCTGTGTCCGGTGGCACCCACTGGTAGAACAGATGCCAGTTGCCGCGCCAGAACGACAGGCCGTTCGGGTCGTTCAGATACCCTTCAGGCTGGACGAAGTGGTAGATTGCCTTGTGCGGATTACCGGCGCTGCTGGCACGGGCCTCCGCGAAATGCGCGAGCAGCGGATTGTCTTGCAGCGCCTTCAGCTGCCCGTCCAGCGTGGCGGGGAAGGTGAACTTCGGAATCGGCGAAACCACCGCGGCCGTCTTGTCCGTGATTGTCTCCTGAGCAACCGCCGAAGCCACCGCGACCAGAATCAGCACAACACCACCCAACGAAAGCCCATACCGGTTCATCATCATGTCCTCTAATACTTGGGCAGCACTTCCCGGATCCCCTCGTCCAGCGGCAGGTTGTCCGGCAGCGCCTGATGTCGCTGCATCAGCTGCTGCAGTTCATCTTTCAGTTCCTGCAACAACGCCGCGTGCGCGGTCACGGAAATCAGATTCTGCGTCTCCAGCGGATCGCTGTCAAGATCGTAGAGCTCGGCGGTGTAGCGGTCGGGATTGCCGTCGCCGTGCGGGTAATGAATGTACTTCCAGCGATCTGTACGAATCGCGCGCACATTCGGGGTGTATGGGAATTGCGGCTCGTAGTTGTACTGATAAAAGAAGGCGGTGCGCCAGTCGGTGGCGTCCCCCGCGAGCAACCGCTTCCACGATTGGCCATCTGCGGCCGGGAGTGCGGCGGCGGCACAGAAGTCGATGATGCTCGGCGCCAAGTCGAGCGCCAGGACCATTTCACGAACCACCGTCCCCGGCTTCACTGCAGGCGGGTACCTCACGAGCAGTGGCACCCGCAAACTCTCCTCGTAGGCGGTCCGCTTGTCGGTCCGTCCGTGCTCCCCCAACGCAAAGCCGTTGTCGCTGGTGAAGACCAGCAGCGTATTGTCCAGCTGACCGCATTCCTCCAGCGTCTGATAGATGCGTCCCACGCTCTCATCGACAGACGCGATGCAGCCGAGGTAGGCGCGGACGAACTTGCCGTACTCCTGCTGGCCGTACAGCGGTCCACCCAGCCCGTGCCAGGTGGGATAGGATTTCTCCAGCCATGCCGGCTTACCGTCCGCAGCGCGGTAGCTGCCGGCATTGGCAGGGCGTGCGACGGGCTCCGTGTCAAAGGCGTGTTCGTACTTCGGTTCGGGCACGATGGGACCGCCGTGCGGCGCCTTGTGGCCGACAATCAGCAGCCAGGGCTGCTCGTGCGGGCCGCGGAGCCAGTCGACGGCGGCTTGCGTGACGACCGTCGTGTAGTAACCTTCCATCACCCGTTGCTGGCCATTGATGTTGAACTCATTGTCCCAGTAGTTCCCCTGGCCGCGATGGCTCATCCAGAAATCGAACCCCGGCCGCTGCCGGTCGTCATCCTCTCCCATATGCCACTTCCCGATGTAGGCGGTCGTGTATCCGGCCTCCTGCAGGCGGCGCGGATAGCTGGGCAGGTCGTGCGGATAGTCGGTGAAGTTGTTGAGCACCTGGTGGCGGTGCGCGTATTGTCCGCTCAGCAGCGACGCGCGGCTCGGCGAACAGAGCGACGTGGTGACGAAGGCGTTTGCGAACCGGGCCCCTTCTGCCGCCAGGCGGTCGAGATGCGGTGTCGCGAACCAGGGGAAGAGGGCCTGGCTGCCCTGCTCCCGTTGCACGACTCCCAGCGCATCCCAGCGCATGTCGTCGGTAAGAATGACAACCACATTCGGCCTGGAGGCCGGCGGTGTATCCGCGGCAAACGCCGGGCACGGCGCCCGGGACACCAGGACGATAACACAGCACAGAAGCCAATACCGTGATTGCCTGTTCATGAGCGAAGTCTCCTTCTGAAGCGGGCCGCTTGCGGATGGCTTCATCTTACCTCATGCGGGCGATGCCCGCGCGGGAAAACGCCGATGGGGCGACCAGAATTCGGTGCGGTGCCACAGCGCGCACCGGAGCTCTGCCCGACACGCCGGCAGGTGCCGCAGTCGCGCCAGCTCGCCTGAACGGACGTGCGTCGATCCTGCGTTGGATTGCCTGGACAGCGCGGAGCTGCTCTACTTGAAGGCGTAACGGTTGAACGCCAGACGCCGCAGGTTCCGCGACGCGTCTCAACTGAGTCTGTCAGACGTCGGAGAATCACCATGACGCGAGCGCATCGCACCTGCTGCGCACTGATGCTGGGACTGGTCTGGGTTTCCGTGGCGCGAGCGGTCGAGACGGTGCGGGTCGATGTGTCGGCGGGCGCACCGCGACTGGTCGTGGATGGCGAGCCGGTGCGGGCGCGAATGTTCTTCGGCCTGCCGGGCACCAAACCGCTGCGCGCCGAGCCGTCCGGCACTGATATCAGTTTCGAGTTCGTGTCGGCGCATGACGAGCCGGGCCGAGCGACCCTGCACTTGCGGTTCGGTCAACTGGCCGGCGGCGTCGATCTGGACGCGATTCGCATGCAGGACCTCACAACTGGTCAGGATGTGTTCGCGCCGTGCGACTTCGAGTCGGGCGACGACGCCTTTGCACGCCAGTGGAACATCTGGCCCGAGGGGGGACGCAACACGGTGGGTCAGGTCGAAGTGTCCCGGGGAGCTGGCCGGGACGGCTCGACGGGACTGCGAGTGACATTGCGTGCGCCGGCGGACGGCGCATGGCCGGATTTCCACCTCTATCACCATGCGCATCTCACATTGCACAAGGACCACCGGTACCGCGTCAGCCTGTGGGTCCGCGCTGAGCCGGCGCGGGACCTGACGGTCGCCGTCTATCGGCCGGGCGACCCGTACGTCTTCCTGGGCGGCCCGTCCAATGGCTATGCGGAGCAGATCGAGATGGCCGGCCGGGCCGGTGCTCGTTTCGTATCGTTTCCCGTCGATCTGCCGTGGCCGCGACCTGGTGAAGAAGTCGACTGGACCCATGTTGACGCACAGTGCCGGGAGGTACTCAGCGCCAACCCGGACGCGCTGTTGCTGCCGCGCATCAGCTGCAACGCATCGCAGTGGTGGCGCGAGGCGCACCCCGAGGACAACATGGTCTGGGACAGCGGCCCGCAGTTCGGCTATCCGGTGGTGGCATCCCCGACCTACCGCCGCGACGCGGCGGAGCGGCTGTCCGTGCTGGTGACACATCTCGAGGAGCAGTTCGGTCCCCACATTGCCGGATATCATCCATGCGGCCAGAACACGGGCGAGTGGTTCTATAAGGAGACGTGGGGCAGGGCACTGAACGGCTACGCCGAGGGAGATCTGCGAGCCTGGCGTGCCTGGCTCGCCGACCGCTACGTCACGGACGCCACGCTGCGACAGGCATGGCGTGACCCGCTGGTTTCGCTCGCCACCGTGACGGTCCCCACACCCGCGGCGCGGCGCGCCGCGCCGGCCGGCGTGCTGCGCGATCCCGTCACCGAGCGCGCAGTGATCGACTTCACGGAGTTCCAGCAACAGGCCATGGCCGACTGCGTGTGCCAGCTGGCGCGCGCAGTGCGCGAAGCAACGCACGGGCGCAAACTGGTGATGTTTTTCTACGGCTACCTGTTCGAGTTTGGCGCGGTCACCAATGGCCCGGGCACATCCGGCCACTACGCGCTGCGGCGCGTACTGGATTGCCCTCACATCGACGTGCTCTGTTCGCCAATCTCCTATTTCGATCGCGGGCCCGGCGAGAGCGCGCCCGCCATGACCGCTGCGGAGAGCGTCGCGCTGGCCGGTAAAATGTGGCTCTACGAAGACGATACCCGTACCTTCCTCAGCGCGCAGGATTCCGGCTACAATCGCGTCGATACCCTGGCGGAAACCACCGAGGAACTGCGGCGCAACACCGGGCAGTGCGCGATGCGCAACTTCGCCACCTGGTGGATGGACCTCGGCGCAGCCGGCTGGTTCGATGACCCGCGTCTGTGGGCCGAGATGAACCGCCTCGACGCGCTCGACCAGCCGCTGCTGGCACAGCCGCGTCCCTTCCGGCCCGATGTGGCGGCGGTCATCGACGAGCAGAGCATGATGCGCGTGGCGGCCGGCGGAACCGCAGTCACGTTGCCCGGAGTGTACCAGGTTCGCCGGCCGCTGGGCCGGATGGGCGCGCCGTACGGCCAGTACCTGCAGGACGACGTGCTTGCCGGTCGGGTGCAGGCCCCACTGTATATCTTCCTCACCGCCTGGCGTCTCACTCAGGAGGAACGCGCGCAGTTGCTGGCAGTCACGCGCGGCAGCACGCGCGTCTGGTGCTACGCACCTGGCTACCAGGAACCGGACGGATCATCGCTCCCAGCAATGCAGCAGCTGACCGGATTCCAGCTTGCACCGGTCACTGGCACCAAGGCACTCGCCACACCCACCCACCTCGGGGAACGACTCGGGCTCCACGAATCGCTCGGCGTCGACGCGGCCATCACCCCACTGTTTGCCGCCACCGACGCGCGGGTGGAGGAGACACTATAGTTAGCCGACTTCACGCGTTATCCGAGGAATCACACAGCAAGATGAAAACACCCACAATCATCGTCGCACTTCTCGCGTTCGCGAATGTTGCGTTTTCGCAGACCGCACCACCGACACAGCAAGCACTCACGACGCCGCAGGTCGTGCAGGAGGCGAAAGGCTATAATTCGTGGCCGATGATTCAGGCCATCGGGGAGAAGCTGGTCTGCGTCTATAGCCGCGGTTCGGGACACACGATCGGAGAGGACGCCCGCGCAGTTTACGCACGCACCTCCGCGGACGGCGGGAAGACGTGGACGGCTGAAACGGTCGTCGCCAACACGCCCGGCTACGGCGAGGTCGAGGTGGGGAAGGGGCTGGATTCCAAGGGGGCGATGCTCCTTTGGGTGCGTCGGATCGGCAAGGAATGGCACCACGATCTCTATCGCACCACGGATGGCGTCACCTTCACCGTGGTGGCGACGCCGCAGCTCGCCGTCCGGCCGATGCAGATCACCGACATCTTCGCCGTACCAACCGTCGGGCTGATGGCTCTGTGGTTCGCCGGAGACTATGGAGATGAGCCCACGAACGCGTGGGGCACGCTGACAAGCAGTGACAACGGCGCTACTTGGAAGCAGACCCCCATCGAGTCCGGCCTCCCCAAAGCGCAGTGGCCGACCGAACCCTCCGCGGTTTACCTTGGCGGTGGCAGGATTCTCGCCATAGGCCGCACGGAGGTGGGGAGCCCTCAATTCCAGATGGTCTCATCCGACCACGGTGCGACGTGGAAGCGCGCACGCACCAACATCAGTGACGTCCTGGCCTCCACGCCAAGCCTGATCCTCGACGCGAAAACCGGCCTGCTGAGCAACTACTACTATCATCGCGGCGCCGGTGTGCTTCGGCGTCGCGTCGTCGATCCCGAGCGTGTGTTCGACCACCCGCTGAATTGGCCGGCGTCCGAGCCTGTCGCCATGGGCAGTAAGGTGACGTTCGATGCCGGCAATGCCAACGCCACCGCGGTCGGCGACACCCACTACATCAGCTTCTACTCCGGTGAGGCTCCTGACACCGCAGTCCTCGTCTCCGTGCTGGACTTACTCGCAGCCGACAAACCACTGCGCGACCTTGACGACATTGAAGCCGCGCCGTAATCTGCTCCCGACGATCCGATGCTGCACTACAAGAAGTGCCAAGCGTTGTTCGCCAAGGGCGAAGAGCAAGAAGCTCTGGACCACGCGGCTGTCGCACTGGCAAAGTTCCAAGCGGCGGGAAACAACCTCGCGTGGATGAACCTTGGTTCCTTCACGACAAAACAACACCGGATAGATGTCCATTACAACATGGGCGAGGAAGAGCGGGCTGAGAAGAAGGGCGGCATCGTGCGCCCGTACAGCTTCCGTGTCTGGACGAGGGTTCAATGACGGCGACTCGCTCGCGGTGAGGAAGCGATGGTTCAGAAGGCAACCTCGGTGATCCATGTACTGTTGTCTATGGGAGTCGGTGTACTCCTGAGCGTCATTCTGATGGCTTTACAGTGGGTGTTAAAAGTACCGCCGGAGTCGCCCATCAAACGAGTGTTTATGGTCTTGAACTGGCCCGCAACCTACCCCATTGATTGGATTGCCCGCACGTTCTACAACGGCAACACGGATCAGTTGATCCCGCAATTTGTGCTGTTGTGGTGCATATATTGGCTGATGCTCGGCTGTGCCCTGGGTCTCGCAGGC
>JAAYDI010000021.1 GCA_012729315.1 Planctomycetaceae bacterium
ATATTCACACATGGGAGACCATGCCGTAGGTGAGTTTGGCCTTCAGCCAAACGTGTGCTATGGCTTCGATTTCCTGGGGCGTTGCCCCAGGCTACGTTGATAGTGGCCTTCGGCCAATTGCGGGATGAGCGTGGGCATGAAGTGCCAGCAAGCCCACATAAGCGGGCGATCGCTCGGGGCGGTCGCCCAATCTCAATCATCTGCAGTTGAGCGGCAGTTGACCGACGATGGGGGCAGTGGTCAGGGGCGGAGTTGAACCGCCGACACACGGATTTTCAGTCCGTTGCTCTACCAACTGAGCTACCTGACCGAAGTCGTTTTGTTTTCGGTACTTGCAATTACCGCCCTGCCGGCTGTTTGGGCGTCTGCCAACCGCAAAAGTTGTCAGGGCGAAAAAGCGGCGGCTCTGGTGGGTGCCACCAACCGCCAATCGCCACCTGGCTCTTACCCCAAAGGTGACGACGTGTTCCATACTAAACCATCGGCCGCCAGCCGCAAGCCCCAATACCGTTCAATTAAGCACAACTACTGATTCCACAAAGACTTTGCGAAGTGGCTGCGACGGAAGTGTTCGGGGCGTTTCTTTTTCCATTTAGTTATCTTCTGCTTGACCTACTTGATTGTGGTGTTGCGGGCGGGGATTGGCTGCCGAGATCAATTCCCAGAGCCACGGACGCCTGTATTTGTGGCCATGCCCCCCCATGGGTGGCGGTGGCTTGGCAGCTGACAACACGGAAATTGACCTGTTTTTGCGCTACATCGGCCGGCCAAGAAACGCAAAACCCACCGGGAAAACGAGTTCTTGCAGGCATCGATTCACTCGCTAACGAGTCCAGCCGCTTGCTTGACAGTCCAACTCATGAGGGCTAGCATCAAATCGCATTTTCAGGGAACAGAATGAACTCGGTCGAGCGTCATCCTCTTTGAGGCGTTTCTCATATACAGTGGTGTCTTGGGGGGTCTGCAGAGGCGGCGGGTAGATAGCTACCCGGTTGGCCTGGGCAGCTCGAATCGGTTCACGCGCGGGAGCACCACCGAATGAAGCTGACGGCATCCCGACGAACGGTCAGGCTGCGGGCATTGGTGTGTTTTGCGGCTCTTTGGGGTGTCGGGCTGGGGCCGGCGGCGACGGCCGCCACTCCCGACAGTCCGGGAGTGCGCGCGATGATCGAGCGGGGTCTTCAGTATCTGAATACCAGCTGGAAGAGCACGACACATGCGGAGCGGGTGGGCGCTGTGGCGCTGGCCGGGCTGGCCGCCTACAAGTACGAGAAGCGGTTTGGCGGCGACGAGGCGGTGGTTCCCGACTTGACTCTCGAGGTGCTCAAGCGTGTGATGACGACCACGCACGATGCCAACGCGCTGCGCTACATGGACAACTACAGTCTGGGCATCGCGTTGGTATTCCTGACCGAAGTCTCCCCGGCCGAGCATACGGGCGAGATCGAGTTGTTGTTGGAGGAGTTATTGCGGCGGCAGAAGCCGAACGGTTCGTGGGGGTACCCGGGATCGCCGCTGGGAGACACGTCGCAGTTGCAGTATGCGGCCTTTGGTCTCTGGGCGGCGAAGAACTCCGGCTGCCGGGTGCCGCCCGACGTGGTGGTCAATCTGGCGAACTACGTGATGCGGGTGCAGGATCCGAGCGGCAGTTGGGGGTATCAGGGCAACGATCCGGGTACCTTCACCCGCGTGTCGCAAGCGCCGACGCGCCCCTCGTTGGGCGTGGCCGGCGTGGGAACGCTCTACCTGCTGTCGGACCTGCTGGGGTTGTCCCGCCCTGGTGTACAGCGTCAGGTTCCCAAAGGCTCGGTGCCGGCCGTGTTTCAGCCCGTGGTGTCGGAGTCGCAGGTTCTGCGGAATCGCGCGTCGATTGCGAACCTGTCAACGAGCACGTTGAAGCAGGCGATCAGCGACGGCGACGCCTGGTTTCGCAGTCTGCCGACGCTGCAGACGGAGACCTGGCAGTATTACTTCCTGTATGGCCTCGAGCGGTATCAGAGTTTTCGCGAGCTGGTGGAGGGGACGGAGGAAGCGGAGCCCCGGTGGTACAACGACGGCGTGCGGTTGCTGCAGATGCTGCAGCGCGACACCGGGCAGTGGAATTCGCTGGGAGCGACGGCGTTCGCTCAGCAGGACACCGATGCCGTGGTGAACACCGCCTTTGCCCTGCTGTTTCTGCTGCGCAGCACGCGCGAGACGATCGAGAAGGTGGTTGAACGCGACGGGGCTCTGCGCGGCGGGTACGATCTGCCGACGGACCTGAGTGCCGTGCGGGTCCGGGACAATCGTCTGGTGGCGCCGGCCGTGGTGGGCGAGGTGGCCGACATGATCGGGATGCTCGAAAGCGGTGAAACAGACAAGATCGACAGTCTGCTGGACCATCCCGATGCGCTCTCGCTCGAAGGGCTGGGCGATGCCGGGCGGGAGTATTCGGAGCGGCTGGCCCGGGTGCTTCGCACCGGGTCTTATCAGGCGCGGATCGTCGCGGCGCGCGCGCTGGGTCGCCAGGTTGAACTGGACAACGTCCCGATCCTGATCTATGCGCTGACCGATGGCGATCCACGCGTGGTGCGGGAGGCGCAGGCGGGGCTGCGGCTCACCAGCCGCAAGTTTGACGGGATCGAGTTGTCGGAGGATGCCACCCCCGCGGATCGGGATGCGGTGGTCACCCAGTGGCAGACGTGGTACAAATCGGTGCGCCCCGATGCGGTGTTTATTGACCCGGCACCGGACGGGCAAAAATAGGGAAGCGGGCGGTGGGCACGGATCCGCAAAAAAAGGTCGGCCTGGCTGTCTCGGCGTACGATCGTGCGGCCAGTTGGGTCATCGCGCTCAACATCCTGGTGGGCGTGGCCGTGGGACTGGCATTTCTCGTCTGGCTGAGTCGGGTACTGACGTTCACCAGCGACGAGCAGGCGAAGATCGAGTATATCGAAGTGATCGCCGGGCGGGGCGATCATGCGGCCGGTTTTGAGCGGGATGCGGAACCGCCGGGAATGGAGGAACTGGCCGACGAGATCGAGCCGCAGGTGGAACAGCTGCTCGAAGTGGTGACCCTGACGGTCTCCACGCAGGCCACGGCGCTCGATGCGATCGATACCCCGATGAACAGCAGCAGCGCCGGCGCGGGGCTGGGGGACAGCCGCCCGGCCGGCCCGCTAGGGGAAGGGGACAATGTCATTCCGCGTGGCGAACGGTGGGAGATCCGTTATAACGCCAACAGTCTCGCCGCGTACGCCCAGCAACTCGACTACTTCGGCATCGAACTGGCCGCCGTGGGGGGCGGTCAGAAGCAGATCGACTACGCGCTGAATCTGCGCAACCCGGTCCCCACTCGCCGGCAAGGGGCCAGCGAGGAGGAGAAACGCCTGTACATGCTCTGGACGGCCGGCAATCTGCGGCGGTTCGACCAGCAGCTGTTGCGCGCCGCCGGCATCCAGACGTCCGGCCGCATCGCCGTGCAGTTCTACCCGCAGGCGATCGAGGAACGCCTCTTCCAGATCGAGATGGCACACGCGGCTGATAACGGGAAGACCAGCCCGCGGCAGATCCAGCAGACCGTTTTTGGCGCCCGCCAACAGGGGACCGGATTCGAGTATTTCGTGGTGAGTCAGTTATACCGTGCCGTGCCGGACTGAAGCCTGACGGAGCTGCGCGGGCCAGGGCGGCCCGCGTCCGCCGACCGGCTGCCCGCCGTCCCGAAGCATCGCACGGGACCGGGAACAACAGGCCGGGAACAACAGGCCGGGAACAACAAGATAGTCCGGTAACAGCAAGGATGGATTGAGCAGATGAACATGATACTGGCCCAAATGAATCTGTACACGAGCATCGGGAACCTCATGTATGGAGCGCTTGCCGCGATTGCCTTGTGGGGTGCCTTCTGCGTCGTGATGGTGTGGTATCGCGTGCGGGAGAAACGCTTCCGCACGGAGGACGAGCAGACCGAGTTCCTCGAGGCGCTGGACGAGCCCCTGTTGCAGGGGGACTTCGAAGCGGCCAGCGAGATGCTCGAGGGGGACAAACGTGCCACGTCCCAGCTGGCGCTGCTGGCCATCATCAATCGCGATCTGGGGTACAGCAGGGTCCGCCAGCTGCTGGTGGATCGGTTTCAGCGGGACGTGCTGGCCGATCTGGAGCACCGGCTCAGCTGGGTGAATACGTGTATCAAGACGGCCCCGATGCTGGGGCTGCTGGGCACCGTCATGGGGATGAAAGGCGCCTTCGGGACGCTGTCGACACAGGAGAGTGTGAAGCCTCAGCAACTTGCCGGTGACATCAGCTTCGCGCTGCTGACGACCATCTGGGGACTCTCGATTGCCATCCCGCTCATACTGGCGATGGCGAGCGTCAACGTGCGGATTCGGAAGATGGAGGATCTGGTGGCCGCCGGGCTGTCGCGGTTTCTCGAGGTCTTCCGGATTGCGATTGGCGGTCCCGACGCGGGGCGAGGTCGTTGAGTATGGCGAAGCTTCTGGAAACGCTCGACGCGGAAGCCACTCTGTCTTCACGCGGTCGGTTTGTCAGTGATGCCGAATCGGACATCACGCCCATGATCGACATGGTGTTTCTGCTGCTGATCTTCTTTCTGGTGGCTTCCAAGATCGATCAGAGCACGTCGGTCAAACTGCCGCCGGCGAAGCATGGCATCGCGGTGGCCCAGCAGAACGCGGTGATTGTGATCATTAAGAAAGGCCCCGGAGGCTCCGTGATTGTGGCCCGGCGTGACGGCACCCCTTTCGCCGCCGACTTCGCGGTGCAGGAACAGGAGATCGGCGACTATGTCGAGGCGGGCATGACCGGTTCGCCGCCATTCGAACGGCCGATGGACACGATCATCGTGAAGGCCGAGGGCAGCGTGAAGGAAGGGGATGTGGCGCGGGTTGCCCAGGCGATCGGGCGGGCGACCAACACGCAGGTGTTGAACTATGCCGTGGTGGAGGAACGCTGAGCGGGACTCCCCTTGCGAACTGGAGGACGATCAGACGATGGCTGACGAACCGACGACGGACAGTGGGTCGCGTTTTCGCGGAGCCCCGCCGGCGGCACGCGGGCGTCGCAGCAAGGCGGACAACGCTCTGGTGAACGTGTCCGAGCTGGAAACGTCCTACCGTCGCGTCGACGAGATGAGTGTCGAGACGAGCCTGTTGCCGGCGCGCAAGAGCGATAGCGACGACGATCAGGTGGATATGACACCGATGGTCGACACCACGTTCCTGCTGCTGCTGTTCTTCATGATCACCGCCGCGTTCAGCCAGCAGCGGTCGCTGCCGGTTCCCACACCACATCCGGACGACCTGCCCAGCGAGAACGTGGTGGTGCAGGAGCCTTCGGAAGACTTTGAAACGGTCACCGTGCACGTGGACGAGAACAATACGTTCCGGGTCGTCTCGGTGGACCGCGACGTGGAGGCTCCGAGCGTGCACGAGATGTTGATCCAGTTGCGCGATGCGTGCGCGGGGACGCATTCCGGGCACCGGCCGACGAAGCTGCTGGTCATGGCCAACAACGAGGCGCTGCACGAACGCGTCGTGGCCGCGTTGGATGCCGGCAGCCAGGTCGGGATGGAGGAGATTCAGCTGATGATGGTGGAGGAGAATGAATGAGCGAGGGTCGGCGGGATCTGGCAATGGGCGGTTCACGGTGAGACGACGTGGCGGGCCAGCGGGCACAGCCGAGAACGAGGGAACCGGGGAATGATGGTCGAACAGTTTATCGATCGCCTGGAACAGCAAGGGCTGCTCGACAAGAGTGTGGTGGACGATCTGCGCCGGCGCGTCGCTCGCGTGAAGGGCAAGAAGATCACTCCGGACGCGATTGCCAAGTATCTGGTCGATGGCGGGCACCTGACCCGTTTCCAGGCCACCAAACTCGTCAACGAGATCACGGCGCGGCTTGGGGCCGGTCTGGAGGCGGGGGGAAAGTCGAAATCGGACGAGTTGCGGCTGGTGCCGGAGGACGCGCCAACGAGCCGGCGCGAGTCGCTGGCGGTGCCGAAACCGTCTGGCGGGCGGACCGCGACGGGCAGCGATGAGGAAGTGGATGAGCTGACGGCGATCGATCGCGATCTGGGGCCGGCCGTGGCCCCGCCGGCGGGCGGCGCCGCGTCCGGTCCGCCACGTCCGCCGGAAGTCGAGAAGAAACCCCGGGTGTCATGGCCGACCGTGCCGCCACCGTCCAGCACCCCGCCGCCACCGCCGCGGCAGCCGGCCCCCGACTCGCCGGTCCCCGCCGAGTTGGGGAACGTTGACTTTCTGTCCGAGTTGCCGCCGGCTGCCGACGTTTTGGACAGCGGGGACTGGGGGGGAGGACGCCGCCGGCTGCCCGCGCAGCGCAAGTTGCAGAAGACCAGCGAGTGGGATTCCATGTTGCTGCTGGCCGGTGGCGCGTCGCTGGGAGTCATGCTGGTGATTGGCGCGTTTCTCTACCTGTCGCTGGTGCGGGGAGCGGCCGAGGAACTCTTCGCGGCGGGGCAGGCAGCGTACGACAAACAGTCCTATACGCAGGCGATCCGGCTGTACGATGATTTTCTCAAGGCACACCCGAATCACGAGAATTCCAGCCTGGCGCGGGTGCGGCGGGAGATGGCACGCTTGCGCGAGTCCTACAAGAACCCTGATCAGGGCATGAAGGTAGCGCTCGAAGTCCTGCCGCAGATCGAACAGGAGGAGGCGTTTCCGCAGGCGCGAGAGGAGCTGGCCAGTATGTTGCCGCAGATCGCCGGCGGGTTCGTCGCCACAGCCCGGCGGTCCAAGGACCCGGCCGAGCAGGAGCAACTGCTCCAGAAAACCGCGGCCGCCATGGTGCTGGTCGACAACCCCGAGTACATCCCGTCCACGCTCCGCAAGTCACAGGCGACCACGATCGAGTCGATCATCGAAGATATGGCGCGCGTCCGCCGCGAGATCGATCGTGTGCAGCACCTGGCTGCCACGGTCGAGACGATCCAGGCGGCGGCCGCATCCGAGGACACGACTGCCGCCTACGCGGCGCGCCAGGAACTGCTGGATAAGTATCCGGGGCTGGGCACCGACGAACAGCTGCTGGAGGCGATGCTGAAGATCTCCGACAAGGAGCGGCAACGCGTCCAGCTGGTGGAAGAGCCGCTGGCACCAGTGGCGGATGATCCGGCCGCGCAGTTGCCGCCGCACGCCGTCCTGTCACATCGCACCGGCCAGGCGATTGCCAGTGTGATCGGCCATGTCGTCTACACGCTGGCAGACGGCTGTGTATTTGCCGTCGATGCCGCCACCGGCGACATCCTGTGGCGCCGGTTTGTGGGGTTCGAGACCACTATGCAGCCGCAGCCGGTCGCGGGAGCCGTGCCGCAGTCGGATGCGCTGGTGGTGGATCAGCGGCGGCAGGAGCTGCTGAGGCTCGAGGCGAAGAGCGGCGGACTGGTATGGCGGCTGGTGTTGGCGGAACCGTTTTACGCGCCGCTGGTGGTGGATCAGCGGCTCTTCGTCGCCGCCTCCTCCGGCAAGCTGTTCGTGATCGACGCGGCCACGGGGCAGGTGGACCGGCACGTGAAGATTCCGCAGCCGCTGGAGGTCGCTGCCGCGCCGGGGGTGGGGCGGCCGCAGCTGTATCAGGTGGCGGAACAGGATAATCTGTATGTCCTGTCGACCGACACGCTGGAATGTCGCGAAGTGCTGTACCTCGGGCACAAACGGGGCACCGTCACGGTGCCGCCGGTAATGGCGCTGGGCTATCTGTTCGTCGTGGAGAATGCCGGCCCCGACTTCTCTTACCTGCACATCATCGCGACGGACGAACAGGGACTGAATCTGAAGGTAGCCCAGCAGAAGATCCGGCTGCGCGGGCAGGTGCTGGTGTCGCCCGTGGTGGGCCAGCGCCGGGTGATGGTGGTGACGGACCGGCGGGCGGTGGAATTCTACGAGGTGGATCCCAACAATGCTTCCGGCACCCCGGTGATGCCGTCGGTGCAGCTCAACGCCACGGCCGAGGCCCCCACGATCAGCTATCCACTGGTCGAAGGTGGATACGCGTGGGTGGCCAACAACCGGTTCACGAAATACCAGGTACAGCCCACCACGGGCAAGCTGCCGGCCGAGTGGGTGCTGGATGAGCAGGATGCGTATGTTGCGCCGCTGCAGCTGGTGCGCGATGTGGTGATCCACGTCCGCCGGCGGCAGAATGCGCCCGGGGTGACGATCGCCGCGACCCGCACCAATGACAAGGATCCGTCATGGCAGACCGAGGTGGGAGTGCCTGCCCGTGGCGTGTTTGTCGGGGGGGAGACGATCGAAGTCGTCACGGCGCGCGGGCGGCTGTTCCAGGCCACTGCAGCCGATTTCGAGCGGCGCGTGCTGGGAGTCGCACAGGCCACCGTGGTGCGCGACGAACGCCTCGTGTTGGCGCTGGAGGGAGCCATCGATTGCGGTGATGGCCAGTGGCTCTTCGCGCCGCCGCAGGGGTACAACCAGTTCGTCTTCTATCGGCCGGGGAGCGGCTTGGACGCATTGCGCCTGCTGACCCTCACCGTCCCGCTCGGCGCGGCGGCCACGCCGCCGGTGCCGTTCGCCGGCGGCCTGCTCGTGCCGCTGCACGACGGCACGGTGGTGCTCATCGACCCGGTCAGCGGCGCCGAACAGCTGGGGGCGTTTCACCCGCGGACCGAGCTGGGAGTGACCACGAACTGGAATCTGCCGGTAGTGCTTGACGGCGGCCAGGAGTTCGTCATCGCGGACAATCGCCGCCGCCTCTTCCGTGTCGGCATCAAGCAGGGATCCGGGAAACTGCTCGACGCACTCCAGGAGCAGACGCTCGAGGGGGAGGCGGTGGGGCCGTGGGCGGCTGTGGGACAGATGTGCTGCGGCGTGATTCGCTCAAAGGAAGAAGACACGGTCGTCGCGGTCGCGCTCCCGGCGCTCGGCGTCCTGCAGAAACTGCCGCTGTCCGGGCGGCTCGCGTGGGGCCCGCAGCGCGTGGGCGAGAACGTGATGCTGGCCACAGAAAAGGAATTGCTGTGCCTGGACGCGGCTGGCCAGGAAGTCTGGCGGATGGCGTGGGATCACGGTCCCGTGATCGGCCAGGCGCTGCCGGTCGATGCGCACGTGTGGCTGAGCGCTGCAGACGGATTGCTCTGTCGCGTCGATGCGGCCACGGGCGCCGTGGCGGCAACAGTGGAGGTGGGCGAGCCGCTGGCGGCGGGCCCGGTGCGCGACGACCAGCAGCTGCTGGTCGCGGGGCACAGCGGCGTGCTGTTTCGCGTGAGCTTGACCAGTCCGTGAGGTGAGCGGCATGAAGATGTTCCAGGCGTGGGAGGAGATGGGCACGTGCCCGCGCGGTCCTGACCGCCGCGGGAGAGGGCAGCTGACGCCCGCCATGCGCTGCGCGCGGCGGCTCGCCTCAGTACTCTCAGTGCTGGTCGTGGCTGGGCTCATGGTCGCACTGGCGGCGGGCCAGGAGATGGACGAGGACGACGAAGAAGAGCACGGGACATCACAGCCGCCTGCCGCGACAGCACTGCTCGATCGCGATCCGTTCTTCCGGTTGACGCTCACCCCGGAAAACAACAGCGCCGTGGTGGAAATCCTGCCGCTGGACAATGTGCCGATCAATCCCAAGCCAACGGATCGGCTGCGCTGCCGTATGGTGCGGCATCCCGAGCAGGAGTATGAGGTAGCCTGGGAGCACATCGCAAAGCTGCAGACCTATCAGCAGCTCGTGTTTGACGAAGCCCAGCAACTGGTTCAGGAGAAGAAGTACAACGAGGCCTTTCGCAACTACGATTACCTGCTCAAAAACACGACCCCCACGGCGGGGCTGCGCTTGGCCGTGCTGGAGTACCTGCTGCTCAACGCCGACGCGCTGCTGACGGAGCAGAAGACCGATCACGCGCTGGCGGTGCTCGATGAGCTGCTGCAGCGCGACCCGGACTTCCGCCAGGCGGAAGTGAACGAGAAGCTGACGCGCGCGGCCGATACGCTGATCCGCCAGGAGGTGGATCGGGGCAACCATGCGCAGGCGCGGGCGGTGATGCTCAGCCTGGACTCCCGGTACGGCGTGGAGCGGATCGCGTCGCTGGCCACATGGCGGCAGCAGTTCGTGGAGCAGGCGGCGGAGTTGAAACGCCAGGCCGAACAGCAGCTGGCCGCCGGTGCCCTGCGAGATGCGGAGCGGTTGAGCCGGCGCATGCTGGCAGTCTGGCCCGAACTCCCGGGTGGCGAAGCGCTGCGGCAGGAAGTCGTGCGGCGCTACCCGATGGTCATCGTCGGCGTAGCGGAAGCGGCGCTGTGGCAGGATGCGACCAGCATCGACAGCTGGTCGGCGCGCAGAACCGGTCGCTTGACTCAGCGGACGCTGCTCGAGTTCAACGGCGCCGGGCCGGAAGGTGGCCAGTATCTGTGCACGTTTGGCACCTACTTCCAGAGCGATGACCGGCGCGGACTGACCCTGGAGCTCAACCCGTCCCCCGTGGCCGCAGTGCTCGATGGCTACCATGTGGCCCGGCAGATCGCGGCCATGGCCGACCCGGCCTTGCCCGCGTACCAACCGACCTGGGCGGCACTGGCGCAGAGTGTACGTGTGCGCGACATCTTCCAGGTGACGATCGACTTGCGGCGCCCCCATGTGCTGCCCGAGGCACTGCTGCAGATCCAGCCGGATGCGCCGCCCGGCGAGCCGGCCTCCGCAGCCCCCGGCGACGGTCCGTTCGCGGTGGACCTCGGCGACGACGGCGATCTGCATTTTCTGGCGCGACCCCACTCCCAGTTCGCCTATGACAATCATCCGTGCGAGATCGTGGAACGGTATTTCGAGACATCGGAGCAATCGCTCGGTGCGTTGCGGCGCGGCGAAATCGATGCCGTGGACTACCTGTTCCCCGATGACGCTGCCCGGCTCGTCGCCGACGACACGCTCCAGGTCCATCCCTACGCCCTGCCCACACTCCATGTGCTGGTGCCGCACCAGCAGAACCAGTTCACCGCCAATCACACGTTTCGACGTGCGCTCGTCTACGGCATCAATCGGCAGGCGATTCTGGAGTCGGAGGTGCTGGGGAACCAGAAAGTAGCGGGCTGCCAGCTGATCAGTGGACCGTTTCCCTGCGGCACGCGCGACAACGATCCGCTGGCCTATGCCTACGACCCGCGCATCGCGCCGCGTCCCTACGATCCGCGGCTGGCATCGATCCTGCACACAATGGCCCGCCGCGAACTCACGGAACAGGCGCAGAAACGCGGGGAGGAGGTCCCCCCGGAAACGCGCATCGTGCTCGCGCACCCGGCCAGCCAACTGGCACGCGTGACGTGCCAGGCGATCAGTCAGTACCTGTCAGTGGTGGGGATTGTCTGTGAGTTGCGGGAGCTTGCGGCCGCGCCCACTGCCGCTGCCAACGCCGCCGCTGCCAACGCCGCCGATCCGCTGGCTGATGCGGACCTCGTGTACCAGCAGGTCGCGATGTGGGAGCCCGTGGTGGATGCCCGGCGGTTGCTGGCACCGCAGGGTGTGGCCCAAGTGGGGAACGAGTACGTCGGCATGGCCTTGCGGCGGCTCGATGCCGCGAAGAACTGGCGCGAAGCACGCCAACGATTGCACGAACTGCATCGGATCGTGGACGAGCAAGTGGCGATCATCCCGCTGTGGCAGACGGTCAATTATCTGGTGCACAGCCGGCGGATCAGCGGCGTCGGGCCGCATCCGCTGACGCTTTACCAGGACGTCGAGCAATGGCAAGTGGCAGAGCCTGTCAGGCAAGAGTAGACGATGAATGTGGGACTGAGCGAACGGGTACCGGATGCGGCGGGCGGGACGAACCGCCGGCCAGCTCGGATCATGGCGATGGTCGCCCTGCTGTGGGCTACGGCGGCCGTGGCCGTGTGGCCTGCTGCCGTGCGGGGGCAGGATTCCTGGGAGTACACGCCGTATCAGATCCGGGTGTGGCTGTCTGTCCGGCCGTCAGCGACGCTCAGCGCGCTCTGGCAGCAGCGGTTGGTGGACACGCTGGAGGTGCTGGCACCGATCCATGGCGGTGCCACTTGGCGGCTGACCGCGGAGGTCGCCCCCGAGACGATCGGCGCGAGCATGGCGGTCGCGTTTGACGAGCTGGACGTGGACCAGGTGCGGGCGGCTCAACCGGAGGCGCTGACGCACGACAAGCTGATGCTCCTGTGCGTGCAGGAAACTCACGGCCGCTTCACGCTCGCCTGCCGCGAACTGGATTGCCGCACCCGGACCTTCGGGGAGACAGTGCGCCGCGACATGTGGCAGCGGGAACTGGTGGCACGCGTGGTGGCGGATTTAGTGGCCGAGTCATTTCGACCGCTGGTCCGCCTCGAATCCGCACGTGGCAAGAAGGCGACGGTGCGGATCCGCGGTGGCGGACTCGTGCAGGACGCGTCCTGTCCCGCGGCGGTCAGCGCGGGAGACGTGCTGCAACCTGTTGTCCGCCGCAATGATCGGACGGGTGAACCCCGGCCCCAGGGTATCCAGATCATTGACTGGACCTATTTGCTCGTGCGGGACGCTCAGGAGTATCTGTTGAACTGCGACGTCTACTCCGCCCTGCGCAATCCGCTGGGCGGCCGCAGTTCCACGAGTATTGAACGCCTGGCGCTGAAGGTCCGTCCGTTGGGCAGCCGCACGACCCTCCAACTGGTCGACCGCGACCAGCCGGCGGTGCCGCTGGAAGGTTACGAGATGTTTGCCAAGAAGCCGGTGGCCGACACCGATGCCGAACCAAACCCATCGGTGCGGCTCGGTGTGACCGACTGGCGCGGGACGATCGATGTGGAGCAGTCGGAGCTCCCGTTGCGGGTGATTTACGTGAAGAACGGGGCGCATTTGCTGGCCCGCATTCCCATCGTGCCCGGCTACCGACCGTTCGAACAGGTGCCTCTGCCCAACGACGACAAGCGTCTGGAGGCGGAGGCGTTTGTGAAGGGCATGGAACGCACGGTCATGGATCTGGTGGCGCGGCGCGAGATCCTGTCTGTGCGGATTCGCCGCCGCGTGGCCGAAGGGAAACGCGACGAAGCGCAGACGCTGCTCAACGAACTGAAAAGCCTCCAGACCAAAGACGACCTGGAGATGATGCTGGCCAGCCGCCAGGCAGCGCTGGCGTCGCCCGACCGAAGGCAGCAGCAGCGCATCGACCAGCTGCTCTCCGGGACACGCAGTCTGCTGCACAAGTACCTCAGTCCCGAACTGCTGGTCGTGCTGGAACGTGAAATCAGCTCAGCCAACTACTGATCAGAAAGCCGAGCGTGATGCCGACCAGGAGCGAGACGGGGATGGACACGGCCAGTGCCACGGGGACGGTCAGGTCCCGTGAAGTGGCGTAGGGGTAGGAAAGTGCCAGGGGCGGTTTGCGGCGGCGTCCGGCGCGGATGCGCAACGTGTCCTGGCCAGCCGCGCCCAGCGGATCGGTCCCCTGGGACCACTGGCTCGAGCCGCGACTCGACTCGAGTTCCTCGAGATCGTACGGCCCTTCGTTCGTGTCCTGCGCCTCGAATTCCTCCTGCCCAGGCAGCGGCGGCGGCATCCAGGGGCTCTTGGTCATGGGCTGCGAGGGCAGCGCCACCGCATCACCGACCCACGGCTCCAGTCGCGTGCAGACTTCCGCGGCCGACTGCGTGCGCGCTGACGGGTCCTTCTCCATCATGTCCGCGATGATCTCGACGAATTCCTCGCTGATATCCGGATTGAAACGTCGCGGGTGCCAGGGGGTGTCTTCCAGGTGCCGCCGCGCTTTGTCCCGCGTCGTCCCACCTGGAAACGGCACTTTGCCCGTGACCGCGTAATAGAGAGTGCAGCCCAGCGAGTAAATGTCGCTGGCCGGCGTAATGTCCCGGGGAGACCGGATCTGTTCGGGAGACAGGTAGTCGGCCGTTCCCACGATCTTACCAGACCGCGGGTCTTCGTCGGCCAGATGGATGAATCCGGCCAGCCCCAGGTCGGACACTTTGGCGCGGCCATCCGGCGTCACCAGGACGTTGCCCGGCTTGACGTCGCGATGGATCAGTCCCCGCTGGTGCGCATAATGCAGCCCCTGCGCCGCCTGCCGGATGATGTTCGCCGCGTGCTGCGTCGAAAGCGGCTTCCCCCCCTGGGAGCGGATGAGTTTCCGCAGGTCCATGCCGGGCACGTACTCCGTGACCAGATAGTACACCTGGCCATCGTGCCCGGCGTCGTAAGCGCGGACGAGGTTGGGATGGTCGAGCTGTGCCTGCGTGCGGATCTCACGGGTGAAATTCACGATTGCCTGGGGGGTGGACTTGTTGAGCGGCAGGACCTTGACGGCCGATGCACGCCCCATCATCTCGTGGACCGCCTTGAAGACCTGTCCCATGCCCCCTTGACCAATGAAGTCAGTGATGATGTAGGGGCCCAGATTGAGCTTGCTGCGGCCCTCCTTGAGCTGGTCCGCCTGGTACGAGGTCAACACGTCCAGCTCGACCAGCTTGCCAGCCAACTCGTCGTCCGACACGTCGCTGGTCCGCACACCTCTCGCACTGTTGCGAATGGCGGCTTCGACCCGGTCCAACTGATCCTGGGTGATCAGCCGACTGGCCAGCGCTGCGGCACGAAACACGGACTGGACGGTGTTGCCCACGACAAAATCACCTCAGACAAAAATCCACTCTATTATTATTCTAAATTAACTCCGGTATCGGCGCGGCGCCAAGCCACAGCTGCTGCGCGGCACGCGAATTCCCCGGGTGCTGGTACGCTACCCGCTGTATCCCGGACTATTGAACACCGTACCGGTGCCATGTACGTGGGACGGGGGCGACAAGTTCAATGGGGGCCGACCGCACGGGATGGACGAATCTCAGCTGCCGGGCGTGCAACGCGATCCCGGCCGGAAAGGGGACACGGCTGCCATACTGGCGGTCGCCCACAATCGGCATCCCGCGTGCGGCCAGCTGCACGCGGATCTGGTGCTTGCGGCCAGTCTGCAGGATGATCTCGAGCAGCACGGCGGTGTCGAGTTGGCGCAGCACCCGGTACGCCAGCCGTGCCTCGAGCGCGTCTGGGGCCGCCGCGTCGCAGACCACCATTTTGCGTTGCCGTTCGTCCTTGCGCAACCAGTTCACAGCCTCGGCCTCCGGCGGTTCGGGACGCCGCGTGACGAGCGCCCAGTAGGTCTTGTGTACCACGCGATCCCGAAACTGCTTGGCCAGACGCCCAGCCGCCTTGGACGTGCGGGCCAGCACGATGACCCCCGTCGCGCACGCATCGAGCCGGCTGACGACCCCCAGATAGACATTGCCCGGCTTGTGATATTTCTGCTTCACGTACTGTTGGGCCAGCGAATACAGGCTGGGACACGCGGCATCGACGCCCATCGTGGGGAGTCCGGCAGGCTTCACAACCGCCAGCAGATGATTATCCTCCAGGAGTATTGGGAACGGTCGATGGGTCATGACATGAGTGATTGCATGTGGAACAACGGGCCGCTGATCCTTGCCAGCCAGTCTCCTCGACGACGCCAGTTATTGGAAGAGGCTGGATACGAGTTTGAGGTGATTGCGCCGGGTCCACAGGCCGAATGCGGCGTTTGCAGTGGTGAGGCGCCGGAGGAACTCGTCCGCCGGCTGGCCCGCGCGAAAGCGGCTGACGTGGCGCGGCGCGTTGCGCGCGGAACCGTGCTGGGCTGCGATACGGTGGCCGAGTGTCTGGGGCAGGTGCTGGGAAAACCGGCCGACGAGGCGCACGCGCGCCGGATGCTGCAACTGCTGCGCGGACGCCCCCATCGCGTGCTGAGCGGGTTGTGCGTCTGGCGTCGGCCGACCGATGCGGTGCGTGTCAACGTTGCGGTGACCCACCTGCGCATGGCCGACATCTCGGACGCGGAGTTGGACGCCTATCTGGCGACCGACGCCTGGATTGGCAAGGCGGGCGCATTTGGGTACCAGGACGGTGTACCGTGGATCACCCTGCTCGAAGGCAGCGAATCGAATGTCGTCGGCCTGCCGCTCGAACTGCTCCACACGATGCTCGCCGCCCCAGGCGCGGGCTGAACGAAGGCGCGGGCTGAACGAACATAACCGCCAGCGATAAAAAATGCCCCAGTGTGCGACACACTGGGGCTTGGAAATCGAAAAAATCCCGGCGATACCTACTTTCACGCTTGTAGCACTATCATCGGCTCGGAAAGCTTAACTACTGTGTTCGGGATGGGAACAGGTGTGACCTTTCCGATATGGTCACCGGGAAGAAGCACGGCGGGCGGTCAAGCCGCACCGTGCTTATTCGGTTGCTTATTCGGTTGTATGGGTAGCAGGCACCACCAGCGTTAGCCGAAGCCGTCGCTGGTGCGCGTCGTTCACAGAGAGTGTTGGATAAATGTGGCCAAGCTTTTGTCCGTTAGTACCAGTTAGCTGAACACATTGCTGTGCTTACACATCTGGCCTATCAACCTGGTCGTCTTCCAGGGGACTTTCTCCGCAATGCGGATTACGAAACCTGATCTTGGAGAGGGCTTCACGCTTAGATGCTTTCAGCGTTTATCCTTTCCGTAGTTAGCTATCCAGCCGTGCCGCTAGCGCGACAACTGGAACACCAGAGCTACGTCCTTCTAAATCCTCTCGTACTAAAGAAGAACCTCCTCAAGTTTCGAACGCCCACG
>JAAYDI010000022.1 GCA_012729315.1 Planctomycetaceae bacterium
AGGGTCGCCAACCTGACACAGGGTTCGCAGTGAGAAGTAAACCGTTAATGCGAAGTGGCTCACCGGTGGAACAAATGTCAAAACCGGCACCAGGGCCGTTTCTTCGGGCCTTTCACCACGCCAGGTGCGGGGCGCCGTTCAGAGCGGGGTCTCGCCGGTCCGGCGACTCTGCTCGCGCAGCTCGGCCATCATGTAGCTGATGGCGTGCATGTAATGCTGTAGCGCCTCCTGGTGCTTCTTTTCGCGACTGGCCTGTTGAGCGTGGCTGGCGTGTTGATTGAACCCGCTGAGGTCGACCTTCCAGTTTCCGTCTTCAGTGGCGGATCGCAATTGATCGACGAGTCCGGCGAGTTTGCCGACGAATTCACCGTTGACCGGGCATTCGATGCGGACGTGGGGGCCGCGGCCCAGGCGTCGGCTTTCGCCCAGTGTGATGCCACGCGAGCTGGTGACCCATTGCTGGACGACGGCTACGAGCGCGGTGATCACACCGCCCGCCAAGGCGATCAGGGCAGGGGAGCGCTGGCCGAGCACGGCCATCGCCAGCGCCGCCAGAAAACAGACGCTCGCCCCAATCCACAACGCGGTCTGCAATTTCCTGTGCGTGTGGCTGCGCAGGATGGTCAATGGCTGAGCTGCCGCCACGCGCGTGGTCAGCTCCTGGCCGGTCACGCGCACGACCAGCGCCGTGATGTTGTCGTGGCCGCCACGGAGGTTGGCCAGGTCGATCAGCGCTTGAGCCGCTTCGCGGGGTGGCAGACTGGCCAGGATCGGGCCGATTTCCTCGTCCTTGACCAGGCCCGTCAGACCGTCGCTGCAGAGCAGGAATGTGTCGCCCACCTCCAGAGGAAACGGACCCTCAAAGTCCGTCTGGACCGTGGAGTTGGGACCCAGGGAACGCGTGATGATGTTCTTGGGAACCACGCTGGCAAATTCCGCATGCTCCTCGGACTGCGCGTGTTCCCGCAACTCCCAGACCAGACTGTGATCGAACGTGAGCTGTTCCAGTATACGCCCCCGCACCCGGTATACCCGACTGTCGCCGACGTGTGCCACCAGGGCACCCTGGGGGAGCAGCGCCAACACACTGGCGGTGGTGCCCATGTTGTGGAAATCCACGTTTGCCCGCCCCCGCTGGTGGACCTCGGCATTCGTCTCTTGAATGGCGCGATGCAGCGCCTCGGGGGGGGACAGGTCATGGTATTTCGGGTAGCGGTGCGCGATGCCCGACACGGCTAGTTCACTGGCCAGTTCCCCGGCAGCGTGTGCTCCCATCCCGTCGGCCACCACAAAGAGGTGTCCGGAGCGCCGCCACGCCTCCATGTCGTTGGCAAGCACCACGGCGTAGGCATCTTGGTTTGTCGTCCGTCGCAGACCGATGTCGCTCACTTCGGCATGCTGCAGGCTGTCGTCCCAGTTCACGGCCGTTCCCAACCTGTTGACTGTCCTCGATCGAAGGTCCTCTCAGTAGTCTAACCTGTCAGTGAGGCCTCGGCGTCGCCGGCGGTCCTGAAATCGTGCCCGCAGACCACTTTCCGGGAACGCTCGCAACCAGTGGCAGTCTCCTCTCTTCGCGGTAAAGAATTCCCGAATTCCCCCTATCGCTCTCCCGAGAAAGTGCGTTCCTGCACCTCCACTCCACGCCCACCCGCCGGGCCTTCGTTCAGCTTTTGCCCTGCAAAAGCTGAACTGGTCCCCCACCCGCCCGCGGGCCATTATCTCTCTGGCGGCCGCCCGCCCCGAACACTATACTTCCCGCCCCATCGAAATTTCAGAGGGCCGAATCTGTGGACAGGTCACATCTCAGTCTCTCGACCCGCCGATCTGCATGGCTGTTGCTGGCCCTGCTGGCCGTTACCGCTCCCACCGGCTGTGTGCGGCGCCGCATGACGGTTCGCAGCAACCCCCCTGGTGCAGTTGTCTTTATCGACGAACGGCGGATTGGCGTGACGCCGGTCTCGACGAGCTTCACCTATTACGGTACGCGCAACGTGCGGGTGATCAAAGACGGCTATGAAACGGTGACCGAGCCGCACAAGTTCCGGACCCCCTGGTACCAGTATCCGGTCGTCGATTTCTTCGCCGAGAATCTCTGGCCGTTCGAGGTGCGTGACGAGCGCGTGCTGGATTTCAACCTGGTACCCCAGCAGACGGTGCCGCCCACCCAGGTGATTCAGCGCGCCGAGCAGTTGCGGAACGAAGCGCAGCAGGGTCTGATCACTCCGCAGGTTCCGCCGCAGTCATCCCGGCCGCCTGCAGCTGCCTCGCAGTTGCCGACTGTGCCACAGCCCTCATCTGTGCCGCAGTTCCCGGTGCCCGGGCTATCTCAGGGGTGATCCGAGGCGGGCGTCTCCCAGTCGGCCGGGCACCGTCGACTGCTCGTCCGGATACACGGGGAACTTGGTGCCGGCGCCGGGCGGTCGTCGATCGAAGATGGCCTTGACGCCGAACTGAGCCGGGTCGCGGGCGACTTTGTCGGTGATCACGCGGACGTCGTTGACGATCGGTTCGAGTCGGCGGATGAGCGTCTCGGCCTCGGCCACGGTGCGGAGCAGGCGATTGTAGAGTTCGGGGTTATTGATCAGTTGCCCGATGGTTCCCTCTTTGTTCTTGAGTGACGCACTGAGTTCGGCGAAATTGGCCAGCAGTTCATTCACGCTCTTCATGGATTCGGCCAGGTTGCGGGAGATCTCTTCACCCCGTTCGCCGAGCGGTGCGGTGAAGTCCTCGAGGTTGGCCAGGTTCCGCTCCGCGCGCATGGCGACGCCGTTGAACTTGCTGAGCGTGTTCTGGAATTCGCTCAGCGTATGTTGCGCCTGATCGAACATCACAGGCACCTTGTCGAGCGACTCGTGCAGCCGGTCCTTGAGTTCCTGGTTGCCGAGCACCGAGTCGATGCTGGACATGGCACGGTTGAAGTTCTCCAGTGCCAGTTCGGTCTTGTCGACGATCCGCCCCAGTTGATCGTCCTTGGTGCCCATCAACGAGTTCACGCTGCGGGCAAACGTGGTGATTTCGTCGCCGGCCGTTTTGACCGAGTCGAGGGCGGCCTTGATTTCCCCCTCCATGTTGGTGATGATCTCGAAGGGGTTCGTTTCCACCGTGCCGTTGGTCAGATAGACTTCGTCCGGCAGGAACTCGTCGCTCAAGGTGGGGTCTGCGGACGGGACGAATTCGAGCACGGCGTCGCCCGTGACGAGTGAACCGGTGCTGATCCGGCACACCTCATTGAATCGCAGCGGGTACTTCGCGTTGATCTTGAGGGTGACCAGGACCCCCCCCCTCTCGCGCAGTTCCAGTTTGGAGACCCGCCCGATCTCGATGCCGCTCTTGCGCACAGGCGTATCGACGGTCACGCCGGGAGCTGCGGGGAAGACGATGTGCAGCGTATTGCGCGGCGTGAACGGGTTGGGCCAGGCGCCCAGGAGCGTGATGAGAATGACCAGGATGATCGCCGCCGCGACCACCACCACTCCCACACGGAATCGCAATTGCCGTTCGTCCATGATGCAAATCACTCGCCATGCGCTCGGTCGTTCGCTGCCGCGGCCTGCCGCATCTCCATGAGTCGTTCGCCCGCTTCCCCCTGCACGAACTGCCGTACGCGCCGGTCCTTGGTCCGCTCCAACTCGCTCGGTGGGCCGTCAAAGATGATCTGCGGCTCGTCCGGCGCCAGGCGGGCCACCGGATACACCATCACGACGCGGTCCGCCACCTTGCGAGCTGTCCGCATATCATGCGTGACGACCACGCTCGTGATCGCGTGCCGGTGCCGCTCGCGCATGATCAACTCGTTGATGACGTCACTCATGATCGGATCCAGGCCGGTGGTCGGCTCGTCGTACAACATCAGTTCCGGATTCATCACCGATGCACGCGCAATGCCCACGCGTTTGCGCATGCCGCCGGACAACTCCGCCGGCTTCTTGGTCACCACGGAGTCGGGCAAGCCGACTTCGGCCAGCCGGGCCAGCACGGTCTGCTCGATCATCTGCGGCTGCGTGTATCCCTGCTGCCGCAGCGGAAATGCGACATTCTGTCCCACCGTCATGCTGTCAAACAGCGCCGCATTCTGGAACACAAACCCAAACCGCAACCGCTGCTCCGACAGTTGCCGATCGCTCAGCTCGGCCAGGTTCTGGTCGTCAAACACGACGGTACCGTGGACCGGCCGCACCAGGCCGATCAGGGCCTTGAGCAGCACCGTCTTGCCGCAGCCGCTCTCGCCGATGATCGCGAGGGTCTGCCCGCGCGGGATCTCCAGCGTGATCCCGCGCAGCACCGTCTGCGCGCCGAACGTGACGTACAGATCGTCCACCCGCAGCAGCGGCGTTGTGAGCGGATTGTCGCGTGTCATGTGCACCATGATGTCGCGCGTCAGAACAGACGGGCTCCGGCCGGCCAGATGGCATAGTAGATGGCGTCGAGTAGGATGCCCAGGAACAGGTCGATCACCAGGATCAAGACAAACGAAATGACAAAGGAGGCCGTTGCCGCGCGCCCCACACCTTCCGCCCCCGGGGTGCAGTTGAAACCGCGGTGACAACTTACCATCGCGATCGCCGCCCCAAAGAACAGGCTCTTGAAGATGCCCACGAACAGATCGTAACCGCCAATGAATTCGCGCGAATTGTACAGGTAGAAGTGCCGATCGATCCCCAGTATGTCCACACTGTAGAAGTACGCTCCCACGACCCCCATGAAGTCGGCCATGATCGTCAACGTCGGAATCAGGAAGATGCTGGCCAGAAACCGCGGCACCACCAGGTAGTGAATCGGATTGGCGCCCATGCTCTCAAACGCGTCAATCTGCTCCGTCACCCGCATCGTCCCCAACTCGGCCGCCATCGCACTGCCCACCCGGCCCGCCAGCATGGTGGCCGCCAGCACCGGACCCAATTCCCGTACCAGCGACATGTTGATCACCGCACCCAGCCGCGTCTCCAGCCCGATCTGACTGAACTGAAAATGGCTCTGCACCGCCAGCACCATGCCAATGAACGTTCCGGTCAATGCCACCACCGGCAAGCTCAACACGCCAACCTGGTAGAAGTTGGGCAGCAACGTCTCGCTCCGCGGCAGCCGCGTGAACAGCCACACCAGCGTCCGCCACACGAATATCGCGAAGTCTCCGACCGCCCGGATCGCATCGACCACCACGCCACCCCAGTCGTTGAGCCACTGCACGACCGGATGCTCCCGGCCGTTGCCGCCCCCGCGGGATTCCGTCACGACGCTGGTTGCCGAAGACATGCGTGCTCCAACCAAGTGCTAGCTATTCAATCCGCCAGCGCAGGGTCAACCCACTGCTCCGGTTTCATTTTTCGTCGTTTCGGCTGTAGGGCTTGAGTGAACTTGCAGGGCGGCGCTGGTTTTCATGGCTGGGAAAGATATGTGGAGCTGGGGGCGTTCGGCGACAGTCAGTTGATGGAGAGGATGCCGAACCTGTGCGGGGGGGCGGGTCACCGGCCCGCAGTCGGCCGAGCGCGCGCCGCCCGGGGTAGATCGGCGGTGGCTCCCGGGTCTGGCCAGCGGCTGCCGGGGGACCAGCCGGCGCGCACGGCGGCGGCTGGAGTTGTGAGAGCAGTACGGCAGCGGCCGTCTGGCTCCGAGCGTCTGGTGGCTGGAGCGTCGGGTCAGCGCTGAGTGTTTTGTTGGCTATTTGGCAATTGAGCCATTTTGCAATTTAGCTATTTAGCCGCGTTCTCGTCCGAGGCAGGGGCTGCGGCGGCGCCGACCGCTTGCGGCGCATCCTCGGACACCCGGCCCTCGAACTTCAGGTGCAGGATCTTCTCGTGGTTGGAGTCCCACACGACGTCGACGATGATTTCGTCCTTGCCCTGGAACTCGCCGCGCAGCAACTCTTCGGAGAGCGGATCTTCCACCCGGTTTTCGATCGCCCGGCGCAGCGGGCGGGCACCGTAGTCGATGCTTTTGCAGCCTTCCTTGATGAGGAATTCTTTGGCGTCGTCGGTGAGCTGGAGCAAGAAGCCGCGGTCGGCCAGGCGGGCGCGGACGCTGGAGAGCTCCATGTCGATGACATCCTTCAGGTCATCGGTCGTGAGGTGCCGGAAGACGATCACATCGTCCAGGCGGTTGAGGAACTCCGGGCGGAAGACGCGTTCGATATGATCCGTCACGCGGTCCTTCATGCTCTCGTAGCTCGCGTCGTCATCCGGGCGCTGGAACCCGAAAGCCGATTCGTTCTTGATCGCTTCGGCGCCGGCGTTGGTGGTCATGATCATGATACAGTTGCGGAAGTCCACATTGCGTCCGAAGCTGTCGGTGAGGCGGCCTTCTTCCATGACCTGGAGCAGCATATTGAACACATCGGGATGCGCCTTTTCGATTTCGTCCAGCAGGACGACTGCGTATGGGCGGCGGCGGATTTTCTCGGTGAGTTGCCCCCCTTCCTCATAGCCGACGTAGCCGGGCGGGGCACCGATCAGCCGGCTGACGTTGTGTTTCTCCATGTACTCGCTCATGTCGATGTGCACCAGCGCGTCGGCGTCACCGAACATGAACTCGGCCAGTGCTTTGGCGAGCAAGGTTTTGCCGACGCCGGTGGGGCCGGCGAAGATGAAGCAACCCGTCGGGCGTTTGGGATCCTTCAAGCCGCTGCGGCTGCGGCGCACGGCCCGGGAGACGGCCTTGATGGCCGCGTCCTGGCTCACGACGCGCTTGTGCAGCTCGTCCTCCATCTTCATCAGGCGGAGGCTGTCTTCGGTGGAGAGGCGGGTGAGCGGGATCCCGGTCATCTTGGAGACGACTTCCGCGATCACTTCTTCGTCGACGACGCCGTCCGTTTCGCGGGATTTCTCCCGCCATTCGCGCGTAATCGCGTCTTTCTTCTTGCGCAGCTTGTCGGCCTGGTCGCGCAGCGCGGCCGCCTTCTCGAAATCCTGATTGGCGACGGCCTCTTCCTTCTCCTTGTTCAACCGCTCGACTTCGTCATCGATTTCCTTCAGGTCCGGCGGACGGGTCATGGCGCGGAGCCGGACGCGTGCGCCCGATTCGTCGATCACATCGATGGCCTTGTCGGGCAGGCAGCGGGCGGTGATGTAGCGTTCGGACAGCTCCACGGCGGCGGTGATGGCGTCGTCGGTGATCTGCACGCGGTGGTGCTCTTCGTACCGTTCGCGCAATCCCTTGAGAATCTCAATGGTCTCGTTTTTCGAGGTCGGGTCGACGATGATCTCCTGGAAGCGCCGCGCCAGCGCGCTGTCCTTCTCGATGTACTTGCGGTACTCGTCGAGCGTCGTGGCGCCGATGCACTGGATCTCGCCACGCGCCAGTGCCGGCTTCAGGACGTTCGCGGCGTCGATCGCGCCTTCCGCCCCCCCCGCGCCGACGAGCGTGTGCAGTTCGTCGATGAACAGGATCGTGTTCTTCGCGCGCCGGACCTCGTTCATCACCGCCTTGATCCGCTCCTCGAACTGGCCGCGATACTTGGTACCGGCCACCATCATCGCCAGGTCCAGCACCACGATCCGCTTGTCCGTCAGCAGTTCCGGCACGTTGCCGCTGACCACGCGCTGGGCAAAGCCCTCGACGATGGCCGTCTTGCCCACCCCGGCCTCCCCCAGCAGCACCGGGTTGTTCTTGGTGCGGCGGCAGAGCACTTGAATCGCCCGCTCAATCTCACGCTCCCGGCCGATGACCGGGTCGAGCTTCTTCTGCTTGGCCAGTTCGGTCAGATCCCGGCCGAAACTGTCCAGCGCGGGAGTCTTGGACTTGCCGCCCTTGGCCGATGCCGGCGACTCGCCGCCCGCTTCCCGCCCGCCCCGCTCGCTCTCACCACCCTCGAGTCCGTGCCCCAGGAGATTGAGTACCTCCTCGCGCACGTCCTCCAGCTTCAATCCCAGGTTCATCAGCACCTGCGCGGCAACACCCTCCTGTTCGCGCAGCAAGCCGAGCAGGATGTGTTCGGTCCCCACGTAGTTGTGGTTCAGGTTCCGCGCCTCCTCCATCGAGTACTCGATGACCTTCTTGGCCCGAGGCGTCTGAGGCAGCTTGCCCATGGTGACCATTTCCGGACCACTCTGTACAAGCTTCTCCACTTCGAGGCGGATCTTGCGCAGGTCCACGTCTAGATTCTTCAGCACATTGGCCGCCACGCCGCTGCCCTCTTTCACCAGGCCCAGCAGTATGTGCTCGGTGCCGATATACTCGTGGTTGAACCGCTGAGCCTCCTGATTGGCCAGCTGCATGACCTTGCGAGCGCGGTCTGTGAAACGTTCGTACATGGAAATTGCACCTCACACCGTCGGCCGAGTCGACGAATTGTGGTTCTGTTGGCCCCGTGAAATCTCGGTCCGCGTCATGGGCTTTCTGGGTAACGCAGGGTTCTCGCTTGCTGTCGTACTATATGCCTACTACATTATGCGTACTACATTCCTATTACATTCATTCCTACTACACCGTACCTCGTAATTCGCGGATAACCCTTACTCAGTACGGATTTAGTCCCGCTGGCGGGACGTCGCGCAGGTGGCCGATGTCAGCCTTGTGCGGTGTCGGCACCGGCCGCCGCCGTTTGCTCGAGCGTCGCTTGCTCGAGCGCCACCAGCTCTCGCCCAATCTCAAATCGCCACCTGCCGGCACCCGGGCAGTCCTGGACTTGACCTAACTGGCGACGAGACAAGTCGATGCGTCGGGCTCTGCGAAACACAGAGGCGAGCAACAACTGGGCCTCCACATCTCCTGGATCACGTCGAATCAGCTGTTCCAGCAACGTCTGGGATTCCGACCAGTGTCCTTTTAAGTATTGGGACTGGGCCCGAATAAACAAGTCCTGTTGATTGTTCCCTTGAGCGACATCCTCTGGGGTGGTTTCATCCCGGCCACTTTGCCACAGGCCGAACACCCAGAAGGCGGTCAACGACACCCAGGCCCAGACGCGCCAGGCCGCAGAGACGGTATCGTACCGCACGAAGCTGGCCCACAGCGCCAGATTCAGCAGTGCCGCAAAGACAACGGCCAGCAACAGGCTGGAGAAGTCCCCGGCGTACCAGAGCCGCCGCAGCCCCGGCCAAAGGCATGTGATCCAGCTCGCTCCGCCCGTCTGTCCCACGTTCCGGTTCCCCTCCCTGACCGCGACCGCGGTGCGTGGCGACCATAACTCCCCAGGTCGCGCCGCGGATTGTAGCCCGCCATCTGGATCGCGGCAAGGCAAGACCGTCCAGATGTGCTACAACTGGTATGCGGGTGTGCCCTCTGTTCACTGGAGCACTGATGACAGCCGAGAACCAGATCCCGGAACCGGCCGGTCCGGCGACGATCTATCGGATTCTGGATGCGAACCGGAACCGCTGCCTCGAGGGGCTGCGCGTCGTTGAGGAGCACGTGCGGTTCATCTGGGAGGACCAGCACCTGGTGGCGCAGTGCAAGCAGCTGCGGCACGACCTGGTAACCGTGCTGGCCAGCCTGCCGCGCGCCGAACTGCAGGCGGCCCGCGATGTGCTGGCGGATGTCGGCACGTCGGTCACTACACACAGCGAATACGAGCGCGCGGACGTCGACTCGGTGGTCGCCGCCAACTGGAGCCGCGTGCAGCAGTCGCTGCGGAGTCTGGAAGAATACCTCAAGGTCCTTGCGCCGGCGGCCGCTGCACAGTTGGAAGTGCTGCGCTACCGCTCCTACACGATCGAGCGTGCCGTGACGGTGTTGAGTGCCAGCCGGGACCGCCTCGCCGCGGCCCGGTTGTATGTGCTGGTCGACGGCCGCGCGTCGCTCGGTGTCTTCCGCCAGTTAATCGAGCGGCTCGTTCAGGGGGGCGCGGACATGCTGCAGCTGCGTGACAAGACGCTGTCCGATCGGGCACTCCTGAAACGGGCACGTGTGCTGCGCGAGATCACGCGCGAGCACGGGGTACTGTTCATCATGAACGATCGGGCCGATCTGGCGGCGCTGGCTCAGGCGGACGGAGTGCATCTGGGGCAGGATGACGTCGCCGTGAAGGATGCCCGAGGGGTGGTGGGCGCGCGGGCTCTGGTGGGGGTGTCCACGCACAATCTCGACCAGGCCCGCCAGGCGGTGCTCGAAGGGGCAAACTATCTGGGGTGCGGGCCGACCTTTCCCTCGGTCACCAAGGAGTTCACGCAGTTTCCTGGTGTGGAGTTCCTGCGGGAGGTCCACCGCGAGATCCGCCTGCCGGCTTTCGCCATCGGCGGCATCAACTCGGCCCATATCGACCGGGTGCTGGCCGCGGGATTCGCGCGCGTAGCGGTCAGTAACAGCGTGGTCAACGCAGCGGATCCCGCGGAGGCGACCCGCGCGCTCAAGTCCCGGCTGCTCACTGCCACCTGACCTGCCACCTGACCTGCCACCTGACCAAGACGCCACTGGTCCTGGCCATGCCGGGAGGGCTATATTCGACATGTCGCATGCCGCATGCCGCGCGCGTCGCACCCGTTCCGCTGTTCGAGGATGCCTGACAACCAATGCTATATGAAGTGGAAAACAAGTTCCCGGTGGACGACCTGGAGTCGATGGCGGAGCGTCTGGGGGTCTTGGGAGCGCGATTCGGCGCGGCGGTCGAGCAGGTGGATCACTACCTGGCGCACCCGTCCCGCGATTTCGCTCAGACGGACGAGGCGCTGCGCATCCGGCGGGTCGGGGATACGAACCTGGTGACCTACAAGGGGCCGAAGATCGATCGAGCCACCAAGACGCGGCACGAGCTGGAGCTGCCGCTGGGATCCGGATCCACGTTGACGCCGCAGTACGTGCAGCTGTTGCAAGCGCTGGGGTTTCGCAGCGTGGCCGAGGTCAGGAAGCGGCGCCGCTGTGCCCGGTTCAGCTGGCGGCAGTGGCACGTCGAAGCGACGCTGGACGAGGTGGCGGAACTGGGCCTGTACGTGGAGCTGGAGATCCAGGCAGATGCCGCGGCGCTGGCGGACGCTCAGGCGTCGCTCGTGGCGCTGGCTGCCGAACTCGGACTGGCGGTGGTGGAGCGACGCAGCTATCTCGAAATGCTGCTGGAGGCCCGGAACATGCCGCCGCGCGTGCGCGGCACCGGCCAGCGTGACAGCGCTGCAGATTGACGAGCCGGTGATCTCGGGTAGGCTGAACACGGAAACGGTTGTGGACGCCCCGTGTCCGGGAGACTCCTGTCATGCGCATTACGCGGTTAGTGGTGGCCGAGATCCTCGGCCGCCCCCTGAACTTTCTGCTGTGTCTGGTCGTGATTGTGGTGGCGGCGATCCTGTTTATCGTCGGTCCCACGATCCTCAGCGGCTATGCAGCGGACACCCGGCAACAGCTGCAGTCGCTGCAACAGGAAACCGACGCGGCGCTGACCGCGATGCAGCAGGAGACCGACAGCATGCTGGCCGAGCTGGACAAGAAGACCATCCGGATCATGCGCGACATGGGGGTCAATCTGCGGATTGTTCACCGGGACACGCAGCTGAGCGATCTATATACCGACGCCGTGGCGGTGGATTTTCCGGAAGACTATGTCCAGAAGCTGGCCACGGCGCCCCAGGTCGAGACGATTGTGCACCTGGTGGCCACGCTGCAGGAGAAGATCAAGTGGCAGGGGCAACCGGTGGTGCTGCTGGTCGGCATGCTGCCGGTGCTCACCGACTCTCAGAAGAACATGGAGAAGCAGCATCTGGCCCAGCCGGTCGAGTCAGGGACGGTGGTGGTGGGGTACGAGCTGGCAAACGCGCTGTCCGAGAGCCAACTGGCCGCGGCCGATGTCAACCAGAGTGGGACGCTGGACAGCGGCGACGAGCTGGAGATTCTCGGCACGGCGTTCCGCGTGGCGGAGGTGCGTCCGGAGCAGGGGGGCATCGAGGACTTCCAACTGATCCTGCACCTGCACGATGCGCAGCAGCTGGTGGGCAAGCCGGGTCGGATCCATCAGATTCTGGCGCTGAGCTGCAAGTGCAAGGGGAACCGCATCTCGGTCATCCGCCGGGAACTGGAGGGGGTGCTGCCGGATACCAAGGTGACGGAGCATCTGTCACAGGCCACAGCTCGTGAGCAGCAGCGCGATCTCGTCGCGCAGAAGCGCGCGGAGCAGCTGAGTCTGTTGAAGGCGAACCGAACGCAGCAGGTGGGGATCCTCCGGGCGAATCGCGCGCACGGGGAGCAGACGCTGGAAAGCCTGCTGACGGTCCTGCTGCCGCTGGTCGTGCTGGTGGCCGGCATCATGGTGGGCATCGTGACGTGGCTCAACGTGTGTGAGCGCCGGGCAGAGATCGGATTGCTGCGGGCGCTGGGCAAACGGACCAGCCAGATCGCCGCCCTGTTCCTCCTCAAGGCGCTGCTGGTCGGACTGCTTGGCGGCGTAGCGGCCAGTCTGCTCTGTCTGGGCGGGCATGGCCTGCTGTTGCACGCCGGCGACTGGGCGGCGCGTTACAACCTGTCCCTGTTCCGACCGTCCGGCAGCTTGCTGATTCTGACGGTCCTGGGGGCACCGATCGTCACGATGCTGGCCAGTTACCTGCCGATGCTGGGAGCGATCGCGCAGGACCCGGCGCGGATTCTCACCGAGAACTAGCCTCTTTTTGGCCTGTTCTTTTTGGCCTGTTCCTTTTCGGGGCGTTTTGAGATACTCTCGCCTCGCCATCGACTCACAAGCTTGCCAAGGATGGGATGCTGACTATGTCGACCAAGCCTGCGACCATTTTCTTCTCGGTTGGAGAGCCCAGCGGGGATCTGCACGGGGCGAATCTGATTGCAATGCTGCGGCAACAGCGTCCCGGGCTGCGGGCCGTCGGTTTTGGCGGTCCGCGGATGCAGGCGGCGGGTCTGGACCTGCTGGCAGACCTCACCGAACTGGCCGTGATGTGGTTTGCTCAGGCGGTGGCGAACCTCGGTA
Organism: Planctomycetaceae bacterium; assembly: GCA_012729315.1. Taxonomy (GTDB): domain Bacteria; phylum Planctomycetota; class Planctomycetia; order Pirellulales; family Pirellulaceae; genus JAAYDI01. Next base: position 12,833 of record JAAYDI010000022.1, read on the forward strand.
CGTTCCGGCGCCTGCTGCAGCAGGCGGATGAGTACTTCCGCCGCGAGCGGCCGGACGCCGTCGTGCTGATCGACTACCCGGGCTTCAACTGGTGGATCGCGCGGCGAGCCAAGCGGCACGGCATTCCGGTGTTCTACTACGGCGCCCCGCAGATGTGGGCATGGGGAGCCTGGCGGATCCGCAAGATGCGCCGGCTGATCGATCACGTGCTCTGCAAGCTCCCGTTCGAAGCGCAATGGTATCGGGAGCACGGGTGCGCGGCGGTGTATGTCGGACACCCCTATTTCGATCAACTCACCAGGCAGGTGGTGGACCGCCCGTTCCTAATGCGGCACGCAGTGGGCGCTGACCAGCGCGTGGTGGGCATCCTGCCCGGCTCGCGCACTCAAGAGGTGCGGACGAACCTGCCGGCCTTCATCCGAGCTGCCGACCGGATCGCTGCCCGGGTCCCGGGGATCCGTTTCGCCGTCGCCAGCTTCAATGATAAACAGGCGGATCTGGCCCGCGCACAGCTGGCCGGCACCCGGCTCCCGATCGAGGTCTTCGTCAATCATACGGCGGAGGTGATTCAGCTGAGCGATTGCTGCCTGGCCTGTTCCGGGTCGGTCTCGCTTGAACTGATGTATTATGCGAAGCCGTCGGTCATTCACTACTGGGTCCACCGCCCCATGTACTTCCTGGCGAAACATTTTCTTCTGCGGTGCAAGTACATGACCCTGGTGAACCTGCTGGCCTGCGAAGACCGGTTCGACCTGACGTACGCCCCGTACGATCCGCGGCATCCGGGTGCCGAGCAGGTGCCGTTTCCCGAGTATCCGACCTGCCGCGACAAGTCGGCCCAGTTGGCCGACCATGTCATCCATTGGCTGCGGACGCCGGCCGAATACCGTCGCCGGGTCGATCAGCTGGTGGAGCTCAGGGCGCGGTTCTGCAAGCCGGGCGCCACGCGCCGCGCCGCGGAGTACATCTTGAGGCAGCTCGAGATGCCACCCATCCAGGGAAATTCCAAACGCGCCGCCTGAGGGGCGCTGGCACGGGCTGCGGTTGGTGCCGGCCACCGTTCCGCCAGCTGTTCGAGGCGGCGCAGGGTACCACTGCGGATCCATGTCCGTTGCCGGTGGCGGACGACTGTCACGTGCCGCGGGCGGCCTGTCTGCGCGCCGGGCAGGGGAGTGCTCCATCTCCGGTCCCGCCGTCAGCGGCTCCCCAGAGCCAACTGGCCATTGAAATCGAAATGGGGTACGATACCAGCTAGGTAAACTGCTGTCCCGAGCATGACGAGAATCTATGGCGCGCAAAATAGTAAACCGAAGAGCGTTACGCGAAGAGGTTGAGGCAGCGGAAAAGGCCGAGGGGGGCAAGAAGAAGAAGGTGGCGCCCAAGAAGGCCGCCAAACGCCCGAGTCGAGCCAAAGAACCTGTCGAGCTGCGTAAAAAGGTCTACTGGGGTGTGTTCAACCAGTCGCTCAAACGAGTGGCCACGTTTGAATTCAACCAGAAGAAGGAAGCGGACAAGAAGGCGGAAGCCCTGAGCCAGTCGGGCAAGACGCCGCACTTCGTCCAGAAAGTCAAAGAGACGCTGGACAGCTGACCAGGCTCCGGTCTCGCGATGAGTCGCCGGGTTTCTCCCCGGCTGACAGTCCCCAGTATTCGCTGAGGCCCGATTGATGACACACGACACGACATCCGCCAGTGCCGGACCCGCCGGGCTGCGGCCGCTGCTCTTGCCCGCGTGTCTGGCGATCGTCCTGGTGTGCCTGATCGTCCTGTTCCTGTATCTGACGATCCGCATTGGCCGCCAGGGTCGCGCTCCGGAGGTCCCGCCCGCACCCGCACCGTCCGAGATCCACGCGTACGCAGTCGACGAACTCCCGCCGCTGGCCGCCTACCTGTCGGCCGACCTGGATGCGGGGCGACTGCGGGCTGCCCCGCCCAGCGACTGGTTCGTCGCCTCGCGCGACAAGCAGCACCTGGCCCAGTTCGTATTGGACCGGACGGGCCAGAGTCCGCTGCCGCGCATCCGGATCGACGCGCGCGATGCGCCGTTCCAGCAGCTGCGGGACGTCACGCGGGAGAATCTGCCGGAGTTTCTCGCGCTGTTCCCGGCCGCGCTCGATGACGCGACGCGGGGCGCCACCGCGGGACGCATCCTGATGCTGATGGTTGGGGACGTACCGTGCCTGCGGTACACGCAGAACCTGGAGTTCCGCGTGGGGCCGCGCAAGTACGCCGGTGAACGGGGCGTGCTCGTGACGCTGCGCCAGGGTCGTCTCTACACGGTGACGCTGGATGTTTATGTAGGGAAGCTGGACGTGTATAACGGCGACGCCTTCGCCGTCATGGCGGGGCTGCAGTTTCTGCCGCCCACTGCGCCCGGCCTCACTGCGCCCGACCAGGAACCGCCCCTGGCGGAGACGCCTGGTACGGCGGACGCTGCCGAAGCCGACCGGTCCGGGTCCCCCGCACCCGCAGCGCGCTGACGCGGTGCGTCATCGGCCCACTCAGGGGCTTGGGGCCTGGATCGCGAACAGGTGCGTGCGTGTGGCGATGTATAGGACATCGTTGGCCACAATCGGTGTGGTGTAGACTGCGGCGCCCATGTTGATCTCCGACACCGGATCGTGCTTCTCGGCCGTCAGCTGGAAGATGGTGATATCGCCGTCTTCATCACCCACGTACACGTGGTTGTCGACGATCAGCGGCGATCCCCACACGTGGGACATCAGGTCATGGGTCCAGTGCACCTGGCCGGTCTTGGCATCGAGGCAATGCAGCAAGCCGGCGAAGTCGGCGATCAACAGCAGGTTGTCCTGGATGGCCACGGTCCCGCAACAGCGGTGCATCTCCTCTTCGAAGTCGATGTCACCGTCGCCGTTGAGATCCGCCTGGGAGTATTCCCAGACGACGGCCGAGTTGGGGTTCGCAATGGCGACCTCTCCCTGTTCCGGTATCACCGCCTGGATACGGCGCGGAGGGAGGATCTGCGAATGATCGGCGGCGCTGACGGCCAGGGTCGGACTGACATCACCGCGCCGGGACGGATCGATGCACCAGAGGTGGCCGGTGCCGTCGCCCGCCTCCGGATCCTCACCGACCGACACGTAGACCAGGCCGTCATGCACGACGGGGGTCGCGATGATGTTGTTGCGGGTGCCGCGCCCCCCCTGCACCCACTTGGATTCCTTGGGGTTCGCGTCGAACTTCCACAGCAGCTCGGGATGGCCCTCTCGCCCGCCGTCGGCGCGAAAACTGTAGACCCAGCCGTCGCCACCCGCAAAGATGACCTGCGGCACGTCGTCCAGCACGCTGGCCGCCGGCGACGACCACTGGCCATGCAGGATGTTGGCGCCCGGCGAGTTGTCGGTCCACAGGACCGCGCCGGTGTGTTTGTCCAGCGCCAGGAAGCTGGGAGCCTCGGGCGCCACCACATCCTTGTCCGCTTCGTCGACGCCGTTGGACGTATTCACGAACAGTACCTCGCCGAGCGCGGTGACCGAGCAGCTGCACATGTTGTGCTGCGAGACGCCGAGTTCGTTCATCATGTCCAAACTCCAGATCCGGTCGGCCTCCTGCACATCGGCCGGCAGGATGATCTGGTAGACCGAGAGTCTGTTGTCGGCCGCCTCCGCTCCCTCCACCCACTCGACGATAAACGTACGCGCGACGCCCGCCACATCGGCGTGCACGGTCCACTGGGCACCACCGGCCAGAGCCTGGACCGTGACCGCCGCGGGGAGTTCCATGCCGGCCGCGGTAAACCGATCCCGCACCTCTGGCGTCAGCGTTCCGGCCCGCAGCCCGGCCAGCGCGGGCGTGAGCTCGTCGGGCCGCGCGCCTCGGGGTGGGCGGAGATCGAATAGCCGGCCACGATCCTGCTGGGCCGGGCCGTCATCCTCGCCGTCATGGAATCCCTCCGCGTCGAGGCACACCACTTCGCCGCGACTGGTCACGTACCACAGCCGGTCCCCCTCGACCAGCGGCGCGCAGCAGATGCCCTGGAGCGGCCAGTCGTGGGCACTGCCGGTCGGCAGCTTTTCGCTGGAGTTCTGCCACAAGAACGCCCCATCCGATTCCTGGAAACAGAGCAGGCACCCGAGATCCACCGTCGCGGGATACCGTTTCAGGTACCCGGCGCCGTTGTTGGTGCCCACCCAGATGCGGCCGCCGGATACCACCGGGTTCCCGTAGGTCTGGCTTCCCAGTCGAGCAACCCATTTGATATTCCGCGCTCGGTCCGGAATCCACTGCCCCGTCTTCCGGTCGAAATCGCCGACCTCCCACTCGGTCGGGATATTTCTCGCGTCCGGCGTGTTATTGCGCTGGGACGAACCGCCCCACTGGGGCCAGTCAGCGGCCGCCGCCGTCAGGGTGCAGGCCAGAATGACAGCAGGGAGGCAGGTGGTGGGCAGGCATTTCATGGGCAGTACTCTTCGGGAGGATCGACCTGGCGCACTGCGACTTGCGGGCGACTTGAGCGTCTCAACTATACCAGCGCGGCACCGCCTGCACCACGGCGACCGGGGGGGGGTGGGCTGCAAAGTTTGACCAGTTCCGCCAGGCCGCAATTCTTGCGCAACAGTTGATCTAAACCACTTGCAGAAAATTGTTTCCGAGCGCTCAAGGCCGCGCGCCAGCCGGACCGATACGGTACATGTCACTTGACGCGAGTGCCTCTCTGTGAGCGGCACGTCGCGAGGTGTCAGGCCAAACGGAGCGGACCGATCGGGTCCAGCAATGGCACGATCGGTTCTGGCGTAAGCACTGCGTGGTTCGCGGTGTAACCCACCACCTACCCCCGCGTAGCCCACCCCAAACAAGGCACACCCCGATCGATTAATCTCCATGACGGAGAATTCACTGACGGTTTGAGTTTTCCGGCGAGTGACTCAGTACGCCGACAAGCTCAAGTGCGCAGGCCGACCCGGGAAATGCGCCAGTTCGAAAGTTCCATCGTAAAGGAGACGTGGCTCGATGAAGTGGAACATTTTAGTTGGATCGTTGGTGCTCGGCTTCTGCCTCAGCACCCAGAGCTTCGGAATGGATTTGCTCGACCGAATGCTCGGAACGAGGTACAACGGCTGCTGTGACAAAGCGACCTGTTGTGAGACAACGTGTGCGGATCCAGGCCCCAGCTGCGGCTGCGATACTGGATGCGATGTGCAATGCGTGCCCTGCAAAGTCAAATGCCGCAAAACACCGTTGCTGGACCTGCTCCGCAACTGCAAAGCCCGCATCGCCTGCAGCAACTGCTGCGACGTCAACTGCGCTGATCCGTGCTGTGGCGCTGAGCCCGCCTGTGGCGCAGAGCCTGCGTGTGGCGCAGAGCCCGCCTGTGGTGCTGAGCCGGCCTGCGGCGCAGAGCCCGCTTGCGGCTGTGAAGCGGCTTGCGACGTGGTTGGCTGCAAGAAGTGCCGCCGTCACCCGCTGTTGAATCTGCTCCGCCGCGTGCGCGACAAGGCGAAGTGCAACAACTGCTGCGAAGTCAGCTGTGCTGATCCATGCTGTGGCGCCGAGCCCGCTTGCGGTGCAGAGCCCGCTTGCGGTTGCGAAGCAGCCTGCTGCGACGTGAAGTGCCGCACGAAGCGCTGCCGCGTGGGACTGCTGGACCGCATCTTCGGCAAGCGCTGCTGCCAGAAGCTGGACTGCTGCGTCAGCTGTGCTGAGCCTGCTTGTGGTGCTGAGCCCGCGTGTGGCTACGAGCCCGCTTGCGGCTATGAGCCTACTTGCGGTTACGACGCTGCCCCGAAGGGCGAGTCGGCTCCGGCTGCTCCCGCCGAGGCTGAAGAGGCGGACGAAGTCGGACCAGCCCCCGTGGTTGATCCCTCCGCGTTCCTCCCGACCCAGCGCCGGTTCATCCAGACCAGCCTGGTCCGGTAAGCTGGCCGGTTAGCGGCAAACGATCATGACACCAGACGGCCTGCCTGTCCACGTGACGGGCAGGCCGTTTTTCTATGTCGATGTTGCGTCGTCCCCGTCCGGGCACCACCTTGGTCGCCGTGGCGTGCTGACCTAAGATAGGAGGCATGACTGAGATGTCTCCCAGCTTCCGCCACCTGCGCGTGGCCGCATTCGAAAGCCGGCGCGCACCCGAGGCCACCCGGCTCATCACCCAGTTCGCCGGCACGCCGCTGGTCACTCCGCTGCTGCGCGAGGTGCCGACCATCGAGTCGGCGGCGGCCGCCGATTTTGGCAACCGGCTGCTCGTGGGGGAAATCGGCGTCATCGTCTTCCTGACCGGCGTCGGTTTCCAGTACCTGCTGGCCGCCGTGGAACGCCAGATCGGGCGGGAACGTTATCTGCACGCGCTGGCAGACATCACGACCATCGCCCGTGGCCCGAAAGTGGCTCATGCCATGCGGGAGGTGGGGCTGGTGCCGACCTGTGTGGCCGCGGCGCCCCACACGTGGCGCGAAGTACTCGCCGCGATCGATCAGCGTGTGCCGGTGGACAATCAGACCGTGGCGATCCAGGAGTATGGCGAGTCGAACATCAGTCTGGAGGCGGGTTTGGAAGCGCGCGGCGCCCGCGTCATCGCGGTGCCCGTCTACCGCTGGGCGCTGCCCGACGACCTGCAGCCGCTCCACGACACCCTGCAGTCGCTGGCGGCCGGGCACGTCGACGTCGTACTCTTCACCTCCGCGATTCACGTCACGCACCTGCTGCAGGTCGCGCGCCGGCTGGGGCTGGAAGCATCCTTGCGGCAGGCCCTGTCACGGATGGTTGTCGGATCGATCGGGCCGACCACCAGTGACATGCTGCGCCAGCACGATCTGCCGGTCGACGTGGAGCCCGAGCACGGCAAGCTGAAGTACCTTGTGCGGGATGCGGCCCAGCGGGCCGCGGCACTGCTCGCGGACAAGCGGCGCGGGCGCATCCAGCCAGTGGAGACACCTGCACCCGCCGCGCATGCCACCGCACCCTGGCACGATAGCCCGTTCCTGAAGGCCTGCCGGTGCGAGCCGACTTCGGTCACCCCCGTCTGGCTCATGCGGCAAGCCGGCCGCTACATGGCCGAATACCGCCGGGTGCGCAAGAAGGTCCCCTTTCTCGAACTGTGCAAGAACCCGGCGCTGTGCAGCGAAGTCATGTGCACGGCCGTGACGCGACTCGGCGTCGATGCGGCCATCGTGTTCTCCGATCTGCTGCCGATCCTCGAGCCGATGGGACTTGACCTGGAATTCGCGCCCCACGGCGGCCCGGTCGTGCACAATCCGGTGCGCGAGGCACGGGATGTAGACCGGATCGTGGAACTCGAGAGTGTCGACGCGCTGGACTTTGTCCTGGAGGCGGTGCGGCAGACCCGGCGTGATCTCCCTCCGGAAATGCCGCTGATCGGCTTTGCCGGCGCACCGTTCACGCTGGCCAGCTATGCCATCGAAGGAGGCTCCAGCCGCAGCTACATCCACACCAAGACGATCATGTACCGTGATCCGGGCGCGTGGCGCGCGCTGATGGATCGCTTCGCGCGAGCGGTGACACGTTATCTCAACGCCCAGATCGCTGCCGGCGCTCAGGCGGTCCAGCTGTTCGACTCCTGGGTCGGCTGCCTGAGTGTGGCCGATTACCGCCAGTTCGTGCTGCCCTATGTTCAGCAGATCATCGCGGCCATCACACCCGGAGTCCCCGTGATCAACTTCGCCACCGGCAACCCGGCACTCAATCAACTCCTGGCCGAGGGGGGCAGCGATGTGGTCGGCGTGGACTGGCGCATGCGGCTCTCCGACGCCTGGCAGGCTATCACTCCGCAGCGGGCCATCCAGGGCAACCTCGATCCGTGCGTGCTCCTGGCAGACCGGCAGTACCTGCGTCAGCAGGTCGCCCAGATTCTGGCGATGGCCGAGCGGCGGCCGGGGCACATCTTCAACCTCGGGCACGGAGTCTTGCCACAGACGCCTGTCGACAACGCCATCGCGCTGGTCGACGCGGTGCACGAATTGAGTCAGCGGTGAGCGGCTGGAGCCATGTCGGCTCAGGCAGACGGCCGCCGGAAGTGCTGGTAGGCCAGGATCACTTCGTACAAATCAATGGAAATCGTCACTTCGTCGTCTTCAAAGTCACTCAACCACGTCCGGCCGCTGTGAACCGCATCCATCAACCAGCCAAACACTTCACGCAAGGGGACTGTGACCGTGTTGGCCGCCGGACCATCCGCGTCCTGTGCCGTTTCCGATCCCGCCTCCGGCCCGTAGTAAATGCGAAGTCGCGGCTCCACCATTGAGTGATCCTTTGCCTGGTCGGTACATGCGCATCGCTCACGCGCCCCGTTATATCGGCAGTTCGGGGCCTGCGAGTTTGAACTGTTAATGCAGAATTGCGGTTTTTTTCGGCGGTGTGTTTTGTTTCGGTCGCGACGATACTGCCGCCCAGGAGGGGCGGCAGCAGGTCGGCAGCCGCCGTGTGCGATCCTTGACAACCCCCCTATTTCGCGCTAGATTGCCAACCAGGTGGCTGCGGGTGACTGGGTCTTTACACCTCTTGTTCGGTAGCCCTTGTTGGGGCCTCTATGGACAACACGATCGAAATCGACATGGGTCAGGCAGCTCGCGAGCTGGGCCTGCCCTTGGACAGCGTTCAGAACACCGTGGAGCTGCTCGATGACGGCAACACGGTCCCCTTCATCACCCGCTTTCGCAAGGATCGGACCGGGGCTCTGGATGAAGAACAGGTGCGCCGCATCCAGGAGAAAGTAGGCAAGCTGCGCGCGCTGGCTGACCGCAAGCGGACCGTCCTCAAGTCCATCCAGTCGCAGGGGGTCCTGACCGCGGAGCTGGCCGAACAGATCCGTACGGCCCCATCATCCAAGCGACTTGAAGATCTGTATCTCCCGTACAAGCCCAAGAAACAAACGCTGGCCACGACAGCACGGCAGCGTGGTCTCGAGCCTCTGGCCCGGGAGGTGCTCGACGCGGATCCGGCCGCCGCCGACCTCGCTGCCCGCGCCGCCAGCTTCATAGCACCCGAGCAGGAACTCCTGAGCGTCGACGAGGTGCTCTCCGGCGTCCGGCACATCCTTGCCGAGTGGTTCAGCGAACGAGCGGACGTGCGCGGCAGGCTGCGCAAGATCCTTCAGCGCACGGCCAAACTGGTGTGTACGCGCGTCGAGACAGCTGCCCGCCGCGACGTAGCACCCGCGGCTGCCGCACCCCCGGCCGCGGATTCGAGTTCGCATGACGCACCCGAGTCGGGCAGCAGCGAGTCGGCCAGCAGCGCCTCGCCCGACGCGGCTGAGCAGCCGGCCGCGTCTTTGGCAGAGCCGTCTCCTCCGTCACCCTCAGCCCCGACTGACGCCGCCTGTGCCACGGTCGATGTTCCGGTCGATGCTACAGTCGATGCGCCGGTGGATGATGTCCCGGCTGACGCGGCCCCGGCCGCTGTGGAGGTTAAACCCGCAGCGCTGCCGGACCCGGAAACGCCGCCTCCACCGTCGGCTGGGATCGAGCCTGCGGCAGCGCCCGTTCCACCTGCCGACGTTCCACCTGCCGACGATGCCGCGAGCGCTGGTGCCGAGCCGGATGGAGCACAGCGCGCCGAGGGGGAAGCGGAGCCGGGCACACCGCCGGATGTGGAGCAGCGCGCCGAGGTGGAGCCGGGGGCGGGGCCATCCGTAACTGCAGCGGAGGCCGAACCGGCCGGTGTGCGTCCGGAGAGCGGGGCGGACACGAGCGTGCCGGTGCGACCCCGCGGGGCCTTGAGCAAGCTGGTGGCCAAGAGACGGGGTGCCTTGGCGGCCGCCATGTCGAAAAAGGAGAAGAAGCGGCAGCGGCTGGAGGCTGCGTTCAAGGACTACTTTGCCTTTGAGGAATTGATATCGCGGATTCCGCCGCATCGCGTGTTGGCCATCAATCGCGGCGAGCGAGCCCGCATCCTGCGGGTGAAGATGGAGGGGGACCTGGAGGCGATGGCGGCGGAAGCCGACACGCTGCTGATACCGTCCGAGCACGTGCACGCGGAGTTCCTGCGGAGCTGTGTCCGCGATGCGCTGACGCGGCTGCTGATCCCGAGCCTGGAGCGGGAGCTGCGCCGGGAAATGGCGGAGGCGGCGGAAGTGCATGCGGTGGAGGTGTTCGCGCGCAACCTGCGGAAGCTGCTGTTGCAGCCGCCGGTCCACAATCATCGCGTGCTGGCGATCGATCCGGGGTTCCGCAGCGGCTGCAAACTCATTGCGCTGGATGAATTCGGGAACGTGCTGGGCCATGAGATCATCCACGTGATCGGCAAAGAGGAGTGGATTCAGGCCGGACGCGCCAAGCTGCTGGATCTCGTGCGGCGCCATCGTCTGTCTGTGGTCGCCATCGGCAATGGAGCCGGGTGCCGCGAGACAGAGCTGCTGATTGTGGACGTGCTGGGCAAAGAACTCAAAGACGAAGAGATGGCGTTCGTCATCGTCAACGAGGCGGGAGCCAGTGTGTACTCGACCAGTCCCGTGGGACGCGAGGAGTTGCCCCAGTACGACGCGGTCTTGCGGAGCGCGATTTCCATTGGACGACGGCTGCTCGATCCGTTGAGCGAGCTGGTGAAAATCAACCCGGCCAACATCGGCGTGGGCATGTACCAGCACGACGTCAAGGCCAAGCACCTGCGGAACTCGCTCGATGCCGTCGTGGAATCGTGCGTCAACTACGTCGGAGTGGACGTCAACACGGCCAGCCCCGCCTTGCTGCGCTACGTGTCAGGCATGAATCAGCTCACCGCCCGCCGACTCTGCGAGTACCGCGCGAAACACGGACCGTTTCGCACTCGCGAGGAACTCAAACAGGTCTCCGGGTTCGGCGATGCGACATTCGTGCAGGCCGCCGGGTTTCTCAAAATCACGAACGGCGATAACCCGCTCGACGCAACCTGGATCCATCCCGAAAGCTATGACCTGGCGCGCCAGGTTCTCGCCAAAGCCGGTTGCAGCGTCGGAGATCTCGTCGCCGGACCCGCCGAGACGCCGGCCGACAATGTGCTCGCCCCCACCACCACGGACGACCCGATCATCGCGCCGCCAGCTCCGACTGCACAACCCGCGATTGCTGAGCCGGTGGTCAGTGAACTCGCGACTGCAGAGACTGAAGCTGCGGAACCAGTGGCTGCGGAGGCTGAAGCTGCGGAACCGGTGGCTGCGGAGGCTGAAGCTGCGGAACCGGTGGCTGCGGAGACTGAAGCTGCGGAACCAGTGGCTGCGGAGGCTGAAGCTGCGGAACCAGTGGCTGCGGAGGCTGAAGCTGCGGAACCGGTGGGGGAACGGGCTTTTGCAGCGGCCGCATCGGTGGCGCGCGGCGGTGGGGAACCGGAACCTGTGCGTTCGGTCCAGGAACGCGTGCGGGGACTGGACGTGCAGGCGCTGGCCAGTGAGATGAGTGTGAGTGAGTTGTTGCTGCGCGACATCTTGAACTCGCTGGCTCGTCCGGGGCGGGACCCCCGGGAGGACTTGCCGGCCCCCGTGTTCCGTCGCGGGATTGTCAAGCTGGAGGATCTTGAGCCGGGCATGAAGCTCGCCGGCACCGTGTTGAATGTTGTCGACTTCGGGGCCTTCGTGGATATCGGGTTGCCCGACAGCGGGCTGGTCCACATCAGTCGCCTGGCGGATCGGTTTGTCCGGGACCCGCACGCGGTGGTGGGAGTGGGCGACGTGCTGACCGTGTGGGTTGTCGATGTCGACAAGCAGCGGCGGCGGGTCTCGTTGACGGCGATCGAACCGGGTACTGAAAAGCCGGTGGAGACGCGTCACGAGTCGGCGCGTCCGCGTGCCCGCAAGCCGGCGGGTGGCAAGCGGCCGGGAGGTCGTCCGCCGAAGCCCGTGGCTGCCGGCGCCTCGCGGACCGATGGGGGCGGGCGGCGTCCGAAATCGCCGCAGCGTCCGCGACCACCTCAGAAGCCGAAGATCGTCAGGCCGATTACCAAGGAGATGGAAGAGGGCAAAGAACCGCTGCGCTCCTTCTCCGATCTCATGCAGTTTTATCAGAAGAAACAATCCGACGGAAAATAGCCCCAGTCATGAGTTTCGAAGACCGGTTGCATAAGGCGATCGAACGAGGCAAGCGCAGGAGCGAGGCAAAGCGGAGCGAGGCGGAGGCGCAGGCGCTGAGTGAAGAAGAGTTCAAGCGGCTGCATTCAAGTTACCGCCTGCAGATATCCGAGCACATCGAGAAGTGCATCCGGCAGTTGCCGAACTACTTCCCCGGTTTCCGACTCGAGACGCTCTACGGCGAGCGCGGTTGGGGCATGGCCTGCAGTCGTGACGATCTGCGCGTGGACAGCAATCGACGCCGCGCCAACGATTTCAGCCGGCTGGAAATGACCGTGCGGCCCGCCTCCGCGCTGCACGTCCTGGAACTGGCGGCCAAAGGGACAATCCGCAACAAGGAAGTCTTCAACCGCAACTACTTCGAGACCCTGCAGGACGTCGATCTCGAAAAGTTCCTGGAGCTGGTTGACGTGTGGGTGGTCGAATACGCTGAATCCTACGCGGCCAAGATATCCTGATCCGTCTGGTCCTGCCGGTCCACTCGATCCGCGGACCGGGCGCAGCGTGCGTCCGCCTGGTGCGCCCGCCCGGTGCTACACGATGGCGCCCATGAGGGACTGAAAGCCGGGCAGATCGCGGATCGGATCGAAATCGGATTCGCTGGCGACCAGGTCCCGGTAACGGGGGTCAATTTCGAAGGACTGGGCGAGGTACTGCACGGCCCGTTCCACATTCCCGGCCAGGCTCCAGTAGCAGGCCAGGTTGTAGTGCAGGATGGCCTCCTGGCTGTTGGCCTCCATCGCCCGTTCCAGCGCGGCAATGGCGTCTTCCAGGCGATCGATGCGTTTGTAGCACCACCCCAGGACAAGCCAGATGGGGACGCTGTCCGGTTCGCACCGCGCTGCGGCCAGCAGCGGCGGCACCGCCTCGGCATATCGCTGCATCGTGCGATAGGCCAGGCCAGTGAGGTACAGCACCTCGGTCCGTTGGACACCGAATTCCGTGACGGTGGCCAGCGCATCGAGCGCGCGCTGCGCCAGCCGCTCACTCAGCGCGGCGGGCACGGGCCACTGGTCGGTCAGCCCCATCGCCAGTTCCAGATAGCCTTGCGCCTCGCGCAGCGCCCGTTGTTGTTCGATTCGCTGATACTTTGCCACACGTCACCAACCCTGCAGCTAAGCTGCGTTGCGAGCGCCCCCGCCCTTGGTTCCATGCTCCATTCTAACGAACGACAAGCCAGTCCCAAACAGGTTCGCGGCGGGGCGGGTGGCTGTCGGGCGCGGGGGGACCGGTACGGGGCGGACACGGGAGGGTGCCACGTGGCAGGATCCGCAGAAAAAAGGAGCCCCGGGAGGCGAGCACCTCCCAGGGCTCATGTGGCTGTGGGCCAGTCACTCATGGTCGGACGCGGTTCGGCGAAGTCAGCTCACGGCGGACTCTTCCGGCTCGGCCAGGCAATCGGCCAAGGTCCGTGCAGGCATCCCGAGCTTCAGCACCGGGGCGAATTCCTGGAAGTCGGCATCGATCTCAGCCAGCAGCGGCTGGATTTGCGATTCAGCGGAACCTGTCAGGCGGCAGTAGGCTTCGACGAACGCATCCCGTTCGAACCATATGTCGTCCCGGACCGTCGGCAGCAGTGCCGAGAGGCTCACGGCTGCCTGACCGGGTGTCGCCCCCTTGGCCAGCAGCTCCGTGAACTTCGTGTGGGATTGGATCAGGTCAGCGAACTCTTCGGGCAGGCTCCAGCGCCGGGCGAGCAGGCCGGCCGCCTCCGCATGGTTCCAGCCGAACCGCTCCTGTTCGAGATCGGATAGACGCGTTCTGCCGCTCTGCCGCAGCTGGAACAGCTTGTCATACTCTACGGGCAATTCTTTGGCCAGCAGCGGCACCGCCATGTCCTGCAACAACGCGGCGGCAAACAGGTCTTCGCTGTCGACCTGGCCGAGCAGACGCCCCATGGTCCGGGCGAACAGTCCGCGGCGCAAAGAGTCCTGCCACATACTCTTCAGATCGAACGGACCGCACTTGGGATTCGGCATCAGGCTGAACACGGCGCTCCAGAGTGCGAAGTTCTTGATTGTGCGGATGCCCACCAGCGTGATGGCCAGCCGGATGCTGGAAATCTCGCGCGCAAACCCGAAATACGACGAGTTCACGAATTTCAACACCTGTCCGGTCAATCCGGGGTCCGATTCGATCGGGACCGCAAATTCAGCCGGTCCGTTTTCGGGGTCCTGGGAGAGTTGCAGCAAGCGGATGGCGCTCTGAGGTAATGCTGGAAGCTGCGCGCCGGCCAGCAGAGACTCAACGCGGAGCAAAGCCTTACGATTCGTCATGTCCTGGGCACCTTTGTTCATGCGTCACAGTGGCTGCGTGATGGCCGGTGAGGGCAGGGGCGTACCACCGCACACCGTTACGCTGCTTTCTGAGGGGATCGGATCGCGTGATGAGCCCGCCCCACGTTGAAATCTAGAACACACAATGTGTTGCCGCAAACGAGTTGCAGCAGTGCCCGCGCTGGTCCCGCCAGTCCAGATGTGGGGGAACCGGCGGACTACCCGCACTGTTGCTACGCAACTCGCACCCGTGGCGTTTGTGCAGCATGCCGGCCGAACGTGTTGCCATCTCGCCACACCGACCGGCGGGGCGGTTGCATCCGGCACAGGACGCGCACGCCTGCAACGTGCTGGCAGCGGAGCACTTAGGACGCGCGGGCCGGCGCGCGGGCTTGGAGTCGGCGCGACGGTTGCATGGACGGTGGGATGGATGGCCACCCGTGGCCTCGCCGGGCGGAATCTTCTCCGGACCAGACACGTCCCCGCTCGGCGGAACCTGCTCGATCATCAAGAGGTGCATCCGTGCGCGGCATTACTGGTACACTCGTCGTTTTGCTCGCCATCGGCTACATCGCGTCGAGCGTGAAGTGGTCCACCCCACCGCACGCCGACGAGGAACCGCAGCGGCTGCAGGACGGGTGGCGCCGGACAGCTCAGGGATGGGAACAGCGGGCCAGTTGGGTGGCCCGAGAACCGATCAAGCATGTGCCGTGCGTCGTGCACCCGTGGACGGTCGCAGCTCTGCAGGTGTTGTTCTCTCTCCTTGCATTGCTGCTCGCCCGCCCGGCTGGCGACCGCAAGCGGCCACCGCGCGTCAAGCCGCCGCACGTGGATGCATCACGTTCCGAATGTCGGCTGCACCCGAGTGCTTGAACGGCAGGACACGCTGCGCAGACTGCTGAGCAGCTTTTAGCTGGCGGCGGTGCCGACGATATCCCGCCAGATCACAGGCTCCTACGGCGCGCCCACACAGGTGTGAAACCAGCTCAGGCCGGTGCAGATTGCACACCAGCTCCCACGCAATCGTCCAAGCGTGCAACAGCAGCGCGCGGCACCAGCCAGCGTCCGCTGCGTGGCGCCAGAACAGCCGTTCCGCCTGGCGGCCTTGACGCCACGACAGTCGGGATGCAGCCGCCGACGCACGCCGCATGACCACGGAGTTCTCCTCGTACACAGCCCGCAGTCCAATCGCACGCAGCGAGCAGGCCAGATCCACGTCCGCCAGCTCTTCTCCGACGGCGGCACAGAATCCGCCGACGTCGAGGACCGCCTGCCGGCGATAGAAACCGGCCGCCAGCGTCGGTCCGACAATCTGCCCAGCACGGCTCCGCCCACGCAAGGGGCTCTTGCGACGCAACTGCCGCCGGCCGCCAACTGCGTACCGCACGCCGCACGCCAGCACCTTCCCGCCATCCTCAGCCACCACTAGCGGCGAAACTGATCCAACCGCCGGATTGTCGAAATGGGCCAGCGCCGGCTCCGTCCACCCGTCAGTCACCTCCACGTCGCAGGTGAGCACGTGGACGACGGCTCCGGTCGCCGACTCGATCCCCAGGTTGATCAGCTCCACTAACGATGCGTCGGCAGGGGCCTGTTGGAACCGTACTTCCCCCCTCAAGTCGTAGGGGTCGTCGTACTCTCGTGGCTGTACGACCAACACTTCGCAATCGGCAGGCCGATTCTGCAACACGGATGCCAGCGTCGATTCGAACCACGCTGTATCCTGCGCGCACGGTATCACGATCGAGAGTCGAGGCACTGCAGTTCTTCCTGGACCGGCATGGGTGATGTTGTCCGAACGCCTTGGTTCACGGCCGATCGCCTCGTCCGTGTTGAGCCGGTATTGACGACGAGATTCACTCGCTCGTCCCGTTTCTTCGGCCTGCGCGAGCATGCAAGTTTACCCCAACCACCCTAAATCGATCCGACCGGCAGGAAACCTACTCTGTTTCAGCGTGCTGGCACCACACGCGGGCCGTCTCGACGAGGACTTCCACCGCGCTGACCATTTCCTCCAGGCAGGCCCATTCCAGCGGTGAGTGGGGGGTGTGCTGGCCGCACGCCAGGTTGGGTGTGGGCAAACCGCGGGCGGTCAGCATAGAACCGTCGGTGCCGCCCCGGATGACAGTCAACTCGGCCCTCCGGCCCAGCCGTGCATGTGCTTCCTGGGCGAATGCGACTGCGCGTGGATCGCGCTGCAGTCCCTCGGCCATGTTTCGGTACTGCATCTGCACGGCGACGTGGCAGGTGACGCCGGCGATCTCCTGCTCCACGTCGCGCGCCAGGCTCTGGAGCAACCGCGCGTAATCGGCCAGTTTGCCGGTATCGAAATCCCGTAACAGGATCTTGATGGTCACCTCGGCCACGCCACCCTGCAGCGCGTAGGGGTGCAAGAACCCCTGACGCCCCTCACTGAGCTCCGGGGTCAGCCTGTCGTGGGGGAGGCGGTTGAGAAACAGGGCGGCGGCCCGGACCGCGTTGACCATGCGGCCTTTGGCAATCGAGGGGTGGATGTTCACGCCACGGACGGTGACGGTGGCCAGGTCGGCTGAGAACGTCTCGACGTCGATCGTGTTGGCTCCGGACCCGTCGAGGGTATAGCAGGCGCATGCGCCGAGCCTCTGCAGATCGACATGGTCCACGCCGTGGCCGATCTCCTCGTCACAGGTGAAGAGGATCCGCAGCGGGCCGTGCGGGATCTCGGGATGCTCCAGGAGATACGTCACGGCCTCCATGATCACGGCCACGCCGGCCTTGTCGTCGGCTCCTAACAGCGTCGTGCCGTCGGAGGTGATCAGCGTCGCGCCGTGAAGCTGCTCGAGTTCCGGATTGTCGGCCACGCGGATTACCTTGCTGCGATCGCCCGGCAGAACGATGTCCCCGCCCGTGTAGGGGCGTACGATCTGCGGACGCACGTCTGTGCCGCTCGTCTCGGGCGACGTGTCGAGGTGGGCATTCCAGGCCACGACCGGCACAGGCCATGTCACATTGGCGGGCAGCGTTGCCAGGACCAGTCCGTGCTGGTCGTGACACACATCGTTCAGTCCCAACGTGGACAACTCCGCGGCCAGCATCTGCCCCAGCTCCAGTTGGCCAGGCGAACTGGGGTATGTCCCGGCCGTCTCATCGGCCATCGTGTTGACTGCCACGTATCGCAGGAATCGTTCCAGAAGTCGTGCGCTGTTCATCGATCTGCGTTCCGAGTGCCGCTCCACGTCGCCACCAGTATCTGGTTCTGGTATGTTACACCGCATCATCGCGCAGCAGCTTGTCCGGCGAAAGGGGGTAGTCGTGGGATCCCAATCGGTTCGATATCTGGTGTTTGACGTGGAGAGTGTTGCCGACGGAAACCTGGTGTCCAAGTTGCGCTACCCAGACGAGCTTCCCGAGCCGCGGGAGGCGATCGAACTCTACCGCAAGGAGCTGCTGGAGCAGCAGGGCACGGACTTCATTCCGTACACCTTTCAAGTCCCCGTGTCAGTGGTCATCGCCAAGGTGAGCGAGGACCTCCGCCTGCTCGATCTGGTGGCGCTCGACGAGCCCGCGTTCCGCCCGCACGTGATCACCGACCACTTCTGGCGGGGCTGGGAAGCCTATCATCGCCCGACGTGGGTCACGTTCAATGGACGCTCCTTCGACCTGCCACTGCTGGAACTGGCCGCGTTCCGCTTCGGCCTGAGCGCGCCGGGCTGGTTCGACATCCAGGCCAAGGGATACCAGCAGCGACGCAACCGCTACAACACGGATGCCCACTTGGATCTCCATGATCTGCTGACCAATTTCGGAGCCACGCGTTTTCACGGCGGACTGAATCTGGCGGCGAATCTGCTGGGCAAGCCGGGCAAGATGGACGTGCAAGGCCATATGGTGCAGGACCTGTACCACGCGGGCCAGCTGGCGGCGATCAACGACTACTGCCGCTGCGACGTCCTGGACACTTATTTCGTCTTTCTGCGCACCTGTGTCCTGATAGGCAAACTGACCCTGGCGCGGGAACAGGAGCTGATCGGCCAGACCCGCGAGTGGCTGGTGCAGCGCCGCGACAGCAGCGCCGCGTTTGCCTCCTATCTCGACAAATGGGGCGACTGGGCGAACCCGTGGGAGTCCGCCGCAGCCGCCGGGCAGCAGACTGCGGCGTCCTCCTGATGCGCCCTGGCGGCACCGGCACGGGGCGCCGGAACGCCGGCCGCCGCGCGATGTCACCAGCGGGCGGCGCACGATCACCGGACGGCCGCTGGGGCGTCGGACGCGGCAATGACCGGCAGGGTACCACCTTCGTGCATGCTGAATTCAGCCCACACCGGCAGGTGTTTGGAGACCTGCAGCGCCTGCTCCAGTGTCAGATTGTACTCGCGCAGGAAATCGAACACCCCACTCTGCCCCATGTATTCGCTCGTGGCCGGCAACTGGAAGACCAGGTTGGCGTACTGCTGCGTCTGACGCGTGTTGGTGGGCGTCTGCGAAATGGCAGCCATCATGCCCGACACCTGCCCCAGTTCGCCGAACTGCCGGTCGTCGGTGTTGAAGTCGCCGATCAGAATCAAATCGTCTTCGCCGCGTCCGTCATCCCGGATCGAGAAGAACACGTTGTCGAGAACTCTGATTTCTTCGGCCACTTCGTCCGGGTCCAGGTGCAGGTTCGCTAGCGTGAACGTGAACGCCTGGTCGGACGCCGGGCCGCGCACGCGGAACCAGCCTACGAACGGCGGCCAATGCAGCAAGTCGTCGGGATCGTCGACGGTGTACACGGCGCTGCGATCGACCTCGATCGTCGCCTGGTCGAACACGAACGCGAATTGCTCCTTGCTCGCCGTGCGCCCGACGGGTGGGCTGGCGAGCAGTGCATAGTGCCGTCCGGTGGCGTTGATCTGGGTCAGCAGTTTCTGCAGGACCTCGGGGCGCTCAGTGCGGATCTCCTGGAGCGCTACCACGTCGAAGCGGCGAATCGTGTCGGCGATAATCTCCATCACGTCCGGCTTGTCCGCTTTGGTGGGGCCGAACTCCTCTAGGTTGAACGAGGCAATCCGGATGGTGCCCTGCGTGCGGGCTGCCGGCGGCAACCCGCGATCTTCCACGCGGTTACGGCGAACCAGCTTGAGTTCCTGCAGTCCGCGGATTTCGTAGCGGTCCAGCAGCAACCAGATGCCCACCACCACGACGGCGATGGTCAGCAGAAACCTCGATGATCCCATGGAAAACGCCCCCCTTCCGGCTCCGACGCCCGCTGGCCGTTGCCCGGTCGTCCGCCGACAGAATCCCACGTCTTTCTTCGTCCCCCGCAGGTGCTGGCCTTGAGGAGGCATCTGTGAGGTAGGTCTCTGCCGGGGGGGTGCCGAAATCGGTTTACGGGCCGTCGGGCGGCGGCACCAAGAAGACGCGCGATCCATGATGACTGACACGCCCGCGGCCTGCCGCGCGGGCCCGCCCGTCAACCGGACACGTCGTGCGCTACCGGCCGTGTGTGGCCGAGAAACCGGGCAGCCAGCCTTCGGCCAGCACGCTCACGGCCGTGCGGTCTTCCAGATTCGGCCGGAAGACGGTCAGCAGGAACAGCGGCAGGTACCAGGCCATGTACAATCCGCCGCCGTAACCGTGCCAGAACTGCGTGGCGATCATGACGGCCGCGGAACAACTCACCAGGGTGCCCAGGTTCTTCTGTGCGGGCCAGATCGCCATCGAGCCGCACATGGCCACGAATGCGGTGAGTATCGGATAGCGGTAGACAGGGTGCCAGCCGAGTCCCCAGATGCCACCCAGCCCCTTGGACTGCGGCGGCATCAGCCCGAACATCTTCTTGAAACACTGCCAGAAGGCCTCGGCGTCCGGGGACACGAACAACAGCATCAACACCATTACCGTCAGCACCAACACCAGTCCCACCGTGAACCGCAACATCCCACGCTGCCAGTAGAAACTGAACCACAACGGCAGGAGGAACAGGGGATAGTAGATGATGCCGATGGCCAGGCCGAGGAACATGCCGGCGACCAGGGGCCTGCGATAACAGAAGATGGCCCACACCAGCATGGCCGTCGGCAGCACATGATCGACGCGGCCGGTGAACTGGGACGTGTATGGGAGCATCAGATAGAGGGTGGCCGCGCCCACCCCCATCTTGACATTGTTGAAATGCCAGAAGCCGACGGCAATGATGCCGATGACGATCGCCAGGTGCGACAGAATGGCCACCAACTTGGCCACGGTCGTGTACGCCCGGATCGTCGCCACGAATGCCTGGTCGGGTGGACACAGCGCCGCCTGGACAATCGACATCTCCGTGCCGTCCGGCTTGCGCAGCCGGATCTGGCCGTCCGGCGCGATCTCGAGGAACTCCGCCTCCACGTCCACCAGCGGCTGGTCGGGGCGCGTACGATACGACCAGTCACGAAACCGTGGCGGCGGCGCATCAACCCGCTGGCGCGCCAGATTCGATCCCATCTTTACCGTGGGCAGGCTGGGGAGGGTGAACACCAGCGCATAGCCCGGCCCGTGCCGGTCGAGATCGTTCGTGGTCTGCCGGCTGATGAGTCGCTCCGCGTTACTGGGGCTCAGGAGATCATCGGCTGTGGGCCGGCTGGCCACCACGTTGGCCATCAGGAACACAAACAGCGAGCAGCAGCTGAAGATCAGGCCGCCCGTGGTCATGTTGGGCTCCAACAGCGGCCGCCGCACCATCGTGGAGTCGATCAGGCAGCGCACCAGCAACAGCAGACCCGTCAGCAGCAGCCAGATGAAACCAATCCGTTCAATCGTCTTGCCGCGCAGCAGCTGATTCTGAGCTGCTGACAAGGGGCTGTCACTTTGTTGCTCGGTCACAGCCGGCTCGGTATCGCGGACCTGTTTGCTGTTGCGCGTCGCGCCAGGGGACGGCAGGGCGGGAGTGCCGGCGGCACCGTCGCCGGAGGAGGGCGGGGGAGCGAGCTGTGCGGACGATGGCCCGGTACCCGGTTCCTCGCTCGCCGCCGCCGGCAGCCGATGGCCGACGTCCGGTTGTGTGGTCTCCTGGTTCTGCCGCGCCGCCACCGCCGCCGCCATCGCTTCCATACGCACTCTCTGCCCCTCGGAAACCAGGAGCAGGCCAGGCGCCAGCAGGATCAGCAGGAGCAGGTCCAGA
The DNA here is from genome assembly GCA_012729315.1 of Planctomycetaceae bacterium. Lineage (GTDB taxonomy): Bacteria > Planctomycetota > Planctomycetia > Pirellulales > Pirellulaceae > JAAYDI01. Next base: position 34,232 of record JAAYDI010000022.1, read on the forward strand.
TTCCGCACGCTCCAGAAACGGCCGAACTTGAAGAACAGGCCGATGATCAGCAGCGATGCCAGATAGGTCCATGTCGTGGGATCTATCTTTTCGTAATGGAACAGGATTTCGTTCATGACACCCGCGCAGCTGTCACGGTCCCCGGAGCACCAGAATCGGACCAGCGGAACCCTACCAGAATAGGGATATACCCCAGATTTTCAAGCACCCGGCGCGGCGCGGCGGTGCGCCGGATGGACGACTTATCCGCAGGCAGTGTCAGCACTTGGTGCCATTGGAGGCGGTGCCGCAGAAAGCGCGCGGACCGCGTGTCGCGAACGTATAATCGCTGCAATCGGTACACCACGCGCACTAGGCCCGCGCGTCACGGCCCTAGACGCTGCCGCGCCTCGTCCGACCAGGGACTCGACGGAGCCAGCGTCAGGAACGCCCGCCAGTGCCGTTCGGCGGCCTCGCGCCGCCCCAGCTCGTCGAGCGTTCGCGCGAGATGGTAGTGCACATCGGGATAGTCGCCGTGATGCGCGAGGGCCCCTTCGAACGCCGCCACCGCCAGCTCCGGCTGCCCGGTCTCGGCCAGCACGCATCCCAGATTGGCCCGGGCTTCGACGTAGTCCTCGTCCAGTTCGATCGCCATGTAGTACCGTTCGCGCGCGGCACTGACGTCCCCCAGCCGATAGAGCAGTTCGGCCAGGTGGAAACAGACATCGGCGGAGGGCCCGGCCGAGGCGAGAACCACGCGCAGCAGTTCCGTCGCCTGTTCCAGCTGCCCGTCGTCCTCGTATCTGGCAGCCAGCTCCCGAAGCTCCTCGGGACTTGATGACAATGTATCGTCACTTGGCAGCGGCACCACCGCCGGCTCCGCAGCCTCCCCCGCGCCGGCATCAGCGGTCCGGTCCAAGGCATCGAAGTCGAACCGCAACTGCCCGCCCGGTTCGATCAGTCCTTCTCCCTGCCGCAACAGCAGCTGTTGCCCCTGCACGATCACCGACAGTTGGGCGAGCGGTCGCTCCACGTTGGGCAGATAGCGAGACAGTTCGGCCAGCTTCTTCTCGATGGCGGCCGGCGAGGCGCCGGCCGCCAGCAGCGCCGCCAGCTGCCGGGCCGTCGCCACCTCCTGAAAGTCGAAGTACGGCAGGCGGTGTACTTCACGCACCGGCACAATCAACTGCCGCCGGTGCCAGCGGCGGATGATCGATACCGATACCCCCAGCAACTCCGCCAGCATGGCGGGCGTGTACAGCCGCACGTCCGCTTCCTCGTCGAACATCCCCAGTCGCTGCCAGAACTGCGTCTCCGAGATGATCTCCAACTCCCCCTCCGCAGCCCGCTGGCGGACCGCGTCATCCAGAAGGCTGGATTCGTCCAGCGGCAGTTCGTCCGCGCCAAGCACCACCAGATCCAGCTTGCCGCTCACCTCGTCCACCGGGATCCCGCCATGGTCCCGGATCAGGCTCTGCGCCGCACGCCGCGCCATGCCGCCCAGCTTGCCGACAAACGCCACACGCACCCCCTTGAGTGCCTCTGAGGAATCCGGAGGATCTGCTGCCGACATAGACTGCATCCGAGAGATAACGCGGGCCCAGGAG
>JAAYDI010000023.1 GCA_012729315.1 Planctomycetaceae bacterium
AGGGTCGCCAACCTGACACAGGGTTCGCAGTGAGAAGTAAACCGTTAATGCGAAGTGGCTCACCGGTGGAACAAATGTCAAAACCGGCACCAGGGCCGTTTCTTCGGGCCTTTCACCACGCCAGGTGAGGCGGCGCGGCCGGACAGCAGCTGATTCCACCAGATGTCCACCCACCGCGTGCCGGCCGGCGACGGCTCGTTTGCCGCATAGCCGACGGCAAAGTCCAGGTCTCCGTCGCCGTCGAAATCGGCCAGCTGCAGGGCTGCGTGCACGTTGGAATTCTCTTCCAGTGTGTGGCGGACGAACGTGCGCGGCGCCGTCTGTTCCAGATAGACGATCGACGCGCGCGGGCGGTCGTAGAAGTTGGCCGGCTCCACCCGGTCAGGCAGCCAGGACACGGCCACGATGTCCAGATCATCGTCGCGATCGAAGTCCCCCGCCGAGGCCACACACGCTCCCACCAGATCGGTCAGCCGGTGGCAGACGAACCGCAGCTGCCCCTGATTCTCCAGCCACTGCACGCCGTGCCGCGGATTGACGAATCCGTTGTCGAACGCATCCCCGTTGGTGTACAGCAGGTCGATGTCACCATCGGCGTCCACATCGACCAACTGCAGGCCGTTGGAGCCGAACGTCAGATCGGGCCCCTCCCACAGCGACTGCATGTGAAACGAGACCATCGGAAACGAGACCGTCGGCTGAGGCCGGCCCCGCTGATTGATGAACAGCGCCACCTGCTCGTGCTCCTGGCTGATCAGCGCCACGAAATCGAGATACCCGTCGCCGTCGAAATCGTTGGGCAACACGTGGATCGTCCCTGGGCGCGGATCGACAATCTCCGGCGTGAACCGCGGCGGCTCGCCCGGCTCCGCGACGTTCCAGAGCACCCGCACATCACCGGTCCGGTCGGCGCCGAAGACCGCGACCACCAGGTCGAGGTCCCCATCCTGGTCGAAGTCCGCCGGCCGCACGTCGTCGACGCGTCCCACGCCCGACGCCACTACGATCGGTTCATACGCCCGGCCGCCGTCGCGCGGGCGCAGCCAGACGACACGGCCACGATCGTGATCCAGCGCGCCGAAGCTGCCCAGGTCAGCGACCACCAGATCGGTGGCCCCGTCTCCATCCAGATCACATGCTTCGACATGACACGGCTGATTGAGTGCCGCCAACAGACGCGGCGGAGTGTCCGACCGGCCGGGCGTCATGGCCATCACGGTTCCGCGCCGCATGTCTGTCACGATCAGTTCCGGCTCCGCCGCAGGCTGCAGCTGCAACCAGTTCAGATGAGAGACCGCCGGCTTGACGCCGCCCGTCTCCTCAATCGCGATCCGCTCGACCTCAAAACGGACCGGCGGGCTGTGCGGCGCCTCGGCCGGCTCCGGAAATGTCAGCTGTTCAGGCGCATGCTGGCGATAATAGGCGTACGTCTCCTCGAAACGCGGCGGCTGCAGGTCCTGGCGTCCCGACTTCGCGTAGAGCGAGTAGCCCATGGTGACCTCGGCGTGCCAGGCGTACCGGGGGAAGCTGTCGGGAAGCGGCACGGCGTGGCAGTCCCCGCAGAAGGCTTCGATGCGCGCGACCGTCTCAGCATCGAGCGTCACCGGCTCGGTCTCGGCCGACAGCAGTTTGGCCGCGCCGTCGTGCGACGCGCCGCCCCCGGCCACTTTCCAGAGCGCCACCGTGGCAGCCGCGCAGACGAGCAGTATCAGCGCCACCCATCCGGCACCGGGAAACTGGCGGCCATACGTCCTGCTATTCACGGGGCTGCTCTTTCTATCTATTCTGGAGGTCGCGTGTTCCCATCATAGTCCAAGCGTGCCGTGTTCCGGCAGATAGGCAAAGGGGGGCCGGTGTCACGCAGCAAGAGACACAACGAGCCTGGTCCGATGGAGGCCGCGCCGCGGCGTACGTTCCGCAGGCGGTGGGTGCTGTGGACCGCCTCCCTGGGCGCCGTGCTGGCACTGGTCCTGCTCGGTCGCGGGCTGTGCGGTCAGTGGTGCCGATACCGGGCTGCCCGGGACTGCGACGTGTGGGCGATGGACGATGCGCAGCGTTGGTTGGCGCGCGCCGCGCGGTGCGACCCGCGCAGCCCTGCCACCGAGTTGCTGCGGGCGCGGTGCTACCGCCAGCTGCGCGACCCGCCACGCCGGGACGCCGCCCTGGCACTGGCCAGACAGTACGGCGCTTCACGCCAGGCAGTGCAGGACGAAGTCACGCTCGGCAACGTCGAGGCTGGCGAGCTGGGTACGCAGGCGTTCAACCAGATCCAGGCGCTGCTCGCCGCCGGGGCCTCGGCACACGACGTGTCGGCGGCCTACATCAGCGGCGCGATCGCGTCCGGGAACCAGCCGCTCACCGCGGAACTGCTGGACGCCTGGGAGCGGGACGCGCCGCAGCATCCGCAGATCAGTTTCCTCCGCGGCGTGCTGTGCGCGCTGGACCAGGACAGCCACGGCGCGCGAGCCGCCTACGAACAGACCCTGGCGCGTGAGCCGCGCCACGTGCTGGCCCGCCTGGGGCTGGCCCAGCTGGATGAACGCCAGAACCAGTTCGTCGCGGCTCTGGAACGGTTTGTCCCACTGGCCGCTGCGGATCCCGAGAACGCGGTCATTGCCGCGGGATTCGCCCGCACCTTGCGCAAGGTGGGGCGGCTGGCCCACGCCCGGGCGGTGCTCGAGCCGTTCGTCGCCCAGCCGGACGTGCTGCCCGACCTGCAGATCGAAATGCTGTTTGTCGAACTCGAACTCGGTGATTATCGCGCCGTGAAACAGCGGTTCGAACAGACGCTGGCTGACACGACCGACGACGATGTCCTGACGGCGGTCAGCATCGCGCTGAACATGCTGGGCGAGACCATGGTGTCGGAGGCGGTGATCACCTGGGCGTGCGACCGGAAGGCCGTGCAGTCCGAGGTCGACGACTTGCAGGCCCACCTGGCCGTGCACCCCCAGGATTTCGCCGCCGCCGCGCAGCGGCAGAAAGCCTTGGCGCAGCTGTCCGCGCCGGATGCCACTGCGGGCCCGTACCCGGCCGCCGCGGCGCAGGCCGCAGCCGCACAACAGAGCGAGTCGCCAGGCAGGCAGCTGTATGTCCGGCACTGCAGCGTCTGCCACGGTCCCCAGGGGGACGGTGCGGGATACGCCGCACGGCACGTGTTTCCCCGCCCGCGCAATTTGCGGCTGGAGCCGATGCGGCTGGTGAGCACGGACAACGGCGTGGCCACCCGCGACGATCTGCGGACCGTCATCCAGATGGGCCTGCCCGGTACCTCCATGGTGCCCATGGAGACACTCACTCCTGAACAGCTCGATCTCCTGGTCGACGTCACACTGGAGATGCGCCGCGCAGGGGTCCGCGAACAGTACGTGGCGCTGCTGCAGGCCACCGATCAGCCGGTGGAGGACGCGGATGTGGACGAAGTGGTGCAGCTCCGCACCACCCCCGCAGCTGTAGTGACCGTACCGAATCTGGGCGCGCCGGACAACGTCTCCCGGGCAGCCGGGAAAGGGTTCTACATCCAGCAGGCCTGCGACACGTGCCACGGCGAAACCGGCACCGGTGACGAGCTGATGCCACTGTTCGACACGCTCGGCAACCCCGCCTTCCCCCGTGATCTGGTGCATGACGTCTTCAAAGGGGGGAACGACCCGGTGTCGATCTACCGCCGCATTCTGCTGGGCATGCCCGGCACGCCGCATCCGGCTACCGTCAATCTGACCACATCGGAACTGATCGCCCTGACGCACTTCTGCTACACCCTGGGCACCCAACCCAAACTGCTGCAGACCAATTATCAGCGTTTCCTGCAAGCCGCCCGGCGTCCGGCGGTCCAGTGGGCCGCCTCCGCTCCCTGATGCCTCTTGGTGCCGGCCGGCATTTGCGACGTGTTGCCGACCCAGGTGGCTGCCAGATTCCAGCCCACCACAGCCACAAAAACCAACGATTGACCAAATCAAAAAACGCCCGGCTGGCCGCAAGCGGCCAACCGGGCAGGTATCTCTGAACCTCGACGGGCATCTTCGAGCTTGAGCCTGGCCGGCTTGACGACCGGCGATCAGGCGCTCTTGGTACGTGGCTCGGCCAGCTTGAAGAGTTTCTCGTGGCCGTCCACGACATCGTCGCTGATCACGTAGGCCGTCCCCGGCGTCTGTTCCGGCAGGTCGTACATGATGTCCAGCATCACCTCCTCGATGATGCTCCGCAGCCCGCGTGCGCCGGTCCCTTTGGACATGGCCCGGTGGGCGATGCGGCGCAAGGCCTTGTCGGTGAAGGTGAGCTTGGAGTTCTCCATCTCGAACAGGCTCTGGTACTGCCGCACCAGCGCGTTCTTGGGCTCCGTCAGCACGCGGATCAGCCCATCTTCATCGAGCGGCGCCAGCGCGCTGACGACTGGCAACCGGCCGACGAGTTCCGGGATAAGGCCAAACTGGAGGATGTCGTCGGTCGTCACGTGGGGCAGCAGCTTGGACGGGTCTTTCCGCTCGCGCGGCAGCGGCCCTTGCCCGAACCCCATCGTGGACTTGCCCAACCGTTTGCTGATGATGTCCTCGATCCCCACGAACGTGCCGCCACAGATGAACAGGATGTTGGTCGTGTCCATCTGGATGTACTGCTGTTCCGGATGTTTCCGCCCGCCCTGCGGCGGCACGTTGGCGACCGTCCCTTCGAGCATCTTGAGCAGGGCCTGCTGCACCCCTTCTCCGGAGACGTCGCGCGTGATCGACACGTTCTGACTGGTCTTGCCGATCTTGTCGATCTCGTCGATGTAGAGCACGCCGCGCTGAGCCGACTCCAGATCGAAATCGGCCGCATGCAGCAGCTTCAGCAACAGATTCTCGACATCCTCGCCCACATAACCGGCTTCCGTCAATGTGGTGGCGTCGCCGATCGCAAACGGGACGTTCAGAATCCGCGCCAGCGTGCGGACCAACAGAGTCTTGCCGGAGCCGGTCGGGCCGAGCAACAGGATATTGGACTTCTCGATTTCGACGTCCGAGCCCTCCCAGCCCAGCGCCAGTCGCTTGTAATGATTGTGCACCGCGACCGCCAGGACCTTCTTGCTGTCCGCCTGGCCGATCACGTACTCGTCCAACTTGGCCACGATCTCGCGGGGCGTGGGGATCTCCTTGAACAACTGTTTGGTCGAGCCGCGACGGCGCTGCTCCTGCTCAAGAATCGACTGGCAGAGGTCAATACACTCGCCGCAGATGTAGACGTCGCCGGGTCCTTCCACTAACGGGCCCACATCCCGATAGCTCTTCCGGCAGAACGAACAAAAGGCGTTCTTCTTCGTCGTACCACTGCTCCGTCGGCCTCCGCCCGAATCTCTTCCAGCGGGCATAATCACTCCTTTCGGATCGCCGGCCTCACCTCGAGCCACCGCGAGGTTGACCGGATAACGATGTAACTCCTAGGTGTCGCTCGATCCGGCCGCACGGGCGTCGTTGTGTACTGTGCCCAGGCCCCTTTGGGCTTCCCTGTCCGCGATTCGTCGAGCTGCCAAATCTACGGTTCTCACTGCCAGTGCGTCTGGCCTCCCAGGCCAGCAAGAGTGTACGAAAGGATGACCGGCAAACTCGGCCGAGCTGCCGCACCAGGCAAAGCCTGCGTGACACGCTCATTCGTCCCCGTCCGCATCCTTCAACTCTTCTTGGAGCTTGCGCCCCAGCACCGTCTTTATTGTTCGGAATTCCATCTCGCTGATGTCACCCTCCTGGTGCATTTCTCGGAAATTCGTCAGCAGATCGCTTGCCGTTTGCCGGTCGTCGTCGATGCGATCCCGAAACCTTCGCAAGGCGTAATACGCCACCACCAGCATCACCAGCAGAACAGCTATCCACAGCACGGCCGATGCAATCGGTGTGGTCAGGAACTCCCGCATGGCTGGTATCACCACTCGGAGAAACACGCATCGTTCACAGGTTCGCTGATGAGACTACGAGGAATATTATGCACATCCCGCCGAGCGAGTCCAGAATTTCCAGCCGGCGAATCTTAAATAGTGTGCATAGTCAGAGTTACGAGCTGGACATCCGAAGTGTTCGAGCGTCGGCCGACCCGGTTGTTCCGCCGGCGTCACCAGGGCGAGCAAATTGCCGCGGCCCCTCAGTCCACCCATTCAAGTTATAGTTCCGGCACAACCGATACCAGACACGGGGTGACTATCATGCGAACTTCCGCCGCGGTATGCCGAGCGCTGATCGTCTGGGCGTTGCTCGCCCCGGCCGGCCGCGCTCAGGGCCCCCCTGCCCCGACAGCATCAGCGGCTCGCGAGGCGGCCTACCAGCTGCCACTCTATGCCACGCGGCAGAACGTGTTCGCGATTCCGTTCACCGTCGACCGCCGGATCGTCCACCCCGTGGAAGTGCAACTGTACGTGTCGACCGACCAGGGGAGCACGTGGCAACTCAGCGCCCGGCAGCCGCCCGCTGCCCGCCAGTTCACGTTCCGCTCGCGCGGCGATGGCGAATACTGGTTCGCCTCCCGAACCCTGGACGGCGCGCAACAGGCCAGTTCCCACGGACCGCTGCAGACCGAGCTGCGCGTGGTTGTCGACACGGTGCCACCGCAGCTGGAGTTCGCGGTGCGGACCGGCGACGGCGGTACCGTGCTCGCCGACTGGCAGGCGGCCGACCAGAACCTGCTGGCCAGCTCGCTGAAGATCGAATACCAGGAAGACGCGGCGCAGCCGTGGAAACCGGTGGCCATCACCCCCACGCGCGAGGATGTCGCGCGGACCGCCTGCCAGGGCCAGACCTCCTGGGACCCGCAAACGCGTGCTTCCGCAATCAACGTGCGAGCTGAAGTGCGCGACCGGGCCGGGAATCTGACGGTCGTCAACCGCCGCCTGCTGCTGCCCCTGCGTCCCGCGTCCGGCGCATACCAGACGGGAGCCTCGTCCGCGGGAGCGGCCCAGCCGTTCGCGCGGATGGGCCAGCCAAGTGAAGGAGCCGTGGCCTGGCCGAGTGACAATGTAATGCCACCCCTCACGCCGCCCCCGAGTGCCGCAGTGCCGTACAGCCAGACCCCGCCGGCGGCGGCAGCGCCATCGCCATCGGGCGCCACCCCGCCACCGAGCCAGTTCGCCTCGACGCACGCCAAGCCCGCATTAGACGCGGCGGGCCCCTCCAACGCGCCGGCGATGTCAACCGCGCCGACCACCACGCCGGCATTCGATCCACCGCCCGGCCTGCCGGCGGGGCCCGATCCGGTGGCCACGCCGACCGCCACGCCGTCCTCCGGAGACGCACTACCTGCCGCGCCGTCCGGCACCGGCCCGCTGCCGCTCACCTCGGCGGCGCTCCCTGGCGCTGCCGCGCCGGGCGCGGCCGCCGCCGCGATCCTGCCTCCAGGCGAACGCCCGCAGATGACCAACGCGACGCGGTTCCAGCTGGCCTACGACGTCGACGCCGTGGGGCCGGACGGGGTCGCTGAAGTGCAGTTGTGGGCGACCCCGGACGGAGGCCAGACGTGGCGGATGTGGGGCACAGACGACGACCTGCAGAGCCCGTTTGACGTCGTGGTCGACGACCAGGGCATCTTCGGGTTCCACGTTGTCGTCGTCGGGCGCAACGGCCTGGCCGGGCGCAAGCCGCGGACCGGCGATCTGGCCGACATCTACATCGGGGTGGACACCCAGCCGCCCGTGGCCCGACTGACCGGCGCCGTGTACGGCACAGGCGCCCAGGCCGGCCAGCTGTTGATCCGCTGGGAGGCCAGCGATGCCTATCTGGACCCCCGCCCCGTGACCCTGAAATTCGCCGAAAACCCGGCCGGGCCGTGGACCGTCATCGCGTCGGCGCTGCCCAACACGGGCGAGTTCGCCTGGCCGGTCGACGCCCAGATTCCGGCCGCCGTTTATCTGCAGCTGGAGGTGCGTGACGAAGCCGGCAACGTCGCCACCGATCAGCTGACGGACCCGGTGCGGATGGACGGCCTGGCGCCCAAGGCCCGCATCCGGGGTGTCCAGCCGATCCAGGATGCAGATCGCGAAGCCTTTCGCCAGCCGCGTCGCAGCTGACCGCGCCCGCGGCGTTGCCTGTGTCCGGCCGGCGCCACAGTCGGGGCTGGACAGCGCGTTACAGCGAGGCCAAGGCGCGGTCGACGCGCTCTATGGCCTCGTCGATCTCCTGCCGGTTCTTGAACCCGATGGCGACCGAGTTGATTGCGCTGTGCGCCATGGCGAACTGCAGCGACCGCTGGCGGTCCTCCGGATCGACGAACGCGCCTTCGCCAATGAGCTTCATGCCGATCACCCCCCGCCCCTTGGCCTGCATCAACTGTAACTGCTCGACCACCGGCGCAATATCGTCGCCCGGCTTGTCCCACGTTTCCTCCGGACCGTCAATCTGTTTGGCCTGCGGGTTGACGCGCACCAGGTGCACGTCGGGCCAATCGGACGCCACGGCCGTGCGGAGTGCCGGGAGACTGTGGCAGGAGACGCCCTGGACCCGGATCCACTGCCGCCGCTTGGCCTCCTCAAAACCGTCCATCACTCGCCGCATGGTGTCGGTCCACCCGTCCTTGACCATGCAGTGGATCAGCAGGCTGTCGATGTAGTCCGTGTCGAAAACCTGGCGGTGGTGATCGATGGCCTGCAACACGTCCTCCGGTTGCCCCGGGATCTTGGACTGCAGGAACAGTTTCTCGCGGGGCAGCCCTCGTATCGCGCCGCCAATCCATTCGAACGTGGCGTAGGTCTGCGCCGCATCGATGTAGGTGATCCCGCGTTCAAACCCGTAGCGGATCAGATCGTTGAACGTGTCCTGGCCGAGCGCCCGCTGCACGGATCCTCCCACACTGCCCGTGCCGAACCCGATGCGGCTGATCTTTAGCCCGGTGTTGCCCAGCGGCACCAGATCGGCGGCCGTGCGGACCTGCGGCGTGCTGGCCGCGGCCAGCAGGTGGGGCGCAAGACACGCGGCCCCCGCGGCCGACACGGCGCGTGCGAGAAAGGCGCGACGCGGACACTTGTCCGCCACCGGATGGGAACCTGTTGCCTGGTGACCTGCCTGCATGGTGATTGCTCCCGTCAGGAAGAAGAAATGGATGCTCCCCGCCACCTCAACCCGCGTCCGGCCCGCCGTACACGTGCACACCGCGGCCGCGCAGATAGTCCTTCAGTTGCGTGATATCGATCAGATGGAAATGGAACACGGACGCCGCCAGGAGGATCGAGGCGCCGGCTTCCACCGCGTCATAGAAATGCTCCAGTGCCCCGGCCCCACCCGACGCGACGATACGGGCCGACGTGTTCTGCTGCATCGCGCGAATCACCGGCAGATCGTACCCGGTGCGCGCACCGTCGCCAGCCTTGCTGGTGGGCAGAATCACCGGCACGCCATAGCCATCGACCTGCCGCGCCCACTCGACCGCGTCCCGGCCGGTGGCGGTGCGTCCGCCGTCGATGTACACCTCGTAGCCCGACGGCAGGGCCGCGTTGCGATCGACGTCGATCGCCACCGTCACCTTCTCCGGCCCGAACTCCCGCACCATCGACGCGATGACTTCCGGCTGGCGGAAGGCCGCACTGCTGGTCGAGATCTTGTCGGCCCCGGCCTCCAGCACGGCCGCGGCCGAGGCCACGTCCGCAATCCCGCCCCCGACCGTGAACGGCACCGTCGTGGCCTCCGCGACGCGTTTGACCACGTCCAGCAATGTGCGCCGCCCTTCGACCGTCGCCGTGATGTCCAACAGCGCCAGTTCGTCGGCGCCTGCCTGGCAGTAGGCCTGAGCGCAGGCGACCGGGTCACCCGCATCGTGAATATCCACGAAGTGGACCCCTTTGACCACGCGGCCGTTGCGCATATCCAGACAGGGCATGATGCTGACCGATTGTGCCATCCTGCGACAGTCCCTTCTTGGCAGAACTGCTGCCCACTTGTGGTCTTGTCCAACGGTTTGGTAATTCGGAAATTCGGTAATTCGGAAATTCCGCAAAGCGGTTGCCTGGTTATTGTACTGCCAGCACGCGGTTGCGGGCAGGCATGCTGACCGGGTTGGAATAGTGATACACGTGGCAGACGTCCTGCCCGTCACGCACGATCGGCGTGGGCTGTTCCACGACGAAGTCGCAGAAGTGCGACGCGTTGAAGACGGCATAGGCCAGGCGGATGCTGTCCACCGGCGGGTCGTACCGCCGCGCCAGGTCAGGCAGCGCAATCGGTCCCGTGTCCACCTGCCAGAGCCCCTGGTCGTGGCTGATGTTCATCGTCTTGATCGGATACTCCATCACGCATCGCAGCCCCGTGTTCTCGTCCGTCAGTTCCGTCTGGCCGGCCAGCGGCGTGTCGGTGGCCGTGACGTCCCGGATCTGCTCGAACGTCGTCAGTTCCGTCACCGACTGGCCGTAGTGCAGACGCATGATCGGCGCGCCCCACAGCTCGGTCGCCTTGCGCACCTCCCGATAGCGATCGCGGACGTCCGCATGCCGGCGGAGGATCAGCACGTCCTCGCCGCCATAAATCGGCATGAAGTCGTAGTTGTCCTCGTGAAGCAGGTGATCCGGCGCAAACGTGTTTTCACTCTTGCACGACCCGCATTGATAGATCACCAGCTGCGTCCCCGCAGTGTCGTCGTAGAGTATTGTGCGGCTCTCAACCCAGAACCGCACGGCGTTGGCCGGGGCCGTATTGCAGATGAATGAGCGGCCGTAATCCAGACACTCGATCGCCGGGGCGCTCGCTACGGCCGCATCCGGCACCGCCAGGGCGCCAACCGTGGCCAGCCCGGTCGTCAGAAAGCAGCGTCGCGTAGGCTTCATCGCCGATCCTCCTCGTCTTGAATCAGTCATGGGCGCGGCACTTCATCACCACTTTGCAGACCTCCCCGGCGGCCTCCGCCGGTTCAGTCGTCAGACCGGGCGCGTGCACGTCGTGCGGCGCAAAGATGACAAAACTCCCGGCCGACACCTCCAACAGGTCCCCCTGGGCATCGTAGAGCACATAGTCCTTCTCGGCGTCGTAGGGTTGCCGCACCGCCAGACCGCTGCGCAGATACGTGTACCCCATCCGCTCCCTCCCGGCAACGATGTACTGCACGTCCACATAGTTGCGGTGCGCCTCCCAGACCGCTTCCGCCACCGGCCGCGGCCGATACCGCTGCACCATGGCAAACAGCCGGTCGCCGTTGAGCTCGTGACGCCCCTCGGGCAGCCCCCGCAGATCGGTCTGTTGCAGAAAGTCCAGCGCCCGCGCGATGTCCACCCCTAGCGCACGATACATGCGCGCATGTTCCAGTCGGTCGATGATCATGTGTCAGCTCCTTCCCCGCCCCATGCGTTGTCATCCCGTCGTGCCCCCTACCCCCAGCCGCCCTACCGGAGTGCCACCCGTGCCAGCACCGCCCGGCCGCGGCCGTAACCGTCGACTGATCATACCAGATAGCAGCCAGATGGCAGCTCGTCACTACGTCCCATGCCATCCCCCCCCGACATGGCGATCCTGTCCCGATCTCGCAGCGGCATCCACCTTCCCTTTTTTGCCTGCTTCGCGAGACCAGCCACTTGACTTGCGGCGAGGCGCACTATTATATAACGACGTTCATTCTGTAACATGTCGATGCGAAAAGTGAATTGACATTCACCGCGAATGCAGTCAGGGCCCGTATTGCGCCGATGAGACCGAGTACGCCGAGCGACGCCGCCGAGCAGTTGTCCCGGAAGGACCGGGAGCGAGAACGGCACCGCCAGGAGATCCTGAACGCGGCGGAGCGGATCTTTGCGCTCAAAGGGTACCATGGGGCGGCGGTCGAGGAGATCGCGAAAGAGGCCGAGTTTGCGGTAGGGACGATCTACAAGTTCTTCAAGGGCAAGGAGGACCTTTACACCCAGGCGGCCGAGAACCTGTTTCGCGAGTTCATGGAGCAGTTTGCAGCGCGGGTACTGAATCTGGAGGATCCGGGGGAGGCGGTCGCGGCGTTGATCGAGTTGCGGCTGACTCTTTCCGATAAACACCGCAAGTTCCTGCGTGTCTTCTTCGAGACGTCGCTGGGCAGTCGGGTGAATCCGGTGCGGGCGGTGCCGCGGCAGACGGCTCGGATCTACGATGGGTACCTTGAGTCGGTCCGGGGTCTGTTCGAGCGTGGGATAGCGCAGGGCATCTTCGATCGCGGGGATCCGCTATATCTGGCCCTCTGTCTGGAGGGGATCATCAACGCCTTCGTCGCGTATTGGTCGCGTAACGAGCCGACTGAGGCACTGCCGGTGCGCATCGCGAAGATGAAACGTGAGTTTCTGGAAAAAGAATCAAGCTACGCTTCGACGACGGGCCGTCGTGATACGGGCCATCGTGATACGGGATGGTGTAACGGGGCGGCCCGACAGTCTTGAGCATGGGGAGTACTGGTAATGAATCTGCAGTTGCGCAGTCTACTGATTGCGGCCATGTTTCTGGCGAGCCTGTATGTGACGGGTTGCCGCGAGCAGGCCGGTGCGCCGCCGGGGGCTGTCCCGGAAATGGTCCCGGAAGTGGCAGTCTTGACCGTCCAGCCGCAGCGTCTGGTGATGACCACCGAGTTGCCCGGCCGCACGTCGGCCTACCTGGTGTCGGAGATCCGGCCGCAGGTCAACGGCCTGATCCTGAAGCGGTTCTTCACTGAAGGGTCGGACGTCGAGGCGGGGCAGGTGCTCTACCAGATTGATCCGGCACCGTTTCAAGCGGCCCACGACAACGCGCTGGCGAGTCTGGAGGCCGCGCGGAAGGCGGCTGACCGGGCACGTGCCGCGCTGGCGGCGACGGAGGCCACGGTCAAGCGGAACGAGGCGGTACTGAAGCTGGCCGAGACGAATTGCCACCGCTATGACGAGCTGTTCAAATCGAGCGCCGTGGCCGAAATCCAGCGTGACCAGGCGGCGACGGACGTGGAGGTGGCCGAGGCCGCCTTGCGGGCGGTCGAGGCGCAGGTGGACAGCGACAAGGAGGCGCTGGCGGCCGCCGAAGCGAACATCAAGCAGGCGGAGGCGGCGCTGAAGGTCACCGAGATCAACCTGAGCTACACCAAGATCACGGCCCCGATCGCCGGCCGGATCGGCCGGTCCGAGGTGACGGAAGGGGCGATCGTGACGGCCTACCAGCCGGTCCCGCTGTCCACCATCCAGGAGCTCGACCCGATCTACGTGGATGTGCCGCAATCGACCATCGACGTCCTGCGTCTGAAGCGCCGTCTGGAGCATGGCCTGCACGCGAGCGAGGACAGCGCGAACCAGGTCAAACTGATCCTCGAAGACGGCACCCTGTCCCCTCTGGAAGGGACGCTCAAATTCCGTGACGTGACGGTGGATCCGACGACCGGTTCCGTCATCCTGCGAATCGTCGTCTCCAATCCCACGCGGGAACTGCTGCCCGGCATGTTCATCCGCGCGGTCATCGAAGAGGGGGTGGACGAGCAGGCGATCCTGATTCCGCAGCAGGCGGTGACGCGCGATCCCCGGGGCAACCCCATCACGCTGATCGTGGATGCCGAAAACAAGGTGCAGCAACGATCGATCACGACAGAGCGCGCGGTCGGTGACCAGTGGCTCGTCACGTCGGGCCTGGCCACGGGGGAGCAGGTAATTCTCGAGGGTGCGCAGAAGGCGCGCCCCGGCGCGGCGGTCAAGGTCGTCCCGTTCGTCGCCGAGCGGACGAAGGTGGCAGCTGCTGAGATGGCGAAGACGCCGGCCCAGAAAACAAACTGACGGAGGCAATTGGTGTTATCGAGATTCTTCCTGGACCGTCCGGTCTTTGCCTGGGTGATCGCCATCATCTTGATGTTGGCGGGTGGTTTGGCGATCTACAACCTGCCGATTTCGCAGTACCCCCCGATCGCTCCGCCGTCGATCGCCATCGAATCGTTCTATCCCGGCGCGTCGGCCCAGACGGTCGAAGACAGCGTGACGCAGATCATCGAACAGAAGATGACCGGCTACGACAATCTGCTCTACATGTCGGCCCAGAGCAGCTCGTCGGGGCAGTCCCGCATCGAGCTGACCTTCACCCCAGGCACCGATCCGGACCTGGCCTGGTCCCAGGTGCAGAACAAACTGCAGCTGGCGATGGCCAGCCTGCCGGAGGTCATCCAGCGGCAGGGGGTCAAGGTGAGCAAGTCCACGCGCAACTACCTGATGATCGTCGGGCTCGTCTCGGAGGACGGGAGCCTGGACGGTTACGACTTGCGGGACTACGCCGCCTCCAACATCGAAAAGGTGCTCGCGCGCGTGCCCGGGGTCGGCGAGGTAGAGGCGTTTGGCGGCCAGTACGCCATGCGGATCTGGCTCAACATGGACAAGCTCACGGACTTCGGCCTGACGGTGGCCGATGTGATGGCGGCGCTGCGCGCCTACAACGTGGAGATCTCGGCCGGTCAGTTTGGCGGCACGCCGGCGGTGGCAGGGCAGCGTCTCAACGCGTCGATCATCGTGCAGAACCTGCTGAAGACTCCCGAGGAGTTCGGCAACATACCGGTGCGGACCAATCCCGACGGGTCGATCGTGCGGGTCCAGGATGTCGCGCGGACCGAACTGGGGACGGAACGCTACGATTCCGAGAACACCTACAATGCCTTCCCCTCGGCCGGCCTGGCGGTCCGCCAGGCGCCGGGCGCCAATGCGTTGGCCACGGCCGATGCGGTCAAGGCCAAGATGGACGAGCTGGCGCGCTACTTCCCACCGGGCATGCAGGTCGTGTATCCCTTTGAGACCACCCCCTTCGTGGAGGTCGCAATCGCCGACGTGGTGCGGACCCTGTTCGAGGCCATCCTGCTGGTCTTTCTGGTCATGTACCTGTTCATGGGGAACATGCGAGCCACGTTGATTCCGACCATTGCGGTTCCGGTGGTGGTGCTGGGCACGTTTGCCGTGCTCGGCTTGTTCGGCTTCTCCATTAACATGTTGACTATGTTCGCCATGGTGTTGGCCATCGGCCTACTGGTGGACGACGCCATCGTGGTGGTGGAGAACGTCGAGCGGATCATGAGCGAGGAGGGGATTCCGCCGCGGGAAGCCACTCGGAAGTCCATGGACCAGATCACCAGCGCATTGATCGGCATCGGCCTGGTGCTGTCAGCCGTCTTCGGCCCGATGGCCTTCATGGGCGGCTCGACCGGCGTCATCTATCGCCAGTTTTCCGTGACGATCATCGCCTCCATGCTGCTGTCGGTGCTGGTGGCGTTGATCCTGACACCGGTCTTGTGTGCGTCGCTGCTCAAGCCGATCCCCAAGGGGCATGAAGCGGCGGAGGGGGGCGTGTGGTTTCTGCGGCCGTTCTTCCGCTGGTTCGATCGCGTGTTCTTCTGGGCGCGCGACCGGTACTTGGGACAGGTGGCCCGGTCGCTGCGGCACATGCTTCGCTATCTGGTCATCTTCGGGCTGATCGTGGCGGGCTTCGTGGTCCTGTTCCGCCGGATGCCCACGGCCTACCTGCCGGACGAGGACCAGGGGATCGTGATGATCCAGTGCATGCTGCCAGCCAACGCGACGCTGGACATGACGGAGGCGGTCATGGCGCGGGTCCGTGATCATTTCCTCACCCAGCAATCGGACGCGGTGGAATCGTGCATGGTGATCGCCGGCTTCAGCTGGGCGGGGAGCGGGCAGAACATGGGCATGGCGTTCGTCAAGCTCCGGGACTGGGAGCTGCGCGAGCGGCCCGAACTCAAGGTGAACCAGGTGGTGGCCAGGGCCATGGGTGAGTTTGCGCAGTACCGCGACGCGATGGTCTACGCCTTCGCTCCCCCAGCCGTCGTGGAACTGGGGATGGCCAAGGGGTTCGACTTCCAGCTGCAGGACCGGGGCGGACTGGGACACGACGCGCTGATGAACGCCCGCAATCAACTGCTTCAGATGGCCGCCCAGGATCCGCGGCTGGTGCGGGTCCGGCCCAACGGCATGGAGGACGTGCCCGAATACCGGCTCGACGTCGACTGGGAAAAGGCCGGCGCGCTGGGGGTGCCCATTACGACCATTCACGAGACGGTGTCCGCCGCGTTCGGCAGTGCCTACGTCAACGACTTCATCCAGGGGGGACGTGTCAAACGGGTCTATGTGCAGGCCGACGCGCCGTTCCGGATGCTCCCCAAGGACATCGAGAGACTCTACGTCCGCAACACGGCCGCCAAGATGGTGCCGTTCACCTCCTTTGCCACCGGGTACTGGACGACCGGTGCGCCGAAGCTGGAGCGGTACAACGCGTTCCCGTCGATGAACATCCAGGGTGAGGCAGCACCGGGGCGCAGTTCGGGCGAGGCCATGCAGGCGATGGAGGAACTTGCGTCGCAGCTGCCGCAGGGGATTGGCTACGACTGGACCGGCGTCTCGTACCAGGAACGGATGGCGAGTTCCCAGGCAGGCATGCTCTACGCCTTCTCGGTCCTGGTGATCTTCCTCTGCCTGGCCGCCCTGTATGAGAGCTGGCCGGTCCCCATCTCGATTCTGCTGTCCTTGCCGCTGGGAGCGATCGGCGGCGTGATCGCGATGAGCATGCTGGGCCTGCCGAACGACGTCTACTTCCAGATCGGACTCTTGACGACCTTGGGGTTGACCACCAAAAATGCGATCTTGATCGTGCAGTTCGCGAAGCGGCGCGTGGAAGAAGGGATGGAATTGATCGAGGCGACGCTGGAGGCGGCCAAGTTGCGTCTGCGCCCGATTGTGATGACGTCGCTGGCGTTCGGCTTCGGCGTGCTCCCGTTGGCGCTGGCCAGCGGGGCCGGGGCGGGCGCCCAGAATGCGATCGGCATCGGCGTGGTGGGAGGCGTGGTGACGTCGACGTTCCTGGTGACGCTCTTCGCCCCCCTCTTCTACGTGCTGATCTACAGGCTGTCGAAGGACTACCGGACGCGCAAGCGGGCCCAGCTGGCCGGCACGGCCGCCGCGGCGGAACCGACGGCCACGTGATCCCTGCCGGTGCCGCGGGCACCGCCTGCGGCACCCGGGCCTGGACCGGAAGACGGGCCTGGGCCGGACTTGGCTGGAAGAATGGTTCGACACTGGCTCGGTCAGTGCTGCCTGGAGAGCTCAGTTCTGCTATGGGCCACACCGTACACGTCTTTGAATTCCTGGACCAGCCACCGGCGCTCGCACCGGTGGCGGTCGTGTTTGGCGACGAGCCGTTTCTCAAGCAGCTGGCGCTTAAACAGCTGCGCACCATGGCGCTGCCGGACGATGACAGCCTGGCCGCGCAGTACGATGGAACCTCCGCCGCGTGGCGCGACGTGGCCGATGAGCTCGCCACGGTGTCGCTGTTCCACCCGGGCGGTCTGCAGCTGGTCGTGGTGCGGGACGCGGACGACTTCGTGCAGACGAACCGCGGTCGTCTGGAAGACTACGCGGCGCATCCGCAGAAGCGGAGCCTGCTGGTGCTGGACGTCACCAAGTGGGCTTCCAACACCCGGTTGTACAAGCTGGTCGACAAACACGGACTGCAGGTCGAATGCCGCGCGCCGACCATCTCGCGCGGCGCGCACAAGGTCGTCGACCAGGCACGGATCATCAGCTGGCTGGTGCAGTGGGCCGAGCGGCAGCATGCCGCCCACCTGGCCAAGAACGCGGCCGCCCTGCTGATCGACATGCTGGGTCCGGAATTCGGTCTACTGGACCAGGAGATCGGCCGCCTGGTGCTCTACGCGGGCGCGCACAACAGAATCACCGAGAAGCTGGTGCGGGAAGCGGGCGGCGGGTGGCGGGCCAAGACGGCCTGGGAAGTGATTGACGCCGCCTTGTCGGGCAACGGGCCCGAAGCCCTCCGGCAGCTCGACCGCCTGCTGCAGTCCGGCGAGCAGCCGCCCGCGCTGTTCGGCCCGATCTCATGGTCGCTCCGCCGCTTCGCCGCAGCCACGCGGGTCTTTCAGCGCGCGGAGCGCCACGGCAAACGCCTGCCGCTGGCCGACGCGCTCAAGCAGGCGGGGGTGTCGCAGTGGCCAGCCGACGCGTTGAGTCGCGCCGAGCGGCATCTCAAGCAACTCGGCCGCGCGCGCGCTGCGCAGATGCATCGCTGGCTGCTGGAGACCGATCTGGCGCTCAAAGGCAGCCACTCCTCGCCCGAGATGGCCCGCCTGGCGCTCGAACACCTCCTGTTGCGCATGGACCAGCACCTGGCGCCACACCGCGCGGGTGCCTGAGCAGCGCACAGGCCACGTCACCGCCCCGGCCGCTGCTAGCACCGCAGGTTCGTCTTGCGAGATCGGGACGCTTTGCCTACCATTCGCCCCGCCTCGAGTTGGACCGCGAACACGCATCGTGGGGCCATGAGCATCACCGTACGCACGTTAAGGTGGCTTCTGCCAGGAATCCTCTGTTGTGGAGGGTGCGCCACTCCCGCGCTTGTGGAGCCTGCCGAGCCCCGCACGAGTCCGGTCGAAGTTGCCGAAGCCGTGGGGGAAGATGCGGGGGAAGACACAGCGGCGCAAGCGGCGGCGTTCCCAGCGAGCGCTCACGATGCGCCGCCGGTCGACGCGGCGTCCCAGCCGCTTGGCATCCCGGAGGAGCAGGCCACGCGGTTGGCCGAGATCTTTCTCCACGCGTATGCCAAGATGAATCGTGAGGCGGAGGCCGGTGAGTTCGCGGCGCAGGGGGCGGCCGACGGCGTACAGGTGCCCGAAGCCCAGTCCGCGGCGGCCTCGGCTTCGCCAGCGTCTCTGGCCGGGCAGGGTTCCGGCACGTCGTCCGGCACCCGCGCCACGGCGCATGTGGGGGACGGGCGGGCATCACGTCCGGCGACATCGAAGTACGCCGCCAAGTCGCCGCGTCAGGCTGATCTGGCGCAGGCCGCCGCTCCGCCGGGCGATCTGCCGCTATCCCCAGCGGAACCGGCGGCAGACGCGCTCGCAGAACCGGCGGCAGACGCGCTCGAAACGGCATCTCCCCCGGCCGCCCAGGAACCTGTCCCAGAGGTTTCGGTGGCAGCCGTATCGTGGTCGCGGCAGGTCAAGGCGGCGATCGAACAATTGCGGCGCGAGCTGGACGATGAGAACCTGGACGACGAGCAGCGCGCGCGTGACCAGATCTGCCTGAGCCTCCTGCAGCTGGCCGCCGAGAATCCGGAGCAGGCGGTGGAATCGCTGACGGATCTCGACGATCAGCAGCTGGAATTCTGGCGCCAGACGGTGATGGGCATGGGTTTGCTGCTGGACCCGGACGAGTTGCCCAAGTTCCGGCAGCGGGTGGAGTCGGCAGCGGAGCATTTCTCCCGCGGCATTTACGCCCTGTCGTCTCTAGGGCCGCTGCGGCTGCTGAACGTGTCGCTGTGCACGAAGGTGAACGGGTACGGGGACTTCGTCGAGTGTGACGCGTACGCTCTGGTGCCCGGCAAACCCGTGATCCTGTACGTGGAAGTGGAGAACTTCACGGCTGAGCGTGTGCAGGCCGATCCCGCGCAGGCCGGGTGGGGACGCAGCTCCTCGCGGCGTACCAGTTCGTCCAATTCCCCCCGCTATGTCACCGAACTGCACGGCCGCTATGAAATCCTCGACGTCAATCAGCGTACGGTGGTATCGCGCACGCTGCCTGTCGGAGGCGACGAGTGCCGCAACCAGCGGCGGGACTTCTATATTTCTTACGTGCTCTACATGCCCGAAAACATCGCGCCCGGCCCCTACACGCTGGAGCTGACCATCGAAGACAAGAAGGGGGGCAAGTTCGGCAACGCCGTGGTGGATTTCCGGATCCGGTGACCGCCGGGGCAGTTCGGGCGCCACTCTCCCTCAGGCATACGTGCCGTCCATGCCCAAGTTCACTTTCAGCTCGTCGAACACGCGGCTGTACCGCTCGCACGACGAGTGCACATGCTCGGCTTCCGTGATGAACTTCAGCTCCGGGATGTAAAGCACATCGCGTTCCCGCAGGATCGACTCGAACGCATCCAACGGTTCGCCGTAGACGATCAGCATCTTGTGCTCGTCGAACTGCACCTCCTGCGGCACGCTCGGATTCAGGACGGCGATGCCAGTGCAGCCGTCGTTGAGGAGCATGGTTTCGTATTCCCAGAGCACGCTCTTGAGGACCGGCATGTCGATGTGTTCGCGGTACAGATCGAGATGCCCGCCGTTGTTATGGTCGTGACTGGTCTCGAGCACGACGTCCACTTCACTGCCGAGCGGTTCGAGCAGGTCCATGAACAGTTCGAACAGCACGTCGGCCGACGCGCTGGCCATCACGACCGGCACGCGGGCGCGGGTCTCCTCGTCCTGGTACACATCGCGGCGAAACCCCTGCTGCGGCACCACCTGCAGATCGTAGGACGGACGGACCGCATCCGTCAGTTGAAATGATCCGTAACGCCCCACACCGAGATGCGCTTCCAGCTCCTCTTCGGTGAGGTGTTCGAAACTGCTCGTGCGGGGAGTCGGCATTCCCTCATGGAGCACGTTACGGAAGAATCTCTTCAGGAAGCCCATCGTCTGCCTCGGTCTCTCTCGGTGTAGTCGGTGCCAGCGACAATCTTCTCGGTTCTCGCTGCCAGCAACGGGGTTCTCGATACCAGCAACGGGCGGAGAGGATCACGTCTTTCTGCGATCGTGTTCCTCTTTGCACAAACGTAGGTCGCATTTTGAGGAGGCTCGCGGAGACCAGGATCTGGCCCGCACTGCGGGGATCTACTTCCGGCAGAATCGGAACAATCCGTCTGACGCGAGTATCAGCACCGCTTCCTCACTCCTCCCGCCGACGCCGCGCGTCGAGTCCGCGTGCCGCGCACGCAGCTCGCCTCGCGTGTCTAGAGAACTCTAGCATCGGGTATCCGCGCAGCGTCCGCACGGCGCAAAACCGCCGGGCGAGACCCTCCTGCCCGGAAGGATGTGTGGGGGATTTTCCGGATGGATCGCGCACGCCCTGCAGGACGGGCCGGCGCGGCATCGCCCGCGCCCCGGCACACCCGCTCGAACAGAGCCCTCCCGGTTTGCTATACTCCATCCCCACAGCCACCTGGACCAAATCCGAGCCGGGAGTACAACGCGATGCAAGCCATTCCCGCAAGCCAGCATGCCGCTAACACCTTGCAGCCGCCACGGCGATCCCTGTGGCCGGGCGTGGGCAGCGCACTGTTAGTGGTGGCAGCCGTCAGCTGTCGCCAGACGACCGAACCAGCCCGCCCACAGCCGGCGGACCCGCCGCCGCAGCCGGCCGCAGTCGTCAGCGAGACCTGGGACGCCGTCTTCATGGGTGGCACACATGTGGGGAGCGTGCACACGCAGATAACCCGCACGAGCGACACGGAGCCGCCGATGGTCACCATCGTGAGCAGGGCGCAGCTCGCCATCTCACGTTTCGGAAACGTCACCACGATGCAGTTGGTGAACCAGTCCGTGGAAACCGGCGACGGGACCGTCCGTAGCTTTTCGCAGCGGACCGAGTCGGGCGTATCCACTCTGATTCTGGAAGGCCGCGTGGAGGGTGAGCGGGCGTACCTGACGCATCATACGGCGGGCAAGGAGACCACATCCGAGCTGGCGTGGAGCGCCGACCAGGGAGGGTTCTTCGCGGTGGAAGAATCGCTGCGGCGCGCCCCCCTGCGGCCGGGCGAAACGCGGACCGTCAGTCTGCTCATGCCGGGATTGGCCGGCGCGCAGTTGGCCACCGCCACCCTGGAAGCGCAACAGGTCGAGACCACCCGCTTGCTGGAGGGTTCGCGCGACCTGCTGCGCATCAAGCAGACCGTACATACAGAAAGCCTGTCCCTGGACGGGGTCTGCTGGACGGATGAGCAGGGGGAAATCATCAAGTCCCAGCTTCCGGATCTGCAGCACGAGACCTTTCGCACCTCGCGTGAACGGGCGCTTGCCACCGGCGACAGCCACGATTTCGACCTGGGATTCGACACGATTGTCCGGGTTGCCTCCCCCCTGCCCCGCCCACACGCCACCCGGCAAGTCGTCTACGAAGCCACGCTGCAACACGGCAATCCGGTCGAGGTTTTTGCGTCGGGCACCGCACAACATGTGGAGCCGCTCGATGCGCAGCGGGCGCGCATTACCGTGCGCGCCCTGCGCCCCGACCTGCCCACCGACGACGCGTTCGAGCAGCCGCCGACCGACGCGGAACGGCTGCCCAACAACCTGATCCAGTCGGACGACCAGCGTGTCATCCAGATCGCCAACGGCGTTGCAGCCGAGGCCACCGATCCCTGGCAGATCTGCCTGGCACTCGAACAATGGGTCCACGCCGGGATTGAGAATAAGAACTTCAGCCAGGGGTTCGCCACTGCCGCGGACGTGGCCCAGTCGCTCGAAGGGGATTGCACCGAGCACGCCGTGCTGCTGGCAGCCCTGTGCCGCGCCCGCCAGATCCCCGCCCGCGTCTGTGTCGGACTCGTCTACTCGCCCGGCGACCAGGGTTTCGCCTTCCACATGTGGAATGAAGTGTGGATCACTGGCCGCTGGATCCCGCTGGATGCCACCCTCGGACTGGGCGGCATTGGCGGCGGCCACATCAAACTCCGGCATTCTGACCTCTCGGCCGATCAAGCCGAGTCGGCGGTGATGAGTGTGCTGCAAGTGATGAACCAGCTGGCACTTCAGATTGTCGACGTACAGTAGCACGCCGCACAGACCGTGAGCAAGGCCCGATCATCTGCCGGCTCCAGCGTGGCGTGGTGAAAGGCCCGAAGAAACGGCCCAGGTGCCGGTTTTGACATTTGTTCCACCGGTGAGCCACTTCGCATTAACGGTTTACTTCTCACTGCGAACCCTGTGTCAGGTTGGCGACCCAGCACCAGGGGTGCGGTACCGGGATAGCTGTCGTCTG
>JAAYDI010000024.1 GCA_012729315.1 Planctomycetaceae bacterium
GCAGGGTCGTCAACCTGACACAGGGTTCGCAGTGAGAAGTAAACCGTTAATGCGAAGTGGCTCACCGGTGGAACAAATGTCAAAACCGGCACCAGGGCCGTTTCTTCGGGCCTTTCACCACGCCACGCAAGACCTAAGCGGCAGCAATCTGGTCCAGTGTCCCGTACTTCGCCTGCAGGTATTCGTTCCACTTCGTCTTCATCGCCGCCGATTCCCAGCGGACGGACGGTTCGTTGAGCAGGTTCCAGGCGAGGATCGTCGGGGCATCCCGGAACCGAGTCGTGAACGCTTCCCACCACGCTTCGTGGGCCCGCACCACTTCCTCGTCGGCAAACGGGTCCTTGCCCTGCAGCCACTGCGGCACACCCTCCCAATGATCCGGGCCCGATGGTATCACCCGGATCCCCAGCTCGCGGCAGATGCTCAACATCGCCTTCCCCCCCTGCGCATCAGACTGACGCTGCCTGCGGCCATCATCGCTCGTGCCCGGCGTCGCGCGTCAATCGTGTGATCTCAATCGTGCGGTCCGGTACCGGGCCGCCCGGGGCACCGCGGGACCTGCCGGATCTGTCTCCCGGGCGGTTGTGCGAGCGTCCGCATGAAAGGACAATGGATGAGAGACTGCGCCGCGGCACAGGCGGAACCACTGTGCTGATCGACTCAAAGCCACACCGCACCCCGCGCTGTTCCAACACAAGGAGTATCCAAGATGACACGGTATTCGCGACGACGTTTTCTGGGCAATTCGCTGGCCGCTGCCACCGCCCTGTCCATGGGCCCGTACATCTGCCGCGGGCAGAATCTCAACGAGAAGCTGGGGGTGGCGGTGGTCGGAGTCGGCGGTCGCGGAGGCGATCATCTCAATGCGTTCATCGCCGATCCGCGCACCACGGTGCTGTACGTCGTCGATGCGGACGAGAAGGTCGGCCAACGCGCGTGCCAGCGGGTGGCGGAGAAGCAGCCGGACGTTGCACCGAAGTACGTGCGCGACATGCGGGACGCCTTTGCAGACCCGAACGTGGACATCGTCAGCACCGCCACTCCTAACCACTGGCACGCCCTGATTGGCGTATGGGCCATGCAGGCCGGCAAGGATGTCTACATCGAGAAACCGATCTCACACGAGATCGCAGCCGGCAGCGCACTCGTGGCAGCGGCCGAGAAGTACCAGCGGATGTGCCAGGTCGGCACGCAGTGCCGCTCGAGCCGCGCACTGATCGACGCCATGCAGTTCATGCAGGTGGAAAAGGGCATCGGAGAAGTCCGCTTCGCACGCGGCTTGTGCTACAAGCGGCGCGCGTCGATCGGCCCGCTGGGAGATTATCCCGTCCCGGATGGGGTCGACTTCAACCTCTGGTCCGGACCCGCCCCAGACACCCAGCCGCGCGTCACACGACCCAACTTCCATTACGACTGGCACTGGCAGCGGCACTACGGCAATGGCGACTCCGGCAACCAGGGGCCGCACCAGACCGACATCGCCCGCTGGGGATTGGGGATCATGACGCATCCGGTGAGCGTAATCACCTATGGCGGGCGGCTCGGATACCAGGCGGAACGCCAAGACCCGAACTATGTGGATGCGGGCGACACCCCCAACACCGAAGTCTCGATCTTCGACTACGGCGACAAGTGCATCGTGTTCGAAACCCGCGGGTTGTCGGTTGACAACTGTGCCGACGAGGAACTCAACCGGCTCTTCCAGAGCAACACGGGTGGCAAAATCGGCGTGGTGTTCTATGGCAGCGCAGGATACCTGGTGCAGGTGACCTACGCGCACTGCATCGCCTACGACAAGGAATTCAACGTCATCAAGGAATTCAAAGGGGGCGAAGACCATTTCAGCAACTTCCTGGACGCCTGTGTCAGCCGCGACAGCAGCATCCTCCGGTCCAATGCGCTCGAAGGGCACCTGTCGGCCAGCATGGCGCACCTCGGCAACATCTCCTACTACCTGGGAGAGAAGAACCACGTCAGCCCCGACGCGCTCAAACAGGCGCTGGCCGACGTGAAATCGCTCGACGACAACGCCGCCACGGTCGATCGCACCGTACGGCATCTCGTCGACAACGGCGTCGAACTGGACAAATACCCGCTGTCACTCGGACCGTTGCTCAAGTTCGATCCGGAAGCCGAGGTGTTCCCCGACTCGCCCGAAGCCACCGCGCTCGTCACCCGCCAGTATCGGGACGGCTTCGTGTGCCCGACCAGGGACGAGGTGTAGTATCCGGTTGCTTCTCGGCTCGTGCTCGACGCCGCGAGCACGAGCGGGGCAAGAGAAAGGGTCACTTGAACATTTCCGCGATCAGATCGTGGAAGCTGTCGAATCGCAGCGATTGGGGGCCATTGCAGAGCGCATGATCGGGATCGGGGTGGATTTCGATCATCAGTCCGTGGGGGCTCACGGCGTGCGCGGCCAGGGTCAGCGGCACGACCAGGTCTCGCTGTCCGGCAGCGTGCGACGGGTCGACGAGGACGGGAAGGTGAGTCATCTTCTTGAGGATCGAGATTCCGCCCAGGTCCAGGGTGTTGTGAGTCGTAGTCTCAAACGTCCGGATGCCGTGCTCGCACAGCATCACCTGCTGGTTACCGCGTGACAGCACGAACTCGGCCGCGTCGAGCAGCTGTTCCAGGGAAGCGGCCAGTCCGCGCCGCAGCACCACCGGCCGCTGCATGCCCCCAAGTTCACTCAGCAGACTGAAGTTCTGCATATTCTGGTGGCCCACCACCAGAATGTCGACCTGTTCGGCAACCTGCTCGACGTCGCCGGGGGAGAGCACTTCGGTCATGACCGGCAGATCGTATTGGCGGCCGGCTTCAACCAGCATGGCGAGCCCTTCGTAGCCCAGCCCTTGGAAGCCGTGCGGAGTGATCCTGGGCTTGAAGCAACCGCCCATGAGCACTTTGCCGCCACATTCCTTCACCTGGCGAGCGCACGCGAAGATCTGCTGTTCCGATTCCACGGCACACGGCCCGGCCATGATCACGACATCGGTGCCGCCGATCTCGGCGTTGCGCACCCGGATGACCGTGTTCCGCGGTTTCGTGGCACGGCTGGCAAGCCGGTGGGGCTGGCTTTCGAGTGGCGTGATGCGGGGCGCGTCATCCTCAGCGTCGGCGGCGCCCGCCTGCTGGTCAGGTGCCGCATCGCCCGCAGCCGTTTCGGAGCTTCCCACCAGGCTCTGCATCGTCGGCGCCGTGCGCTGCCGATTCTCGCTGGGGAAACAGCCCAGAATCTTCAGAAAGCTGGTCACTCCCCGCAGCTGGACCAGAGCCGCATCCACGCGCGGTTCGGCGATATTGCCTTCAAAATCCACGTAGAAAACATACTCGAAGCGTGAGCTTTTGCGCGGCCGGGACTCGAGCTTGCTCATGTTGATCCCGTGTTGATCGAACACGACGAGCGCTTTGAGCAGCGCACCGGCTTCGTGTACCGTGGCGATGATCAACGATGTCTTGGCCGGGATCCGCAGGTCCACCGCCACCGGCTTGGGAGCGACCACGATGAACCGCGTCAGATTGTCCGACTGGTCGGTGATGTTGCGTTCCAGCACCTGCAGGCCATAAAGGCGGGCCGCCTCTTCGCTGGCAATGGCGGCCTGCGACAGATCCTGGTCTTCCTTGACTTTCCGCACCGCCGCGGCCGTGTCAACCATCGGCTCCTTCTGGCAGTTCTCGAGTTGCCCGAGGAACCGGCTGCACTGCGCCAGCGCCTGCCACTGCGCCAGGACGCGGCGTATCTTCGAGAGGGGGACCACGTCGGTCGCCAGCAGGCAGTGATCGATCTGGAGCACTTCTTCACCGACAATGCTCAACTTGGTGCGGAGCAGCAGATCGTACACCTCGTTGATCACGCCGGCCGTCGTGTTCTCGACAGGCAGCACGCCGTAGTCGGCCACCCCCTCCTCCACCGCCTCCACCACCTCGGCGAACTCGCCGTAGCCGGTGAACGTGCAGCTGTCTTCGCGATCGGTGAAGTACTGCCGGGCGGCAAGGAAACTGGAGTTGCCGGCCGCGCCCTGATAGGCAATGCGCCACGGGCGCTGTTCCACCTGCGGGTTGCGATGCCGCTGCAGAACCAGCTGCTGAGACCGTACCGAGTCGTCGATGATCTCGTGAAAGATCCGCGTCACCGCATGCGCGTCGAGGCCCAGCTTCCGCCCGTGGGCAATCAGCCGTCCCAGCACCTGCTCCTCGCGGTGCGCGTCGCGCAGCTGCAGGTCCTCACGCTCCTTGAGCGCTATGACACTAGCCACCAACTGGCGGCGGCGCGCCAACAGATCCAGGATCTGATCGTCGATCGCGTTGATGCTCTCGCGACACCACTTGAGGTCCATGACTGCCGGGATCCCACTCGAAAAAAGACCACGAGATACTCGCACTCCACCGCGCCAGTGCCATGGGAACTGACCGCCCAGCCCCACCCAGTCCAGCTCAGCCCCGCTCACCCACCCGACTCCGGCACGCCGTTAAGCCCCTCGAGTGTAGTTCACGAAGCCACCAGCGAGAAGTGAGCCGGACCGCAAGCTTGCCGCCAGATACGGCCCAGCACGTTACGCCCCGGGGCCGCTACCGGCTTGCCTGGCTGTGGACGTCAATGTTCAACACGGCTGACGGTGAACGCGAGGCTGAGCGGGGAGTCGATCAAGAACTGTCACCCGGCGATTTCCAGACTACCCACCAGACTGCGCGAGGGAGAATCTCCTATGCACACGAGGAGGTCACCTTCGTCATCGATGGTCAGCTCCTCACCCTGCAACAGTTCGGGAAGATGGTCGAGGCGTACGAGGGATTCGAGTTCTGCTTGCACATCGAGGATTGACTGCACCGCATGGCACGGACTATTCTCCGGCAACCATGTGTTGACTACTGCAATTGCCGTAGCTATTCCGGCAAAGATCACACTCGGTCGAGTGGGAGGCCTCGACAGCAGGCCCCCCACTGAAGACAGTCCTCGGAAGACCAGCGGCAAAACAGTTTTTGTGGAGTGCTGCCGTGAGCTGGCACAGTGGATCTTCGAGAGTCGTATCAGATTCCACGAACTTCCGGACGGGCAATACGACTCAATCATGGGACGAGGAAGTGGCGGGGGGATCATCTTCGGCAATACGGGGGGAGTCATGGAGGCAACGCTTCGTGCGGTCTGGTTGTACCTGACCGGCACGAAAGCGCCGGCTTCGCTTCTCGAGTTCAAGCCGGTTCGTGGACTCGCCGGCGTTCGCGAGGCATCGCTTGAAATCGACGGGAAGCTACTTGGTGTTGCCGTGGTTCACGGAACCGGAACCGTGCGACCGATCCTTGATGAGATCCTCAAGGGGAATGTCAAGTACGACTTCATCGAAGTCATGGCCTGTCCAGGCGGCTGTATCGGCGGCGGCGGGCAGCCGAAGCCAAACGGCAACGGGCGCCCGGATGACAGCCTGCGCCAGAAGCGAATTGACGGACTCTATACGAAAGACGAGAGGCAAACGATTCGCTGCAGCGCGGACAATCCCGACATTAAGACAATCTACCAGGAGTTTCTCGGCAAACCGCTCAGCCCACTTTCTCACGAACTGCTTCACACGAGCTATCGCCCGTCGGGAAGCTGCGATGGGTGAACACCCCCTGGCGCGGTATGCCAATCGCGTGGCCATGAGCAACAGCCGCCTGGTGGCGATCGCGGGCGAAGAGGTGCTATTTCGCCACCGGGACCATCGCGCGCGGGGCGTGTGGCGCAAATAACACAGATTACCTTGCTGTTGACCACGACATTCTGGACGTTTCCAAGTCGTCGAGCAACATAAGCGAGGCCGACGGGACTCGAACCCGCAACCACTGGATCGACAGTCCAGTACTCTAACCAATTGAGCTACGGCCCCTCAATCGGTCCGAAATTATACATCGGCTCTTGGGTGTCGCAAGCCCTGATCGGGCCCCCGGCACACTGGCACATCGGCATGACCGCTACACCCGGCCGAATCGGACCCTGCGGTTCGGGCACTTTTCCATGAAGGGCCGTCACCTGTGACCTACGCTTGCTCGGGGAGACCGTCGATCACGCCAGATACGGGGGAACACCACAATGTGGTATCAGATCGAACGCCACCTGGATCCCATCTTCCGCTTCTGCTACTCGCTGAGCCGGACGGAGTGGATCTTCATGTTCATCGGAGCCCTGGTAATCGGCTACTTCTGCATGCGTGGATTCGGGTCGCGGGCCAACTATTGAGCTATTGAGCCCGGGGCTGGCCGCAATCCCGTCCTCCCGCTCATTCCCACCCGCCCATCACGGAACGACCGAACATGGACATAACACTGCTCGGACTCACCAGCCCCGCCGCACTCGCTGCAGTAGCTCTCCTGGGCTACATCGTGGGACGCCGTCGACGTCGCGTGGCATTCAGTTCCGATCCATTACCGCAGTTGCTGGCTGATACCAACGCGGTGATCGCCAGGATCGAGTCCATCTCGAACCAGCTGCGTCAGACGATGGCCAGCCACCACTCCACAGTCAACCGGTGCCGGGAGCAGATTCGCGTGCTGAGCGAAGGCCACGGGCCTGACGGCGACGCGGCACGGCACGTGCATCTGCAGGCACTTCTGGCACCCACCGACCGCCTGTCCCACGACATCGCGCTGGCTTACGACGAACTGCGGCAGCAGATCTGCGTCTTGGCTCGGCTGCGAACGCGATAGTCGCCCGTTTGTGCTCGTTGCCCACCGCTCGTGCGCTCGTGTTGCACTCGTGCTGCGCTCTGATCGTTTGCGGCCCCGGCCCGCCAACGAAGCCTGCAGCCCGGCACGAGGCCGAATCAGAACAGGTGTTCCCCTGGTTCATAGCCCAGTTCGCGTACGGTCTGGAGATCCTGATCGGCCTGTTGCTTTTTGCCCAGCACTTGCAGCGTAAGTGCTCGATGGTAGGTGATCACGGCCAGCGACTGCCGATGCATCCGTTGTTCCTGCAGACTCTGGCGGACGTCGGCTGCATAATCCTTCTCGATGTCCAGCAGCCACGACATGGCCTGATCGACCCAGCGCATGCCGGACACTGCGCGTTCCAGGTCCTCGTGGGCGGCGGCGAATTCCTGCAGTTTGTAGTACAGGAACCCGCGTGTATCGAGCACGGCCGCACAGTTGCTGACCCGACCGATGGCAACCGGCAGGTCATACGGTGCGACGATGGCCAGGTTCCCGTCGACCTCCAGTTCCTTGATGTGGTCCCGGTCACGAGCCGCATCGTCCGGCTTGTCCAGCTCCTCACAGACGCGGGCCCGCAGCTGGAGGATTCCGGCCAGATGAGCGCGGAGCGTCTGGACGTGCTCGGCCGGAGCCTGAGTACCGGGCAGGTTCTCTGCGGCGTCTTCCGGGCGTTGGGCATCCGGCGCGTCCTCGGCGGCGGTCGTCTGGTGCGGAGGGGCGACGCGCGAGAGTGCGGTTTCAGCGTATTCGCGCGCCTCGGTAAGGCTAGTCAGCGCCAGCTGGTTGTCTCCGATCTTCCGGGCGGTGGCAGCGCGGCCGAAGCACAGCACCCCTGCGGGATCGAGCATGGCGGTGACGTCGTTGACGAGTTGCAGCGACGCCTCGACGGCCAGCAGCCCCTGCTCGAGGTTGATATCGCCAACCGCCATCGTATACGCCATCCGGTTGAGTTGATCAGCGCGTTCCAGCTGACCAGCGCGATCCGACGGCAGCGTATCGCCACTGGCGTGCAGGATCTCTCCCAACTCCGCCACCGCCTCGCGATGCCGCCCCAGATGCTGGAGGAACTGGCTGCGCAGCGCTCCGATCGACGGACTATCCGGAACCAACTGCCGGGCGCGGTCGCAGTCCTCCAAGCCGCTCTCCCACTGCTCGGCCGACAGTTTGTACTGGGCCCGCTGCAGATACAGCAACGGATCAGTATCGTGCCACGCGATGGCCCGATCCATACTGGCCACAGCCGATTCGTAATCCCCGTCCAGGTTCCGCTCCATGGCAGCCGCCTGATACCAGCGTGCCATTTCTCGCGGCCACTCCGCTACCGCCACCGGGACCACCACCAGGGCGACGGCTGCCAGTACAACCAGCACTTCGCTCCGCGATCGGCCCGCATGGACGGGCGGCCAGCCACGCACCGACGAGTCGATCGACGAGCCAATCGTGATAAGCAGGTTGTTCCGGCCGGGGCGGCGTACGGGTCGCATCATTTCGTCCACTTGAAAAACTCTGGCTGGTCAGACATGCTTAGCGCAGCGGGGCAGACTTGTGGCGGCCTCCCGCCAGCTCAGTTGACAGCCTGCAGCAACTGCCCGTTCCTGAACCCGACTGTTCCCAGCACAGGAGGAGCACGACATGCCGCTGTTCGAGGTCGAAACCGACGCACATATTATTATCACTTGGGCAGGCGATGAAGAGGCGGCCCGAAGCGTGCTGGCAGAAACCTACCCGCGCGACACGGTCATCCGCATGACCAAGCGACCTCGCGACACGTGGGTCATCTCTAAAGGGGCGCTCGGCCTGACCGGCCGGCGTGGCGATCCGTGCAACATCGCCCGCGATTGCCTCGCCAAAGCCGCCGGTGACAAGGTGCACGCCATCCGACTGTACATGCACGAAACCGGCTCCGATCTGGAACGTGCCCGCAAGGCCATCGAGTCCAACATGGTGATGGGCTGGTAGAGAACCGGTCCCCGCCCCCCCGGACGGCAGGACAGCGGGGCAGCGAGCAGACAAGAAAAACTCGGTGGGACAGGCACCCGGCCTGGCATGCTGGTGTGACGGGTCCTGGTGCGAAGCCCGCCGCAGCCGGCATGGTCGGCTGGAAGCCTATCCCACCGATGAGAGCTGGAATCAGCGGCTGTAGGTACCCGGATACGGATCGGCCGGCGTGGTCACCGGGGGCGTCCCAGCGGCCGGACTGAGCAGGCTGCTGTTGCGGCTGGTGCTGCCGGGCAGGTATCCGCCCGAGGCGCTCGGAGAGCCGGCCGCGTTGGCAGTTGCCGGGTATTCGCCCCCCGTCGCGTAGTTGCCGTACTGCGACGAGGCGTCGTACACCGGAGCATCTGCGTAGTTGGCCGGAGCTGCCGTGTAGGGTGCCGCCCCATAGTTGGGCGGCACGGCCGCAGTGGCCGGGTACGCGCCGGTGGGCACCTGAGGAGCGAACTGGTCGGGACGCGCGACCGGGTAGCTGTCACCGGCCACGGTTGTGGGATAGGCATTGGCGGGCGGGATCGCGACCGATGCCGGGTATTGCGGGTACTGGGCGTCCGGCGCACCGTAATTGGGCGCGGGCGTGGTCACCGGGGCATAGCTGCCAGCCGCGGGCGGCACCGCCGCCTGGTACGGCGCCCCACCGCCCGTCGGAGCCGGATATGCGGAACTGGCGTAGGCAGGCGCGGGAAACTGAGAGTCCGGCGCTGACCAGCCGCTGGAGCGCGCGTCGGCAGTCGCGGCCGCCGGCCCACCACTCTCCGGTGTTGAAGTCCGGTAGAAACCCTGTTGCGTTTGTGTCATTGCAGGACCACCGCCACCAGTGTCAAACGGTCCCGTGGCGTAGCCGCCGCTCGTACCACCCGGTGCAGCCGGCGCGGTATGGCTGGCCAGCGCTGTGTTGGAGGCCGGCGCAGCCGCTGGGTCATCGGCCGGATACGGCGGCACACTCACCGACGGCGGTTGTGTTACGTTGCGCGTACCCGCGATTGACGACGCGGGGGGCTTCTTTTTTCCCCAGCTGACCCAGTTCGAACCCGGCATCCCCCACCCACCGCTGCGACAGCCTGTGTTGAGACACGCCACACCTACCGCGATAATCACGACAAGTGCGCAATACCGTAGAGAAGCTCGCATGGTTGTTGGAACCTTACTTTGTTACCTGGACGTCACCGTTCGGCGCGCAGAACAGCCTCAAGAGGCCGACAAGTGAGTCGTTGCCAGGTGGTAGTGGATACGATGAGACCGAGGTTCTCAGGGTACCCCTGCCGCAGTTCCATTCCTTGCCAAATGGCCGCCTGCTCCGGACACCCTGACCCGAGATGCCGCCGTCACCCGACAACCTCGGCGCGTCGACCGATCGATCGGACCCGCAGCTCTCGGCATAAGGCGGCGGATCATAATCAGAGCCCACTAGTGCGTCAACGTCAGTTCACGCAAAATGCAACCAGCCAACCAGCAACCACCCACAACCAAATATCCAACAACCAAACCAACAACCAAGAAACAGAAGAAGCACGCGGCCATTCCTACCCGGCCAGAGGCTCCTTCCTCTCCGTGATCTGCGGACACTGCCGAGCCATTTCCGCGTTGAGCCGGATGGCGTCCTTCCACTCGTCCGGCACGTTGTCTTCGTGGAAGATCGCGTCGACCGGACATTCCGGAACGCAGGCTTCACAGTCGATACACTCGTCCGGGTTGATGTACAGCATCTGCTCGCCTTCGTAGAAACACTGTACCGGACAGACCACTACACAATCGGTGTGTTTGCAGCCGAAGCATGCCTGGGTTACGACATGAGCCATGGGCGAGTCTCCTTGTCAGACACACAACTTGTCAGGGATTCTACCGCCAGTGCCCAGCGCATGGTAGGGGCTCGGCGCACCGCAGCCCCGACCTGCCAGACGCGGTGCCTCGTGCACCTGCGTGAATCAAGCTTGCTTCGCAATGCCGGCACACGTAAAATGAACTACACCTTGGGTTTCTGGTTTTGTTTCCGGTTCACAATTGGCACTGCTCGCGGACCGACCCAGCGCAGCTGATGACCGTAAGGGTAATCGCCCGTGGGACTCTCTGATATCGACCGCAAGCTGCTGGAGCGTTGCCTGGACCGCCAGCCGGGTGCCTGGGAGGATTTCGTCGATCGCTTCCTGGGTTTGGTGGTGCACGTGATTCACCACACGGCCCAGTCCCGGTCGGTGTCGCCCACGCCGGCCGACGTCGACGAACTCGCCGGCGAGGTGTTTATGGCAATTGTGCAGGATGATTTCGCCACCTTGCGGCACTTTCGCGGCGAATGCAGTCTGGCCACGTATCTGACCGTGGTGGCCCGCCGCATCGTCGTCCGCGAACTGCTCAAACGACGCACCTTGACCAGTCTGGACAGCGTCGGCCTGCACGAAGAGCCGGTCGATCGGCAGGCCGCCGTCGAGGAGCGGATCAGCAACCGGGAAGAGGTCGAGCGTCTGCTGGAGGAGCTCGACGAGGCCGAAGCAGAAGTAGTGCGACTTTATCATCTCGAGGGCAAGTCGTATCGCGAAATCAGTGCACGGATCGGAATGCCCGAGAACAGTATCGGGCCGACACTCAGCCGGGCACGCGAGAAGATGCGCCGCCCCCGATCACTGGACTCGCGCGGCTAACTCCCGCTCGTCTCTCCAAGAGGCCCGCTCCCCTCTCCAAGAAGCACCGCGTCGAACCGGCGATCACTGCGATCACTGGGTGTCGCGCGATGCGAAACTAGTAAGTGGGGCCGCGTGCCGGGGTGCCATAGCCCCGGTAGTTGGTCAGCCGCGCCGTGCGGGGCGACTCGAGGATGCCGTAGCCGCTCGGCCCGTACGGCGCTGTACCAGGGACCAGAACGGGGGACGTCCCGCCGGCACCGGGCAGTGGGCCGGCAACCGGTGGACGGAACTGGGGAGCCGCAATATCGACGGCCGGATAGCCTTCGATCTGCGGCATCGTCCACAGCTGCGCGGTGTCCCCAGTGAGTCGATTGATGGCGAAGCTGGTGACGTCCAGGTCGAATGCCATCTGTGCCGGCTGACCCGGCAGGAGTGCCACTTCGATGTGATGCGGCATCGTCACCGCTTCCTCGCGGTAGAAACGATGCCGGCCGGACCGCGCCGATAGCAGCAGCTGGCCGTTGGCATCGTACCAGTGCTGCTGCGCCGCCCAGCCGTACTTGGCGTCCACCAGCAGGACCCGCGTCAGGTCCCCGCGGGGCGACGGGATCCGAGAGGTGATTTCCAGCAGATTCGGCTCGCGGGCGACCGGACCGCTGTGGCTGTCAGCCGGGTCGAGATAGACCAGCCCCAGCGTGTCGACCAGCCGATTCGGCTCTATCGGAATCAGCTCGCGGGCCGGGCAGTTGGCGAAGTCCGTATGGCGTGCAAAATACACAGAAGGTTGCGAATCGCGCCGCACCCAGAACCAGAACAGGTCGTCATTGCTGCCGATGTCCAGTTCCCGGCCCGTGAACTGCGAGAGCTGTGCGAGCAGCCGGAAACTGCGCGGCTGCTCGTACGCCAGGTTCGCGCGCAGCGCCGGAATGCCCTCCACTCGCAGCGTGGCATTCTCGGTCTGCAGCCGCTGCACGCGCTGCGTGTTGGCGTTCACCGTATAGATCACATTCTCCAGAGTCGGCGGGCCGGCAAACGCCTCTGGCGGCAGATCCGCCTGCGGCGAACGGAGCCAGTACGGACGCAAATGGCACCCGGTCACCAGAATCAGCGACCAGAGACCGATGATCAGAGCGGTGCTGCGTTGGCTCAATTTCGCATCCTTGCTTCCATCGTGCCCGGCATCTACGCCTTGCCCGCAAACAACAATTCGGCGAGCTGGTTCTGAATCTCCTCCACACGCTGTGGCGTCAGTGGCGAAACAGGCACACGATACTCCCGCTCGTTCCGCGGACAGTACAACACGAAAACCTCCTCGCCCTCCCCCTCCCGCAGCGTCTCCTCCAGCCGCACAATACGCCGCCGAATCATCAGCAGCGCCAATACATAGCGCATGTCCGCCTGCGCCGCCTCGTCCTCCAGCTGTTCGAAATAGTGCAGAATCACATCGTTCGGCGCCCAGCACATCTTCTGAGAACGAATGTCGGGCACCTGAGATTTCCACCAGCCAATCGTACCCTCGGGCGGACCTGGCCACGCCGCAGCACAATAGTCCTTGCGCACCACGTGCGCCCCCTGTGCCACCAACACCGAATAATACTCGTCCCCCGGCTGCAAGATCACGTCCGTCTCACAACACTTCCGCGTGCAGCGCTGTACTTCAAAGTCGAGCATCGACGCGTCCCGTGCGGAAGAAAGGAGGAAGAAAGGACGAAGGACGAAATACCCAGGCACGAGGGAATGAGTAATGAGTGTAATGACTAATGACTAATGACTAATGACTGATGACTGATGACTGATGCTGGTGGCAGAATCACAGTTGTGGAACGTTGGTGGCCCGCTGCAGGGTGGCGGATGGTACCCGAAACGGCCAGCCAACTCAATACGCAGTGAAAAATCGATCGCTCGTTCCGTCCGGGCCGATTCGCACTTCGACCCGCCGCCCGCAGCGCGGGCAGTTTCCCGCGTAATGCGTCCGCTGCCGATTGACGTAAATCCTTGCGTACACGCTACAACAGGCGAAGTGGATGCCCAGAAAGCGGCGCCCACCCGCGGAGGACTCCCCCGCCGGTTGCGACGGATCACGGCCTGTGTCGAAATGCTCACCTACCATCGTCCTGACCCACATAATGCTGACAGGTTGGGTCCCCTACGCTACTTGTGTACAATGGTATCCGCAGGATGGCTATAGGTCTTTGAGTATCGGTGTAAGCGAGGCGGAGTCCCCCGATTGCGCCCCGTTCCACTGTCCCACCCCATCGCCTGGGAAGAAAGACACTTGTTTCTTATGGCGCGTCCGCTGCTTCGTGTCGCTTCAGCTGCCTGCCTTGCATGGCTCGTCACCGCAAACCTCCAGGCCGATGATTGGCCGGCGTGGCGCGGCCCCCGCGGAGATGGGCACTGCCTCGATACCGGCTACCCGCTCGAGTGGTCCGCCACGAAGAACGTGCGCTGGAAAGTCCCCCTCCCCGGCCCCGGCAACTCCACCCCCGTTATCTGTGGCCAGCGAGTATTCGTCAGTTGTGCCAGCAACGCCGGGCAGGTGCGGAGTCTGATCTGCTTCCAGCGTGACGCGGGGAGCAGCTTGTGGCAGCAGGATGTCGAGTACACAGAAGAAGAGCCAAGCCACACCAACAATCCGTACTGTTCGGCATCACCCGTCACGGACGGCGAGCGGGTGATTGTATGGCACGGCTCAGCGGGCCTGTACGCTTACGACGTGGACGGCACACGGCTGTGGCACCGCGACCTGGGCAAGTTCGAACACGTGTGGGGCAATTGCTCCAGTCCGCTGATCCATGGCGACCTGGTGATACTCAACGCCGGGCCGGGCCTGAATGCCTACCTGACCGCGGTGGACAAACACACGGGCACCGACGTGTGGCGGCGGGATTTTCCCGACATGGTGTCGCAGGAAATCGATGAGTTGCGGGGTTCCTGGAGCACGCCGGTAATCGCGTCGCTCGGCGGACGCGACCTGCTGCTGGTCAGTCTCCCGATGCGTCTCCACGCGCTCGACCCGCTGACCGGCAGCGACATCTGGTCGTGCGAGGGGCTGGGCAAGGTGTCCTACACCAGCCCGCTGCCGTCGGAGGAAGCGATAGTGGCGATGTCGGGCTACCATGGGCCGGCCATGGGGGTCAAGCCGGGCGGCAACGGAGATGTCACGTCGACCCATCGACTGTGGATCCACGAGGAGGCACCGCCACAGCGCGTCGGGGCTGGGGTCATTGTCAAAGACTGCGTGTACATCCTCAACGAGCCGGGGATTGCCTGGTGCATCGACCTGCTGACCGGCGAAATCCTCTGGAAACAGCGGCTGAGCACGGCGCCGTCCTGGAGTTCCGCGTGCTACGCCGACGGACGGCTCTACGTCAACGACCTCGAAGGCACAACCTTCGTGCTCCAGCCCGACGAGTCGGAGTGCATCGTGCTGGCCAGAAACGAACTGGGCGAGCAGATGCGTGCCTCGCTGGCGTTCTCCCAGGGTCAGATCTTCGCACGGACCTACCAGCACCTGTTCTGCCTGGAGGTCGCCAAATAGCGGGCCCGCTGGCTCCTCACCCGGGCCCGTGCCCCGCCCCTGTTCTCCTCTCTCCTCTCCCTCTTCCTCCCTTGACCCGCCCCACGTATTGGACTAGATTTTTTTCAGGTAGTTTTCGTAATCCGGTTTGGCTGGACAGTAAAAATGCACGGCGCGGACCTCCTGCTACTGGTGGAACTGCTGCTTGCCGACGGCAGGCCGTAGGGGAGGTTTTTCGTCGCCTTTTGACGTAAAAGAACACGGACCCCGAGGCCTGCAACGCCTCGGGGTTTTTTCGT
The DNA here is from genome assembly GCA_012729315.1 of Planctomycetaceae bacterium. Lineage (GTDB taxonomy): Bacteria > Planctomycetota > Planctomycetia > Pirellulales > Pirellulaceae > JAAYDI01. Next base: position 15,114 of record JAAYDI010000024.1, read on the forward strand.
TGCAGTTTACAGAAGGACGTATTCCATGACTCAGTCACGCCGCATCACCATCTTTGACACGACCTTGCGCGACGGCGAGCAATCGCCGGGAGCCAGCATGAACCTGACCGAGAAGATCGAGATCGCTCAGGCGCTGCAGGAGCTGGGCGTGGACGTGATTGAGGCCGGTTTCCCGATCGCCTCGCCCGGCGACTTCGAGGCGGTGCGGGAGATTGCGGGGACGATTCACAACATCAGCGTGTGCGGGCTGGCGCGCTGCAACGAGAAGGACATCAACCGGGCCTGGGAAGCGCTCAAAATCGCCAAGCATCCGCGTATTCACGTCTTCCTGGCGACCAGCGCGATCCATCGCGAATACAAGCTCAAGATGACGTGCGAGGAGATCATCCAGCGCGCGGTGGACGGCGTGACGTTGGCCGCCTCCTACTGTGACGACGTCGAGTTCTCGGCGGAAGACGCGGTACGCACCGAGCATGACTTCCTCTGCCGAGTGGTGGAAGCGACGATCCGAGCCGGCGCGCGCACCGTCAATATTCCTGACACGGTAGGGTACGCGACGCCGGCCCAGATGGGCGACACCATCGCCATGTTGTGCAATCGTGTCCCGAACATCGACCAGGCGGTCATCAGCATCCACTGCCACAACGACCTGGGGCTGGCCGTGGCCAACAGCCTGGCAGCCGTTGAACACGGGGCAGGCCAGATCGAATGCACCATCAACGGATTGGGCGAACGGGCCGGTAACTGCTCGCTGGAAGAAGTCGTCATGGCTATGCGCACCCGCAATGACGTCTACCGCTGCGATACCGGCATCGATTCGCGCCGCCTGGTGCCCACCAGCCGGCTCGTGTCCGGCATCACCGGCATGTCGGTGCAACGCAACAAGGCGATCGTCGGCCGCAACGCGTTCTCACACGAGGCAGGCATCCACCAGGACGGCATGCTCAAAGAACGCACCACCTATGAGATCATGCGCCCGGAAGATGTCGGCTTCTCCAAGACCGACCTGGTGCTGGGCAAACACAGCGGCCGCGCCGCCCTGGCCAACCGCGCGAAGATGCTCGGCTACCGACTCACCGGCGAACAGCTGCAGCAGGTGTTCGAGGACTTCAAAAAGCTGGCCGACAAGAAGAAGGAAATCTACGATGGCGATGTCGTGGCCCTGGTCGAACAACAGTTGCACGGCATGATCGACGAATGCTGGAAACTCGTCTCGTTCGAGATCATCTCGCGCACCGGCGATATGCCGCACGTCAAGATGACACTGCAGAACGGCGGCCAGGCGGTGACCGAGGAAGTCACCTCCAGCGGCGGGCCGATCGATGCCGCCTTCCGAGCCGTCGAGAAAATCACCGGACTGCCGCTCGCCTGCAAAGACTACCAGGTCCGCAGCGCCACCATCGGCCGCGACGCACAAGGCGAAGCGTCGCTCGAGATCGAACACGACGGCCGCTCCTACCGCGGACTCGGTGTCTCCACCGACACGATCGAAGCCACCGTCAAAGCCCTGCTCAACGCCGTCAACCGCATCGCCGTCATGCAGAAAGCGCCGGCCAATTGCGGCGAGTGCGAAAGGAATGACGAATGACGAAATACCCAAGGACGGGGGAATGACGAATGACGAAATACCCAAGGACGAAGGAATGACGAATGACGAAATACCCAAGGACGAAGGGATGACGAATGACGAATGACGAATGACGAATGGTTGGGGAGTAGTGCTGGGAGGTGTGGTAACCATAGTGTAACGGTCTGTTGACCCTCCAGTTGCGTTATTTGCGCCACATGCACGTGAAAGGCAACTGGTATCGTGGCAGCAATCGCGTTTTGTTCGTGTGTCGATAGAAGTCACGTTTCGTGACCTA
>JAAYDI010000025.1 GCA_012729315.1 Planctomycetaceae bacterium
ACGCCGAAGGCGTTACACTCCAAAGCCCAGCGGTGCGCCTCGCTTCGCGGCGCACCCTGGGTAGGGAACCGTCCACGATGGGGCGGCCGAGCCGTAAGGTAGCCAAGTAACCGGCGGCCGCCGAGGCCGCAACAAACCGCGCGTGGCGTACTGCGTGGCATGTGCCGCAGGACGGCCGGATTCAGAGTGTCTGTTTCCGATTGGCGATTGGAGTGAGACCGAAAGCAGCCGCGGCCGGGATTCCGGGGCCCGGCCGGCAACGTGCCGCTCGTGGCGCGCTCGGACGGCGCCGCTTGAAATCGTATGCAACGCTGGAGTGTACACTCCGCGCTGCTGGCGCTGGCGTCACCTGCTGAGTGTGCCCAAGAGTCCAGCACCGGAGCCTGGATCTTCCTGCATCGGTGACGGGCTACCCCAAGCTTCTGGCCGGGGCACGCTCGCGGCCTGGCGCCACGGTGCCGGCAGGGGCGCGACCGGCCCGGGGCGTGCCAAACCGCAGCCCGACCCTATTGACTCGCGCGGATGACCACCCTAACAATGACCTAGTTGTTTTAACTGTCATTTAGTCATCCTGCGTATTGATGGATGGTGTGGCAGCGGCCTCGGACTGACGATGTGACCGCCATTACGCACCAACGGGCCCATGGGCATGAATCAGTTGCCTCGGATCGCCGTGGGAACCGTGCAATCGGACGCTGACCCACAGGTGATGATCTGGGCACTGATCAGTGCGCTCGAACGAGGCGGGTTACACGTTCAGGCCTTCTCATCGCAGTCGCGGTTTCCGACCCGCGATGCGTCAATGCCGCTCACCGGCCAGGGGCTGCGTCATCTCGACAGCTGGCTGATGCAGCCGGACGTCTGTGCCCAGCTGTTCTACAACGCGGCGCGGTTTGCCGACGTGGGTCTGGTGGAAGGGCAATACGACGACCCGACCTGCCAAGGCCAGTCGGGTGGGAGTCTGAACACGTTGTGCAGCTGGCTGGATCTGCCGCGACTGGTCGTCGTGGATGCAGCGCGGCTGGTGGCGTGCCGTCCGCCGGTGCTGCCGTCCGGCATCGAAGGGATCCTTCTGGACAACGTCGCTGACGTCGGCCAGTTGTGTCGCGTGCAGGCCGACATGGAAGCCTATTATGGTGTGCCAGTGCTCGGCTGGCTGGGGCCGATTGCTCCCGTGCGGTCGCTGATCGAGAACCTGCCCCCGCACGCGGGCCCGACGACCGAGCTATGCGAGGCGTTGGGGGATGCGTTGTGGCCCAGTCTGCGCCTCGGTGTGTTGCTGGACATCGCCAGCAAGCGGACATTCACCACGGTGAATGATGACTTGTTTCGCCTGCAGGGGTTTGCCCGCCCGCTGAATGTCGCCGTGGCGTATGACGACGCGTTCCGCTGTTACTTTCCCGATACGCTCGACGTGCTCGAGTCGCAGGGGGCGACGGTGAGCGTATTCTCGCCATTGCGAAGTGAACGGCTGCCGGACCACACGGACGTCGTCTATTTCGGCTGTGGCCAGCCCGAAGACTACGTACCGGAGCTGGCGGCGAACTTCTGCATGAAGGAATCGCTGTGGAACCATGTGGTCTCCGGCGGGCGGGTCTACGCGGAGAGCGCTGGGCTGGCCTACCTGTGCCGTGAGATCGTGATGCCCGGCGGGCATCACTGGCCGATGGTCGGGTTGTTGCCAGCTTTGGCGCGGCGGAATCCGGCCCCGGCGCCCGATCGCCCGGTGGAGGTGACGCTTGCGCGCGGCTCGTGGCTGTTCGCTGCTCAGGAGCAGGCGCGCGGCTATCTCAGTTCGAAATGGATTATTCATCCCGACGGGTGCCTGACCGGTCTGGTGTCGGAGGCGGAACACAGCCACGACCTGGTCGGGGACTACCGCATCGTGGGCAGCCGGATCCACATGAACTTTGCCGCCCGGCCCGCCTATGTCCGGCGGTTCTTCCTGCCCGGCCACGGGCAGCTCAACGCCGTCTCCTGACGTCACACGTCCATGCCGGTGTCACCGATGTAGAGCTGCAGGATCTGGCTCTGCACCTTGATGGCGCGGATCAGGATCCAGATCTGGTCCGGCGTGAATTTTTTCGGATCGGACTTGGCCAACCGTTCCAGTTCTTCCGTCATGGCCGCGTGCTGGTCGGTAGCCGCCTGCAGCCGCAATCCCATTTCCTTCCAGGCCCGCGCCAGATTCCTGTCATCGGTCAGATTGTCGACCGGGCGCGCGCCGTTGCTCAGCAGCAGACACAGGCGAGCCACGTCGCGCGTATCGGCGTCAGGCTGGAGTTTCTCGATTCTTTCGGCGAGTTGGGCGCATTTCATGAAAGTACAATCTCAACCTGGCAGGAACGATGCGGCAGTCGGTAGTGCGCGACGTCTCTGCTGCAAGTCTAGCTCAGACAATGGCGCGTTCTGGACCTGGGCCGGAAGATACGCATCGTGCCGAAAGTAGCGAACACAATGGCTGGCACAGGCTGCGAGCTTCCGGGAGCGGCCGAAGGCTTCGGCGTTCAGGCCACCCACGGACCTCGGCAGTGACGAAACCACCAGCCAACCCAGGTCACGTCCTGTCGCCGCGTCCAGGGGCCCCGCGGGCGATTTCCACATAATGCTCGACCAGCCGCGTGGCCGCCTGGCGCACGTCGAACACTGCGGCGGCACGACGCCGCGCCGCGTGGCCAAGCTCGTGCCGCAGCGCCGCCTCGTTCAGGATGCGTTCCACGCCCTGCGCCAATTGCGCGCTCGAATCCGGCGGCACCAGCAGCGCTGAGGGCTGCGCGCCGGCAAAAATCTCGCGCGTGCCGCCCACATCCGTAGCCACCACGGGCAACCCGGTGGCAGCCGCTTCGAGGAGCACGCGGCCCAGCGGCTCCTGGCGCGCGGCATGCACATAGACGGTCAGCTCGACCAGCAGGCGGTCCACGTCTGTCCGCACGCCCAGGAAGTGAACGCGTCCGCGCAACACGCCATCCTCCGCCTGCGCGCGCAGTCGCTGTTCGTACGCACGCGACTCATCCTTCCGGGAATAACGCTGGCCCACGATCAGGAAGTGCACCGCGGGGTCCCGCTCGGCCAGCTGCCGCGCCGCCGCCACATACAGGTCCGTTCCCTTGCGCAGGCCCAGCTGGCCAATGGTCCCCACCAGCCGCACCCGCCGGTCCAGACCCAGTTCAGTGTGCAGGTAGCCGGTCGGCGCGCGGGGGGCAAACCGCTCCAGGTCCACGCCGTTGTACGCCACGACGATCCGCGCGCCGGGCCCACCCTGCGCTCGATACCAGTCGCGGGTGGCGACCGATACGGCCAGGAGGCGGCGGTGAGCGGCCAGGTCGTGCAGCGCACCGGCGCTGAGCCGGAGGATGTCACGCAGATGCCCGATGCTCGGCTGGTCCAGATCCCGCACGACCGGTCCCGCCAGGCGCGCCATGGACACGCTGTTGGCATGCACCACCTGCGGGCGATAGTGCCGGATCAGCGCTGCCAGCCGCCTGCGCAGGGTGTCGCGCGGCGTCCGGCGTCCCATCGCGTCCGTGCAGATCAGCGGCTCGTGCAGCCAGCCCGCCTGCTGCAGGCGCTGCGCCAGCGGGCCAGCCGGAGGCGCCGCGAACAGCCAGCTGACCTGCTCGGGCGCGATATGCCGAGCCGCTTCGAGCAGCGAGTGCTCGCCTCCGTTGAGCGACGGGTATTCGCAGAGCACCAGCACGCGCATCACGAAAGCTGCCACCTGCCTGCAGGACGGCGCCTCGACCGGCTGATCGACCGCTCGAGCACTGCCTGCGCTGACTCAGAGCACACCGAACCGTTCAAGTGTCTGGCGCAACGAAGCTTCGCCGGCCGGATCGAGCGGCGTCATGGGAAGCCGCAGTTCGCCGGTGTCGCGCCCCAGCAGCTTCATGGCCGCCTTGATCGGGATCGGATTGGTGGCCAGCCCCAGCATATCACGGCACAACGGGAAGAGCCGCAGGTGGGCCTGCTGTGCCGCAGCCACCTGGCCGGCGCGGAAGGCCTCGACCAACTGCAGCATGTCGCCCGGTATGATGTTGGCCACCACGGAGATGACCCCTTCGGCTCCCACTGCCAGCAACGGCAGCGTGAGGCTGTCGTCGCCACTCAAGACGGTCAGGTTGGTGGTGGCCAGCACCTGCGAAGCCTGATCCAGCGACCCGGTCGCTTCCTTGACCATCGTGACGTTCGCGAGTTCGGCGAGCCGGGCGATCGTCTCCGGCTCGATGTTCTTCCCGGTGCGTCCCGGAATGTTGTAGACACAGATCGGCAGATCGACCTCTTCCGCCACCGCGCGGAAGTGCTGGTAAAACCCCTCCTGCGTCGGTTTGTTGTAATACGGCGCCACCATCAGCGCCGCGTCCGCGCCGGCCTGGGCCGCCCATCGTGTCAGCCGCAGCGCTTCGCGCGTGCTGTTCGACCCCGTCCCCGCCATGACTTTCACACGGCCCGCCGCCGCCTGCACGACCTCCGAGATCACCCGCTCGTGCTCGTCATGCGACAACGTCGGCGACTCGCCAGTCGTGCCCACGGGGCAGAGGCAGGCGGTGCCCGCCGCAATCTGGAACTCCACCTGCGCGCGCAGCGCCTGCAGGTCCAGTTCGCCGTCGCGGAACGGTGTCACCAGGGCGACCGACACACCGGCAAATGCTGATCCCTTCCGCGTCATCACCGTCAACTCTCCCAAGCTTCCAAGGGGTGAACAGCCCAGTCGTGGCCTATCATACGCGTGCCCTGCGGACTCCGCAAAGGGGCGTCACCGGAGAAGCACCACCCCTGGCACCACCCTTGTGGGGCGAGCGGCCTGCACCGGACAGGTCTGCGTACGTTCAGGCACCGCCGCGCTGGACAGCGTGCCGCAGCAAGGCCTTCATTTCGCGCACGGCCTCGGTCATCCCGATCATCAGCGCGCGCGCGACGATGCTGTGGCCAATGTTCAACTCGTGCATCTGGGGCAACGCCGCCACCGGCATGACGTTGTGGTAGTTCAGGCCGTGCCCTGCGTGAAGTGCCATCCCCGCCTGACAGATCTGGCGTCCTGCCGCGGCGAGTCTGGTCAGCTCCTCGGCTGCCCGGCTGCCGCGCGCCAGGGCGTACTGGCCGGTGTGCAGTTCCACTGCCTCAACACCCAACTCCGCAGCGACTGCGAGTTGTGGTTCGTCGGGATCCAGAAACAGGCTGACAGCCACCCCCGCGTCGTGCAGGCGTTTGACCGCCTCCGCCACGTCCGCGCGGTGCGTGACCAGGTCCAAGCCTCCCTCCGTCGTCACTTCCTCCCGGCGCTCCGGCACCAGCGTCGCCTGGTCCGGCCGCACGTCGCAGGCGATCGATATCACGTCGGACACCACCGCCAGCTCCAGGTTCAGCTTCACCGTGACAGTCTCGCGGAGCAGGCGCAGGTCGCGGTCGCAGATATGCCGGCGGTCTTCCCGCAGGTGGATCGTGATGCCGTCCGCCCCACCCAGTTCGGCCGCCACAGCCGCCCAGACTGGATCGGGCTCATAAGTCTTGCGCGCTTGGCGCACTGTGGCCACATGATCAACATTGACGCCCAGTTCCGGCATGATGATAGTCCTCACAGTTCGAATTGCTCAATGTTCGCTGCGCGATCGCAGGAACAACGGTCCACGGAAAAAGCTAATCCTTCACTTCGTCGCTCGTGCCGCGCGTCACTACAGCGCCGCGGTTATCGGGGGGCGAGATCACGATATCCAGCGGTCGTGGGGGGCTGCGACTGAGCAGTTCCCGCTGGAGCCGCTCGGCAGCCTCCTGATTCTCAACGACACAGAATACGGTAGGCCCCCAGGAACTCTGTCCGACGCCGGGCACGCCGAGCGTTCGGATCTCATCCACCAGCTGTGTGACCTCCGGTCCATTGTACGGTCCACCCTGGACAGCCGCGAAGCACTCTCCCGCCGTACGGCCGTAGCGGTACAGGCTTTCTCCGAAAGCCCGGCAATCGCCGGCCCGGAGGGCGGGCAGCAGGCGCTGCGCGACTTCGTCCAGCAACTCCTGACGCACCGCCGCGCTGACCGGCGGCAGAGCGGCAAACGCCTGCTGCTCGTCCACACCTGACAGGCCCTGGCATTCGCGGCACGTGACCAGCACGAAGCGCCAGGCGGCCGGCACCTCCAGGCGGTGCTCGAGCGGGCCCAGCACGTCGTCAGGCAACCGTCCGGATTCGACGATCAAGCCGCCATGCACGAACCCGTACGTGCCGACGGCCGAACGGCGGCCACGACCTGTGATGTGCGCAAGCTCCTCCGGCGACAACGGCTGCTGGCGGTACCACGCGCGCAGACCGGCAGCAACCGCGAACGCGAGCTGGGTGCCGCTGCCCAATCCGACATGGCGGCGAGGCATCTCTTCGAGCTGCAGGCGGCAGGGGGGCAGCGTGTCGTATCCCCACGCTTCACAGCAGCGGCGGGCGTAGGCGGCCATGTCATCGGCTCGTGGCCCCGCGGCTTCCCACTGCTCCGCCGGGTCGATCACCAGACGCAGGGCGGGTTGCGCCACCATCACCCCCACGCCGCCAAATTGACGCCCGGCGTGGCCGAACGAGAACATCCCGAAGTGGATCCGTGACGGCGCCTGAACGCACAGCATCCGACGCGCGGTGACAAACGTGTGCAGCAGCGCAAACGCCCGCCGCTCCGCCGGGCCCCCGGTCTTCTCCACCACGGGGGCCAGCCGCTGCAGCTCGTTGCACACGGCCTTGAGCGGCAGGAGGGGGAGCCGCGTGGCCAGGATGGCCGCCTCGACCACCGCGTGCCGCGCACGGTTGAACCCCAGAAAGTCGCGCAGTTTCCCTTCGGCCACAACCCGGCACGGCAGGACTGCCCGCGGCGACCGATCGTCAATCGATTCCACCTCAAAGGCAAACCAGCGGCAGGCGGTCTCGAGAATCGCACCCTGGATCACAGGCGCTGCACGGTGGCGCGGCGGTTGCTCAAAGTGCCCGATCGCCGCCTGCGCCATGAGTTCCACATCATCCGTGACGTGCAGCACGCCTTGCCGCGCGCGTCGCAGATTGGCGTAGGTCCGCGACGTCTGATACGGCCGCAACACGAAGTGGTCGAATCCGTCGGACACTTCCGGCCCCATGGCGGCAATGTGAACCGAACCGTCCGCGTCAAGCGTCGTGACGATGCCTTCCAGAATCACGAGTTGCCCCCTCCCTGCAACAGGCCGGCAATTCAAGAACTCCACCCTCATCATTTGTGGCGCTGCAGGCGATGCAGATCCTCCGCCACCGTCAGGTATCCCCAGTCCAGTGCTTCGTCCTGCCGGTATTCCTTGTCCAAGGTCAGCGCCGTGAGGGCCTTGCACATTTCGAAGCCCAGGTAGAACGCATGCGATGGATCGAGATGATCAGGAAACTCCGCAGCCAGCCGTTCAAACAGCGCAAACGGGTCGGCATCTGCCAGCCGTTTGCCGGACCTCAGCACATGGAGCTGCCCCTCTTCCGCGAAGATCCGCACGTTGTGATCCTCGATGCGACAGGCAAGCTCATCGAGCTGTTCGGCGCCGTAAGACGCCAGCTTCCGGTCGCGCAGGATGACCAGGTCGTGCAAGACGTGTTTGGGAGGAATGTGCTGCTGCACGGCATAGTGTACCAGCCGCCGCGCTATGGTGCACTCGCGCACGCTGCTGCGCGCCCAGTTGATCACCTGGGTCGTCAGCACGCTGCGGATGTTCGTCTCCTGGCAAAAGCCCAGCAGCAGGACATTGATCGCCGCGGAATCGGCATCGGTCATCTCCGTCAGATTGCCGATCCCCATCAGCATCGGCAGCTCGGGATAGCGGCGCCGCAGGTCGAGGTATCGCCACAGACTGGCGGCGAAGCCCAGCCCGATCGGCTCGAGGACTGGATCGATCCGCAGCGGGACCTGCCGCTGCACAAGGTACTCCACCGTCTCGTCCAGGCTGTCCAGCATCTGGAGGCTGTCGGGAATAACCACCACTTCACAGCCCCAGTCGGCCGCCGCCACCCGATTCTGAGCGTTGACTGACAGGACGAGTTCAGCGCCCGCTTGCACCGCCAGTTCGACCTCCCGCGGATGAAAGCTGTCGATGGAAACCCGGCAGCCGGCATCGCGAAGCGCGCGAACGCACTCGCCCACCCCTGTCCACGGATCGCCCGGTTCACAGCCCACGTCGATCACATCCGCGCCCTGCGCCACCAGCTCTCGTGCCTGCTGCACGATCGCGTCGCGCGTCAGCCGCGGCGCGTGGTTGATCTCCGCAATGATCTCGATCGAGTGGGCATTCACGTCGGGCTCGCGCGCGCCGTCGGCACACAGATACTCCGGCAGCTGCCGCAGATCGCGTGGGCCACGTTCCACGATCGTGCCGGCCTTCTCGGCCAGCCCTCGCAGGTCCCCCTGACAGTAACCGGGAATCACGACGCGCGTGGTGGCAGGCGGCACGTGGATGCGCGGCTCTATCCACTGAGGCGTCATGAGGGCGGCAACCGAGATGGGCAGAACCTGCAGCGTGAACTCAAAGCCGGCGGATGACGCCAGCTGATCGACTATCTGCCGCAGCGCGTGCTCGGCCAGACGCCCTGTCACGAAGTGAATCTGTTCTCGGGCTTCCGGCATGACGCACCGCCTGTCTTCTCTAATCCGCGGCGGACCCGGCAAAACCGCCATTGACCGGGATCACCTGGCCCGTGACGAAGCCGCTGGCCGGCGACACCAGGCAGCGGGCCACACGGGCCACATCCTCCGGCGCACCCCACCGCTGCAGCAAGGACTCCCGCCGCGCACGTTCCTGCCAGTGTACCGCGGCGCCTCGACCCCAGGCCGTGCGGATCCAGCCGGGTGCCAGGCAGTTCACGCGCACGGCCGGTGCCAGCGAGCGGGCCAGACTCCGGGTGAAAGCCATCACCGCCCCTTTGACGGCGGCAAACATCTCGCCGCTGTCACCCGCCATGCCCCCTTCCACCTGGTCCCAGCCCATGTTCAGAATGCACCGGTCCCGCGCGTCCCCTGCTCGTTCAATCATTCGCCGGCCCACCTCACGAGACAACAGGATGGTCCCTCGCACGTCCACTTGCCAGAGGTACTCCAGCTTCTGTTCAAAGGGCCATTCGGCCGCGGAGCCGGTCAACACGTCGCCCCCCGCGTTGTTGACCCAGATCTGAATGTCGCCGGCCCATGTCCAGGCCTGCTCGATCAGCGCCGCATGCGCCGGCGCGGAGGCCAGATCCGCCAGGATCGCCAGCGCGCGACGGCCGGTCGCGCGCAGTTCGTCCACCACCCGGTCCAGCTGCGCGTGACTGGCACGCGCGTGCACGACGACATCCGCGCCGGCCAACGCCAGCTCCCGCGCAATGGCCCGCCCAATCCCGCTCGAAGCACCCGTCACCACGGCCGTCTTGCCGTCCAAACGCGTGGCATCGGACCCTGGTACTGATGCTGCCGCTGCCATAGGTCACCTCGCTGCGTCCGGTACTTCCGGCGCGTCCGGCGGCGTCCGGAGCGGCAGATCGTAGCAGGCCGCTTCCACCGAGTTCCGCACCAGCAGGTAATGATCGTAAAGACACAGATTGTTCCAGGTCTGGTCGGTCAACGCCGGGATGCGGCTGAGTTCGACCAGTTGGTCCGGGTTCGCCTCCACCATCACCACCTCGCCCGATTCCGCCTGGACCAGGATCACGTCGCCGACGAGCAGAATCTGACCCGGTCCATAGTTGCCGCGGCGGTCCCGCCAGCGACGTCTGCCGGTGTCCACTTCCACACACTCGAGAATGCCGTCCGACAGGGCGTAGGCGAACTGGTCCTGTATTGCCACGTTCGTGAACTTGGTCTTCAGCACGGGTTTCGCCCAGACCTCCGTTACCTGCCACGCCCCCGCGGCCGACAGCATCAGTTCGAGCAGCCTGGCCCGCACTCCGTAGCCCTTGGACAACAACAGGCGATTGTCCGACACCACCACAGCCTGCGGCACCGTCGCATCGGCGGTGCTCTTGCCCGGCCACGGGTACGACCACAGCACCTCCCCATCCTCCAGCCGATGCCCGCTGACCGCTGCCTGGTTGACGCTCAGCACCTGCAGTACCCCGCACAGGCGTGCCAGTGACGGCGACGCGTAGCTGACCTGCCACTGGCCGCCGGTCCAGCGCACCGCGCCGGTCCGCTTGTCGTAAGCGCAGAGCGAACACCAGGGCCCGTTCCGCGGGCCGCCATGCGGCACAATCACCAGGTCCTCGACCACCAGCGGCGAAGCCGACCGGCCCCAGGTGACTGCCTGAAGGTCCTCTTCGGGCGTGAGATCGAAGCGCTGCAGAATGTCATCGCTCCACACCAGCGCGCCGGTCGCACCGTCCAGGCAGCGCAGTACTCCCGTGGCCCCCAACGCGTAGACCAGGCCGTCGGCAATCGTCGGGGTGCTCCGCGGGCCGACACCGCCCGACATCGTTTCGTACCGCGCAGCCCACGCATGCGCCCATCGCAGCCGCCCGGTCGTCACCTCGTAACACGTCACGAGTTCCTCGGGACCGCGCTGCTCCATGGTGACCGCGAAGCCGTTGACCGCGGTGAAACCGGACCATCCGGCGCCGATCGGCTGCCGCCACAACTGCCTCGGCCGATACGTGGTCCAGTCGCGTGCCAGCGCGACACCCGTCACCACCAGGTTGCGCCGCGGCCCCAGGAACTGGGGAAAATCGCCCGGCGTAGTGGTCCGCATGTCGACCGGTTCGCGCGCGTCGATGACCGGGCTGTCCAACAACTGATCTGGCTTCACCGACCACCGCCAGGTCAGCCGGGGCACCAGCCGCCCGGAGACGCGGTCGATGCGCAGTGTCGACGCCGCGAGTATGGCCAGCAGCACACCGCCGATGGACAACCAGCGGGTGACCCGGTGAGCGCCCCGCCGCAGGGACATGCGTGCGACGAGCGCGATCACCACGACGAACGCCAGGATCATGGTCAGCACGTTGGCTGTCGCGTAATCGACTTCTCCGCGCTGGACCCACAACACCACCATGCCGGCCAGCGAGCCGCCGACCACCAGCATCCAGATCAGCGTGCCGCTGCGGCGCAGACAGCCCGTCCACGTCGTCCCGCCACGGTCGTGTGCCGGGGCCTCGGCCGGACCCGCTTCCGGTCCGCGGGCCGCGTGTCGCGAATCGTCGTTACGTTCGTGATCCATGGCAGTACCTCATTTGGCAATACCTCATTCTCGTGCCCGGCCGTACCCGGTCCGGACTGGAACCTGCCCGGCACCTGCGGACGCGCCCATCGCGCGCTGCCGGCGGCCAGCTCATCATCCCGCACCCGGCGTGCGGAAACGCCGCCAATCGATCTGTAACTTGCGCATGCGGGCCCGCAGCGTGTGCGGGTTGATCCCCAGCAGTTGCGCGGCCCCATAACGCCCCTCGATCCGACCGCGGGTGGCCGCAAGCGCTCGCTCGATGTGCTGGCTCATCGCCGTGTCGAGCGTCGCGATCGGGGAGGCCGCGGCAGCGGCCGGCAGGTGCGCTGCACCCGTTCCGCGCCCGCTCGCCAGATCCCCCAGCGGCCCCAGCGCGGCGCCGGCCCCCAAGGCGGTGGCGATTTCCAGCGAGCGGCCGTTCCCAAGTATCGCCGCGCGATCGATTACCGCGCCGAGTTCACGAATGTTGCCCGGCCACGCGTAGTCTGTCAGCAGACGGATGTCGTCCGGCGTCGGATCGACGTACGTCAGCCCGAACCGCTGCGCGGCGCGCCGGGCAAAACGCCGCGCCAGCGCTGGTATGTCTTCCTGCCGCTCATTGAGCCGCGGGAGGCGGATCGGGAACACGGCGATACGGTACCACAGATCCTCGCGGAACTTGCCGTCGCATACCATGCCTGGCAGGTCGCGATGCGTGGCCGCCACGATCCGGACATCGACGTGGATCAGCTGGTGCCCTCCTACGCGCTCAATGTACCCGTCCTGCAGCACGCGTAACAAGCGAACCTGCGCCGGGAGCGGCAACTCCCCAATCTCGTCCAGAAAGAGCGTCCCCCGGTCCGCCCGCTCGAACCAGCCCTGCCGCGTGGCCGACGCGCCGGTGAAACTGCCCCGCTCGTGCCCGAACAACTGCGAGTCGATCAGCTCCGAAGGAATCGCGCCACAATTGACTCGAATGAACGGGCCCGTGCCGCGCGTCGACCGGTTGTGAATGGCCCGGGCAACCACCTCCTTGCCCGTTCCGGTCTCTCCCAGAATCAGCACCGGCACGTCCGACTGCGACACCAGTTGCACACGCTCCATCACATCGCGCAGCCCGGAGTCCGCCCCGACAATCGTCTCATTCATGTCGCTGCGTCCCAGACGCGACAGCAGCGACCGGCGATCGGCTTCGGCCGCTTCGCGCAGCGTCGCCAGCTCCTGTATCCGCCGATCGTTCTCCAAGATCGCCCCGAACGGTTCCAGCAGCAACGTCACCATCTGCACGTGCTCGTCCTGGAACGCCCGCTCCACGCCAGCCGCCACCACCAGCACCCCGACTGGCTGCTCCCCGCCGCCGATCGCTCCGACCAGCACCTGCCCTGCCACGTCGTCCGGCACGAGCAATGCCAGCTTGCTCGCCCGGCGACCGCCACGAGTGTGTTGCAACACGCGCCCGGTGCGCGCCCACGCCAGCAGCCGCTTCATCTCGGCGGCGTCGCAGTGAGTACGCGGGCTGGCAGCCGACAGTTCCTCTCCCACACCGCCCCGGGCTACCGTGTCCAGACAGGAATGCTGCAGATCGAAACGCCGGACAAGCAACTGCTGCAGCGGCAAACTCCCGCTCAATAAGGCGGCAATCGTCCTGGTTGACTCGCCCATGTCAATGTGCCGGCACGCTTCCTGCCAGACAGCCAGCAAAACATCCCGAAACCGATCCAACCCCACCACTCCCGCCGCACGGCATGCATTCCGTGAAATAGCACGGCCAGCCGCCTTTATATTTGACGGCCTGATACCGTGCAACGGGAGAGTTTGCGTGGGGGCGAGACAGGAGCTCTGGTCAGGGCCAGGGCAGGGGGGGTCACTGTTGAGTGGCGCGGAAGGCGCGCCATTTTCGGATCGCTTCCTCGCGGCTGGCATCATTTTCAAAGGCCAGCGTACTGGTGTTGAACACCTGGGTGGAGTTTGGTTTGAGCCGTGTCAGGCCGAACTCCTTGGGGTCTTGTTTGGCGAGGTGGACGACGGTGGCGAGGGCGATATCGCGAATCTGGGTCTGGTAGCGGGATTTGGAGGAGGTGGGCGTGTTGCTGCCGTAGGGGGACGCGTCATCCAGCAGCGGCTCGACGACCGGGATCTGGGACTCATCGCCGAAGCGGGCGATGGTTTGGAGCGCGAAGCCGCGGTAGACGGCCTGATTCGGGTCGAGCGACTCGTCGGCCAGCACGTGTTTGGCGGGTGTGAGCCCTTCGGGCAGGTCGAACTGGATGGCCAGGAGCATGGCCTGGAATCGATCCCAGCTGCGCGCCTTTTCAATCCAGATGCCGAGCATTTTGCGGAGGATTTCGCGTTCGGACCCAGTCTCGAGGGCGGCGACAAACACGTCCTGCCGGTAGAACGTGGCGAGGTTCTGGACGGCCAGTCCGATGGAGTCCGCGCGATCCTGATTGGACACGAACAGCAGCGCGGCAACGGTGCCGAGCGACACAGATAGCTGATTTTGACCTGCACGGGCTTCGCGTTGCAGTTCATCGAGCCGCTGCACGAGCATCTCGGCGGCCTTCTCGGGGGCGCGTTCCAGGGTCTGCAGGAGCTGCGGTTCCGCCTGCTGCATTTCGACGAACAGCCGCCGCGCTTCGAGGCCATCTCCCACCTCTGTACGGAACAGCGTCCAGCCGGGCAGCTCGTACGTTTCCTGCGCGTCCTGGCCGGCGGCAAAGACACGCAGGCGGCGCTGGAAATCGTGTTCCCGGATGATGTTCAGCGCATGCTGGCTGCGAAAACGCACTTCCCGGTCGGTCGACTGCAGTCCTTCTTCGAGCGCGGCGGCGGCCGCCACGCCCTGTGTCACCAGCTGTTCCATGGCCCGTTTGCGCACGGCGAACTGCGGGTCGCCCAGTTGCTGAACCAGCGCCGCGGGACTGGGCGTCTGCGTGGCGTCGGCCGGCACCAGCGCGACGTCCCCGCGGGAGCTGGCGAGGCAGGCGGCGGCGAACGACGACGCGAGCAGCAGCAGTTTCGATATCCGACCCATGCAAGCTCCTCCGGCAGCATTCACTCGGCATCCTGTTTTATTATTGTAGACGACAGCAGCGAGAAACGTCCAGAAAACGGGCCTGATTTGGGGTGTCGAGCTGCCGGCGGCGGGTGGCGGCGGACCGGAATAACCGGTTAGGAAAACCGCGCGGGCAGGGTTCCGTCGGGGGAGCCGCCGGTTGTCGCGGCCGCCGCGGCCCGTTACAATAGCGGCCGTTCAGGGATTTGCGGCCGCTTGCAGCCTTACCTGCTAAAGAGCCATCGCCCGCCTGGCCATGACCGCCGTTCTTATTTTGTGTGCGGGCGATCTCGAAACCATGCGAAGGCAGCCGTCGCGGCACGAGCCGGAGACGGTGCAGCTGGTGTCTGTCGCCTGCGACGCATTTCTCCGAGGGACACCTGTTGCGAGTTCACAGGAGCACTGTACCATCATGGCACCTTCGCCCAAGCCCGCCGAGACGGCGTGTGATTCCGCAGTTCCCGCCGGTTGCGGCCCCTCGACACTGGCCGTGCATGCTGGGGAAGCGCGGCAGAAAATGGGGGACTCCATCACCGACCCGATCGTCTGCGCCGCAACGTACACGTTTCCCAACACGCAGGCGCTGGTCGACTACGTCGAACAGGAGCTGCCCCGGGAAGAGTACGGCCGCTATGGCAACCCCGGGGAACGCGTGGTTGAGCGGAAGCTCGCGGCGCTCGATGGCGGCACCGACGCCGTGCTCTACGCCACCGGCATGGCGGCCATGGTCGGCCTGCTGATGGCAAAACTCAACGCGGGCGATGAAGTGGTGTTTTTCGACGAGTGCTATCACCGCAGCCGCGAGTTCTGTGTCAAACACTTGTCACGTTTCGGCGTGGTCACCCACCAGGTGAAGGCCTGCGATTACGCCGCCATGGAGGCGGCCATCAATCCCCGCACGCGGCTGCTGGTGAGCGAATCCCCCACCAACCCGCACCTGAGCGTCGTGGACCTGGAGCAGTTCGTGGCCATCGGCCGGCGACACAATGTCGAAACGCTCATTGACGCCACCCTGGCCACTCCCTACAACATCCAGCCGATTGCGTACGGCGTCGACTACGTGCTGCATTCGGCGACCAAGTACCTGGCGGGACACAACGACCTGCTGGCCGGCGTCATCGTCGGCAGCCAGGAGGCGCTCGACCCGGTGCGCAAGCTGCGCGGCATCATGGGTTCGATCAACGCACCCCACAATTTCTACCTGCTGCAGCGCGGCCTGAAAACCTTCGAACTCCGCATGCAGCGCCACAACCAGAACGGGCAGGCGGTGGCCGAGTTCCTGGCCGGGCATCCGCGCATCGAGCACGTCTATTACCCAGGGCTGCCCGGGCACCCGCAGCACGAGATTGCGCGCCGCACCATGCGCGGCTACGGCGGCCTGATCACGTTCCTGGTGAAAGATGCCGACTGGCGCCGCACCGCCGACGTCATCGATGCCGTCCGCCTGCCCCGCATCGGCCCGAGCCTGGGCGGCGTCGAGTCGCTGATCGAACAGCCCAGCGTCATGAGTTACCACACGCTCGCGCCGGAAGAACGCGCACAGTTCGGCATCGCCGACAACATGATCCGACTCTCCTGCGGCATCGAAGACACAGCGGATCTGATCGCCGACCTGCGTCAGGCGCTGGACCGCAGATGATCGCGTGAAATACCGTCCCCGCGCCATCCTCGCTGACATCGACGTCCACGGCGGGAACCTACCACTACCGCCGGCGCAGCGGCCCGGAGGCGTGAAATATCGCGGATTTCCGTAATATACCATGGCCGTGTCCGTCATATATCACGGCCTTGCTGAATTGGGGCGGGGTCCCGATAATGCGGCCTCGGTTTCGGGCACCGGCCGCGGGGAAGGCGCCGGCCGGCACGCGTATTGCACATTGCAATTGCCAAGTCCACGTCTAGACAAATAAATTACGTCTGGACAAATCGAGGATTGGGCGCTGAGCAGGCAGGCAGGCAGATACAAAAAAGGAATGGACCATGACGGGTGCGGGCGTGTGGAGAGCGGGGCTGGGGTGTTGGTGTTTCGCCATCCTGGTGGGTATCGCGGGCTGCGATCGGGCGGGTACGTCGGGCACTGACGCGGCCGGTAGTGGCGGGCGGAAGGTGAATTTGCTCAACGTGTCGTACGATCCGACGCGGGAGTTTTATCAGGAGTTCAATGCGGCTTTTGCGGAGCAGTGGAAAGCGGAGACGGGTCAGGTGGTGACGATCGACCAATCGCACGCCGGATCGGGCAAACAGGCGCGTTCGGTCATCGACGGCAACGAGGCCGACGTCGTCACGCTGGCCCTGGCCTACGACATCGACATCATTGCCGAGAAGTCGGGTCTGTTGCCGGCCGACTGGCAGCAGCGACTGCCGCACAACAGTGCGCCTTACCGGTCGACGATTGTGTTTCTGGTGCGCAAGGGGAATCCCAAGCAGATCCGGGACTGGGACGATCTGGTCAAAGACGGCGTCACGGTCATCACGCCCAACCCCAAGACGAGTGGCGGAGCGCGGTGGAATTATCTGGCGGCCTGGGGATACGTGCTGCATCGCGAGCTGCAGGATCTGGCGCGGCTGCACGATCCGGCCGCCGCGGACGCGGTGAGCGCGGCGCAGGACAAGGCCCGGCAGTTCGTCACGGCCTTGTTCCAGAGGGTGGCGGTGTTGGACACTGGTGCACGCGGTTCGACCAACACGTTCATCCAGCGGGGGATTGGCGACGTACTGCTCGCCTGGGAGAACGAGGCGTTCCTGGCTGTGAAGGATCTGGGCCCGCAGGATGTGGAGATTGTGGTGCCGTCGATCAGCATTCTGGCGGAGCCGCCGGTGGCGGTCATCGACAAGTTTGCGGAGCGGCACGGGACGACTGCGGTCGCCGAGGCGTATCTGAAGTACCTGTACTCAGCGCGGGGCCAGCAGTTGGCCGCGAAGTACCATTACCGCCCGGTGGACCCGCAGGAGGTTCCAGCCGACGATCTCGCGCAGTTCGCGGAACTCGAACTGTTCACGATCGAACAGGTGTTTGGCAGCTGGAAGCAGGCCCAGGTCGAGCATTTCGACGATGGCGGTGTATTTGACCAGATCTATCAGCCGGGGCAGTAAACGCCGGACTGACCGACGGATTGCGAGGACGCCGCCATGCGGTGGGGATGGAAACAACCGAGCGTGATACCGGGTTTCGGCCTGACGCTGGGGTACACCCTGCTGTATCTGAGTCTGGTGGTGCTGCTTCCGCTCTCGGCCCTGTTCGTGCGTTCGGCGGCGCTGTCCTGGGAGGAGTTTTGGGACATCATCACCCAGCCGCGGGTGGTGGCGTCGTACCGGCTGACGCTCGGCACATCGCTGGTGGGTGCCTCGATGAACGTGGTGTTCGGGTTCATTGTCGCCTGGTGCCTGGTGCGTTATCGTTTTCCTGGTCGTCGGCTGCTCGATGCCCTGGTCGATCTTCCGTTCGCGTTGCCGACGGCGGTCTCCGGGATTGCGTTGACCACGATCTACTCGCAGCACGGCTGGCTGGGTCGGCACCTGGAGCCGCTGGGGATCAAAGCGGCCTTCTCGCCGCTGGGCATCACCATCGCGCTGACGTTCATCGGGCTGCCATTTGTCGTTCGCACGGTGCAGCCGGCGCTGGAGGAACTGGACGATGAGGCGGAGCAGGCGGCGGCCAGTCTGGGCGCAACGCGCTGGCAGGCCTTCTGGCGCGTGATCGTGCCGAGCGTGTTGCCGGCGGTCGTGACCGGGTTTGCGTTGGCGTTCGCCCGCGCCCTGGGGGAATACGGTTCCGTCGTGTTCATCGCCGGCAACATGCCGCTCAAGACGGAAATCACGTCCCTGCTGATCGTGACCAAGCTGGAACAATACGACTATGCGGGGGCGACGGCCATCGCCGCCACGATGCTGGTCGCGTCCTTTGTCATCCTGCTGGTGATCAACACGTTCCAGTGGTGGGTCAGCCGCAGTTACCAGAGGGGAGTCTGAGCATGTCCGGTCCAGCTGCGCCACCGCGTCGAGTGCCGGCAGCCCGGCGGGCGGCCGACGATCCGCTGTGGCTCAAGATCGTGCTCATCGCCATCGCCTGCGGCTTCATCGGACTGTTCCTGGTGCTGCCGCTGGTGGTGGTCTTCACGGAGGCGTTCCGCGACGGGGTCGCCGCCTATGTGCGGAGCGTGCGGGAACCTGCCGCCTGGCAGGCCATCAAGCTGACGCTGATCACCACGGCCATCGCAGTGCCGCTGAATCTGGTGTTCGGCCTGGCCGCATCATGGGCGATTACCAAGTTCGAGTTCCGGGGCAAGAGCGTGCTGATCACGCTGATCGATCTGCCGTTTGCCGTCTCGCCGGTCATCTCGGGTCTGATCTACGTGTTGCTGTTCGGCATGCAGGGGTGGCTGGGTCCGTGGTTATCGCGGCACAACATCCAGATCATCTTCGCGGTGCCAGGGATCGTGTTGGCCACGGTGTTTGTGACCTTTCCGTTTGTGGCTCGCGAACTGATCCCGCTGATGCAGGAGCAGGGCAAGGACGAGGAGCAGGCGGCGATATCGCTGGGGGCGGGCGGCTGGCAGACGTTCTGGCGCGTGACCCTGCCGAACATCAAGTGGGGCCTGCTCTACGGCGTCATTCTCTGCAACGCCCGCGCGATGGGCGAGTTCGGCGCTGTATCGGTCGTGTCGGGGCACATCCGCGGCAAGACGAACACCATTCCGCTGCACGTGGAGATTCTCTACAACGAGTACAACGTTGTGGCCGCGTTCGCCATGGCATCGCTGCTCGCCTTCCTCGGGCTGGTGACGCTGGCTGCCAAGAGCTTCCTCGAATGGAAGGTACAGCAGCAACTCCGCGAAACGCTGGAGCCGACGACGATGGAGAGCCTGTCATGAGCATCGAAGTGCGTCACGTCACCAAGACGTTCGGCACGTTCACGGCGCTGCAGGACGTCAGCATGAAGGTGGACGATGGCGAACTTGTCGGCCTGCTCGGTCCGTCCGGGTCGGGTAAGACGACGCTGCTGCGCATCATCGCGGGGCTGGAAGTCCCCGACGATGACGGCCGCAGCGCGGTGCTGTTCCACGGCGAGGACGTGGCGCGGCGGCAGGCCGGCCAGCGGCAGGTGGGGTTCGTCTTCCAGCACTACGCGCTGTTCAAGCACATGACCGTGTACGAGAACATCGCCTTCGGGCTCCGCGTCCGCCCGCGCCACCAGCGCCCTCCGCGCTCGGAGATCCACCGGCGCGTCACGGAGCTGTTGCGGCTGATCCAGCTGGAAGCCTTCGGTCAGCGATATCCGGCCCAGCTCTCTGGCGGGCAGCGACAGCGCGTGGCGCTGGCCCGGGCACTGGCCATCGAACCCCGCGTCCTGCTCCTCGATGAACCGTTTGGAGCGCTGGACGCGAAAGTGCGCCAGGGGCTGCGCAACTGGCTCCGCCGCCTGCATGACAAGCTGCACATGACCACCGTCCTGGTGACCCACGACCAGGAAGAAGCGCTGGCGGTGTCCGATCGCGTCGTCGTGATGAACCAGGCCCGCATCGAACAGGAAGGCACGCCGGCCTACGTGTTCCATAATCCGGCGTCCGAGTTCGTGATGGACTTCCTGGGCGACGTCAATGTGTTCCCGGGCCGCATCGAGCACGGTCGCGCCGTGCTGAGCGGCATGACCATCGACGTGCCGGGATTGACCCGGCATCCGGGCGGCTCGACGAAAGTCTACGTGCGGCCCCACGAACTGGAGGTGCGCCGGGAACCGGTCACGGAACCCAACCTGCCGGCCCGCGTCGTGCGCATCAATCAGGCCGGCTCCTTCGCCAAGATCACCCTCACCATCGAAGGGGGCAGCGAAATCCAGGTGGACCTGCCGTTCGAACGCTATCAAGAGATCAACCTGCAGCCGGGGGAGACAGTCTATGTGTCGCCCCGGAAGGTCCGTGTGTTCGGCGCCGAGTACATGATCTGAACGGCGCTGCGCGCCAGATCCCGCTCGGGCGGCAAGCTACTTGCCTGCGACAGACGCTGTGGCCCCAGTCTGCAGCAGCATCGTGCGCTGAATCAGACTCATCGACGGCTGGGATCCGCGCGGCGCCTCATTCCGAACCTCGGCGCGCACGATGCGGTCCCGTTGCGTCGCCTCGCGGGCCGTCCTGGTCGAAGACGCGCGGGGCGCCGCACGATGAGCCGCGGCGGGCCGGGAATTCGACGGCGCCCGGCCGCGCCGTGCCTGCGACGGCACCGCGTCGGCCGGTGTCGGCTCCAACGGCATCCCCTCCGGCACGTCCTGCATCTCAAACAGGTCCTCGCTCGGCATCCCGTCGGCAGGGCCACAACTCGGACAGGTCTGGCTCACGCCACCGCAGCCACACGACTGGGGCGCATAGACCGGCACGAACTTGTTGCACTTGCCAAAGTCATTGCGTTTGAGCGCCGCCCGATAGATGTCGTGCCGGGCATTGAGCCCCGGGCAGCAAAACAAACTGCCCAGCATATCGTGGACCCCCTGCGTGACACTCGATACCAGCGACGGACAACACTCCTGAGCTCGGCAACCGGCCCCGCAAGTGTTACAACCGCATTCCGTGCCCCGCAGCCCGGCACTGTGCTGCGCCAGCACAGTGGGAGTCGCTCCCAACACCAGACTGATAACTATCAGGCAATTGCGTGCCAGTCGCATGATAATCCCTCCCATGGGGTATGATCTTGCAGGGAAAGTAACCCAAACATTGACCGCCGCCCATGTATGGGTACTCGTTCTCTATCATCGAACAACTCATCGAACAACTTCGGCCCGAAAAAAAAAGAGCTTTGCCTGCCATCGTCAAAGTCCAGCCAATCAGCACACAGCCCCCATGCTGACCAGACTTCCAGGCGTTGAGCCGATTCTCGACAGCTTCTATGACGAAGCGCGGCGCTCGCTGCCTCGACGTTCGTGGCCGCTCCCACCGGCGTCACGCCGCGCGAGCGCCGTCTGAGATCGGTCCCGCTACAGCTGGACCGCTTCCAGCTTGTTCTGCAGTTCCATGCGTTCGGCTGGCGGGAGGCTCAGATCGTTCTTGTTCAGCGCCGACTGGCGCAGATGGCGCGCGTAGGCGCGGAGCGATTCCTCCTGGCGGCGCGAGAATTTGCTCTTCTTGGCTTCGGCGTCCACCTCGTCTGCCAGCTGAGCCAGTTCCCGGGCCGTTTCCGGCAGGGGTCGGGCGATGCGGGCCAGCCCCTCGTCGTCGGCGGCGCGCAGGTAGGGGAGCGCGGCGGAGAACTGGCCCAGTTGCAGGAGCCAGAACGCCACGAATCGATGGTCGGCCGGCGTGCCCTGCTTGTTCGCGATGGTGTCCTGTGCCGTCCGGACGCGTGTGAACTGGGAGGCGCACTCGCGCACCAGCTTGACACCCTCGTTGAGTCGAAGCAGGCGTGTGCGCGCGTCCGCGTCCAGCCCTTCATCCCTGAGCGCCCGATTGCGGCGCACCGTGCCGACCGCATCCGCCAGTCTGTCGACGCGTTGCAGCGCGTCGGGCAACCCCGATACGAACACAAGCGGCACGGTCTTGAGCATCTGCTCGCACAGATCCAGCGCCTGGAGCGGCGTTGTGAACTCGCCTGCCGCCGCGCGCAAGTAGACCTCCACCCGCGCGCGCGTGGCAACGTCCTGGCCGAGTACCGCAGCCTGCTCCAGGTCCTCCACGCGCGCTACGACCTCGGCATAGGCCGAGCCGGCCGCCACAGCCGCCGCCAGCTGCTCGACGATCACCTCCTGCTCTTCCGCCGTCGGGGCGTCCCCCGCCGCATGGCGCAGCTTGAGGTAGTCGGCCAGGGCGTCGGCCCGCTTCGACTGCAACGCCGCGGCCCAGATGCGGTCTTCCCAGGTCTGCCGTTCAGTATCCGAGAACAGCACGTGCCCCACATTTCCCCGCAACAGGTTGTGTGCCAGCACGAACTCCTGGCCGGCCAATGCCAACTGCAGCATTTCGTCGCACGCCGCCCACTGCTCCGGTGACTGGCTGGGCAGCGTGCCGGCCTCCGTTTCCAGTCTGGCAAGCAAAATCCTCAGCAGCTCGCTCTTGTGCGCCGCGTCGGCCACCGTCCATTTCTGATACTCTTCAAACTGCTCGTACTTCTGGCGGAAGTCGCCCCGCAGCCGCTCCAGGTCCGGAGCCGCCGGCCGGGGATGCTCCACCGCCACCCACGATACCGCAATCCGCTCCTCACCGCGCAGGTCGGTCAGTTCCATCACGAAGTCGTCAAAGCCGGGGCGGGTAATTCGCACCGTGTGTTTCCCCGGTGCCATGTCGATCAGCACCTGCTCGGCGTCGCCAGCGCCGGCCAGCGCGGCGATGTCACGCACCTGACCGTCCACCTCCAACGTCGACTCCGCGCGGTCCGGCGCGGGCCACAGGAGCACGATCCGCGCCGCGCTGGCGCGGGCAGCTTCCTCCACATCCAGCTCCCACTGCTGACCAGGCTCCACAGAAAAGGTCCGGTCAAGCGTCTGGCCATCGGAGAGCTCAATATGCAGGGTGTGCTCGCCCGCCTTGAGCACCGCCTCCACCGTATCCGAGCTGCCGGCACTCCTACGACCCAGATCCACCGAGCGGCCGTCGATCTGGAGCACCGCGCCGTGGCGCGCCGCTGCCGGCCAGCGCAGAACCACGCGGCCGGGAACGGACGATAGCGCCACGTCCAGGTCGGACGGGACGATCGACACAGCCACGAACTGTACCGTCAGATAAACGGGCTGGCCGCCGACCAACTCCACCGACTGGTCGATCGCCTCATAGCCGGGACGTGCGATCTGGACGTGATGAGCCCCTTTGGGCAACAGGAACGTCAGCGCCTCCGCACTCGACGCGGCCGGATCGCTCACCAGGTCGACCGGCCGCCCGTCAAGACGCATGGACGCATCCTGCCGCTCCGCCGCGGGCCAGACCAGAATCAGTCGTTCGTCTGCCAGCTGCCCGCTCCACCAGTGCCAACCGGCCAGCGAGGCAACCCCCAGGGCCAGGAGAGCCAGGATCCAGGGGACCCAACTGCCACGCTGCGGCCGATGAAACCGCACGGTCCGGCGCGGCACCACCGCCACCCGCGTGCCGGATGACCCGCCAAACACCACGTCCAGCGGCGGCTCGGCCGGCAGTTCGCTGGACATCGGCGGCGGCATGACCGACGCGCCGGTGATCGATCGCATCAGGTCCGCGTCGTACGCCGCCTTCCTGTCCGGCGATAACAGACACAACTTGGCAGCAGCCACCTGGTTGAGCAGTTGCTGCGATTGGGCCGCCCGCGGCCCGTTCTGAAACGACCGCAGATGCACCATCTGACGGTCCGCCGCGTGCTGAATCACTACACGGTTCTGCTCGTACAGCTGAATGCCCAGCAAGCGATAGTGGTTTGCCGGCTGTTCCTCCGGAGGGATCCCGAGCCACTGATAATACGGATCAAATGGCTCATTCGACTGACTCATGGCCCCACCTCAGTCAACGTGACCGCCCGCCCACGTTTTCGTTTGCGCAGCAGAAGAAAACAACCCTCGACGGCCGCACCTGACCGGTCGTTTCCCTGACGTAGTATATGTTCCGAATATGGAGCGCCGGACAAAACCCGTCAATTGGGTGGTCTGATCAGTCCTTCAGCGGGCTCCGTGGCGATTACTGCGCGGAGGAATTCGTAGTCGTAGGGTGTGACACGCTATTCTCTGTGAACCGACTCGCGCACTTCGCGCCAAACCTGCCCCCCCCAGACGCACGTGCTGACGCGTCTGTGCTGAATACGTCGGTGCCGTGTATAATCGCGTGTTTCCCTGGTGAGAGAGTGGGTCTCATGCAACGAACGCTCCTGAAATCGAAGCTTCATCGGGCCACCGTCACCGACGCGGCTCTGCATTACGAGGGGAGCATCACGATCGATCAGGATCTGATGGACGCCGCCGACCTCGTCCTGTACGAGCAGGTCGATGTATTGGACGTCACGAACGGAGCGCGTTTAACGACGTATGTGATTGCGGGGCATCGCGGATCGGGCGAGATCTGCATCAATGGCGCTGCGGCCCACCTGATCGACAAGGGCGATCTGGTGATCATCGCCAGCTATGCGCGGTACGACGAGGTCGAGGTCCAGGTCCATCAGCCGCACATTGTTCTGGTGGATGAGGACAACCGGGTGAAGCTGCCAGCGCAGGCAGCCCCCGGCAGGTGATCGCAAACACCCCTCCCGGATGTCTCCAAGGACCATTCCCATGTCCGAGCGACAGGCCACGATCATGGCGGGCATTCCCGCCCACAACATGGCGCTTTATCACCGGATCCGGTTCTCCGTGGGCGACCCGGCCGTCCTGCTCGAGGTGGTCGAGCGGGGACAGACGACGGCCACGCTGATCCTGCGGGACATCGAGATGGAGCGGGCCAGGGCGCACGCGCGGGTCGATCAGGTGGCCTGCCCGGCCCAGTTCGCTCCGGCCAAAGGCCTCTCGGGAGACCGCGAGACGGCCACGGCCGAGTCGGCGGCGGAGTTTCTGCGGCGGCAGCAGATTACGCGGGTCACGGCCGACCGCTCGTTGCCCCTGATCTATGTCCAGGCCCTGCACGCAGTCGGCATCGACGTCGTCTGTGATCTGGACCTGGGCGTCTCGGCACGCCGCACCAAGGACGCAGAGGAGATCGAGCACCTGCGCGCGGCGCAGCAGATGACAGAGCAGGCGATGGAAATGGCCTGCACGCTCGTTGGCCGGGCCACCGCCAGTCGCACCGGGGAACTGCAGTGGGACGGCGCGCCATTGACCTCCCAGCGCGTGCGCGCGGCCATCGATGTCTTCCTGCTCCAACACGGCTACGTAAACACGCCGTCGATCGTGGCGGGCGGGGTGGAAGGCGCCGATTGCCACAACCTCGGCACCGGCACACTCTCCACGGGCCAGCCGGTCATCATCGATATCTTCCCGCAGAACCGTGAGACGCGCTACTGCGGCGACTGCACACGCACGGTCGTGCATGGCGAGATCAGTCCTGCGGTGGCACGGATGTACGAGGCGGTCGCGGCAGCCAAGGCGGCCGCGATCGGAGCGATCCGCGCGGGCGTCACGGGACAGGCGGTCCACGAGGCCACACTGGCCGTCATCAAGCAGCATGGATTCGCCAGCGGCCTGCCGACTGCAGATGACCCCGATACCTACTGTGCCATGGTGCACGGCACCGGACACGGCGTCGGGCTCGAGGTGCACGAGCCACCACTGCTCGACATGGGCGGACCCACCCTTCTGGCTGGTGACGCGGTGACAGTCGAGCCGGGACTCTACAGCCGGGCCATCGGCGGAATCCGACTGGAGGACCTGGTGGTCGTCACCCAGGACGGCTGCCTCAACCTTAACCGGCTCCCGGAACACCTGCACTGGACGTGATTTGTCGAGTATCGGGGCAGGAACGTCCGATAGACCTAATAGTGTTTCGTTAACACGCGTAGTCGCGCAACACGTCACACTCGTCATTACCCATCCCCAACACCTCGCCTGACATCGCTTCACCCGAGGCCTCCCCATGTCCGCCGCACGTCAACTCGTGCCCCTCCAAATGGCCGTGTCGCTGACGGCCGTGCTCTGGAGCGTCCCGGTCTGGGGCGGCCAGCCGATCGTGCCGGGCACTGGAATCAAGGCGGCGCAAGTCGGCGATGATTTCGAGGATCCGCAGTGGGAGTACCTGGCCCGGGACCCCAAGAGCAGCCAGGAGATGGACGGGCAGGCACGGTTGCCGACCGGCGAGGCCAGAAACGGTCGGTGGTATGAGGGCATCAAACGCGGGCATCCGGACGTCGTACGCCGCGTGCCAACTGCGACGGCGCAAATTAGCTGACAGGATTAAGCGGCCAACGGATCGGATTATTTGACCCCGCGGTACCCCGCCGCTCTGTGCGCCTTCTACCCCGCCTCTGTAGATTACATCTGGGACCCCGCCT
>JAAYDI010000004.1 GCA_012729315.1 Planctomycetaceae bacterium
AGGAATGGGAGCACAACGAGGTGTTTGGCCGAAGGCCATATTCACACATGGGAGACCATGCCGTAGGTGAGTTTGGCCTTCAGCCAAACGTGTGCTATGGCTTCGATTTCCTGGGGCGTTGCCCCAGGCTACGGTGAGAACTGACCTTCGGCCAGACGGCAGCTATCCCGGTACCGCACCCCTGGTGCAGGGTCGCCAACCTGACACGGGGTTCGCAGTGAGAAGTAAACCGTTAATGCGAAGTGGCTCACCGGTGGAACAAATGTCAAAACCGGCACCAGGACCGTTTCTTCGGGCCTTTCACCACGCCAGGGTGTGCTGCTGCTGCGCAAGCGACCCTGGGTAGGGAACTCCTCCGCTTTCTCGCCTCCTTGCTTGTCAGTGAAATTGAATGTGGGAAGATAGGATTCAGTGTACAGGGGGGGCCTGAACAGTGGCCAGACGGAACAACCTGTGGTGACTGGGGAGGAATCCAATGAAAGGGTCCCCGATTTCTGGGCGATGTGTTGATATTGGCTTTGCGGCTCAGGTTCGGCCGCTCGGTCGCGGCGCCGGGTCGATTGTTGCGGCGTGGTTGTGTCTGGCCGCGGTCACGGCGTCTGTGCCGGCCGCTGGACCGCACCCGTCTTTACCGCCGGCGGGGACCACGGACGGCCTGGGTGTGAACATCCACTTCACGGATCCCCGGCCGGGCGAGATGGCGATGCTGGCCGAAGGTGGTTTCCGCTGGGTGCGCATGGACCTGACATGGGGGAGCACGGAGCGTGAGAAGGGCCGTTACGACTTTTCAGCCTACGACCGGCTGCTTTCGGCGCTGAGGCCGCAGCAGATCCGCGCTCTGTTGATCTTGGATTACAGCAATGCGTTGTACGAAAAGGAACGTTCGGTCACGACCGAGGAGGGTCGCCAGGCCTACGCGCGGTGGGCCGCTGCTGCCGCCACGCATTTCCGTGGCCAGGGCATTGTGTGGGAGATCTGGAACGAACCGAATATCAGCGGTTTCTGGCAGCCGGCTCCCAACGTGGACGACTATGCCGCCATGGCGCTGGCCGCTGCCCGCGCGATCCGCACTGCCGCTCCGGAAGAGGCGATTATCGGACCGGCCACGTCGACGATCGATCTGACGTTTCTGGAGGGTTGTTTCCAGGCCGGGCTGCTCGAGTGGTGGGACGCCGTATCGGTCCACCCGTATCGCCGATCCATGCCGGAATCGGCCGCCGTGGAGTACCATCGGCTCCGGGCACTGATCGCCCGCTACGCGCCTGCCGGTAAATCGATTCCCATCGTGTCGGGCGAGTGGGGATATTCGTCGGTCTGGGACGGGTTCGACGCGGTCGACCAGGGAAAGCTGCTGGCGCGACAATGGTTGACGAATCTCTCTCAGGCCATTCCTTTGTCGATCTGGTACGACTGGCACGACGACGGACGGGATCCGCGGGAGCCGGAGCATCATTTCGGCACGGTCGAGCATCCGGAGCACCCGGGTCGCCAGCCGGTGTACGACCCCAAGCCAGCGTACCTGGCAGCGCGAACGTTAACGGGCACGTTGGCCGGCTACCGGTTCACCAAGCGGATCGCGACGGGGGATCCGGCCAGTTATGTGTTGCTGTTCGAGCAAGGCGACCGGCAGCGGTTAGCCGTGTGGACCACCGGCAGTGAGCCGGCTCAGGTGAAGCTGCCCGCGCGCGACGGCCGGTTTGAGCGGATTTCGCACACGGGAGAAGACCGCTCGTTCGTCTCGGCGGAAGGCGGGCATCTGGAGGTGGCGCTGACCGACGCGCCGCAGTATCTGGTTGCTGAGACGCCGGAAGCGATCCCGGCGGACGCGCCGGCAGCCCACGCGTTGCAGGCCGCGCTGGCCGTCGGGCCCGGGCGCGCCGTGGTCGTGCAGCTCGACAACCAGGAGAGCGAGCCGTTTCGCGGCACGGTCCGTGTGGTGGAGGGCAGCGGCATCGATCCCGTGCAGGGTGAGCAGGCCGTGGAGTTGGCGGGTGGCGCGACGAACCAGACACTGCAATTCCCGCTCGCGGCGCGGCCTGACGGCGCATGCGAGGTGGGCCTGCGCATCGAAGACCGGCATGGCCACCTGCTGTTCGAGCTGCCGGTCAGGCGTTTTGTGGCTCTGCCGGACGAGTTGCTCACCGCCTGCCGCGCGGTTGCTGACGGCGACGAGCAGGTCGCCTGCCAGGTATCCGTTGCAGTGGTTGCGGCGCCACAGCCGCTGCAGGACAGCAGCGCCGCAACGGTCCGGATCGATTACGAGTTCGGTTCAGGTTGGCGCTTCGTGCGTCTGGTTCCTCCCGACTCGGACGCGAGCCCGCTGGCCGGCCAGCCGACCGGGTTCGCATTCTGGGTCTTCGGCGATGGCCAGCACGGCAGCCCGCGGTTACGGGTGCGTGATACCACCGGGCAGACCTGGCAGCCGGCGGGTCCGACCATCGATTGGCAAGGCTGGCGTTACGTGGAACTGCCGCTCACCCAGTCCTCCGGACACTGGGGGGGCGCCGCCGACGGTGTGATTCATTACCCGCTCACTTGGGACTCGGTGTTCCTGCTCGACAATCCGTCCCGGCGGGACTGCAGCGGTTCCATCCATGTCGCGGCGCCGATGGTCCTGTATTAGCTCCAGCTCCGCCAGCGCCGTGGGCAGTCCGGGACGCAGAATCGGTGGTTTCCTGGACGGGAGCGTCGTGCTCTCACTATCATGGTGGCTATGTGTGGCATCGCAGGCGGTGTGTGGTCGGCAGCGGAACAGTCACTCGGCGAGGAGGCCCTTGCACGAATGACCGACGTGCTGCGCCATCGCGGGCCGGACGATGAGGGCTTCTACCGCAGCGAGTGTGCGGTCGCCGACGCGCGCGGCACGCGACCCGGCGTGGCGTTCGGGTTCCGCCGCCTGGCGATCATTGATCTGGCCCTGGCCAATCAGCCGCTGTCGAACGAAGATGGCACGGTGTGGGTGGTCTTCAATGGCGAGATCTACAACTTCCGCGCGTTGCGCCGCCGGTTGGAGGGAGCCGGGCACGTGTTTCGGACCCGCGGCGACGGCGAGACGATTGTGCATCTCTACGAGGATCTGGGTGTCGAGTGCTTTGCGCACCTGAACGGGATGTTCGCCATCGCGATCTGGGACGCGCGGCAGGGGCGTCTTGTGCTGGGACGGGACCGCCTCGGCAAGAAACCGCTGGTGTATCGCTGCGAGCCGAACCGGCTGCTGTTTGCCAGCGAGCTGAAGAGTCTGCTGCAGGTTCCGGGTATGCCGCGCGACATCGATCCTACGGCGCTGGACCACTATCTGACCTACCAGTACATCCCGCACCCGTGGACGATCTTCCAGGGCATGCGCAAGCTGCCCCCCGGCCACTTCGCCGTCTACGAGAACGAGCGGCTGGTTGTGGACAGGTACTGGACGCCCGACTTCAACGCGGAGTTTTCCGGCAGCGAGCAGGAGGCGATCGAGACGCTGCGCGCGACGCTGGAGTCTGCGGTGGCACTGCGGATGCAGAGCGACGTGCCGCTCGGGGCGTTCCTGTCCGGGGGGGTCGATTCGTCGCTCGTCGTGGCGCTCATGCAGCGGCAGGCCCGGCAGCCGGTCCGGACATTTGCGATTGGGTTCCCGGTGCGGGAGTACGACGAGACGCATTATGCTCGGCGCGTGGCCGCGCATCTGCAGACCGACCACCACGAATTTCAGGTCACACCGGACGGCCTGGAAATCCTGCCGCAACTCGTGTGGTACTACGATGAGCCGTTTGCGGACAGCTCCGCGATCCCGACGTGGTACGTGGCACAGTTGACGCGGCAGCATGTGACCGTGGCGCTCTCGGGCGACGGCGGCGACGAGCTGTTTGCGGGGTACCCCCGATATCGGGCGGCCGCCTTGGGGCAGTGGCTGGATCGCCTGACACCCATCAAGCGACTGCTCAACGCGCGCTGGTGGCAGCGGATCCCCTCGTCGGCACGTCAGAAATCGAAGATCCGGCAGTTCAAGCGGTTCAGCGAAGCGCTGGGGCTGTCCCCTGGCCGGCGGTACCTGAACTGGATCTCCACATTTCACGTGGCACGCCGGGCGGCACTCTATGCGGAGTCGTTCCTGGAACAGTTGCCCGATGCGGATCCATATCAGTTCCTGGACGCGGCCCTGAAGACCGCGGAGCGGCGCGACGCGGTGACGGCGATCTGCCTGGCCGATCTGCAGACCTATCTGCCGTGCGATCTGATGACCAAGGTGGACATCGCCTCGATGGCCCATTCACTCGAGTGCCGGCAACCGTTTCTGGACGTGCGGGTCGTCGAGCTGGCCGCCGCGCTGCCCCTCGAGTGGAAGCTGCGCCGTGGACGCGGCAAACGGATACTGCGCCGAGCCTTCGGCGATCTGCTGCCGGACGAGATCTGGACCCGTCCGAAAATGGGGTTTGGCGTCCCGTTGGACCACTGGTTCCGGCACGAACTGCGGGCGCTGACTCACGACGTACTGCTGGACGATACAGCACGGGGGCGGGGGTTCTTTCGGGAAGATAGTGTGGCTGAACTCATCCGCCAGCACGAGGCGTCGGAATTCGACCACGCATATCGACTCTGGGCACTGCTGTTCCTCGAGCTCTGGATGCGCGAGTGGTGCGATTCTCCTATTCAGCCGGCTCGCAAAAACCGATAGAATTGATACGCCCCAAAGACCGACCGTATCACAGCGGATCGTTTGAGTACGGAGTGCCATGATGGTAGATACACTGGCGGTCGTATTGGCAGGTGGCAAAGGATCACGCCTCGAGCCGCTCACGCGCGACCGGGCCAAACCGGCCGTTCCATTCGGCGGTGGCTATCGAATCGTCGATTTCTCGCTGTCCAACTGTCTCAACAGCGGCATCCGCAAGATGCTGGTCCTGACACAGTACAAGGCCATGAGCCTCGACCGGCACATCAACCTCGGGTGGCGCCGATTCTTCTGCCGCGAACTGGACGAGTTCATCGATGTCGTCCCCCCGCAGCAGCGGATCGATGAACATTGGTACCAGGGCACTGCCGACGCGGTCTACCAGAACATCTACGCCCTGGAGAAAGAACGCCCCAGTTACGTCATCATTCTGGCGGGTGATCATATCTACAAGATGAACTACCGCACGATGATCGAGTATCACAAGCGGGTCAACGCCGACCTGACCGTGGGCGCGTTGCGAGTGGATCGCGAGGCGGCGCGCCAGTTCGGGGTGATGCAGGTCGACCAGAAAGATCGGATCATTGGTTTCGAGGAGAAGCCGGCGTCTCCCAAGACGATCCCGGGCGACGAGCGGCACTGTCTGGCCTCCATGGGCATCTATGTCTTCACCGCCCGGTTCCTGTTCGAGCAGCTGTGCCGGGACGCGACGGATCCCGACAGTGCGCACGACTTTGGCCGCAACATCATTCCGTCGATTATCGATTCGCACCACGTCTATGCCTTCCCGTTTCGCGACGAGAACCGCAAAGGCGACGCCTACTGGCGGGATGTCGGCACGCTGGATGCCTACTACGACGCGAACATGGATCTGGTGTCGATTGATCCGCAGCTGAACATGTACGATTCCTGGTGGCCGATTCGGACCTACCAGCCGATCCTGCCTCCACCCAAGTTCGTGTTTGGCAGTATCGGCACTGGCGAGCGGCAGGGATGTGCGTTGGACAGCATTGTGTGTCAGGGAACGGTGGTTTCCGGAGGGCGCGTGGAACGCTGCATCCTTGGACCACTTGTCCGAGTCAACAGCTACGCCCACGTCCAAGACTCGATTGTCTTTCAAGGGGTGGATATCGGCCGCCATGCCAAGGTCCGCCGCGCGATTATTGACAAGGGAGTCAGGATTCCGCCGGGCGTCGAGATTGGCTACGACCTGGACAAGGACCGCGAGCGCGGGTTCACCGTCAGTCAGGGCGGGGTTGTGGTAATTGCCAAAGCGGAAGGGGTCGAGCACTTACTCGAAACCGGGCTGGTGGCGTAGGCGACGAGCGATCCGTTGCCGAGGTGCCAGCGCCCTGTGCTGGCCGGTAGTCTGGATGCGACGGGCGTGGCCCGTGGCGGGTATGTTGTCGGAAACGCGGGCACCGGTTGCGTGGTCATGGTGCGCGTTTCGACATTCGGGCTGGATTGGTTGGCGCGGGCGCGGCGTGACGGCGGCGGGGTGCTGACGAGCGACATACCCGGCGCGCCGTGGGCGCTGCAGGAGTGGCTGGGGCAGCGGCTGATCTGGTGGCCGCGCGGTGTTCCGCCGGGGGAGCGTGTCGGCATCGTCAGCTCGCGGCTGGGGAGTCTCGGGAAGCTCGGCCGGCACTGGTTCGCGGTGCTGCGGCAGCTCTGCTGCGATCTCGACGCGGAGCGACAGGTGCTGGTAACAGCGCAGGGAACGTCGCTCGATGAGCTGCTGGGGCGCTGTGCCCGGCTGTTCCACATTCCGCTCGTGCGATTTGAAGTGCCGCGACCGGGTTGTTCGGCAGCGCGCTGGTCGGCCGATTGTCGGGCCCGCAGTGCGACGCACCTGGACTACGATGCGGCCGTCTGGCCGGCGGTCGTCTCGCCACCGCTGCAGGAGCTGGTCAGTTGTCCGGTCCCGGCGCGGGACGCGATTGTCGTGGCGGCCAGTGACCGGGTGGTCGCGTGCCGCGTGCGGCGCGGCGGCAACATCCGCCAGCTGCTCGAACGGCGACTGGACGCGGCGTGCTGTGCCAGCGACGCGCGCGTCGACCTGATCGTGGGCAGTGGTTTTGTCGCCCGACACGTGGCACACGAGCTGGCTGCCCGGGGTGCCACGCTGCGGATGGCCGACGCGGTGTGTCGGCCAGGTTCGGTGCCGGCTGTACCTGGGGGACCGGTTGCAGTTGAAGGGCGTGGGCCGGCGGGGCCGGCAGCGGCGGGTGCGGCACAGCCCAGGATTCTGACCGTAGACCAGATCCCGCTGACCGATTATCTGACACACTGCACACGCGCGAGCGAAGGCCCGTGGCCCGATCAGGACAGTGATGAATACCTGGACCATCTGATTCTCGACCGTCCGGACGCGGTGCATTCGGCGCTGTCCACTCTCGCCCGCATCGTTACCCAGCGGCGGCTGCTGGCCTCCGGGCGCGCGATTCGGGGGGGCACGCCGGTCGTCTGCTTCACCGCTGTCGGCGTTGCCGAGCTGCAGCGTCTGCGCACGTATCGTGCCCACCGGCGCAGGTGGGACTTTGAGCCGTACGGGATCAGCGTGGCGCGGGACTGGCTGCAGCGGCGGGGCTGCCGGCCGGTGACCTATGGCGACGAGGCGCTGTGGCGCAGGCTGCCCGCCGACCAGCGCCCGTATTTCCAGCGGGACCGAGCCGGCCAGCGCCGCACGATCGACTGGTCGGTCGAACGGGAATGGCGGCACATCGGCAACGTGGAACTCGACGGTCTGCCGCCCGACGCCGGGTTTGTCTTTGTCCCGAGCCGGCGGGAGGCCGAATGCCTTACGGGTCTGTGTTGCTGGCCGCTGGTGGTGCTTTCCTGAACAGCCGCCATTTGCGGCCCGATCGGGCGGGACGGGCCAGCTGGAACGCGAGCAGACCGCCAGCGATTGCGCCGCACAGATGCCCATCCCAGGAGACGTCCGACGCGCGGGGAAAGACTCCCCAGATCAACGAGCTGCCGTAGAGCAGGAAGGTGATGATGGCCACCATGATGGACACCGGGCGACGTTCGAAGAACCCGCCCAGAATCAGAAAGGCGATCAGACCGGAGACCAGGGCGCTGGCTCCCACATGATTGCCGTTGAGGCCGAAGATCCACAGGATGACGCCGCTCAGGACCGTGATTTCGATGGCGATGATCCACGATCGGGCGCGGGACCCGGCCAACAGAAGCAGCAGCACGATCAGCGGGATGGTGTTGGACACAAGATGTCCGAGGCTGGCGTGCAGGAACGGCATGGTGACGATGCCCAGCAGTCCCCAGGCGGTCCGCGGCTGCAGGCCGTACTCTGTCACCGGAAGGACAAAGCTGAGGATATAGACTGCCCAGATGACACCCACGACGACCAGGATCGTCTTCAGCTCTTTGACGACGCTTTCTGCAAGTGATGGCATGATATGGTCAGGCTCCGTAGAGAAACATGTTGCCGGTTCGGTTGCCGCGGGTTCCGCTTATTCTTCAAGGGCAGACCTGTTGTTCAATTGTTTTCAATTGCAGGCCGCCTGGGCGGGCGGTAGCATGAAGAGCAAGGCGAGGAGGCGGCAGGCCGGGGGGCACCTGCCGGCGCCAGTGTACTGGCACCAGTGCATCGGACCAGGAGCCTGGTCGCCTACCGCCGATGGTCTGTTGCCAGTGGTCTGCTGCCTCTTCTCGTCGCGCCATCTTGTTTGTCGGAAAGCGGGTACCATGTCTGAGGCCGAGTCGGAGTTGTCTCTGGTTGATCGAGCGGTCGCTGGCGATCGGGTGGCCTTATCGCAGTTACTGCTGCTGCATTTTGACGTATTGCATCGGCACGTGGAATCCCGCATCTCGCAGCAGTTACAGGGATTGATACGGGCGGACGACATTCTGCAACAGACGTTTGTGCGGGCGGCTCAGGCGATCGGCACGTTCCGGCCGCGGCGCAGGGGCGCGTTTCGCGCCTGGCTGCGGACGATTGCGGACAATCTGGTCCGGGACGCTGAGAAGCGTCGTCGCCGCGAGCGGCGTCTGCCGGCGCGACCTGTGTCGCAGCCGGCGCTGTCGGGCACGCTGCCGGGCGTGTTGGAGCAGTTGGCGGGCTCGACGACCTCCCCCAGCCGCCGCTATGCGCGGGGGGAGGCGGTGCGGACGATGCAGGCGGCGCTGTCGGGGCTGCCGGCCGACCAGCGTGACGTGCTGAGGCGGCGGTACCTGCAGGGTCAGTCCTTCGACGAGATTGCCGCGGCGACCGGGCGGACGCACGATGCGGTGCGCGGCCTGTGCTATCGCGCGCGCCAGAACGTGCGTGCGATGATGGGCCGGTCTTCGTTGTACTTCACCAGTTAGCAATGCGCGGCTCGGGGGCGCGGCGTTTCATGTCCACGACATCCTCGCACAACCGGCAGATCACCGGGCGCGCGGCCGCGATTCGGCGCGTCGTGTTTGAGGTTGCGCGGCAGCGAACGGAAGGGCTGGCGATCCCGGATGCGGAGGTCCTGGCGCGACATGCCGATCTGCTGCCGGAGCTGGCCGAGGAGCTGTGGAAACTCGACCGCATCCACGAGGCGTTGCAGGAGTGCGACGAGCAGCTGTACCGGCTGGCCTGGGAACGTTTTGCAGCCGACTCGCGGCAGGCCCGCGAAGGGGGCGCGGAGACGGGCGACGTTGATCGTGAGGATGCCGACACCGAACGCGTGGCGGAGTTGTTCGCCATGCTCGGGCGCTACCGGGTGCTGGGCCTGTTGGGAGAAGGTGGCTTTGCCCGGGTCTACCACGCGACCGACGAGGAGTTACGGCGGGACGTTGCCATCAAAGTGCCGCATTGGCGGCGCGGTGCCGATCCGGACGCGATGGACGCGTACTGGGCGGAGGCCCGCATCGTCGCCTCACTGGATCACGCGGCGATCGTGCCGGTGTACGATGTCGGCCGGACGCGCGACGGGCACTGCTACGTGGTCTCGAAGCTGATTCGCGGCGAGAATCTGGCGGCGCGGATCTGGCGTTCCCGGCTGTCGCTGGAGGAGGCGGTACAGATTGTGGTCGTCGTCGCCGACGCGCTGCATGCCGCGCACGCGCGGGGCCTGGTACACCGTGACGTGAAGCCGGCCAACATCCTGCTCGATGCGCGGGGCCGTCCCTATGTCGTCGATTTCGGACTGGCACTGACCGCGGGAGATGCGGCGGACCGGCGGAGCTTTGCGGGAACGCCCGGCTACATGAGTCCGGAGCAGGCGCGGGGGGAAGCGCACCGGGTCGACGCGCGTTCGGACATCTTCAGTCTGGGGGTCGTGTTCTACGAGTTGCTCACAGGGCGGCGGCCGTTTGTGGCGGACTCGTACGAGGCGCTGCTCGACCAGGTGCTGTGGGAGGACCCGATTCCGCCGCGCGGTGTGGACGAGTCGATTCCTGAGGAGCTGGAGCGCATCTGTCTGAAGGCGCTCTCCAAACGCGCGGCGGACCGCTACGCCGACGCCTGGCAGATGGTGGACGACCTGCGGCACTATACGGAGTCGGCGCGGCAGGTCGAGGGTGCCGCGGCCACTGCCGGCCGGGCTCCGGTGCCCGGCGACGAGCTGGTCAGCCAGCCGCCGCCCAAGGTGATTCCCAAAGGGCTCCGCTCGTTCGATGCCAAGGATGCCGACTACTATCTTGGCCTGGTGCCGGGCCCCCGGGATCGCAACGGGCTGCCCGAGTCGATTCGGCAGTGGAAGTCGCGCATCGAAACGACCGACGCGTCGGAAGCGTTTGCCGTCGGGTTGCTTTACGGGCCGTCGGGATGCGGCAAGTCGTCGCTGGTCCGTGCCGGGCTGCTGCCGCGCCTGTCACACAAAGTGCGTGTCATCTGCTTCGATGCGACGGCAGAGGAGACGGAGAACCAGTTGCAGCACCGCATCGAGCAGCAGTTCATCCCGGAGGGGCCGGGAGGCAGTCTGGCGGAGGAGTTGGCGAGCATTCGCAGCGGATGTGGTCTGGCTCGCGGCGACAAGCTGCTGCTGGTGATCGATCAGTTCGAGCAGTGGCTGCACGGCAAGAGCGACAAGGATCGCCGGGAACTGCTGGCGGCGCTGCGGCAGTGCGACGGTGTGCGGCTGCAGTGCCTGCTGCTGGTCCGCGATGACTTCTGGCTGGCCATCGGGCGATTCATGGCCGATCTGGAAATCGACCTGGTTCCGGGTCACAACGCGGCACTGGTCGATCTGTTCGACCGGACTCACGCCCGCAAAGTGCTGGCGGAACTCGGCCGCGCCTACGGGCGGCTGCCGGACGATCTGCGGACGCTCGAACCGCGGCAGGAGGCGTTCCTGAAGAAGGCGATCGGATCGCTGGCGCAGGAGGATCGGGTGGTGCCGGTGCGGCTGGCGCTGTTTACCGAGATGGTCAAGGACAAGGTCTGGTCACCCGAGACGCTCCGCGCGCTGGGGGGTGCCGAAGGGGTCGGGGTGGCGTTCCTGGAGGAGACGTTCAGTGCGCGGAGTGCGAATCCGCGGTATCGCATGCACCTGCGCGCGGTGCGCGCGGTGCTGGGTGCCCTGCTGCCCGCCCGCGGCGCCGACATTCGCGGCCGCGTCAGCTCGAACACCGAACTGCTCGACATCTCCGGCTACGGGAAGAAGCCGCGCGCATTCAAGGAGCTGATGCGGATCCTGGACAGCGAGACGCGCCTGCTCACCCCGACCGACCTGGACGCCATCGACACGCGCGACTTGAGCACGACGCCGGGGTCGCGCTACTACCAGCTGACCCACGACTATCTGGTCCCCTCGCTGCGACAATGGCTCACGGAGAAGCAGCGTTCCACGCGCAGCGGGCGGCTAGAACTGCGACTGGAAGAACGCTCGCGATTGTGGAATGCCAGTCCGGAACGGCGGCAGCTCCCGTCGCTGCTGGAATGGGTGTTTATCCGGCTCTGGACGCGCCCCGCCCGCTGGACGCTGCCCCAGCGCCGCGTGATGCGTGCGGCGGGACGCCGTCACCTGCGGTCCCTGGCGATCGCCGCCACCCTGGCGCTGGTGATTCTGACGGCCGATTCGGACGTGATGGCCCCGCTCCGCGAGCTGTTCATCCATCTGCGCGCACGCAGCACGGTGGCCTTGCTGGCGCTCGGGATGGACAACCACGTCTGGCCGCTGTTGCAGCACAGCGACGACCCCTCCACGCGGACCGCGGTCCTGCACGGACTCTCGCCCCTGGTGACGAATCCCGAAGAGATCGTCAAGAAAGCGCAATCGCAGGCGGACGTGGGAATTCGCCGCGCCATGATCCTGGCGGCCGGTCATCTGGTCGGACCGCTCGAGGCCCGGCCGGACCGCTTCGCGGCGCTGGGCGAGGACAGCCCGCTGGTAACCACGTTGCTGCAATGGTACCGCGACGACCCCGATCCGGGCACGCATGCAGCGGTGGCCTGGACCCTGCAGTTTTATCGGCGGGAGGCGGAGATGGCCCGCGCCGACCGCGAGCTGGCCTCCGTGCGGCCACTGGGTGATCGGCAGTGGCTGGTCACGCCACACGGCCACACGCTGGTGATTATTCCGGGGCCGACGCAGTTCATGATGGGGGCGCCGCAGAGGGAATCCGGCCGCGCAGGCAACGAGCCGTATCACAGCCAGCGGATCCGCCACAGCTACTGTCTGGCCAGTTGCGAAACCACGGTCGAACAGTTCGACGAGTTCCTGCGCGCGGCGCGCGATACACTCTCAGATCCCATGGACACGGGCGGCACGCCCCGGCATGTGCCGCGCAGCGGCGTGACATGGTACGCCGCCGCTGCTTACTGCAACTGGCTCAGCCAGCGGGAGGAAATTCCGGCGGACCAGTGGTGCTACCGCCCCAACTCCGACGGCTTGTACGGACCGGGCATGGAGACCGTCGCGGACTATCTGGATCGGCGAGGTTATCGACTGCCCACGGAATCCGAGTGGGAGTTCGCCTGCCGCGCGGGAACTGCCAGCAGCCGTTACTTCGGCAACACCGCGTCGTGGCTGGGCTGGTATGCCGTATTCCGTGCCAACGCCGAGGGACAGATCCAGCGGGGAGGGACCCGCAAACCGAACGACTTCGGGCTGTTTGACATGCTGGGCAACGTGTCCGAGTGGTGCCAGGACGATTACGGCGTCGTGGCCGCCGGGGGCGCGAGCAAGGTGATTCGGGGCGGATCGGCCGCAGATCCGCCAGAACGGCTGCGGTCGGCGGCACGCGACCAACGCGCTCCCGGCCAGGGCGACGGGACGGTGGGCTTCCGCGTCGCCCGCAGCAACCTGTAACAGCGGCCTGCCAATGCCTGTCTGGCACGGCAAGCCGGTCCTCCGCGACGGCGTGCCGCGGCCGCACTCAATAATACAAATACTTCTTGAGAGGTAACTTGCCGTCTGCCCGATTGGCCAGCTGCTGCAGTACCCGTAGGTCCATCATTTGGGCGAGGAACTGCACGCTGGAGTCGCCGAACGCAGCAAGGACGCCGGCGGGGTGGCGGCTGCTGAAGCCACCTACGGACAGCACCGGATCGACCGGAGCGGCGCTCTGCGCATCTTCTTCGTCCAGCGGGATCTGCCCCGGGTACATGGCAAGACGCTCCGGCTTCAAGGCCGCATTGATCGGCGTGCCTGTGTTGCGGAGCGTGGATCGGGTCCCCGACATGTAGCCCAGGTCGGGCTGGACATCCTCGTCCTCGCCCCTCGG
This sequence comes from Planctomycetaceae bacterium, assembly GCA_012729315.1. GTDB lineage: Bacteria > Planctomycetota > Planctomycetia > Pirellulales > Pirellulaceae > JAAYDI01. The sequence goes on from JAAYDI010000004.1 coordinate 13,313, forward strand.
GTCCAGGAGTTTCTCGGAGATGAACAGTGTGTGCGAGAGGCCGTCCGTGACGTCCAGAGTACGCACCGAGCTATTGAGGAAGAATACGCCACGGTTGTCCGTGTTGATCGGCGCGTCGACGTCGTGGTGGCACCCCGCGTAGCTCGTCAGCCCGAGGTCGCCATTCCTGGCCACGTCAGACGGGCAGGTCAACACGGCAATCGGGACCTCCCGAGCGGGCAGATTCCTGTCGTCGTAGACACCCACGGTGAAATCCACGTGGTTGTACACGACCTGTTCCTCGAGGTAAGGCAGAAGCTGTGTGAGCCAGTTGTGGTGGTACCCCTCCGGCACGTTCCGGATAGGACCGGTGTCGTTCACCGTACCGGGCGGATAGGTGCGAAAGGTCAATTCGTAGTTCTGGATTGCCAGACTCAACTGGCAGAGGTTATTCGCACACTGCATCCTGCGTGCGGCTTCGCGCGCGGACTGGACCGCGGGCAGCAGGAGGGCCACCAACACGCCAATGATGGCGATCACCACCAGTAATTCGACCAATGTGAAACCTGTCCGGTGCCTGGATTGCATGGTTGATCTCCGAGAGCTTTGGTTCCTGGAAGTCATGGATGCACGACCTGTGCGACGAACAGGGTTCGTACACACAGTACGGGATTGTTCGGCGTAGTTGGCAAACGGGACTCGACGTGGACCGTCCATCCGTCCTGCGGCTCCGCTGCTGGAGTGACTTGGATGACCACCACAGCAGGCGAACTGGATCCCAGCAGTTCGGCTGGAACATCCCAGGTCTCACCGGTGTATGCGGGTGACGACCGCAGGTTGTGGATGGCGCGTTGCACGGCCGATTCAGCGAGCCAGAAGGACTGCTGCTCGCATCCAGCCAGGTCGGTCTGATGGTGCTGCAGCAGGGTGGCCTTGGCCAGAACGGTGGCGAGCATGAGCGCGACGGCAATGCATACGAGTGCTGCCGCGAGGATCAGGCCGCGGCGCCGGGCCATGCGATGCGGTCGCCGCGCGGGCCGGGAGCGGCCCGGTCTGTGGGTGCGCGGATTCTTCACCGGCAGGGAGCTCATGGCATCTCCTCCGTTTCAGCGACGGGCTTGATGGTGGATGATGACGGCAGGAGTCCCAGCACGGCGTCCACGCGCAGGGGTGGCACGTCGTGGCTGGCGGCACGCGGGGCGCTGGCCAACGGCTGCTGCAGGCAGATGGTGACCAGCGGCCGGGACCCGCTGGCGACAATCGACCAGCTGTGCGGGGCGGCCGGGCACACCTGATACGACTCGCGCTGCCGGACCGCATCGGCCCTGCGCACCAGCCGCTCGATGCAATTGGCCCGCAGGGAATACTCGACGATCTGCTCGTCGCGTTGCTCGTCGAGCAGAGTCAGGCGGAGGACCGCATCGGGATGACCGGTGTCGGGCGCTGGTGAGGTGACGAATACCTGTGCGAGGTGGGCATCGGCGCGCAACTGCCGCGCGAACCGGATCTGCTGCGTCCCGTTGCCCAGGCCGGTGTGCGCCCGATCGGCCCCCCGCTGCAGCCCGTGCAGCGTCAGGACGATGGTGGCGAACGTTACCGAGAAACCGGCCACGGCTGCCAGTAATTCGATGAGCGAATAGCCGCGGCGTGATCTCATGGAAGCGTCTCCTGGTTGGGGTACCGCCACGCGACGAGTCGCACCGGGTTGCTGCGGTGGGTTCCCTGGACCTGCCAGTCGATCCTTACGGTGATCCGCCGGGCGGCAGCATCGGTCGTTTCGGCACTGACATCAATGTCCAAGCTGGCGTCAGGCAACAGCCGTTGGCAGACGTCCGACAACGTACCGAACGACTCCTGGCCCGGGGTGAGTTCTTCCCAAGGTCGCGCCATGAGCTGTTCCATGATGTTGCCCGCTTCCAGGCTGGCCACTCGCCGGCATTCCACCGCCCGGCACTGCCGGTTAGCCAACGACATGATCTGGACGCCGCCCACCATGGCGACCGTGGCGACGCCGATGGTCACCACCATTTCGGTCATCGAAAAGCCGCCGCGGCGGCACCGGTTATGGATGCAGGTTGTGTTCATGCCAAACCTGATATGAGGTTGAACAAGGGCATCACGATACTCAACATCACAAACAGTACGCACAGGGCCAGTCCAAACACGCCCAGCGGGAAGAGAACGCTCAAGACCGCTTGCGCCCGGTGTGCAGCGCGGCGGACTCTGCTGTCCGCCATCTCGTTCAGCGCCCAGGCCAGGTTGCCGGCCTGCTCCGCAGACCGGAACACGGCGCACTGGGCACGGGACATGAAGCGCGCGCGGCGCAGCGCGTCGCACCAGTGCTCTCCGCTGGTGATACGCCGAATCGCCCCATGCAGCCGGCTCCGCGCGCGCGACGCTGGGCAATGGGTCGCCAACAGCTCCAGGCTTCCCACCAGAGGCCTCTTCTCCCGGACCGTGACGGCGAGCAACTGCTGGATCGACACGGTGTTCAGCGGCGAGAACAGACGCCCCACGACGGGCAACAACCGGGCGGACGTGCCGAGAAACCGGAACAGTGCCAGAAAGGCCAGGAGGGCGAGCGCCGCCAGCACCGGCACGCACAAATGCCAGTAGTTCACCAGCAGACGGGTCGACGAAGTCAGCACCTGCGTAACCCACGGCAATGTCAGGCCACATTCAAGGAAAATCGCCTCCAGGCGGGGGACGGTCGTGAGCATCAGATAAGACAGGAACAGCGCCATCACGCTGACCAGGCAGCCGAGGTAGAAGAACCTGGCAAAGAGTGTGTCGAACACGCGCTCCAGATCGTTCATTTCCTGCATGATCTTCTTGAGCGATTGGCTGAGCGTTCCCGTCTTCTCGCCGACGTCCGCGGCCAGTTGGATTTCGCGGGAGACGAACAGCCTGGAGCGCGCCATGGCCAGCGACAGGGGCATGGCGGCATCCAGATAGTCCGCCATCAAGCGGGCGCGGTCGGCGAGCCTGCCGCGCCGTTCGTTGGCATACGCGCGCGCCGCAGTCTCCAAAGGAATACCCCGCTCGGCAGCTTCGGACAGTGTCCAGATCAGGAAGCGGATCTCGCTGTGCCAATAGCGCAGCAGCCCCATCGCCAGCACGTACCCGACGACGATCCAGATGATGGGGGCCAACGCATCGGTCGTCAGCAAGGTGGTCGTGACGATGCCCGTGAGCAGGATCAGCCAGCCCAGGAAGTACACGCAGCCCGCACCCCACACGTGCCCGGCCGGGCGCCGGGGCTGACGGAGCCACGATGCGGCCCACAGCAGCAGGCATCCGAGCACAATCAGGGCAGGCGGCACGAAAGCCCAAAACACGACAAACATGGAGCCACCGTCAATTAGACACGGAAATAAGGTTAAGCATCGACAATAAGGTTAAACATCGGCGTATACAGGCCGAACAGCACGAACAGCACAATGCAACCAACGCCGACCATTACCAGCGGCGGAAACACGGCCTGGATCAGCGCCGCACGCATGACCGCGCGCTTGCCGTACATCTCCCGCCCGATCCGAAACGCCTCGCTCAGAGTCTTCGACCGCTCGCCCCATTCCACCAGGGGAATGAGCGACGGCGGGATCGCGGTCTGTGAAAACATGAGTTGCGACAGCTGGCGGCCGCGTGCGACACCATCCGCCAGGTGGAGCGAAACACTCCCCACATGCTGGCTGCCGATGCCGTGCCCGGCCATCCGCAAGGCGTCGGGCAGTGGAATCTCGTGCCGGAGCAGGACGCTCACGAGCCCTGCCCAATCGGCCACGGCGATCGACTGCCAGAGCGTGCCGAACAGAGGCAGGCTCGACAGCAATCGCTCCCACCTGACACGACCGGCGACCACCCGGTACGCGACCGCCAGCGACGCGAGCACCAACGCCACGCCGCCCGCCGCGAGTATTCCGTAATCGCGCCACCAGAAGAGAGCCTGTGTCACCATGGGCAGTTGCCGGTCGAAATCCAGCAGCATTTGGCGGATAACGTCCGCCACGTAATAACAGATGAAGGTCAGCACGGCGGCCGCCAACAGCAGCATGATCGCCACGTAGGCCAACCCGCCGCGTGTGTCGTAGTGCAGCGAACGCGCGATCTGCTGCTGCTCGACCAGTTCGAACAGCGCTTCCCCCAGTTGTCCGGTGCGCGACGCGGCCAGGATCAAGCCGGTCACGTGCGCCGGCAGCAGCTGGCCGGAGTGCTCCAAAGTGTCTTCCAGCGACCGGCCCTGCTCCACCTGGTCGGCGATCCACAGCAAGGCCGCCGCCACCCGCCGGCTGCCCGTCTCCTCCGCCGCAGCGCGCAGGCCAGCGGCCAGCGGGAGCTGGGTTGCCGCGACCTGCGCCATGTGGCCGGCCAGTTCGCTGGCTTCCGCCGGCGACAGCGCCGCGGGGGGCTGCGTGGCGGCACCAAGCTCCGGACGGTCATCGGCCGGCGCCCCGGGAACGTCCGGCGCGTGTGTGACGTGCACGTCCTGCAGTCCGCGCGCGCGCAGCTGCGCGAGGGCGTCGTCCTGGCTCGTGGCCTCGATCGCGCCGCCGATCTGTTCGCCTTGTGAGGTTCTGGCGGTGTAACGGAACTCAGCCATGGTCAGCCCTGCCTACTGGGGCAGCCCCAGTTGATACAACATGCGAATAATCGGCAGAAAGACGACCAGTGCGTGGAACATCGCAGCACTGCCGCCGACCACCACAGTCAGGACGATGGGTACGCACACGGCCGCCCAGCGCGCGGCACGCGCGGCACGCTGGCGATACATCGCCGCCGAGGTCGCCAGCGCGCGGCTCAAACCGGTCTGCCCCGCCCCCGTGACGATGGACCAGGCCAGCAGCGGGGGAAACGCGTCCGGCAGTTCGCTGCGGCTGCGCAGCACCGCGCCGCGCTCCAGACACTCCGCCACCTCGCGCGCACCCCGGCTCAACATCCGATCACCGCTCGCGTCCGCCGCCAAGACCATCGCCTCCGGCATCGGCACCTGGTGGTCGTTCATCAGCCGCAGCAGCTCGGCGAACGTGGCCATGCGGCCGTCTCGCAGCACCTGGCTTACTGTGGGCCAGCGGCGAGGTAGAACGCCAAACAGGAAGCGGCCGGAACGTCCGCGCGCTGAGCCCGCCGCCGACCGGATCGCCCGGCCGGACCGACACCACCACCACAGCAGCCCCAGTCCCAACAGGAGCGGCACCCAGGGGGCCCAGACACGGGTCGCCACACAGACGCGTTCGATCAGCGCGATGACCGGATCGGGCCGGGATACCAGATCGTGATAGACGGTTGTCAGAACAGGCGCCAGGTAGGTTGCGGAGAGCAACAGGGACACGTACGCAACCCCCACGACGATGCACGGGTAGATCAGCGATACCGCGATCGAACGGCGCGCCTCGGCTGCCCGGCGCACCGTCTGGGACAGACCTTCCAGCGCGGCCGCCAGCTGCCCCGCCCGGATTCCGGCCAGCACCACGCTGCGCCAGACCGGTGGAAACAGCCGGTCGTCGCGCTGCACGATGTCCGTCAGGTTCTCGCCGCTGCGCAGGCGATCCGCCAAGCCGCTGGCCAGCGTCCCCAGTTTCCCCGGTGACTCGTGCCCCATGACTGCCAGCCCGCGGTCCAGCGGGATCCCCGCCCGAACCAGCGCCGCCATCTCGTCATTGAGCGCCAGCAGCTGGCTCAACGCAATTGGGCGGCCACCGGTGTGCTCAGTTTGGCTCACGGCCAGCGTCTCCCACTCTGCCAGGTCATGAAGAAAGAGAGATATGTCACGAAGAAAGAGACCATGCGAAAGAAGTCCGGCCCGTCACGATCGCCAGACGCCCTTCGCCGGGGGGGCTCCCCGCGAAAGTAACGGGCTCAGTCAATAAACGACGCGCGGGGACAGAGCGCGCGCAACCGAAACGGGAAAATGAGAATCGCGAGAATCGCGGGAACCATGAGAATCGCGAGAACCATGAGAATCGCGGGAATCGCGAGAACCGCGAGAACCGTTCGAACCGGCTGGCGGGGAGGGCGCGCGGTGCCTGCCTGCTGGCGGCGAGCTAGAGTTGGGTGGCGATCGGATGGTGGCGCTGCGCCTTGCCCGGTCGCGCCCGAATCCCCCTGGCAGGTTCTCCAGCAGAATCAGGCAGATTGGTGTCCTCACATTCTCCGCACAGCACGAAGCCGCAAGGCGTGGCGCTTAGCGACGACCTGGTGATTGGCGGGCGGTACCGCGCGCTGCGGCTGCTGGGCCAGCGGATGGGCCTCCGCACCCTCCTGGCACTCGACCGGGAGCGCAGTGAGACGGTGGTGATCAAGACGCTGGAGTCGCGTCTGTTGTCGCCGTCGATGCGGGGGCATCTGGAGGAAGAGTGCCGGCAGCTGTGTGAGCTGCGCCGGCTCAATCCCCGTCCGCTGCTGGAGATGGGGACGGAAAAGGACTTCTTCTACGTTGTGAAGCCGTTTGTTTCCGGCGACACGTTGAAGTGGCGTCTTCGCTATCGGCGGCTGAATCTGGGGGAAACGCTGCGTCTGGCGATCTGTCTGTGCCAGTCGCTCCGCGAGCTGCATGCCTGCCAGCGACTGCACCGCAACATCCGACCTTCGAACATCATTGTCAATGCAGCGGGTCCCGTGGTGCGTGCGGTGCTGATCGATATCGGAGTGGCCCACGGCGATCTGCTGCGTGTGCTGCCTGAACAGCAGTCCCCCGAGCTGGCGCTGTACATATCCCCGGAGCAGGCGGGCGCGATGGACGTCGATGTAGGCGAAGCGTCGGACCTGTATTCGGTGGGGGTCGTGCTGTACGAGTGTCTGGCGGGCCAGCCGCCGTTTCGCGGGGAGACGGTCGGCGAGGTTCTGTTTCAGCACATGACTGCGCCGCTGGCCGAGTTGCCGGTGCACTGGGGCCCGATTCCTCCCATTCTGGAGGAGGTCGTGCAGCGGCTGCTGCGCAAGGATCCTCGCGACCGCTATCAGTCGGCGGAAGGGGTGCTGCACGATTTGACTCAGTTGCTGGTGGCGGTGGAACACGGCGAACTCGCCCCGACACTGGCGCTCGGCGCAGCCGATCATCGGCGGAGCCTGAAGGAGCCGACGTATGTCGGGCGGCTGGAGGAGTGCGACAAGCTGGACGCCGAGATTCGCGAGGCGTGCCTGCACATTTCCCGGCTGGTGCTGGTGGAGGGTGAATCGGGCAGCGGCAAGACGCGTCTGGTCCACGAAGCTGCGCGGCGCGCCATGCGGGAAGGGATGTGGGTGTTGCGTGGCGCCGCGAAGAGTGAAACGGGACGGCATTCGTTTCAGGTATTCGACGGTGTGGTCCGGGATCTGGTCACGACGGTGCGCGCCAATCCGGCGGTGGCCGATGGCTTGCTCAAACGCCTGGGAAGTCGTGTCGAGTGGGTGACGGTGGCGTTTCCGCGACTGCTGGACGAACTGGGATGGCCCGGCTCGCTGGATTGGGTTCCCGGCGCTTATCACGAGATGCGTCAGGTGCGGGGGGTGGTGCAGCTTCTTCACGCGCTGGGCACGCGCGAACAGCCGGCGCTGGTCATCCTGGACGACTGCCAGTGGTGTGACGATCTGACGATCACGGCGCTGGAGCGATGGCAGGCCAGCATCCAGGAAGCGGCTGCCGACGGCAGCCGGGTCATGGTAGTGCTGATCTTCCGCTCGGAGGAAGTCCCGGCCGGGCATCGGATACGGCTGCTGGCGGCCAACACGCAGCTGAAGCTGCAGCCGCTGGATCCGCATGACATCCGGCAACTGGTCGAGTCGATGGCGGGTCCGCTGCCCGACGAAGTGGTGGAGGTGGTGGGGAGGCTGTCGGGGGGCAGCCCGCTCATGGCCTCCGCCGTCCTGTATGGGCTGGTCGAATCCGGCGCGATGGTGGCCGACGCGCAGGGGTGGCGGATCGAGACCACGGCCACAGCCGACCTGCCGTCGTCGCACCATGCGGGGGCGTTCCTGACGCGGCGGATCGAGTTGCTGCCCACACGCACAGTCGAGCTGCTGCGTATCGGCGCGGTGCTGGGCCAGGAATTCGATCTGGAGATTGCCGCCGCGCTGACGGGCTGTACGCTCGCCGCCGCGCTGGCGGCGTTGGACGAAGCCCGCCGCCGTCAACTGGTGTGGGTCCGCCCTGACGGCTACCACGGCGTGTTTGTCCATGACCAGATTCGGCGCGTCCTGCTGGATCACATGTCCGACGATGAGCGGAGGCAGACGCACCTGTCCGCGGCCGAGTACCTGGCGCGGAAGTACCCCACCCGCAACTCAGAACTGGCCTATCACTACGATGCGGCGGGGGACAGCCGGCGGGCGCTGCCGTACGCGCTCGACGCGGCGGAGCGGGCGCGGGCTCAGTACGCGCTGCAGACCGCCGAACAACAGTACCAGATCGCCCAGCGCGGTGCCGACACGGCCCCGCGCAGCATCCAGTTCCAGATTGCGGAAGGGCTCGGCAGTGTGCTGAAGCTGCGCGGACGCCATGCGGATGCTGAGCGGCTGCTCCAGCAGGCGATTCATCTGGTCGACAACCACGTGGCGGAGGCCCGAGTGCTTGGCATGCTGGGGGAACTCGCGCAACATCGGGACGACACGGAGCAGGCGGTCGAGTATTTCGAGCGCGCCCTGGCAGCGTTGGGGTATCGGAGCCCGTTCACTCCGACCGCCCTGGCGGCCCGCGCATGCTGGGAGATCCTGGTCCAGTTCTGCCACACCGTCATGCCATGGCTGTTCGTGCACCGGCGGCGTGATCCACCCGACGCGGTCGTTCTGCTGACGGTCCGGCTCTTCAGTCAGCTGGCGCATGGTTACTGGTTCACGCGATCCGGGCTGGCGACGTTGGTATCCCACTTGCAAGGCATGAACCTGGCGGAGTGTTACAAGCCGACGCTGGAACTGGCCCGTGCCTATTCGGAACACGCGCCGGCGCTGACGCTGATGCACTGGTTTTCGCGCGGCATTGCTTACGCCCGCAAGGGGCTGGCCATCTGCCGGGCCTCGGGCGATCCGCGGGGGGAGGGTCAGGCGCTGTCGTATTACGGTCTGGTTCTGTACGCGGCGGCCCGGTTCCGCGAGTGCGCCGCGGCCTGCCGCGATGCCATCCAACTGCTTGAACCCACCGGTGACTTCTGGCAAGTGCATGTCGCCCGTTTCCAGTATTCGTGCGCGCTGTACCGGCTGGGTGAGATGGAGGAAGCGTCGGAGCAGGCCCGGCTACACCACGAGTCGGGCGTCGAAGTCGGGGACGAACAGGCGGTAGGCATGAGCCTGGACATCTGGGCGCGGGCGACCTGCGGTGCCATCCCTCAGCAGATCCTGAACGCCGAATTGCAGCGTCAGAGATCGGACGGGCGGGGGCAGCTGCAGGTGCTGTTTGCCCAGGGGGTGCAGCTGTACTACGCCGACAAGATCGATGCAGCGGCGGACTACCTGGCGGCGGCCAGCCAGCTGGCGGTCTGCCCGCGCATCCAGAACGTCTTCACGCAGTCGTGCCAGGTCTGGCTGTTGACCTGCCGGCGCCGGCAGATCGAGGAGAGCACGCAGTGGACGCCGCAGCGCCGCCAGGCGCAGCTGCGCAGCGCCGAAATGCTGGCGCGCGACGTGCTGAAAGCCGCGCGCGCATTCCCCTGCGATCTGCCCCATGCCTGGCGCGAATGTGCCTACCTGGCGGCGCTGCGCGGCCGGTCGCAGAAAGCCCGCCGACTGATCGACAAGAGCCTGCGTCTGGCGGAACGGCAGGAAGCGCGGTTCGAATACGCCCAGTCCCTCCTGGCACGCGGCCGGATCGGACAGGCACTCGGGTGGCCCGGCGCAAAGCAGCAGGTGGCGGAGGCCCAGATCCTACTGGAGGCGTTCACCACGCACGCCGCCAGCCAGCGGCGCGCCGAGTCCGCTGCCCGCGAGTCGGTCATGCTGTCGCTGGTCGATCGCTTCGACACCGTGCTCGATTCGGGACGGAAGATCGCCGCCGCACTGTCGCCGCACGTCGTGTTCGAGGAAGTACGCCGCGCGGCGCTGCACCTGCTGCACGGTGAACGCTGCCTGCTGCTGCAGGTCCGCCAGGATGCCGAAACGCTCCAGATCACGCCGCGAGACGCGCCGTTCCACCGGGCGTTAGTGGAGCAGGCGATCCGGGAAGGACGCTCGGTGACCGCCAGCGAAACGTGGGGGATGTCGGCTGCCGGGCCCGCCGCGACGCCGCAGGAAGGGTCGTCCATCTGCGTGCCGATCTTCCAACGCGGGCGCCCGGTCGCGTGCGTCTACGTCACACACCGGCATGTCCGCGGGCTGTTCGGGCCGGACAAGGAGCGCCTGGCCGACTTCATCGCCGCGATCTCCGGCGCGGCGCTGGAGAATGCCGAATGGTTCCAGGAACTGCAACGTCTCAATGAAACGCTCGAACAACGTGTCGCTGACCGGACGGCCGCGGCTGAGATGCGGGCGCAGCAGTTGGCCGAGACGAATGCGGAACTGGAACGCATTGCGCAGGAGTTGCTGCTGACCGAAGACAATCTGCGCGAAGCCATGCAGGCGGCCGAGGCGGCCAACCATGCCAAGAGCCAGTTCCTGGCAACCATGAGTCATGAGATCCGCACGCCCATGAACGGTGTCATCGGCATGACCGAACTCGCGCTCCAGACCGACCTGAACGCCCAGCAGCGTCATTACCTCACGACGCTCAGCCAGTCGGCAGACGGCCTGATGTGTCTGCTCAACGACATCCTCGACATCTCCAAGATCGAAGCGGGCCGGATGGAGTTGGAGTGCATGCCGCTGAGCGTTCGCGACGTAGTGTTCGGTGTCGCTCGCATCATGGCCATACCGGCTGAGAAGAAGGGGCTCGAACTGATCTGCCGCATCGCCCCTGACGTCCCGGCCGAATTGCTGGGAGATGCCGGCCGCCTGCGGCAGATCGTTCTCAACCTGGTCGGCAACGCGGTCAAGTTCACGGACCAGGGGGAGGTCGTCGTCGACGTATCGGTCCAGCACCAGACGGAAAGAGCCGTGCACCTGCACTTCACCGTCGAGGACACGGGCATCGGTATTGCGGCGGACAAACAGGAGAAGATCTTCCAATCGTTCAGCCAGGCCGACGCGTCCACGACGCGGCGCTACGGCGGCACAGGGTTGGGCCTGGCGATCTCACAGCAGCTGGTCAGCCTGTTCGGCGGGCAACTGTGGGTGGAAAGTGCCGTCGGACGCGGCAGCACGTTTCACTTCACGGTGCCCCTGGATCGGCCACCGCCAGCGGGCAGCGGTTCGGTCGCAGTGCTCGATCCCCATACCCGCAGCCGTGCCGTGCACCACGAACTGCCGGAGGATCTCGGTCCGCACCCCGAAGCTCGGTGCCCTGGCAAGCCGGTCCAGCCGGCGGAATTGCGGGCGGCGTCGAACGGCGTGCGCGGCACCGACGACCAGCGCCCGGGCGAGGTGGCCGGTGTGGAACCGGCGCCGCCACGCGGCCAGTACGCCATCTTGCTGGCGGAAGACTGTCCGGTCAATCAGGAGGTCGCGGTCGGCCTGCTCGAACTGCAGGGACACACCGTCCATGTCGTCAACAACGGGCGCGAAGCGGTCGACGCCGCCCGCCAGCGCCCCTTCGACCTCGTGCTGATGGACGTGGAAATGCCCGAAATCGACGGCCTGGAGGCGACACGACTGATCCGCGCCTCGGAACACGGCACCGGCCGCCACACCCCCATCGTCGCCATGACCGCGCACGCCGTGACGGGGTTCGAGCAGAAGTGCCTGGCGGCCGGCATGGACGGCTACATCTCCAAACCCATTGATCCCCAGCAGCTCTATCGGATCATGGACTCGTTCGCGCACTCCTGACCGGCCCGGGGGGGCACGCGGCGGCGCGGGACCGCGCGGCGCATGGCTGGTCCGTTGGCGTCTGGTCCGTTGGTTCCGCCCGGCGGCTGCGCCGCACGGGCTTCCCAATATCATCTTCATCTTCGGGCTGTATCGGCAGCCCTGAGATCTGCTATGTTGTGAGCACAGGCCGGTGGCGGGGGCAGCAGGGCTGAAGCACAAGTGCGGATGCGCGGGGGGCGCAACGCGGCGACGGTCTCCCCATGGGCGGAGTGTGTGTCGCGCACTGGATCCAGTGTCGGGGGCCCGGCGCGGACCGATCCCAGTGCCACCATCGCCTGGGCCGGCTCCCTGCACCCGGAGTTGCGTACCGATGTCTCACTCAAGACGTTCTTCGGCCGCGGGAGTGGCGAGTCGATCCAGATGGAGTTCAACGGGGATGGTTTTGTCGTCATACAGCCCTACGAAGAAGCGGCGTTCCAGATCGGCGGTGGCTGATCGCCGCGCTGTGCAGCCTGCTTCGTCGCGTTTGTCAGTCACCTGATCCACCGCAGGGTTTGAATCCGGGGAACGTGCATGCCGCTTCGCAATATCCTCACGATCTTGATCGCCGCCGTGGTGTCGCTGGTCTGCTACCAGAAGGCCACTCACAATCGGTTCGGCTTCATCGTCTCCCATGCCATGGGGATCATCGAGAACAACTACATCGAGGAAGTCGAACCGCGCACGCTGTTCGAAAACGCCATGCAAGGAATGGTCAGTGAGCTGGACGAGTACTCGGACTACATCGGCCCGGAGCATTTCCAGCAGTTTCAGCAGATCATCGACCAGGAGTTTGTTGGGATCGGCGTGGTGGTGGAAGGCCCGCCGGAGAAGGACGAGCTGCGCGTGGTCAATCCCGTGTTCGACAGCCCGGCGTACCGGGCCGGCATGCGCGCGGGGGACGTGATCCTGGAGATCGACGGCGTCTCGACCAAATCGATGGACATCAACGCGGCGGTCAAGCGGATGAAGGGGTTGCCGGGCACCACCGTTACGCTACTGGTGCGGCACGCCGGCCAGGACGTGCAGCCGCAGCGGATGAGCATTGAGCGCGAGTTGATCCGGACGAAATCGGTGCTCGGCGACCGGTTGTGCGAGGACGGGCGATGGACCTATTATCTGGAGTCGGAACCGGGCATCGGCTACGTCCGGATCACGTCTTTTGGCGAATACACAGCGCACGAACTGGGCGAAGTGCTGCAGTTCCAGGACCATCCGGTGGAAGCGTTGATCCTGGATCTGCGTGGCAACGTCGGCGGGCTCCTGAAGGCGGCCATCGAAACGAGCGACATGTTCATTGACGGGGGGGTGATTGTCAGCATGCGCGGCCGGACCCCCGGCGATGAGATCGTGTACACTGCGAAGCCGGAAGACACGATCGTCGACCCGTCGATCCCGGTGATCGTGCTGGTCGACCGGTATTCGGCCAGTGCTTCGGAGATCGTGGCTGCCTGCCTGCAGGATCACGGCCGCGCGCTGGTCGCCGGCCAGCGTTCCTGGGGCAAAGGGACGGTCCAGAACGTGATCAAGCTGGAGCACGGCACCAGCGCGCTGAAGTTGACCACGGCCGGCTACTGGCGCCCCAGCGGCCACAACATCCACCGCGGCAAAGACGCGCACGACGAAGACGAGTGGGGTGTCCGCCCGTCTCCGGGGCTCGAGGTCGTGCTGACAGACGAACAGTACGGGGCGCTGTACGAACAGCGCAGCGCGCGCGACGTGCTGTCCGAAGAAGGTGGCGCGCAGACGCCGGCCGCCGACGCGCCCCCCTCCGTGCCGGACCTGCAGCTGCAGCGCGCGGTAGATTACCTGAAGGAGAAACTCGTGCCGGCCACGTGAACGGCTGGACGCCGCCAGCGGGTGCGGCGGAGCGGGCGATCCGGCGCGCCGGCCCCCGGGCGAGCCGGAGACCGGAACATGTGTCAGGTGCAGGCCAACGGCAACCGGCCGAACGACTCCGCGTACTGCCGCGCTTCGGCCGCCAGGAAAAACGATCCGGTGATGCACACCAGGTGGGCCGGCGTCACCAGCGACTCCACTAGCCGCCAGGCCGTCTCCGGGCTTGGCCGCAGGTGAAGGGTCAGTTGGGTCAGCCCCAGGGACTGCTGAATCGACTGAGCCTGGGCCAGCAGCTGGTCGGGATCCATGGCCCGCGGATTGTTCAGGTAGCGAGTGAACACGACGTGCGTGAAGTGCGGGAGCAGCTGCTGCAGCATCGTCGGCGCGTCCTTGTCCGTACTCGTGGCAAAGACGAGCACGCGCGGGACGCCGGGGAACCGCTCCAGGATCAACTCCATCAGCGCCGCGATCGACGCGGGATTGTGCGCCGTGTCGAGAATGATCGTCGGCGCCTGCGAGAGAATCTCGATCCGGGCGGGACAGTGGGCACGGGCCATCCCCGCGCGAATCGTCGTTTCGTCCAGCCGCCACCCCTGGCGGCTGAGCCGGCGGCAGGCGGCGATGGCCACGGAGGCGTTGGCAGCCTGATGGCGACCCAGCAGGCTGAGCGGCACGCGGCTGAACTCCACCCGCTGACCATCCACCTCCTCGCGATAATCCAGGCCTCCACAGCGGCTGGACACGCGCGCATCGTTCCGGTCGGCGGCCGGCAGCTCGCTCCAATAGTCGAATGTGAAGTCGCGTCCTAACGCCAGCAGTTCCGCGTGCTGGTGCCCCGCGATCTCGGCGATCACACCGAATGGCTCGGGGGCGGTGACGCCGGTCACGACCGGTACCCCCGGCTTGATGATCCCCGCCTTCTCGCGGGCGATGGCGGCCAGCGTCTGGCCGAGCTGGCGCGTATGGTCCAGGCTGATACTGGTGATAATCGAGAGGACCGGGTGGCAGATGTTTGTTGAATCGAGGCGGCCTCCCAGCCCCACTTCCAGTACCGCGGCATCCACCTGCCGGTCCCGGAAATACAGCAGCGCGGCGGCCGTCGTGATTTCGAAGTAGGTGGGGCCCAGCCGATCCCCCGCCCGCAGTGCTTCCGCGTCCATGTCCAGCACCGGGCCCTGCAGACGCGAGAGCAGCGAGACCAGGGTCGCCTCATCACACGGCTGGCCGTCCACTACAAAACGCTCTTCCAGACGGTGCAGGTGGGGGGATGTGTAGAGTCCGGTCCGGTAGCCGGCCGCGCCCAGGACGCTGGCGGCCATGGCGGCCGTGGAGCCCTTGCCCTTGGTGCCCGTAATGTGGACGGCCGGAAAGGCCCGCTCGGGATGGTCCAGCCGCGCCGCCAGCTCCCGCATCCGGTCCAGCCGGAAGTTCCGTGAACGGTACGAGATGCGCCGCGTCCGCTCGTAGTTGATCCGCCCGAACAGGAATTCCGCCGCCGACTGGTAGTCTCGTATTGGCCGCCGCTGCACTGTCATCCGGTATCTTCTTGTAGGATCGAGCCACCGGTCTATACTAGAAGTCTTGTTCCGGCTCGCCAGATCGAGCGATAATACTGCCCGATCCATGCCGGGGCACCCCATACCCCGAACTGTCGGTGGGTAGTGAGCGTACACTATAGACGACCGGTCGGGCACCGTCCAAAGGCGATCTGAACTACAGAGGGTCGTTCGCGGGGGCTCGTGAGCGCCGGGTTCGACCGAAGTACCAATTGGCCACGGAAACCACCCATGAGTAGTGATTCAGCTGTTGCGAAGCGTCCCCAACCCCAGCCGGCGCCGCAGTCGGACGTTGTGATTGAGACGCACAACTTGACCAAAGTCTACCGCGATTTCTGGGGGCGCCAGAAGGTTCGCGCTCTCAAGGCGCTGGACCTGGAAGTGCGGCGAGGGGAGATCTTCGGGCTGCTCGGCCCCAACGGGTCCGGGAAGACCACGACCATCAAGCTGTTGCTCGGACTCCTCTTTCCAACCAGCGGCCGGGCACTGGTGTTCGGTCAGGATGCCAGTGACGTGAGCAAGAACGAGCGGATTGGGTACCTGCCGGAGGAGTCGTACCTGTACAAGTTCCTCAACGCCGAGGAGACGCTGGACTTCTACGCGCGGCTGTTCAACATACCGGCTGCGGAGCGGAAGGAACGTGTCAACCGGCTGATATCCGAGGTCAAGCTGGACTGGGCCCGGCGGCGGCAGCTGAAGGAATACTCCAAGGGCATGACGCGGCGTATCGGGCTGGCGCAGGCGCTGATCAACGATCCGGATCTGATTCTGCTGGACGAACCGACGACCGGGTTGGACCCGATGGGATCGCGGGAGATGAAGGACACGATCCTGCGCTTGCGGGATGAGGGCAAGACGGTCCTGTTGTGCAGTCACCTGTTGCCGGACATTCAGGATGTCTGTGACCGGATCGCGATCCTGCACTCGGGTGAGCTCAAGGAGTTGGGGCGGATCGACACGTTACTGACGCTCCAGGATGAAACGCAGTTTCGCGCCAAGGGGCTGACGAAGGCGGCCGAGGACGAGATCCGCCAGGTTATTGAGAAGCATGGCGGTACGCTGGTCGGGATGGACCATCCGACCACAACGCTGGAAGATCTGTTCCTGTCCATCGTGCGTGAGAGCGAGGCTCATCCGGGCCGTCGTGCGCACGAGCGGATGGAGCCGCGGTAGGCGGACCGCCGCCCTATGCCGGGCCGCCGTGCAGGGGGCCCGGATACATTCCTCGCACCATCACCCTTGCAGAACACAAAGGCATCGTCGCAACGCCATGGAAATTCGACCGGAAGAATTCCTGACATTTGCCGAGTGGTTTGGACCGGCGATCAAGTACTTCATTATTGCCGTCCCGGTCCTGACCTTTCTGGCCATCTTTGGCTGCTTCCTGGTCTCGGCCGCGCGCCGTGGGCCGGTGGAGGGCTTTTACGCCGTCGCGACGGTGATTGCCACGGCCATCGGCAAGGATCTGCCGGCGGCGTCGCTGCGCCGCACGCTGGCCATTGCACGGCTGACCGTCAAGGAATCCATCCGGCGCCGGGTGATCGTGAGCTTTGTGATTTTCGCGTTGATCTTCCTGTTTGCCGGCTGGTTTCTGGACCGCAAGAGCGATGACCCGGCCCACCTGTATCTGAGCTTCGTGCTGACCACGACGACGTATCTGGCGATCGTGCTGGCGCTGTTCCTCTCGACGGCCAGCATTCCGGCCGACATCAAGAGCAGGACGATATACACGATCGTGACCAAGCCGGTTCGCGCGGGGGAGTTGGTCCTGGGTCGGATCTTCGGCTTCGTCGCGGTGATCACGGTGCTGTTGGCCGTCATGGGGGTCATCAGCTACTTCTTCGTCGTCCGCGGCATGGAGCACGAGCACGGCGTGCTGCCCGAAGGGCTGGCGGCCCTGGCACCGGTGGCCGAGGGGGATGCCTCGCCGGGGTGGGAAGGTACGACCACGATGAATTCGTACCACCGGCACAGTTGGAAGGTGGACGACACGGGGCGGGGCACGACCGACAAGATCATGGGGCACCAGCATCAGGTGACCCGCAGCCAAGATGCCGATCCTTCCGACCCGGTGGCGTACGAGATCGGTGCACCTTACGGAGCGCTCGTGGCGCGGGTCCCCATCTACGGCCAGATGCGGTTCCTCGACAGCGAAGGGAACCCGACGCAGAAGGGCATCAGCGTGGGGAAGGAATGGGAGTACCGCAGTTACATTGAAGGGCGGACCCTGGCGTCGGCCATCTGGAGGTTCCAGGGGCTGTCGGACCGGGACTATCCGGAGTACCTGCCGCTGGGGCTGACGTTGAGCGTGTTCCGGACCTACAAAGGGGACATCGTCACCGGCGTGCGCGGCATCATCATTCTCAAGAGTACCGATCCGCGAAATCCGATTCAGTGCGAGCCGATTGGATTCATCTCCAGAGAGTACGAGTTACAGCAGCTGCATATTCCTCGCAAGCTGCGCATGGAGAGTGCGGATGGGGCGTCGCAGCGCGAGATCGATCTGTTCGCTGATCTGGTGCACGAGGGGGAACTGGACATCATCGTGCGGTGCGATGATGCGGTGCAGTATTTCGGCATGGCGCAGGCCGACTTGTACATCGAAGCGCCGGACGCGCCCTTCGGGTGGAACTTTGCCAAAGGCTACATCGGCATCTGGCTCCAGATGATCATCGTGGTCTGCCTGGGGGTCATGTTCAGCACGTTCCTGAGCACGCCGGTCGCCATTTTGGGCACGATGTTCGCCGTGCTGTTGGGCTTCTTCGGGTCGTTCGTGCAGGATCTGTGGACGGGCAAGGCCTGGGGGGGTGGCCCGATCGAGGCCCTGATCCGGCTGGTGAACCAGGACAACGTGGTCACGCCGCTGCAGTTTGGGAATTTCGAGTTGGGCGTGCATATCGTCAAGTTCATGGACAAAGTCTATCTCACCATTGTCCGCGCGCTGTCCGGCGTGCTGCCCGATTTCTCCGGGCTGGGCCGGGCCAGCGAGTACGTGGCGTACAGCTTCAATTACTATGATCAATTGCTGGCGCGTCAGTGCCTGACGACGTTCGTCTACGTCACCGCCATTGCGATTGTCGGATACTTCTTCATGAGAACGCGAGAAGTTGCCGCATGACTCAGAATGCCTCCTTTATCCGGAAGATCGTATATTCCTGCGCGATTGTTGTGCTGCTGTTTCCCCTGTTTCTGCTGGGGCAGCCGGCCACCAGTTCCCAGGGCGGCGGATCGGACGAGAGCCAGGGCGCGAGCGCGGGCGGGAAGCTGGCACGCCTGCGGTCCAGCTACGGGCTGTCACAAGCGGAACTGGGCCAGATCGATCCGGCCAGCGAGACGATGAAGATGGCGACGCTCGGCCTGCGCGGCGTGGCGACGAACCTGTTGTGGACGAAAGCCGAGCGCTACAAGAAGACCGAGAGCTGGGATAAGCTGTCGGCCACCCTCAATCAGATCGCCAAGCTGCAGCCGAACTACATCACCGTGTGGGAGTACCAGGCGCACAACCTGTCCTACAACGTATCGGCCGAGTTCGACGACTACCGTTCGCGCTATCACTGGGTGAAGAAAGGGCTGGAGTTTCTGCTGGAGGGGACCAAGTACAACCAGCGCAACCCTCGGCTCTTCTGGGGCCTGGGGTGGTTTGTCGGTCACAAGATCGGGATTTCCGACGAGAAGGTGCAGTTCCGACGCCTGTTCCGCGAGGACAAGGATTTCCACAACACGCTGATGGACCACGTCAACATGAACAGCGCGCGGGGACCGGACGGCCTGCCTGACAACTGGCTCGTGGCCTACCTGTGGTACCGGCAGTCGGAGGACGTGGTGGAGAAAGGAGTGCCTGTCACCTGGATGCGTCTGGACATGAATCAGGAAGGTCTGACCGACAAGCGGCGCAGTTCGGTCCTCTTCTACTCCGACCCGTCGATGGCCCTCATCTCGCACGCAGACGCGATCACCGAAGAGGTCACGCCGGGCGAGAAGACGCGCGAAGCGTGGCGGCAGGCCGGGCTCGAATGGAACAAGTTCGGGGCCATGGACATCCCCACCACGTTTGGTTACACCGTCCGCCTGGGCAGGCTCGATGAAGTCCGCCAGGAGATCGAGACGCTGCGCGCGGAACTGGAACAGCTGTCACCAGGGCTGCGGGAGCAAGTGCGGGAGGAACGGCGCTCCACTCTGACTCCGGAAGAACTGACCGTGTTCGATTCGAAGAAACCCCGGGTGGAGATGACCGAAGACGAATATGCCACCTTCGCGCGGGCGTCTCAGAAGTTGACCGTGACGGACATGGATGTCGCGCAGGCCATGCCGCAGGAACTGCGTGCGAAAGCCCTCAATCTGGCCCGGCGAGCGGATGACATGGCCAATATCGCCGATCGCACGGCGTCGTACTGCGGGATCGTGAACTACGCCTACTGGCGGACCCGCTGCGAAGTCGAATCATCCAAGACCACCGCCGATGCCCGCCGCTACATGATGTTCGGTGACCGCGAGGCGGAACGAGGGGCGCCGGAGGAAGCCAAGCGACAGTACGAAATGGCCTGGGATGAATGGGCACGCATTTTCGAGCAGTATCCGCAACTGGTCGACGACGAGATGGGAGAGGACCTGCACGAAGTGATCCTCCGCTACAAGCTCGTACTCGATCAGCTCGACGAAGAGTTCCCCGCGGACTTCAAGTTGCAGATGCTGATGCAAACCGACGAGGACGACGACGAGCGCGGCATGCCCTCGGGATTCCCAGGTACCGGCGCAGCTCCCCCGGCGGGCGTGGCACCGAACCAGTAGCCGTACATGTGGGAGCACTGCGCTCCAGATTCGCCATGCGGTCCAGGACATCGCCTCGCGGGCGGATACGTGGAACGGCTCCGACCGGTCTGGATCAGTTCTGAGACGCGTGCGGCGGGTCAGAAGCGGAGCTGCACCTGTGTCAGACGCCGCTGCGCCTCCTGCATCAGTGCGTCTTCAGCTGCTTCGTCGTCCGCCACGTACGTGGCCGAGAAACGCAGGAACTGACCCCCTTCGTGCCAGGGCACGGTGACCATCGAGAGCTCCCGGATCAGATACTGGCTGGCCTCTTCCGCGGACGCGAACTCGGGCCCCCCCTCCACACCGCGGGGCGCGCGCGTGTAGAGAAAGTAACTCCCGCCCGGCATCTGGCACTGAAACCCGCACCGGGTAAGCATCTCGACGAGCTTGGCGAGTCGGCGGCGGTACTTGGCATTCGTGCGCTGTGGAATCGCTGGATCGTCCAGTGCTGTGACCGCCGCCTTCTGGATCGCCATGAACTGACCGGAATCACAGTTGTCCTTCACGTCCGCGAACGCCTGCACGATCCGGGCGTTGCCACACACCCAACCGATGCGCCAGCCGATCATGTCGAAACCTTTCGACAGCGAATGCACCTCCACCCCCACGTCACGCGCGCCGGGAACCGACAGGAAACTCAGCGGCTCCCCCGCGAACGTCAACAGCACGTGTGCCGCATCCTGGACGACCACGATCCGATTCTCGCGCGCGAAATCGATCACCTGCTCATAGAACGCCCGTGTTGCGACCTGGCCGGTGGGACTGTTGGGATAGTTGAGCACGAGGAGCTTGGCCCGCGCCCGGACGTCCCCGGGAATCGACTGCAGGTCGGGCAGGAACGCGTTGTCCGGCAGCAGCGGCAGTTGATATACCACGCCGCCGTAGTACCGCGTATGCGTGCCCGCAACCGGATAGCCTGGCACGGTCATGAGCGTGATGTCACCCGGATTGATGAAACAAGCGGGCAGCATTGCCAACGCCGTCTTGGACCCGATACAGTGGTTTATCTCCGTGACAGGGTCGAGTTCCACGCCAAAAGTCCGCCCCATGAACCGCGCCACCGCCTGCTTGAATTCCGGGATCCCGTTGTCCGCATAACCCCGGTTCTCCGGCCGGTTGATCTCCTCCGCCATCCGCTGCCGCACCGTCACCGGCGCCATGGCGTCGTTCTCGCCGATGCCAAAATCCACCAGCTGGCGGTCCGGGAAGTCCGCCAGCGCCTGACGCTTGGCCCGCTTGATCCGCTCGAACTTGTAGATCTCTGTATCCATCCCGTAGCGGGAACCACCGATCCGGTCGGCAAACAACTCCTGAAAGTAAGGGGTACCCATCGGCTGCCTCACGTAAGAAATCTGACTGAGCGGGTGCCGTGCGACGGCACTCTCACAAAGGTGAATACAAACCTGCCAATGGTCAAGGGGCCGTCTCCGGGTAGGCCATGGTCGAGCGGCGCGGGGAGGCACGTCAGGGGGGCGTTGCGAACGGTATGGTGTCCACTGCCACTAACGCCGCTCGGTCGCCCGCGCCACCAGCATGTGCGGGGTGGGAGGGCCTGTCAGCGGCCTGTCGATGTCACCCAGATAGCGGCGCCGTACTTCTTCGTGCTGCTTGATCTGCTCCGGCGTGCCGTCGCACAGCACCTTGCCGTCGCTGATGACGTAGCAGCGATCGACGATCTGCAGGATTTCGCGCGCCGCGTGATCGGTGATCAGAATCGAGATGCCCTGCTGCTGCAGGTCACAGATGATGGCCTGAATGCTCTGTACTGTAATGGGGTCGATCCCTGCAAACGGCTCGTCCAGCATGATGATCTGCGGTTCGGAGATCAGGCAGCGGGCGATTTCCAGCCGCCGCCGTTCGCCCCCCGAGAGCTTGGACGCCCGAGACTTGCGGACGTGTTCGATGTTGAATTGCCGCAGCAGCTCGTCACACCGCTGGCGCCTCGCTTTGCCGTGGATCCCGAGCAACTCCAGCATACAGAGCAGGTTCTGTTCAGCCGTCAGCTTGCCGAACACGCTCTTCTCCTGGGCCAGGTAACCCATGCCCCCTTCCCGAGCCCGGCGATACATCGGCCAGGAGGTGACTTCCTGGCCCGACAGGTAGACATGGCCGGCATCCGGTTCCAGCATGCCGCAGATCATGCGGAAACTGGTGGTCTTGCCCGCCCCGTTCGGCCCCAGCAGGCCGACAATCTCACTCGGTTCGACGTGCAGGTGTACACCGTCCACCACACGTCGGCGCCCAAACGACTTGACCAATCCGTGCGCTTCCAGAATGTACATGAAGGCGTCCTCCGTGACCGTCGTCCCGCTGACGATCAGTGAATCAGTCGCATCCGCTTGAAGTTGGGAAGGTAGGGAATCGGACGATACCAGGGGTGTGGCCAGTAGATCAACAGAGCCTTGCCGATCAACAAGTCCTGGTCGACATAGTGCTGCTCCCACATCCGGCCATCCGAGCTCTGGGGGCTGTTGTCCCCCAGCGGGAACAGCTGACCCGCCTCCATCGTGATCTGCATCTCGGCCTGCATGTCGAACAGATCGGTCTCGGGCCAGCGTTCCGGGCTGCGCAGGATCTCCTTGATCTTCCGGTGTCCATACGGAACCGTGTATTCGGGTACGTTCCCGGCCCGGGTGGCCACATAGTACACGTCGCGGAGCACGCGCAGACGCTGGATGTGCAGAGCCACATCCCGCGTGCCAATCCCGGCCGGCGCCAGATCCCCGGGGTCGAGCTCCGAGGTGACGGGCCGCAGCGTGTCGCGCGGCGCGTAGGTGGTGGGCCCGTTGAAGGTCACCCGCCGCTCGTTCACCCACAGCCGGATCTCGGCGTCGACGTTCGAGAAACGCACGCGGTAGGTACCACGACCCTGGATCGCGGTCTGCCCCACCGGCGTGTCGGCCCGCGTCCCGTCACTCCCCACAAACGCCCCCTTCCCGCCATCGTCGCCGTCAACGGCCAGCGTCGCCGCGCCGGTCGCGACATCGATGCGACACGTGTAGGTCGTTCCGCCCTTGACCAGGAGCAACAGCAGCTCGCCACTGTCCCCCTTCACTTCCACGTCCCCTTCCAGCGCCAGGTCGCTCACCCAGTACAGCCCGAGCGTCTCCCCGGCAAACCGCGCGTCGGCGTAGTCTTCCGGTCTGCGCTTCGGCCCCGCACCCGACAGAAACGTCGGACTGATCGACGTGAAGGAGTTGTAGGCGTAGACGTCCGTGATCAGCTCACTGCGGCGATCTGACACCATGGGTGGCTGCTGGCCGTCTTCAATCAGCTTCCAGTCATCGTCGGACGCCACAATGTGGCGATACCGCAACCAGATGTCCTGCCCGGCTACCGCCTCTGTGTCATACGTGTGCCCGTCGTCACTTGTCGACCAGGCATCGGTGACGTCCGGCACTCCAGCGGCCCACGGCTGCCACCGCAAGGGCCAGCCGATGGCGGTCAAACGCCGCGAAATGTGCCGCGTGTCATCCACCACCTGCAGCATGCTCTTCAACTTGTGGTCCGGCTTGCGCGCAATCGCGTACGTGTCCGCCTCCGGTCCCTTGATGAACACGTCACCTCGGCTGATCCGGATCTGCTCGTTCGGCAGGCCGACCAGACGCTTGATGTAGTTCTGTTTCGCGTCAAACGGATACTTGAACACAATCACATCCCAACGCTCCGGCGGCGCAAAGTCGTACACGAATTTGCTCACCAGGATGCGATCGCCCGAGAAGGTCGCCTGGTTGGCGTTATTCCGCAGGTCCAGGATCAGCCGGTAATGGCACAAGGGACACGTCGTGGCCACGACGATCCGGGGAGTCTCTCCGCGCTGTTGGGCCGTCGCCCCATCTTCCAGGCTGGCGCCAGCCTGGTACCAGTAACCGCACTCCGGGCACTGCACATCCTTGTGCTGCCCCATCAGAGTCGGAGCCATGGAGCCTGTGGGAATGACGAACGCCTCGGCCACGAACGCCCGAAAAAGAAAGGCCAGGATGACCGCCAGCGCCACCGACTCGGTTGTTTCCCGCGACGCGTAGCCAGACGGCGGCGTGGATTCCTCCCGGCGCGACGCGCGCGATTCGTGATGAGCTGGCACCGCTGCGGTGGGTCTCGATTTGCTCATGATGTCTTCTTCAGGTGTTCAGGCGGGCCAGACGAACTCCTCAGCGCAGGCTTCCCGTAAGCCAGGCGGGCCAGACCGCGACGCCGACGCCGCTTCTCCTGTTCGTGACAAATCCAATTGGCGCAGAATACGTGATTGTATTCGCTGAGCGCGAGTTCGATACAGCCCAAATTCTCACCCTGCCAGATAGGGGGCAGTGGCAGAGGTTCGGTGTCCAGATCGGCCTGGCCCGCAGGCTGGAAGCAACTCTCATGTTGCGGACGTTAACGAAAACGAATCCAAGGTCGTACCGGTCCCAGAATATCCCGTCCGGCGATGGCTGACCAGAGCCGGCTGTCGATCGAGATCGGGACGTTGTCCCCCAGGACGAACCACTCGGCTGCCTGCAGTGGCTCGGATGCCTCCCAGCGCTCTGCGCCCCCGGGCCCCCCGTAATGCAGGTCACGATAGACTCGGGGAGTCTCGAACCGCACGTGTGCGTCTCGCCCGCCGATCGAGAGTCGTCGCTGGTCTCTGCTCGCGCCGGCAGTTGGCTGGTAGGGGAACTCGAAGACGATCACACCGTCCACGGCAGCCAGGAGGCGTTGATCGCAGGCGGCCAGCTCGATCAGCCAGGGGGCTGGCCGGTGCGGTCCGGGAGCGGTCGCCACGGCGCGTCCGTTCCACCGCAGCTGGCAGTTGTCCGGCGCGGCGGCGAAGTCCCAGGTGAATTCATCGCCGCGACTGGTCAGTCTCAGAATGCAGTGGCCGGGCTCGCTGACCTGTAGCTGGCACGCCAGCATGATATCCGGCACCGGGTGCAGGCCGCCCCGCGAGAGGCTCTGGTTATAGGCGTCGTGGTCGAAGATCGGAACGTGTTGGGTGCGGTCCCGGTCCGGGTCATCGTGGGGCCAGCAGGTCCACTGGGTGTAATCCAGCCACTGGACCTGCAGGTCCGGGCGTGTCGCCGGGACGAAGACGTAACCGGTGCTGGTGGCTTTCCACGCTGCATCGGGCCGCGCCGGTTGCCAGCGGTCGGCCTGGGGCGCGCGGTACGTGTCATCGTGGACGAGGATGCGGACGTCGCGCAGCTGCGCGAGGGACTTGCGCTGGATCTGGTGGTTGAGGTACACGTCGCCGTCCCGGATTGCAACGCGCCCGGGGCCCCGCGCTACGAGTCGTTTGACGGTCAGGCGGTGCGGGTCGTGCGGGGTCCGGATGGCGACAGCCTGCCAGACCCGCAGGCCGGGTATCTTGCCTGCCCACCGATCGATCACGACGCGCTGGCCAGGGGCGGGGCGCGAGGTATCGACCGGATTGTCGTGGCAGCCGCAGTTCGGGCAGGTAGCCAGATTCCCGGCGGGTGGGAACTCCGTGCCGCAGCGGAACGGCATGCCGCACTCGTGGCACGTCACCGGGAAGTGCGGTCCGCAGAACGCATCGGCCATGGACCCGCCGGTGATCCGCACGGGGCGCAGGCAGCCCTGGATCGACGTGAGCCGCAGCGTGGCAAGCGCTGCGGCGGCTGCCAGCACGACCCGGCCACACCACCGCCAGCGGTGTGGTCGCGCACGCGGCTGCTCAGGCTGTCCGGTCACTTCTTATCGTTTCCCGTGTCGAGCACGGCCATAAACGCTTTCTGCGGGATATCCACTCGGCCGATCGACTTCATGCGTTTCTTGCCTTCGCGCTGTTTGGCCCACAGTTTTCGCTTCCGCGTGATGTCGCCGCCGTAGCACTTGGCCGTCACGTTCTTGCGCATGGCAGGCACTGTTTCACGGGCGATGACGCGGGAGCCGATGGCCGCCTGAACGGCCACTTCGAACATGTGGCGGTCGATCTCGCTCTTGAGTTTCCTGGTGATCGCGCGGCCGCGCCGGTCAGCATCGGCCTTTTCACAGATGATGGACAGGGCATCGACGCGTGTCCCGTTGACCAGGATATCCAGCCGCACCAGATCGGCGGGGAAGTAGCCGATGAGTTCGTAGTCCATGGTGCCGTAGCCGCGTGTGGCGCTCTTCAGCTTGTCGTGCAGGTCATAGATGACCTCGGCCAGAGGCAGGTCATATCGCAGCATCGCGCGCGTGGGAGAAATGTACTCCGTGGCGCGATGGACGCCGCGGCGATCCTGGCACAGCTTCATGAGTGTGCCAATGTTTTCGGACGGGAGAACGAAGTTCACACGCACCAGCGGCTGGCGAAACTCGACGATGTCCCCGGCATCGGGGACTTCCTGCGGGCGGTGGATCTCCAGCTCTTCCCCCTGCCTGGTCGTGACCTGGTAGGTCACGTTCGGCGCTGTCTGCACGAGATCAATATTGGCTTCCTGCTCCAGACGCTGCTGGATGATCTCCATGTGGAGCAATCCGAGGAAGCCGCAGCGGAACCCGAAGCCGAGCGCGTCGCTGGTTTCCGGCTGGAAGTCGAAGCTCGGATCGTTGATCGAGAGTTTTTCCAGGGCTTCACGCAGCTCCGAGAAGTCCTGCCCGTCGGACGGGTACAGCCCGCAGTAGACCATCCGCTGCGGGGGCTGGTAGCCGGTCAGTGCCGGGGCGGCTCCCTCTCCCGGGACACTGACCGTGTCGCCGATGTGGACCATGTCCAGGGACTTGATGTTGCAGACCAGATAACCGACCTGGCCGGCCTGCAGCTCGTGGCAGGGGCGTTTGTGCGGCGCGAACTGCCCGACCTCCAGGACCTCGTGGGTGGTACCACCGCCCAGGAAGCGGATCTTCTGTCCCCGCGTCACCCGGCCGTTCATGAGACGCACGTAGGTAATCGCCCCCCGAAACTCGTCGTAGTGCGAGTCGAAGACCATGGCCTGCAGGGCGCCGTGAGGGTCTCCCTGCGGTGCGGGAATCCGCGTGCAGATGGCTTGGAGCAGCTCCGGTACCCCCACACCCGTTTTGGCGCTGACCTTGATGATCTCACTCGGATCGATCCCGAGCGATTGTTCCATTTCCTCGGCCACTTCATCGACCCGGGCGTGCTTGAGGTCGATCTTGTTAATGACGGGCAGGATCCTGAGATCGTGTTCCATCGCGGCATAGGCGCTGGCGACCGACTGTGCCTCCACGCCCTGGAACGCATCGACCAGCAGCATGGCACCTTCGCAGCAGGCCAGTGATCGCGAGACCTCGTACTGGAAGTCGACATGGCCGGGAGTGTCGATCAGATTGAGTTCGAACAGCTCGCCGCGTTGCGCGTACTGCATGGCCACCGCGCGGGCCTTGATGGTGATGCCGCGCGCGCGCTCCAGCTCCATATCATCGAGCAGCTGGTCCTTCATCAGGCGTGGATTGACGGTCGCGGTGGCCTCGAGCAACCGATCGGCCAGCGTGCTCTTGCCATGATCAATGTGCGCAATGATACAGAAGTTGCGGATGTGGTCGCACTCAATCACGTGTCGCCGTCCTCGCGTCAGCCGAATCTCGCCCGCGCGACGCCCGCGGCACCGATGTAGCCAGCATCCCCGCCCAGGCTGGCGTAGTCGATCACCGTGTTGCGGACCACGATGTCAAACGCCCGGCTGGCAAAGACCTCCTGAACGCGCTGCAGGAACTGACGCCCCACCGGGGCATCGCGACCGCCGAAATCCATGGCCCCACCCAGGATCACGGCGCCGGGGTCGATCGTGTGGACGAGCGTCACAATGCCCACTCCCAGATAGGTCGCGGCCTCCAGGATCACCTCCAGCGACAACGCATCACCCTGCTCGGCTTCCTCGGAGAGCATCAGGGTCGAGAGTGTCTCCCCGGCCGCGACGCGCTCGGCAAGCGAACTTGGACGCCCCGCCGCCAGCAGCTCCTTCGCCCGTTCGGCGAGCGCACTCGCACTGGCATAGGCCTCCAGCTCGCCACGCCCGCCACCCCACACGCACAGACGCGCATCCGGACGCGAATCCACGATGATGTGCCCGCACTCGGCGCCAAAGCTGTTGACCCCCTCCACGACTACTCCGTCGACGATGATGCCCCCGCCCACGCCCGTCCCCAGGGTCAGCAGTATCAGCCCCCTGGCGTCTCTGCCGCTGCCGATCCAGAACTCCCCGTAGGCCGCCACGTTGGCGTCGTTATTGAAGGCCACCGGCAACGACAGACACTCAGACAGCCTGTCACGGATCGGGAAGAACCGCCAGTGCGGCAGGTTCGTCGGATCGTGGATCATGCCCTCCGGAATGTTCATCGGTCCAGGCGTGCCGATGCCGGCCGCCTTCAGGTCCGACCGCGCCATGCCGAGCGAGGTGACCATGCGGTCCACGCAGTCGGCCGTCCGCTCCAGACAGTCGCCCGGCCCGGCCTCTTCATTGGTGGGGATCGACTCGTACGCCAGCGTCTGGCCCTGATTGTCGACCAGTCCGATCTTGGTGTTCGTGCCCCCCACATCGACACCAACGAAATACGGACGCTGGGAATTTTCCAGGGGGGTGATCGGTTGCATGACACACTTCTGGGTCAGGATGGAGAAAACACTAAACCACTATCAATCAATATAGGGGGCCCGGCGATTCCCAGCAATCCGGAGCGAGGTGGTCCACCCCCACCTCCACCCCCGGCAATGGTGCGGTCGGGGGCCGAGAACTATACTGTGCCCGTGCACGCTCCTATTCGGCCTTCATCCACGAACCGCTCGACACCGTCGGTCTTTTTGCACGACCCGCTCATAGTCGGCACATTCTGTGGCTTGGCCTCCTCGCTCGGCTACACGATGGCCACGTCCTGTCTGCGAGCTGTCAGCGACTGTGACGTGGTCTGGGTGTCGTGCGTCAAGGCGTTTCCCACCGTCGTTATGTTCGGGCCCGTCGTGTTCTACGGCCTGCTGCGCGGCACGGAGCGGTTGCCGTCGGCGCGCCAACTCGCCTCGCTCGTCGTGGCGTCACTCATCTGCCAACTGCTGGGCAACGTGGTTTTCCAGTGGTCGTTGGGCGTTGTGGGCATGGCCTTGACCGTGCCGCTGTGTCTGGGAACCCAGATCGTGTCAGGGGCCATCATGGGCCGGATGGTCCTCCACGAACCGGTGACGATCCGGATGGCCATCTCGACTGTCGTCCTGATCGGGGCCATCTCGGTGCTGTCGCTGGGGGCCGGCGATGCATCGCGATCGGTGGCCGTCGCGCAACCGCCGTCACTCTGGCTGGTTGCCGCCGGTGTCGGTGCCGCCTGCCTGTCGGGGATGTCCTACGCGCTGCTGGGTGTGGCCATCCGCTACGCGGTCACCGACCGGATATCCATTCCCCTGACGCTGGTCTGCGTGACGCTGACCGGGGTGATTGCGCTGGGGGTGGTGACCTTGCTGCGGATCGGCCTGGCCGGCATGTTGGCCACGCAGCCACACCAGTTCTGGACCATGATGCTGGCCGGGTTCTTCAACGCCGTGGCCTTTCTGGCGCTCACCAAATCTCTGCAGTTGATCCCGGTGCTGTACGTCAACGCGCTGAGCTCCTCACAGGCTGCGATGGCCGCTGTGGTCGGGATCCTGGTCTTCGCCGAAAGCTCGTCCTCGACACTCTGGCTCGGAGTGACCATGACAATCGTCGGGCTGTTCATGATGCAACGCAAGTCGGCCCACCGAAATCACCAGGTCGGACCAGACGAGGACGCTGCCACTACAGGCCGGCCCGCGCTGCGACAGGCTGACGCAGTCGGAGCGATTCAGCGCCCCAGCGACCGGCGAATCGAGCCGTAGGTGGAGTATTCCCGGAACCGAGCCTCGAGTTCCTCCAGTTGGCCATCGATCCACTGGCAGAACTCCTCGGCCCGCAGCTGGTCCAGCAGCGCGTGACCACTCTTCAGAGCGGTGTCGTCAAGTTCGGCAACGAGCGCGGTAGTCGACCAGGGGTTGGACAGAGATTTGGCAGTTCTCATCGGTCGCTCGCTCCACAACGCGGTTGCAGCGGCCGATTGAGGTTGGGCGGCCGCATCGGGAGGGAGCAGGTGCATTTCCTGTGCCAATGACCAGGGAAGAACAGTCGCCTTTGTGGTAAACGCTAATTGTCGATGGACTTGCGATTTTCTCTGGATTCCCTTCCAGAGCTGACGCGGCGATCGCATGGGCAAATTGTGTAGCAATTCTGCCTCACTGCCGCCATCAAACCGAACAGCGCGGCTGTCGTTGATATTGATCGGTTGGGCGCCGGGCCAGTTTCGAGATGTCTGTGCGGTCGCCGTTAGACTTTGTCCCGCTTCCTGCCGGGCCTCCGGGGGGGGGGGGCGGTCCACGTCCTGCGAAGAAACATACAAAGTATACAAAGGTCGCCGGCCTCCAAATAAATGGCTCAAGCGGGCGAATACCTCCGGTGTAAGCAGCGCATCGGCAGCGTCGCTAAACGGGATGGACGCTCGACAGACGTTCGCTAATCCGCGGTACAGACATACGATACGAGGAGGGTGAAAGAATGGTGAAAAAAACGTTGTTTCTGGGGGCTGCCGCGCTGTTGCTGGCTGGTTTGTTCTGTGGTCGCGGGGCTTGGAGCTACGTCACTACCGTGATGGAGCGCATGCATCACCAGGTGAAGAGCAACGTGCCGGTGAAGTTCGAGATTGACCGGGCGCGGGGGATGATCAAGGAACTGAGTCCCGAAATCGAACGGAACATGCACTTGATTGCCCGGGAAGAAGTGGAGATCGCGAAGCTGGAGCGGGAACTGGAGCAGAACGAAAAGCAGTTGGCCAAGTCTCAGGATGAGATCCTGCGGCTCAAAAGCGACCTGGAGTCGGGAAACAGCCAGTTCGTCTACGCCGGGCGCAGCTATTCCGCGAGTGAAGTCAAGACCGACCTGGCCAACCGTTTCGCGCACCACAGAACGGCGGAGGCGACGATCGACCAGCTGCAGAAGATCCTGCGGGTGCGCCAGAACGGGCTGAAAGCTGCGCGGGACAAGCTGGAGGGCATGCTGGCGGCCAAACGCCAACTGACGGTGGAGATTGAGAACCTGGAAGCCCGCCTGAAGATGGTGGAGGTCGCGCAGACGACCAGCCAGTTCAACTTCGACGACAGTCAACTGGCCCGGACGCGGGACCTGATCAACGAGATCAGCACCCGGCTGGACGTGACGGAAAAGATGATGAGTCAGCAGGTGGAGCTGAGTGATCGCATTCCGCTGGAAGAGGATGACGCGGACGCCGAGAATGTGGTGGACGCTGTCACGAAGTATTTTGGTTGCACCGCCGCGCACGACCAGATGGCGGGCCTGGCGAACGCGGAGGCACATTGAGCGGATGCCCGGGTCCAGGGGCTCAGGCGTTATGTCTGAGCCCTTTTTGGTTGTTGGCGTCGAGCGCCGAGTGACGGGCGTCCGTAGGGGCTGTGCGAACTCAGACGGGTGTGGGCGGGAGCCATGTTTCAAGGTTGGCGATTGCGACTACGCGAAGCCGAGGAAGCAGCAGACCAGGGCCAACTGGAGGAAGCCTGCCAGTTGCTCCTGCAGAGTGATCTTCGGCAGTATCTTCCCGGCAAGCGACTGAGCGCCCGTGTCGCCGGCGAACTGGCTGAGCGTGGCCGCCGCCGCGTCATTCAGGGCAACCTGTCGGCAGGCTGGCAGGACCTGCAGGCCGCCCGATCGCTG
Organism: Planctomycetaceae bacterium; assembly: GCA_012729315.1. Taxonomy (GTDB): domain Bacteria; phylum Planctomycetota; class Planctomycetia; order Pirellulales; family Pirellulaceae; genus JAAYDI01. The sequence continues at coordinate 44,997 of JAAYDI010000004.1, forward strand.
GCGGGGGACATCAGCGCGGTGCTGGCAGCCCGGGAGGAAATCGTCGCGCTGACGCTGAGCGAGGCGGAGAGTCAGGTGGAGAACGGCGATCCGGCGCGCGCCATCGCGTTGCTCGAGGCACTCGAGCGGATGCTGGTTCAGGACGAGCCGCTGCGGTGGCTCAAGGAAGTTGCCCGGCGGTTGGAATCAGCACGCCTGGCCCTGCGCGGCCGCCGGTTCCTGCTCTGGGTCGACGGGGTGGGGGGCTACCTGGTGTGCCTGGGTAACGAGGTGATTCTGGGACAGGCATGTCCCGGCTGTCGTGTGGAGATCCCGATCCAGGCCGATCTGTCGCGTCGACACGCCACTATTGTGCGGCAGGGTGACGGGTATGTGATCGAGCCGTGGCAGGCGACCCGCATCAACGGCCAGACGATTCACGGCATGACGCTGCTGAGCGACCAGGACGAGATCGCGCTGGGGCAGACCGTGCGTCTGTGTTTCCGGCAGCCCCACGCGCTGAGCGCCTCCGCCCGCCTGGACTTCGTCAGCCACCACCGCACCGCCCCCTCGGCTGACGGCGTGCTGCTGATGGCCGAATCGTGTGTGCTTGGGCCGAAATGGCAGAACCATGTCGTTTGCCGGGACTGGCAGGGTGACGTGGTGCTGTATCGTCGCGATGGCGATCTGTGCTGCCGGGCGATGGAAGCGATTGAGATTGACGGGCGTCTGTGCGACGGACGAGGGCAGCTCCACCAGAACTCGCACGTTACCGGCAGCGACTTCTCCATGAGCCTGGAGGAGCTGCCGTGAACGACCACGATTGCAGTCGCAAGCCGGGAGAAACTGGACAGATGCATGAACGAGCCGCTACTCTAGAACAAGGCGGCCAGCACTGGGAGCAGACGGCTGCCCGGCAATCACCTTATTCGGCGGGGGGCGGTCCGATGAAGTTCATCTACGCATCCGGTGCGCGCCCCTTGGAGGGATACACCATCAAGCGGGGCGTCGGGATCGGTGGCTTTGGCGAGGTGTATTTTGCCACCAGCGACGCGGGCAAGGAGGTGGCGCTCAAACGCATCCAGCGGAATCTGGAGGTAGAGATCCGGGGGGTCACGCAGTGCCTGAACCTGAAGCACCCCAATCTCATCTCCGTTTACGACATCCGATACGATGATCTGGGTGAAGGCTGGGTTGTGATGGAGTACGTGTCGGGGGAGAGCCTCAAGGACGTGATCGATCACCATCCCCAGGGCATGCCGCTCGAGCAAGTGAAGCTCTGGTTCGGCGGGATCGCGGCCGGCGTGGCCTACCTGCACGACCACGGCATCGTCCACCGCGACCTCAAACCGGGCAACATCTTCCGGGACGAGGGGGTGGTGAAGATCGGTGACTACGGACTGTCCAAGTTCATTTCCTGCAGTCGCCGCAGCGGCCAGACCGAGAGCGTCGGGACATTTCACTACATGGCGCCCGAGATCGGCAAGGGGGTCTACGGCAAGGAGATCGACATCTATGCGCTCGGGATCATCCTCTGCGAAATGCTGACCGGCCGCGTCCCGTTTGAGGGCGAGAGCAGTCAGGAAATCATCATGAAGCACCTCACGGCGGACCCCGATCTGAGCCTGGTTCCGCCGCGTTTCCACCGTGTGATCGAACGGGCGTTGTTCAAGGATCCTGCCAAGCGGTATCGCAATGTTGGGGACATGCTGCGGGCGATGCAGTTCGAAGGCGAACCCGTGGCGCCGACGGTGGAGCCGGCGTGTTGTCCGCCCCCCATCCCACCTGTCGCCGTGGCTCCGCCGGTAGCCAGTCCGTCGTCGCCGCGATTTGTCAGCGACGAGGGGCTTGCCTCCGACGAGATCGTGTTCGGCCCGGTGGTCGAAGTCGTGTCGGCCGGGGTGGAGAAGCCGCCGGTGGTCGTCGCGGCCGCGCCGGGAGGCGAGCCGATTGCCGCCGCGGTGGGTGCCGGGTATCAGCGATTCACGCAGTGGTGGAATACGGCGAATCTCCACTGGTCGGTCAAGCTGGGCCTGGTGGTCGGTGCCGTCCTGCTGCTGGCGCTCAACTCGGAGTGGCTCGTGCCGACGGCGATCGTGTTGGGCGTGATCTATCTCGTATACTCGGGCACGCGGACGGTGGCGGTTGGTGGAGCGGCCGGTGCTCGCGCGCCAGAGACCACTGATCAGGCAACCGACCGACCAGTGGCCGACACACAACCGCGCCGGCGGCGGCGTCATCCCCCGCGCGTGTACTGGCGTGATCAGGCGCGCGAAAGCCTGCGACGCAAACCGCTCGGCCAACGGCTGGCCGAATTGACAGGATCGTTCCTCATGTCCGCCATCGTCTCGGCCGTCCTGGGGCTGGTCATCCTGGTGGCCGGCGGCCGGCGGCTGGACGCATCCGTCGACACCTGGACCTTCTTTACGTGGTTCACGGTGTCGAGCATCGCCGGCGCCTGGATCGTGCTGGGCCTGGCCAAATTCTGGGAAGGGCACGAAGGGGACGATACCCTGCGGCGCTTCGTGCTGCTGGTGGCCGGCCTGGTGGTTGGTGTGGTGGCGTTCGCGGCCTGCGAAGCGCTCCTGGTGCGCCTGTCGACCAACGAAATGTTCAATGTGCTCGAACTCCCGCCGCACCTGATCCCCCGGGACCTCTATGCCCACGATGGCTCCGTCGGCCTGACCCCGTTCCTGGCCTTCTTCGCCACCCTGTTTCCGATGATCCGGTGGTGGCGTCAGGTCGATCCCCTGCGGAAGACGCGGTTCAGCCTGTGGGCGACCGCTCTCTGCGCCCTGGTCGCGATGCTGATCCCCTGGCAAATCCCCTGGGGATTCACGCTGGCGATCACCACATCCGTGGCGGTGCAGCTGTCGGCTCCCTGGATGGCGGCGAGCGAGCGAGCCCGTTTCCGGCACGACGCCTCCGAGGCGTGGAGAGGACGATGACATGGCTGCGATCCCGATTCTCGCGCTGTGCGCAGCAGTGGTGATCAGCGTGGTGGCGGCCGAGCGATCGGCGCGGGCCGGCCTTCGTTGCCGCGCAATGTGCCTGAACCTGTGTGGCCTCGGCTGCCTCGGAGTGGGCCTGATGACCCTGTTTGCCTGGTGTCACAGCGGCACGCTCGTCATGCGGCAGGTCGCGATGGCACAGCAGACGCACACCGATGCCGACTCCTTGATGCGGCTGTATGTCGCGGGTACAGACGAGGGTGCAGACGCGGAGCCCGCTCTGCAGAACCTGCCGGAGCAGCCGGCAGAATCCAGTGCGGAATCCAGTGCGGAATCCAGTGCGGAATCACCGGCCTCATCCGCCGCGCCCGATACGGCGGGTGGGAGCGAGACGCCGGCCGAGGCGGACGAGCTGCCGGCGGAGGTGGAGGATCAGGAACCGGGGGGACAGCTGGAGGCCGATGACGGGCTGCCGGACCCTGAAGCGTCCGGGGTGCAGATTGACTTCGCGGCGCGCCCCGAGTGGGTTGACTGCGAGCCGCGCGATGCCGGTGCCGTGCACCAGGTTTCAGTCTGTTCGGGTCCGTATCGCACGCAGCCGCAGGCGCGCAGGGAACTCGGCGGCCAGCTGAAGGTGGCGACCGACGAGCACATCAACGAGCTGCTGGGCCGGTCCACGGCCGCGTGCTGGATCGCGTTCGACGAGTCCTGCATTCTTCAGACGCTGGTGTCGCCCGGCAACATTTACGACGAGAAAGTGGTTTCGCCGTCCGTGGGGGTCATGTATCAGTCCCACGCCCTGCTCGAATTCGGTCCGGAGTTTCAGCGGGACATCGAGGAGTCCTGGCGGCAGATTGTGGCGCGGGCCCGGCTGGTCAAGTTTGCGCTGGCCGCGGCTGCGGTACTGGGCAGCCTGGCGCTGCTGCTGGGCTACTTCCAGGCGGACACTGCCACGCGGGGCTTCTACACGGGGCGCTTGAAGTTCGCCACGCTTGTGGCGATACTGGGATTGATCGTGTCCGGCATGCTGGTGGCCCGATCAATTCCGTGGCTCTGGCTCTAACCCTGACTCGTTGTCTCGCGGTAATGCAGGGCCCCTTTCGGCCTTGGACTGCCGCCATGTCTATGCCCGGCGCAACCGACAGTGACGCGTTGCTGGTGCAGCGCATCCGCGATGGTGACACAGACGCCTGGAGCGATTTGATTTCCCGTTACGAGGGGCGGCTGCTGGCGTTCGTCGAGAGCCGCATCGGGCACCGCGGTGCCAGCGAAGACATCGTGCAGGAGGCGTTTATCGGATTCCTGAACAGCCTTCCCAACTACGATGGTCGCCGGCCTCTGGAGAGCTATCTGTTCTCCATCTGTGCCTACAAGCTGACCGACTACCTGCGCCGCGAGGGGCGCCGGCCCAGCGTGCCCTTGTCGGCCGGGTCCGATTCTGGCGGGGGCTGGCAGCTGGCTGGCAAAGCGCGGGCTGCCAGCAGCATCGCGCGCAGCGGCGAACGTCGCGGTCTGGAGGAGAAGGCGATTGTGACGGCGCTGCGCGAGCAGATCGCGCGCTGGCAGAAACGGGGCGACTGGACCAAACTCAAGTGCACGGAACTGCTATTCGTGCGCGGCTGGGCCAACAAGGTGGTGGCGGCCCACCTGGAGATCACCGAACAGCAGGTGGCCAACTTCAAGTTCGACTTCCTGGCTCGGCTCCGCGCACTGATCCGCCGCCAGGGGCTGTCGGAAGACGTCTTTCCCGAACTGTACCAAGAGGAGTAGCCGCGCCGTGGCGAGCGGAGACGCGGGCAGACCGGTGCCCCCCGCAGCACGCCGGGACTTCGTGCGAGGTGAAGCAGGCCCATGACACGCTCGTTGACCGATGCTGACCTGGAGGCCTACCTGGACGAGGCCCTCGCGCCGTCGGAAATGGCGGCCATCGAGGCCGAGTTGCGCAGCCACCCCCACCTGCTGAAACAGCTGGCCAGGATCCACGGCCGGCGCGATGCCGGCCTGCACTCGCTGGGAGAAATCTGGCGCCGGCATCGCCTCAGCTGCCCCACCCGCCAGCAGATGGGCAGCTTCCTGCTCGGTGTCCTCGACGACGAACAGGCAGCTTATATCCGGTTCCATCTGGAAGTGGTCGCGTGCCGACTCTGCCATGCCAACATGGAAGACCTGCGGCAGCGGCAGGCCGAGTCCGACGAGGCCACCGTCGTGCGCCGCAAGAAGTACTTCAATTCCAGCGCCGGATACCTCCAACGCCCCTGACGGTCGGGCGCAGGACCCGGACCCTCGGCCACCGCACGGCTCACAGCAGGTGGCGGGCCTTGATGTCCAGGTAGCGATTCACGAGCGGGGCGGTCAGGTCTTCGGGGAACGCATCCAGCACCAGTACGCCCTGGTGTTCCAGGTCGCTCAGCAGCTCGTGCCTCCAGCTCAGGATGCCGGCTGCCGCCGCTGCGCGATAAAGCCCCGGCCCCTCCGTGGCACCTGACTCGGCCACGCGGAACAGCTCGCGATCGCGCAGCAACACGCACACAGGCAGGTGGCGCCCGAGCTGTGCGTACAGGTAGCGTTTCACCTGCAGGCTGTTGACCTCGTCAATCAGATGACTGACGAGCACGACCAGGGCGCGTTTGCGGAACCGGGTGGCCAGGTGCAGAAACGCGAGGTCATAGCGGGATTCCACCAGCTGTGGGAAGCGGTCGAACGACGCGTGCAGCAGCCGGTTCATCTGGCTCATCCCGCCGCGCGCCGGAACGGACTTGTGAATCCGATCAGAGAAGCAGACCAGGCCGACGGCATCCCCCTGGCGCAGCGCCACATAGGCGAGCATGAGCGTGGCGTTCAGGGCGTGATCCAGCAGGCTCAAGCCGGTCGACTCGCTGTGCATCAAGCGGCCGCAATCGAGCAGCAGTACGATCCGCTGGCTCTGGCTGGTCTGATATTCCTTGACCGTCAGCTTGTTCCGCCGCGCGGTGGCCCGCCAGTCGATGTGTTTGTAGTTGTCGTCGGGCGTGTAATCCCGCAGTCGCTCGAAATCGTGGTCCTGGCCGACCGTGCGGCTGTGACGCACCCCCATCAGACTCAGGCGGTTCGTGCGGGCCAGCAGCGCGTATTTTCTCAGCTGCACCAGGTTGGGATACACGTGCACCTGCGACGTGACCGGGCACGACACATGGCGTTTCCAGCATCCCCACCGGCTACGCACACACAGGTGAACCCACGCCAGTGTCAGCACGCCGCGGCGGGACGGCGTGAGTCGATACGACAGCGTAATGCGGCTGCGCCCCTGCATGCTCAGCACAAACTCGGCCGGCGCGGCTGCACACGATTCCGGTACATCGTCCCGGATCCACAGGTGGGCGCGCCGCGCGGCGTGGTAGAGTACGGTCAGCTGAACGTGATGCGGATTGTTGAGCGAGGCGACACGCTCCGTTTCTCGCTGCGCGAAGAAGGCGCGCGCCCGCGGCAGGGTGCACAGGTCAACCAGCGCCAGCCCGACAACAGCTGCGTCGACGAGCACGACGACCAGCAGAAACTCGGGCAGTACCACTGGCACCAGGGCGAGCAGGCAAGGGACTGTCAGCAGCGCCATCAGCGCCGTGTGGGGATACACCCGGCGGCGCGCCAGCAGGACCAGCGGCAGCGCCGCGAGGGCGGTGAGCAGTACCAGATGCAGCGCCAGCCTGTCGAGCAGTTCACGGATCACAGTCGCGGCACCTCCACGCTGCGGATCAGTTCGCGCAACAGATCGTCGACCCGCTGACCCTCCACTTCCGCTTCCGCCGTCAACATCACGCGGTGCCGCAACGCGGGCAACGCCAGCTGCACTACGTCGTCGGGAATGGCGTAGTCACGCCCTTCAAATGCGGCCAACGTGCGAACCGCCTGCATCAGCGCGATGCCGGCGCGGGGGGACGCCCCCAGGTGGAACTGCGGCCACTGACGTGTCAGCCGGACCAGCTTGTTGATGTAGTCCAGCAGGCGATCGGCGACCCGCACGTTGCTGTTCGCCTGGGTGATCGCCACAATCTCGGCCGGCGACGTCACGGTCGCCACGTCCCGCTCCAGCCGCTCAGTGATGTCGACCTGGCAGCTGTGCATCTTCAGAATCGCCGCCTCCTCCTCGGCCCGCGGATAGTCGGCCACCAGTTTGAACATGAAACGGTCCAGCTGCGCCTCCGGGAGGTTGTACGTCCCCTCCGACTCGATCGGGTTCTGAGTGGCCATCACGAGGAAGGGGCGTTCGAGCGCATGGCTCTTGCCGTCCACCGTGACGCGGTATTCCTGCATGATCTCCAGCAGGGCCGCATGCGTCTTGGCCGGAGAGCGGTTGATTTCGTCGGCCAGCAGGATCTGGGTGAACACCGGACCGGGCCGGAATCGGAACTCCTGCGTTTTCATGTCGAAGATCGGAGCTCCGGTGATGTCGGAGGGCATCAGATCCGCCGTGAATTGGATGCGGCCAAAGGCACAGCCGAGTACACGCCCCAGCGTGCGGACAAACAATGTCTTGCCCAGGCCGGGCACGCTCTCCACCAGCACATGGCCGCTGGAGAACAATGCCACCAGCGACCCCAGCACCAGCTCGTCCTGCCCCACGAAAATCTTGCCGATCTCGCCGACCATCCGGTCGAATACTCGCCGCGCCGGGGTGGCGTGGGTCCCGGCCGCCAGGCTGCGTTGCACCGACAACACGTCGGGTGCCGCGTCCGGCGCGGCCGGTCGGGACTGCGGGTCGGGGCGCTGCAGTGACTCGCCGCGCGGCGGAATCTTGCCGTGGGGATCCAGGGGTGCGCTGTTCATGTCCGTGCGTCCAATTCGGGTGAAGTGGGTGGCTCGAATGGCAGGCCGGCAGACGGTCCGGCATGCCGTGGCCGCGTGACGGGGTCACGACGCGTGACCAGATGGTAGTGCTCGACTTGACGCTGGGCGAACTGCGCGTCACCCGTTCTCTGCAGCAGTTCACCGAGCGCGTCGACATGTTGCACAAACGCCGCGGGATGCGCGTCTGGAACCGTTTCATCGGCGACCGTTCTGGGGCGGCCGAAAATGGGGTAGACACAGAAACAGTAGACCAGGCCCAGCACGCACCAGTGCGCGGCAAGCAGCACGCGTTCGCGCGTGGCACGCGACCATGCGGGCAGGGGCGCCTGGTCCGACACCATCGGGTCGCCCGGTCCGCTCTCCAGGAAACCCACGGCGGAGCCGGATCCACACGTCCGGATCAGATGCCCGGCCAGCTTCCGATGAGCATGGTTCACCAGCGGAAGATTCAGCAGGAACGACCCGTTGGTGATCACGATCACCTGGCTGTGCCCCCAGCCCGGCTTCCGTATGCGGCTGACCAGAACGGTCGGACCGGCGCTGAGCAACGTCTCGTAGTACGGAGTCTCGTAGTCCAGAACCTCGTCGGCGGTCTGCGGCGAGTCTGGCCGGAGCGCCAGCAGCTCCTGCCGCGTGGGAACCTGGAGCTGCCCCTGGGTGTGGATGCTTGTGGTTGCCGCGTCCACGCCTGCGCTCCATGGCCCCTGCAAGTGAGTCGCCTGCTGCCGCGGGCAGTCGCGCCGCACGGTGAACCACTCGATCGTCGCCTCGGCGGGCATCGCCAGACGATCCTGCTCATGCTGTGCGGTGGCCCGGGCCAGTCGCCGCATTATTTCGATCCGCTCGGCGGCCGGCGCGCCAGCGGAGACTGCCTGCCAGTAATGCGGTTCGGCGTTGTAGTCGCGCCCGATATACACGAGTGTCTTGCGTGTGGGAGACCGAAGCCACTGCTCGAAATACTGCTGCACCTCGGTACCGGGCGGACCGAAGTCGTCGGGTGCCCACACAATCACATCGCATTGCTGCAGGTCGCTGGCCAACCGGCGCCAGGTCGAGACCTGGCAGTCGGCCTCCTCAAACAGGGTGGCCAGCACGCTTGTGCCATTGACGCTCCTGCCGGCCGTCCCGCGCTGGTGCCCGTACGCGGTCTCCAACTGCTCAGGGTCGCGGCAGCCAGCGCCGGCTGCCAGGAGGATGATGGCCAAACTCATTGCCCGCGCGACGGCTGCAGACATCGGCCGGACAGGAACTGGTCGCTGTGCGGCGCTGAGCGAGACCGGCGCGTCGTGGTCAGATGTCCTCATCCCAAACGCTCCAATTGCCGGTGGAATTCGTCCAGGTTATCCCAGCAGCGCTGGAATTGCGTCCGAGACAGCGTATGGTTGCCGAAGAACACGTCTTCAAAAGCGATCATGGTGTCATGGAGCAGTTCACGCAGATGCGGCAGCGTCCGCAGCTCGTGCAGGTACTGCCGATTGGTTTTGCCCTTCCCCAGCTGGATCGCGCGATGGTGGTCCAATTCCATCAGCTGATAGGCGTAGGCGTAGACGATTGCCATGCCGAAGTCCCCGGCCTGATAGCAGGCCCGCGCGGCAGCCAGCAGATCGCGATCGGTCGGCGGCAACGTCATCGGCAGGTCTTCCAGCCGCTCCGGGCCGACTTGCTGGCGTTCGACCGATGGGCCTCCCGTCACCCGGCGCCGGTCCAGGTGGCCGGCCGCCCACACGAGCAGCCACAGGATGGCTGCCAGCGCGACCGCCAGCGCGAGCCAGGCGAGCAGCTGCATGATGCGCGCCAAGAGCGACTGCGACGGATCGTCAGCGGGGGCCGCGTCGATCACCTCGGCCGCCCATCGCGACTGGCGGTGCGCGTCATCCTCCGGCGGCTGCACGCTGATCCGGCGCAACGTGTCCCGAACCGGATCGTACCACGGCATGCCGGGCTGGGCGGGCAACGCGTCGCGCGCCGCGGCCACCGGCGATTCCGGATCCGCCACCGGGCTGCCAGCCTCTACGGCCAGGGGTCCGGAGAGCCACAACATGAGGGCGGCGACCGGCACGGTCATGGCAGTTGCTCCAACAGACGACTCCCCTCCGCACGCATCCGCAACTCCACCTCCCAGCCTTCCTGGCGAATCCGCAGATCGATGTAGGCCAGGAACCGCACCACCGCCAGAAACCCGGCCACGATCCACATCGCCAGGGGGACGCCGACGACGAACGTGCGCTCGCGCACAGACCAGTCGTCCAGCACAATACCCTTGGCAGACAACAATGCACCGAACACACTCAGCGTCAGCAGGATGGCCAGCGTCGACACGCACAGGGCCTGAACCAGCAGACCCGATGGATTGGACCCATGCAGCATCCTGTTCCGCCGGCTGACCGTGATCGCCTGCGGATCGGCCGCCTGCAGCGGGTTCTTCTCCAGCAGCAGAATCTCGTTCAGGAACGGCGCCGTGGTCCGTTGCACGAGGACGGCCAGTGTCAACAGCAGCAACAGCATCTCGGCCAACGAATACTCACTGCCGCGCTCCACCACCAGCAGCAGGAGCCAGGCCGGCAGCACACCGCGCAACAGGAGGTGGCACAGTGTCGCACGGGGTACATAGGGGAGCGCTTCGCGGATCGCATCGCGAACCCTCGGCGCCGGGACGAACATGACCCGCCCCAGATAGCTGGTCGCCAAGACCGATGCCAGCGGCGCCTCGATCACGATCAACAGAATCGTTGTCCACACGCACCGCACTGCGCCCACCACCCGCTGGTCGCCTGCCACCAGCGCTTCCGCGTTGCTCGGCAGCATCCAGTTGGTCAGCCAGTAATTGATGATCGCCAGAGGGATTACCCCCAGACTCATCGTGATCGTCAGCGGCCACAGGTACAGCCGGCAGACCTGCAGCGCAAGGTCCAGAATGTCCAACACACTCCGCTCCCGCACGGCGATCAGTGTTCGATCGAACTGCACTTACCGGCCCTTTCGCGGGAATCCGAGCACCAGAAGATAGAACACCAGCATCCCGGCCGACAGGATCGCGACGCCGGCCTTCAGCCCGTAGGGCAGACTGGTCGGCGAGAGGAACCCTTCGATCAGGGCGGCCAGGAAGAACAGCAGCATGGCGACACCCATCATGGGCATCGCTTCGATCCCCGCTTTCTGCAACGAAGCCGCGCGCGTCAGGCCGCCCGTCTTCAGCCAGCCCATCCCCAGCCGCAGGCCGGCACCGGCCGCCAGCACGATGGCATTCAGCTCGAAGGGTCCGTGCGCGGTCACGAAGTTGAAGAAGTTCTCTCCCGCGAGCACGTCGGGGCGTCGCATGTAGCCGAACACGGCGCCGAGTATGAGCGCGTTGTGGAGCGTCTCGCGCAGCCCCGGGATGATCAGGATCCCCCAGGCGAAACAGCGGAGCCCGATCCCGGTGTTGTGCCGGATGTAATACGCTGCCATCGCGTAGTTCAACTCCGGATCACGATCCTGGATCGGATCCCGGAAACTCGTTTCCAGCATCTCCAGCATGCTGGCCGGCAAGATCTGTTCCACCCACGTGGCCCGGCCGTACGCCATCGCACCGGAGGCGAGGAAGGTGGCCCAGAACAGCACAAACGACAACTGGACGCAGCGGTCGCGCACAATCCGCTGCGGCACGTCCACCAGCAGCGTCTTGCGCCAGCCGGCCACGTCCAGCCGCCGGCTGCGGTACAGCTGGTTGTGGGCTCGTCCCACCAGCTGATGCAGGTAGTGCACGGTATTGGGGGGCAGCTGGTAGGCGTCGGCCAGGGCGAGATCAGCGCAGGCCGCCCGGTATAACGCTGCGAAACGCGTCAGAGCGGCCGCGTCCAGCCTGGTCGGCGACTGGCTGCATAGACGGTCCAGTTCGACCCAATCTGGCTGCCGCTGTTCCAGTCGTGCCGCGACTTTCATGGCCCACCTCGCAGGACGGTCGGCTGCGATGCATCGGCCGGCTGGTCGGCCGGCGCAGCAGGTGCCCCGGGGGGCGATCCGGTCATGGCTGCCTGAGCGCGCGCGGCATGCGTCTCGTCGTCGGCGCGGTCGGCAATGAACAGCCGGTAGTACATGGCGCTCAGCAGCAAATCGTAGCTGGTGTTGTCCGGCAGGCGGAACTGCGCGAGCAGCGGTACCGCCACGTGCCGGGCCACTTCGCGCCGCCGCAGCGGCGTAAAATACCGGCGACGTTCCGCATAGTGCGCCAGTGCCGCCGCCAGACTCCGGCTCACACGCAGATCGGCCGGCAGATAGGAGGCCAGTTGGTAGGTCCGCGGATCCTCGATCCGGGCGACCCCCGCCAACCAGGGCCGATCCTCTATGACGACCATCGTCCGGGAGGCCAGGTCCCCCAGCCGCTGGAACCGGCGGTTCGCCGCCATCACCGCCAGACCCAGCACGCAGGTGGGGATCAGCGGCACCGGCGGCAGCCCCAGAATCTCACCGGAAATCATCGGACCGAGATCCACCGTCCGCATGATGTTCCGCAGGATCGCCTGGTAGGCGTTGACCGGCCGCCCGGTGGCGCTCAAGACACGAATCCCCATCAGCCGTTTGCCCGGCGTCTGGCCGTTCCAGTAGGCTTCGAACAGGCCGCCATAGAACCAGCTGAGCACGAACTCGGCGAGGATCCAGATCGCCAGCGAGCCGGCGCCAAGACCGATCGAAAGCACCTGCGCCAGCATCCCCAGGCCGATGAGCGCCGCGATGCGGATCAACACGTCTATCACGTAGGCCGGCAATCGGCGAAAAGGGCCGGCAACCTGATAGTGGAACGCGATGCCCTCCGGCGTCACGATGTCGACGGTGGTGTCGATCGGTAGGGCATCTGAGGACATGTCGGCAACGCCACAAGACGAGCGGACTCACCACAATGGAATGCATGCTGCCAGCAGCCCCGGAGGGCGGGCGGTGGAGGTGCGTTCATTATTGAGATTCGCCCGCCATCCCGCAACCGTTGCCGTGCCGGCGCTGCCGCGAACTCCAAAATCGCGCATACTGATGCCTGGTGCTGTCGACATCCCATACGTGCCATGCGGGAGGACTTAACGAGATGAAGCTGCAGGGGAAAACGGCTGTCGTCACTGGCGGTGGTACGGGTATCGGGTGGGGCATCGCGCAAGCGCTGGCGCGGGAAGGATGCCGTGTGGCGATCGCCGGACGCCGCGCGGAGCAGTTGCGCGCGGCGGCTGCCAGCTGGACGCAGACGCCGGAAATCCTGTGGCATCCGGTCGATGTCGCCGATCGGGCCCGCGTCGCCGCACTGTTCCAATGGGTCACCGAAACCCTGGGCAGGCTGGATATCCTGGTCAACTCGGCCGGCATCAACATCGCCGATCGCTCGATGGCCGCCATGCAGCCGGAGCAATGGGACCAGGTCCTGGCAATCAATGCCACAGGGGCGTACAACTGCCTGTACCATGCCTTGCCCCAGATGCGGGCCCGCCAGGAAGGGCTCGTGATCAACATCTCGTCCATCTCTGGCAAGCGGGCAACGGCGCTCGGCGGTGTCGCCTACTGCGCGTCCAAATTCGCCATGACGGCGCTGGGGACCAGCGTCGGCAACGAGTGTGCGGCCGATGGCGTCCGCATCACGAATATCTATCCGGGCGAGGTCAATACGCCCATCCTCAAGCACCGTCCGACGCCGGTCAGCGAAGAGCGGAAAACCGCCATGTTGCAGCCCGATGATTTCGGCGATCTGGTGGTGGCGGTCGCGTGTCTCCACCCGCGCGCCCACGTCGCGGAGATTGTGCTCAAACCGACCGTCCAGCAGTACTGCTGACACCGAGCGGGTCCACCGGAAGCTGGCGTGTGCGTTGACGTCTTCTTCTGGAACACCTTGGGAGACCGCGACACGCGGTGATCTGGCGGAAGCTGTCCTTTGGTACTCACACATCCAGAACAGTCTCGCATAGAAATCCAGGCATCAGGACATCAGGCATCAGGACACGGTCCAGCTGTCCCCGGTCTGGAAGAGCGCCTCCAGGTTGCCACGCCCCTTCTTGGCGCGGGCGGCTTCGATCTGGTTGTTCAGTTCCACTTCGTAGCGCGGGCGATCGACGGTTCGGAACACGCCGATCGGCTCGGGGAACTCCGGGTACCGCATGCGGCTCAGGAGATAGGCCAGGCTCGGCTCCGGCGCCTGTTCGTCGTGGCACAGCAGGTCGCGCTCGGACACGCCCGCTCCGAGTTCGACGATTTCCGGATCCAGGCCGCGGAGCCGGATCCCCTTGTCGCGGTTCTTGCCGAAGATCAGCGGCTTGCCGTGCTCCAATTCCAGTGTCGTGTCGGCCTTGTGGTCCCGGTCGGTGGCATAGTCGAAGGCCCCGTCGTTGAAGACGACGCAGTTCTGATAGACCTCGATGAACGACGTGCCGCGATGGTCGGCAGCGCGCTGCAGCACTTCGCCGAAATGCTTGATATTCGTGTCGATCGAACGGGCCACAAACGTGGCTTCGCACCCGATGGCGATCGACAGCGGATGCAGCGGATTGTCGATCGAACCGGCGGGGGAACTCTTCGTGACGGCGCCGAGCCGGGAGGTGGGGGAGTACTGGCCCTTGGTCAGCCCGTAAATCCGGTTGTTGAACAGGATGATATTCACGTCGATGTTGCGGCGGATGCAGTGCATCAGATGGTTACCGCCGATGCTCAGACCATCGCCGTCACCCGTGATGACCCAGACCTGCAGGTCCGGGCGGGTGGCCTTCAAGCCGGTGGCGAACGCCGGCGCTCGGCCGTGAATGCCGTGGATACCGTAGGCCTGCATATAGTACGGAAAGCGGCTGGAGCAGCCGATGCCCGAGATGAAGACCAGCTTCTCGCGCGGGACCTGCAGTGCGGCGAGCACCTTCTTCATCTGTGCCAGAATGGAGTAGTTTCCGCACCCGGGGCACCAGCGCACATCCTGGTTGCTGGCGTAGTCGGCCGGTTTGAGCACGGGTAGTGCACCGCTCATGGTAATCAATCCACAGTGGCGAGTTCTGCTTTGATCCGGTCGACCAGTTCGCCGACCGCAAACGGCTTGCCCTTGACCTTGTTGAAGCCGACGGCGTCCACCAGATAGGTGGCGGCGAGGAACGTGCGCAGCTGCCCGAGGTTCAGCTCGGGGACCAGCACACGTTTGTAGCTGCGCAGTAACTCCCCGATGTTGCGGGGGAACGGGTTCAGGTAACGCAGGTGCACGTGGCCGACGGACAGGCCTTCCGCCTGGCAGCGGCGCACGGCCGTCGTGCAGGCACCGAAGGTGCCACCCCAGCTCACGACCAGCAGGTCGCCAGCCGGCGGCCCGTCGAGCTTCTGCAGCGGGATGTCGCTGGCCACGTGCGCCACTTTCCGCGCGCGCAGCTGGACCATCGCTTCATGGTTGTCGGAATCGTAACTGACGATGCCAGTCCGGTTCTGCTTCTCGAGCCCGCCGATGCGGTGCATCAGACCGGGGGTGCCCGGCAGCGCCCAGGGGCGAGCGAGACGCTTGTCCCGGTCGTAGGGCAGGAACACCTGGCCGTCGGTCACCGGTTCCGGATGTGAGATCTCGACGCGCGGCAGGTCTTCGAGCCGGGGAATGCGCCACGGCTCCGACCCGTTGGCGATATAGCCATCGGACAGCAGCATGACGGGTGTCATGAACCGCACGGCGATGCGCCACGCCTCCTGAGCCACGTCGAAGCAGTCGGCAGGGCTGGCGGCTGCCAGCACCGGCAGCGGGCACTCGCCACCGCGCCCGTAGACGGCCTGGAACAGGTCCGCCTGTTCTGTCTTGGTGGGCAGCCCCGTGCTGGGCCCGCCGCGCTGGACATTCACCACGATCAGGGGCAGTTCCAGCATGACCGCCAGGCCGATTCCTTCGCTCTTGAGCGCCATGCCAGGGCCGCTTGTAGTCGTCACCGCCATCGCGCCCCCGAACGCGGCGCCGATCGCGGCGCACACGGCAGCAATCTCGTCTTCGGCCTGAAAGGTGCGGATGCCAAAATGCTTCAACTTGGTCAGTTCGTGCAGGATGTCGCTGGCCGGCGTGATCGGGTATGTGCCCAGGAACAGGTCCTTGCCGCTCAGTTCGGCCGCCGCCAGCAGTCCCCAGGCCAGCGCCTGGTTGCCCATCAGGTTCAGATACGAGCCCGGCGGCAGGCGGGCCGGGTCCACGCGATAGCTGCAGGCAAAGGCCTCCGTGGTCTCGCCATAGTCCCAGCCGGCCCGCAGCGCCTTCTCGTTCGCCTGGACAATGTCCGGCCGGTTGCCGAACTTGCTGCGGATGAACCGCAGCGTGGCACTCAGGTCGCGGCCATAGAGCCAGTACACCAGCCCCATGGCGAAAAAGTTCCGGCAGCGATCGGCGATCTTCACGCCCAGCTCAAGTTCCTCCACCGCTTTCCGCGTCAGCGCCGTCATGGGGACACGGATAACCTGGTAGCCCGCGAGCGAACCGTCCTCCAGCGGATTGTGGTCCAGGTTCGCCAACTTGAACTCTTTGGCGTTGAAGGCGTCTTCGTTGACGATCACGAGGCCCCCCGGCTTCAGGTCCGTGACGTTCGTTACGAGCGCGGCCGGGTTCATGGCCACCAGGGTATCCAGGTGGTCGCCGGGAGTGAAGATGTCGTGAGAGGAGAATTGAACCTGGAAGCCGCTCACCCCCGCGCGCGTACCGCGTGGCGCGCGGATCTCGGCCGGGAAATCAGGAAACGTGGCGACGTCGTTGCCCAGCAGGGCCGACGTGTTGGTCAGCTGGGTGCCCAGCAGCTGAATGCCGTCCCCCGAATCGCCGGCAACTCTCACGGTGGCGCCTTCCAGCTGAATGAACTGCTTGGAGGTCACTCGATCAGCGGGTCCATCAGTGGCGGCAGGCATCTCGGCACTTTCTCTAGCGCGCTCCAAATCCCCCAGGAGTTTTCACATGCGTGGCATCTGTCCTGATAGGCACCACACGAGAATGTACCGCGCGCATGCCGCAAGTTGAACCGTTCCGCCCAGGAATCCGGGAATCCGGTCTCCCGCGTTTCGCGTGGTGACTGGCAGGGGGTGCGGCAGCTGGCAACGTCCTGTGCGGCGGATTGGGCGGTCTGATGCCTTCATGGCGCCGCGGCCACGTCTGGCCAGAGTCTGTGCGTTGCTTTCGGTCCGGGATGCCTTACTCGTCAGGCAGCGGACCATCGAGCAGGTGGCCGGGCGGAGTGTAAAAACGGGTCAGGTCGATGCCACCTCGCTGCTCCTCTTCGACTAGCTTGACTCGCGCCTCCAGCCGCTCCATGCGGCGCAGCAACTGCGGGATCAACTGCGGCGTCTGGTCGACCGGCTTGAGGCGCGGCACATGCGGGTACCCCAGCTGCCGCTGGAGGGCTGCGAAGAAGTACAGCGGTTCCTTGCGGCGGTTGGCCAGCGCAATCTTGCCCTCCTTCTCGCCGAAGAGAATGGGCTCGTCCGTGTCCAGCTTCCCAAACCGCCGGATGCGATCGTTGGCATAGTGCTGGCTGCGCACATACACCAGGTCCGTCAGATCCACGATCCCGATCTGGCGGCGGACTGTGGCCAGCCAGCTCCGCCAGGCGTCATCGTAGATCGGATCCGCGGCCATCGCATCGAGTCCCGCCTCGTAACGGAGCCGGTTGCGGCACAGGGTCTCGAACTGGTACATGAAGGTGCCGGGGCGCGTCGCGCCGGCCGCCCGGTACTCCGCCTCATACCGGAGGATCTCGAAAGCCACCCGCAGGTCAAACCTCCCCCGCTCGTTCTCCCCCTCGCTGATCACATACGTCTGGAAGGCGGTGAAATAGTGCCCGATCTTCTTCATGCCGGACCCGATTTCGCCCCGGTGCTTGAGTTCCCCCAGCAGAAAATCGAGCGCCAACGGGAGTTTCGTCGTGGATAGCACCTCGTCACGCAGCTGCGCCAACAGCTCCTGCAGCGGTATGTTCTGCGGGAGACGCTCACCCAACGCCCGGAAGAAATGGGCCTGCTCGATGTACTCGTCCCGGTCCAGTAGTGGCATCTCGGCTGCGCCTCGGGTTGCTCGATCCCGCCGCCATCGGTGAGGTCCCTGGCATGTGCGGCTTCTGTCGCACTATAATACGAAATACGAAGGTTCGTGAGCAGCCGGTAGTCGTGCTGCCGTTCTACCACTGTTGGGTGTCCCGCACGGCGTTGCGACGCGTATTCGGGTGTGGGGTTCGAGAGGATCGCCGTGGCACGCAAGTTCTCATCTGTCCAGGCCGCCGTCGACGCAATTGCGCGCGGGGAGGTCGTCATCGTGGTTGATGCGGAGGACCGGGAGAATGAAGGGGACTTTATCTGCGCCGCGGAGAAGGCGACTCCCGAGGTGGTCAATTTCGTGATGGGGGGGCGCGGCGAGTTCTGTATGCCGGTACTTCCCGACATCTGCAAGCGGCTGGAGGTGTGGCCCCTGGTGGAATCCAACACGGCCCCGTTGCGCACCGCTTTCATGACGCCGCTGGATCACATCACGGCGCGGACGGGGATTACGGCCGAGGAGCGGTCGGTAACCGTGCGGGCGATCGTGGATCCGAAGACCGGACCGTCGGATTTTGTGCGTCCCGGACACGTGCATCTGTTGCTGGCCAAAGAGGGTGGCGTGCTGCGGCGCGCCGGCCATACCGAGGCTGCTGTCGATCTGGCGCGGATGGCCGGGCTGACCCCTGCCGGAGTGCTCTGCGAGATTCTCGATGATCAGGGGGATCGGGCCAGCCGCGAGCAACTGCTGGAGATCGCCGAGCGGCACAACCTGGAGATCATCTCGATTGAGGAGTTGATTGCCCACCGCCGTCTGAGCGAGAAGCTGGTGGCCCGTGTTGCCGACGCGGACCTGCCCACGCGGTATGGTAAGTTCCGGATTGTGATGTACAGCGTGAAGTACGAGGATCAGACGCCGGTAGCGCTCGCGCTGGGAGACGTGTCCAACACCGACCGTGTGCCGCTGGTGCGGATGCACTCGAGCTGCTTCACGGGCGACCTGATCAATTCCCTGCGCTGCGACTGTGGTGATCAACTGCGCATGGCGCTCGAGATGATTGGCCAGGAAGGGTGCGGCGTGCTGGTGTACCTGCCGCAGGAGGGGCGCGGCATCGGCCTGACCGAGAAGATCAAAGCCTACGCGCTGCAAGATCAGGGGCTCGACACGGTCGAGGCCAATCACGCGCTGGGGTTCGACGCCGACATGCGCGACTATGGAATTGGTATCCAGGTTCTCAAGGATCTGGGGCTGCAGCGGATTCGGCTGTTGACGAACAACCCGAAGAAGACGGAGGCGTTCAGCCTCAGGGGTTACAATCTGGAAGTCATGGACCAGGTGCCGATTCTGCCGCCTCCCAACAAGTACAACGCGCACTATCTGGCCACGAAACGCGATAAACTCGGCCATCAGATCCCGCTGGAATAGCGTCGCCGGGCGTCTTGCCGGAGCGCTTGCGCAGGCAGTGATTTGACCCTCGGCCGTTTCTGACGTAGATATGATTTACAGCCTGTGTGGTCCCGGCCGTCTGCCGGGTACCCGGGCGCATGTCTAACACATGCCTCACGCTTGTCTGGCACCCACTTTCGATAAGGTCTCCTGCCCATGATCAGCATGGCCGTTACGACGCCGTGCACCGTGCCTTTCGTGCCACGCCCTGTCCTGGATCAACAGGTCCGGGAGCGCGTGCAGGTGATACTGCAGCAACATCGGTATCGGCCTGCCGGGTGTGATCGCCGTACGGATCGCCGGGAACCGTTTCCTTTTCCGATTCACGTTACTCCTGTCAGCAACGACGGTTCCGTGCAAAAAGCGGAGACCATCGTTGTCATGGGAAAACACATCTCGGAACGTGGGCTAGACTTTTACTATGAGGCACCCTTGCCGCATCGGCGCGTGATCGCGTCGTGGGAGGGGCCAGACGGACATTGGCTGGCGCTCCTGCTGGATCTGCGCTGGTGCCGTTCAACGCAACACGGGCGGTACGAGAATGGCGGACGCTTTCTGCAGGTCGTCCCGTCGCCACTGGATGAAGTGGACCGGGAGCAACTGGCCGAGAGCCTCCGACGGCACACGGATACCAGAGAGTTCGTCAGGCGCAGTGCACCGCGAACTCAGCTCGGAAACAACCCGTACCATGAACCTGCGTAGGATCTCGCGTTTCCTGTGTTCTGCTTCCCGCTTCCCCAATTGAGGCGGTGAAGTGCTTTGGAAGTCGACAGTCCCCGACTGTCGTTCAGCATACAACCCAAGGTTATCAGTTCGCTGCAATCGACCGGGCCGCGTCGCCAGACGCGGCCCGGTTCATTTGTGGGCCAGGCGCTGTGCCCGGCTGCACTATCTGCCCGGCCGCGCGGCGATCGCCAGCCGCGCCTGCCGGATCGCGTCACGGCGTTCCTGCCGCGTCCGGGTCCTGTGCGGGCGCTGCGTCCAGGGCGGAGTCCAGCATGTCGGCGAGTTTCGCGTCCAGCGTCGATCCGGCCACGAACAGGTCCACGACATTGCCTTGGCGATCGATCAGTAGCAGGTACGGGATCATCTCCACGCCGCATTGTTCGGCCAGCTTGCTGTCGGCGATGTTCACCCACGGCAGCTGATTTTCGCTGACAAACGCACTTGCGGTGGCGGTGTCTTGATCGAGGCAGACCCCCAGCACGTCAAAGCCCTGTGCGTGGTACTTGTCGTAGAGTGACTTGATGGTCAGCAATTCCGGCTTGCAGGATGGGGCGGCAGACGCCCAGAAGGCCACCAGCAGCACTTGGCCGTGGTACGGCGCGGCATCCAGGGGAGTGCCATCAAGCCGTGTGCCTGCGAGGTCGAGTGGCTTTCCCAGCAGGTTCAACCGCCGCATGGTGATGTCACTCTTCTCGATGGCGAATTCCCGGATCCTGGGGCTCGTGTTGTTCTTGTAGGCGGCCCGGAGCAGTTCGCATACTTTGGCAGCCAGCTCGTAGTTGCCGGACTGTTCGAGCTGCGGCAGGCAGCTGCCGATCCGCTCCAACGCGATGGCACCCGGATTCGGACGTTGCAGAGCCTGGGTGACGGCGTCGGTGAAGGCCGCGCCCGCACCGTCCCGTTTCAGCAGGACATCATTGAGTTTCATCTCGATCTGCAGGTCCGCAAGCGCAATCTGCTCGAGCATGTTGTCCGCCTCCATGGCCACCTGTGGGTCCGCATGGTCGCGGAAAGCGTTGGCGATCAGGCTGAATACTTCACGCGCTTCTTCCTCGCGGCCCACGCTGCGCAGGGCCATGAACGCCTGCTGCGTGACGGCCAGGACCGATGCGTTGCGCTGGTCGTCTGCCAGCAGCGTCTTGACCTGCGCGATCAACGCGTCGACGTCCTGGCTCCGTCCCTGCGTGATCTCGCCGACCAGAATACCCAGCAGGATCGTGCGCCCTTCGATCGCAATGGCCGGACTCGGATCGGCCGCCACGGACGTCGCGAACTCGCGAATCTGCGCGCCCCACGAGGGGTCGGGGGTGACCTGGCCGAGCATCAGTAGAGCGCCGGCTTTGGTTTCCACTGCCTGCTTGCGCGTCGCCTCGTCCACCTCCGCCGCCAAGATGCGATTCGCCGCTTCCAGCAGGGCTTCCAGGGCCGGCCGCATCGCCGCCGGCGTCGCTCTACCCTGTTGAATCTGCGTCTGAATCGCAACCAGCTGCTTCCCCTGCTGCTGGATGAATTGCATCAGTTCCTGCGGACTGCCATCGGGGACCGCCAACGTGTCGAGCTGCTCGCCCGCCAGCGCTGGCGGCTGCGGCAGTGAGTTGGTCTGTGGCACCTCGCCACCGGCACTGTCTGCGGCCGGTGCCGGCACGGCTGCCGCCGGCGCGGCTGCCGCTGGACTGTCGTCCACGGGCGGGCGAGCAGTGGCTGGTGCCAGGTCGGGGGGCAGGAGGGGCGGTACGTCCGGCTGGATGGGTGGCTGGACGGGTGGCTGGACATCCGCCGAGTCATCGTCGGCCACTTCGTATTTGGGCGCCTGTTGCGCCTCGTCGGCCGGCTTCGGCTTGCTGCATCCACCTGCCAGGCCCGCCACGCTCAGGAGGCTGGCGCCCAGCAACCACCCTGCCACACGACACTGTCGCCACGCACGATTCGACATCCCATTTCTCCGTCGAAGATCGAGTATTGCCGGACGCTCCACAGCAGCGTTGTGCCGTGCCGTGCCGCGTCCTCGGGCTGACCGCCGATTCCGGCTGCTGCTGGAGACGCGACCATTGTAGAGCATGGCCCCGGCTGACGCAGCCGGGGGGCGCGGAGGGGCACGCACCGTGGCGTTCACTCGTGGTGGAACCGGGCGATGATGTTCCAGGCCTCTTCCGGCGTTTCGGCGTAGGAGATGAGATCCAGGTGGGCGTCGGCAATCACCCCTTCGTTGGCCAGGAACTGGAAGTCGATCACGCGGCTCCAGTACTCGCGGCCGAACAGGATGATGGGAATCTCCTGCATCCGCTGCGTCTGCCGGAGCGTCAACGCGTTAAACAGCTCGTCCAAGGTGCCAAACCCGCCGGGGAAGACGACCAGCGCCTTGGCGCGCATCAGGAAGTGCATCTTGCGGAGTGCAAAGTAGTGGAACTGGAAGCACAGACTCGGCGTGATATAGGGATTGGGGACCTGTTCCATGGGCAGCGTAATATTGAGTCCGATGGACTTGGCACCAACGTCGTGCGCGCCCCGGTTGGCCGCCTCCATGATGCCCGGCCCGCCCCCCGTGACGATCACGTAGTCGCGCTGTCCGTTTGTCTGGCACCGCCGAGACACCAGCCGTCCGAACTCGCGCGCCGCGTCGTAATAGTGGCCTTTGGCCACGATGCGCTCGAGCTGCTGCACCGCGCGCTGCCGCGCCGGATCGTCGGGGGATTCGGCCAGTGCCGTCCGGGCGCGCTCCAGTTCTTGCTGGGCGACAGGTGTTTCGACGACCTGCGTGCCGCCAAACACCACGACCGTTGAGTTGACCCCTTCGCGCGAGAAGCCCAGCTCCGGCTTGAGCAGTTCCAGCTGCAAGCGCACGGCCCGCAGCTCCGGGCTCTGCAGCAGCTGGACGTCGTATTCCACGGGCAGGTAGCTCGGGGACGAGAGGATGGCCTGAAGATTTTCCTGAGCCGCGACCGGATTCATGACACCTTCCTGACGCGCTGAAGTGTACGAGACGGCATGTTGGCTTGGCAGCAGTTGCCTCGTGCCCCATGACACGCCGCCGGCAACCAGGGCCAGTCCGCACAGCACACCGATATGACTGTGGGGTCCGAGCGATGGGAACTGTTCGACGAGCGACCCCCATTTGATGATGTACAGGAGGCACGCCAGCGTCAAATAGCCGCACCAGTAACCGTACCAGGGTCCCGGACCCAGACGCGCTACAAACCGGGCAATCGCTACAACGAGCAGATGCACGGCGGCCACAACCGGGACGATGGCGGCCACCGCCTGCCACCCCAGGAACGTGCCGCATACGGCGCACGACCATACCGCCCAGTGCTCCGCCGGCCGGCAGCCCGGTGTGCGCGAGGCGGGCCAGACACAGAGTCCCAGCGCGATGCCGGCCAGCAGCCCCCAGAGCGCGGCGGACGAATCGGTGAACCAGGGGGGCGCGGCTGCTAGATGACAGACCGGCACGGGATGCAGCCAGGCGCAGACCGGGGAAACTGCGAGTCCCGTGAGAAGCGCTGGCAGGAAGACGCGCCGCGGCACCCGCTCGCCCGAGCCCTGGATCAGCGCCGCCGTGGCGAGCGTCACCAGCAGCAGGCAGTGGTAGCCGTAGAGCGACCAGTACTCAAACGGCGTCAGGCGGTGCAGGTGCGGCGCCTCGATCGGCGCGGGCAGATTGCGGCCCCCCACCAGTCCCTCTCCGCAGGCGAGCGCCAGGAACAGCAGTCCCATCAGCAGCTCGACCAGCGGGTACCGTACCGATATCCATGTGCCACAATCGCGGCAGCGCCCCCGCAGCATGAGCCAGGCGAGCAGCGGAACATTGTCGTACCAGCGGATGGGGTGCAGGCAGACCGGGCACCGCGAACTGCTGCGCGCCACGCTCAGGCCCGCAGGCAGCCGCAGCGCCACCACGTTGACGAAACTGCCCACGCAACTGCCGATCGCGAACAGCCAGACGGCGAGGAACACCTGCATCAGGTCGAGCAGAAACCGCGAGAACAACAGCGAAAATCCGTCAAACAACCAGGCTGAGAGCATTGCGCGCCAATTCGGAAGCTGGGGCCGGACCACGCGTGTTTCGCGCCATCTCCAGCTCTATCGTAGTCGGCCTGACCCGGTCCGCCAGAGGGTGTCCGCCGCTGGATTACAGATCCGGATCACAAATACGGTGCGAGGGGACCGCCCCGCGCCGCCAACGCGTCTACGCGGCGCGACACGGCGGGATCCTCCACTACCGGCGGCGCATGCTGCGGTTTGATCCGGGCGTCGGTTACCAGCGCGCCCCGGCAGCCCCAGTGCTTCTGCTCCACCGAGACGCCGATTCCGTACGTGTCCGCCGCCGGATCGCTGCGCGTGAAAACAACCCAGAGAAAATTGTCCAGGTGCCGGGCGGTGAACTCGCTGTCATCCACGATCACGATCCAGGGGAAACGATTGATCGGCGACTCGGCCGTCTGTTCCTGGCAGAAACGCGCCACGGCAGTATCGCCGGCGTGTGCACAGGCGGGGCCCTGCAGCGCCAACACGCCCGGCAGGCAGATCCGCGGGGAGTGGAAGCCGGCCGGCAACGACAGCTCCGCCGGAATCTCGACCGGCAGCGCCCGGATGGGTGGACCGGCCGCCGCGATGATGACTTTCGACCCTTCATTCAGGGCCGTACCGGAGTAGTCCAAGGTGTCGATCGTCGTGCGGGTCTGGAAGTGCAGGTCACGTCGCCAGTCGACCCGCAGCAGCGCGTGCCGGAAGAAAGCGGGCACGTTGCCAGCGTCCAGGGCCGGATCATCCTGGCGGTCGACAATCCACAGATACTTGGCCAGCGACATCTGGCCGGTGCCCAGGATGGCGTGGGCCTGGGTGAGCAGTTCCCGCGGCAGACGCCGTGTTTCATAGGGGACGTAACGTTCGCTGCCGATCGCCAGCATCAGCGGGTGGACACCGGCCGCATCGACCGCATGCACCGCGTGCACACCGGGCACGACGTGCGGCACGGCCGGCGCTGTGAGCTCGTGGATCAGCTGACCGAACACGGTATCTTCCTGGGGCGGTCGCCCGACGACTGTGAAGGGCCAGAGGGCCTGGTCCCGGCACGTGACGCGTTCAACCTGCAGGTAGGGGAACTCGTGCTGCAGGCTGTAGTAGCCGAGATGGTCTCCGAACGGGCCCTCCGGCAGCGTCCGGGTGGGATCGATTGTGCCCTGAATGCAGAAATCGGCCTCGGCGTACACGGGCACGTGTCCCGCGCGGCACACCATCGGGATACGATGTCCACCCAGCGCTCCGGCAATGATCAGCTCGGACATCCCTTCGGGCAACGGCATGACGGCGGCCAGCGTCATGGCGGGACTGCCGCCCACGAAGATGCTGACCGGCAGCGGCACACCTCGGTCGCGCGCCGCGGCATGGTGCACGCCGATGCCGCGATGCAGCTGATAGTGCAGCCCTACCTGCCGGTTCGACACATACTGGCCACCGGACAACTGGACCCGGTACATGCCCAGATTGGCGCTGTGCAAGCCGGGATCGCGGACGTCCTCGGTGTAAACCTGCGGCAGCGTGATGTAGGCGCCTCCATCGTCAGGCCACGACTTCAGCTGCGGCAGTTGGTCGACCGTCAGTTCGTGGGCCAGCACCGGTCCGGAGGAAACGCGCCGGGGACGCATGTGCCAGACGGCGGGCAGCGCGCGCAGGGACCGGCCGGGTGCCCGGCCGAACTGCGTGGGATCCATCTTCAGTGCGATCAGATGGCGGACCCGATCCAGCGTATCACGGAAGATGAACCGCGCCCGGTCGATGGTCCCGAACAGATTCGAGACCATGGGGAACCGGCAGCCGGTCACCCGCTCCAGCAAGACGGCCGGTCCCCCACGCTGATAGACGCGCCGCTGGATCTCCGCCGCCTCCAGCTCCGCGCTGATCTCGTCCGTTAACCGCACCAGCTGCCCGGTGCGTTCCAGGTCAGCCACACATTGTCGCAGCGTGCGATAAGCCATGCGCGCCGGATCTCCCCTGTCGTCTCGGACGACTATTGCCGTAGAATAACCTGGTCAGCGACGCCTTTTTCGACTGACATGACACGAGCCGTGATACGGGATGCTTCCATGAATATACAAGCCACAAAGGCGGCCGTAACCGAGCTGGCATCCGATGCCATGGTAGCAGGGATTTTCAGCGATGGAGTTCTCGGTCCCATGCTGTCAGCGCTGGATGCTGCGGCGGACGGTCTGGTGAGTCACCTGGTGGCGCGCAAGGAGATCACAGGCAAGCTGGCGGAGCTGACGCGCCTGCTGAGCCCGCCGGGACTGCAGACCAGCGAACTCGTCGTGGTCGGATTAGGGGAACGCAGCGAGTTTGGCCAGGCACAAGCCGTGCGCGCGGCCGGCGCAGCGGCCAAACAACTGGCGGCGCGGCAGCGCGGTACCGTCGTGTTCTGTTTCGACGGCGACTGGGATGACGCGACAACCAGCGCGGCGGTCTGCAGCACCCTGGCCGGGTGCCACGGGCAGGACCTCTACCGCTCCGACCGGAAACTGCATGTGTTCCGCGACGTGCTGTGGTGCGGCACCTCCAGCCGGGTCGTGGCGGAAGGGGTGGTGCTGGGCGAATGCGTGAATCTGGTCCGGCGGCTGGTCAATGAGCCGCCGAGCGTCATGACGCCGGAGCGGTTTGCCGGCGAGGCGGTGGGGCTGGCCGCCACCTTCGGACTGGAGATTGACATCTGGGACGAACAACGGCTGGAGGAGGAACGGTGCGGCGCGCTGCTGGCCGTTGCCCGCGGCTCGGCTCACCCCCCCCGGCTCGTCACGCTCACGCACCGCGGCTCCGATGCCGCCGACACCCCGATCGCGCTGGTCGGCAAAGGGGTCACATTCGACTCGGGTGGCTACTCACTCAAACCGGCCGAGGCCATGAAGAACATGAAGGGGGATATGGCGGGCGCAGCTACCGTGCTGGGGGCGCTCGTGGCCGCCGCCCGGCTCAAACTGCCGGTCAACATCGTCGGCTACATGGGGCTGGTCGAGAACATGCTCAGCGGCAATGCGTACATGCTGGGCGATGTACTCACGTCGCGCCAGGGCAAGACCATCGAGGTGCTCAATACGGATGCCGAAGGACGCCTGGTGCTGGCCGACGTCCTGGATGTGGCGGTCTCACAGGGGGCCGGCCGGCTGATCGACCTGGCCACCCTCACCGGCGCCTGCGTTGTCGCCCTGGGTACCGACGTCGCCGGCCTGATGACAAATGACCAGGCGTGGTGTGACGAGTTTCTGGCAGCTGCGCAGGTGTGTGGCGAGCCAGTCTGGCAGCTGCCGATGTTCCCGGAGTACGCCGAGCAGATCACGAGCGACGTGGCGGACATCAAGAACATCGGTGAAGGCCGCTGGGGAGGTGCCATTGCCGGCGGGAAGTTCCTCGAGAACTTCGTGGGCCAGCGGCCGTGGGTGCACGTTGATATCGCCGGGCCGTCCTTTGCCGATAAAGCCAAACCCTGGCTCGACGCCGGCGGCACCGGCTGCCTGCTGCGCAGCCTCATCCAGCTGCTCCGCATGCGCGGGTGATGCCGCTCCGGAGGCCAGGGAGACGGGACGCGCGTTACGGCGCGCGTTGGCACTGCCGGGACCTGTTCACGTTGACACCCCCCCATTTGAGTCGCATTATTCATGGTGGTTGCCGGGGGCAGGCCAAGATCTGCCCTGCCGCAGCGAATGGCTGTCCAGTTTGTCACATCCAGGCAGCGAGGGGAAAGACGCCATGTACTGGCTGTTCATGGTCTGTGCCGCGGTGGGAGGGACGGTGTTCGTGCTCCAGTTCGTGTTGGCGGTCATTGGTGCCGGCGCCGACGACATGGACTTCTCGCACCACGTGCCTCATGACGTGCCACACGATTTCATGGGTGATGTGGCGGGTGATGCTGAGCACATGGGAGGGCACGGCGACGCCCACGGCTCGACGTGGTTGTTCGGTGTGATTTCGTTTCGCACGGTTGTAGCGGCTGTGACGTTTTTCGGGCTCGCGGGCCTGGCGTCGGACTCCGCCCACATGGGTGGACCGCTGACACTTCTGATTGCCGTGTGCGCTGGCGCGGCGGCGTTGTACGGCGTACATTTCCTCATGCAATCGCTGTATCGCTTGCGGCACGACGGTACCGCACAGATCCATCGGACACTGGGTGAACGCGCAACGGTCTATATTCCCATCCCTCCGAACAACGAGGGGCTGGGCAAGATCCAGATTCGGACGCAGGGACGGATCATGGAATACACGGCGCGGACACGCGGGCCCGACCGGCTGCGGACGGGCACGACCGTGGAGGTCGTCGAGATTGTCAATCCGATGACGGTTGAGGTGGAGCCCGTGGATGCGGGCGCCGGCGAAGGGTGATCACCTCCAACGCGAAGGCCCGCGCGAGGACGTGGCGTGAATGCCACGGCACGCGAGGGGGGCCGGTGCCCGGACGTGACCCTGCTGCTGCGTGCAGGGAAGTGTAGAGAGACCCATGCGGTGGTCGTGTTGCGCGACAACACTGCTGATTCGAATCCAGTGCAAACACAGGGAGACACAGCCCATGTCACATCTCACGCTGCTGGCCGCCGGTTTGGGCGGGCCGCTTGGCTGGTTGGTCATCATCGTTGTTTTCGTGGCGATGTTGTTTCTCGGTGTGCTGCTGCTGCTGACCAAGCAGTACAAGCGGTGCCCGAGCAACCGGATCCTGGTGATCTGGGGCCGTGGCAAGCGTGCCGGCCAGGCCACGAAGACCATCCACGCCGGGGCGCAGTTGGTGATTCCCTTGTTGGAGGACTACGCCTATCTGAGTCTGGAACCGGTCCAGATCGAGATTCCGTTGCGAGGTGCCTTGTCGGTCGAGAACATCCGCGTGAACGTGCCGAGCGTGTTCACCGTGGCGATCGGGACGGAGCCCGCTCTGATGCAGCAGGCGGCGATCCGCCTGTTGGGCCTGTCGGTCGGGGAGATCCGCAAGCAGGCGGAGGAGATGATCTTCGGCCAGCTGCGTCAGGTGATCGCGTCGATGCGGATCGACGAAATCAACCGCGATCGCGATACTTTCCTGGAACACATCCAGCGCTCGCTCGAACCGGAGCTGGCCAAGATCGGCCTGCAGCTGATCAACGTGAACATCACCGACATCACGGACGAGTCGGGGTACATCGATGCGATCGGCCAGAAAGCCGCGTCGGAAGCCATCCAGAAGGCGCGCGGCGACGTGGCGGACAACGAGAAGATGGGTGAGATTCGCGTGGCCACGGCCGAACGCGAGAAGACCGTCCAGGTGGCTGAAGCGCGCAAGGAGCAGGCCATCGGCGTCCGCAAGGCGGGCCGCGATCAGGCCATCCAGGTGGCCGATCTGGAGAAGCAGCAGGTGGTGGGCGAGCAGACGGCTGCGTTTTCCCGGGAAGCGCAGGTGAAGGCAGCCGAACGCGACATGCGCGTCCAGGTGGCCGAAGCCGATGCGTCTGCGATCCAGGGGGAGAACGTCGCGCAAGCGATGGTGGCCGCATCGCACGCGGAACTCCTGGTGAAGCGGGCGGAGGCATATCAGCTGGGTGAAGGGCGCAAGCGCGAGGCGGAAGCGGCCGTGCTCGAAGTCCAGAACCGCGCGATGGCCAAAGCCGCGCTGGCAGAGGCCGAACGTGTGGAAGCCGAGAAACGCGCGCAGCTCGAAGCGCCGGCCAAGGCTGAGAAGGCGCGGGTCATCGTCGATGCGGAGGCTGAAGCCGAACGCAAACGGATTGACGCGCGGGCCCAGGCCGACGCGATCTTCGCCAAGCTCGACGCGGAAGCCCGCGGCCAGTATGAGATCCTGGCCAAGAAGGGGGAAGGTCTGCGCGAAATCATCAGCGCCTGCGGCGGGTCGAAGGAGGCGTTCCAGATCCTGCTGCTCGAACACCTCGACAGCCTGGCCGAAGCGTCCTCACGCGCCATCTCGAACATCAAGTTCGACAAGATCGTCGTGTGGGAGAACGGTGGCAAGGACGGGAAAGGCAATGCCGCCGGATTCCTCAACAACATGGCCAATACCCTGCCTCCCATGCTCCAGGTGATGAAGGATATCGGCGGGGTGGAACTGCCCGAGTCGCTGGTCAAGATCACCGCTGCCGCCGACGACCCGCCGACCGCCGCGGCGTCCGGGGACAACGGGCCGGCGACCGCTGCGAAGTAGCCGCCCGCGTCACCTGCCGGGAACGCGATGCATCTCCTGCGGCGGGAGGCGGTCAATGATGTTCCGGGGGGTCTTCAGTCAATGATCTTGTTGATGGCGTACTCGACGATCCCCCGCGCGCCGGCCGCCCGCAGCTGCGGGGCGACGGTCCGCACGAGCGCTTGCTCGACAATCGTGTTGACGTCCAGCCACTCGGGGTCGGACAGCGATGAGATCGTGGGGTTCTGCAGGGCGGGCAGCAGCTTCAGGACGTCATCCAGGTTGTCGCGGTGCACATTCATCATCAGGCCGACACGCCCTTCCGCGTTGAGGCAGGACTTGAGCATCAGGGAGATGTTCTCCAGCTTGGCGCGTTTCCAGGTGTCAGCGTGTGCCAGCTTGTTGGCGATCAGCCGGGGAGTGCTCTGCAGGATCTCCGCCACGATCCGCAGGTTGTTGGCCCGCAGGGAACTCCCGGTCTCGGTGACTTCCACAATGGCGTCGGCCAGGCGCGGCGGCTTGACCTCTGTAGCGCCCCAGGAGAATTCCACGCGCGCCGTGACGCCATGCTCGGCGAGGAACCGGGTGGCCAGCCCGACCGCCTCGGTCGCGATCCGCTTGCCCTCCAGGTCCGCGACCGTCCGCACCGGGGAGTCTTCCGGCACGCACAGCACCCAGCGGACCGGCCGCCGGCTGACCTTCGAGAAGGTCAGTTCACAGACCTCAACCACCTGGGCGTTGCTCTCCAGGACCCAGTCGTGCCCGGTGATGCCTGCGTCGAGGATCCCCTGCTCCACATACCGCGCCATTTCCTGGGCGCGGACCAGCAGGCACTCGATTTCTGCATCGTCGATCGACGGATAGTAGGAGCGTGACGAGATGATGATGTGATACCCGGCCCGCTCGAACAATTCGATCGTGGCGTTCTGCAGACTACCGGCGGGAATGCCGAACTTGAGCGTGTTGTGTGACTTGAGCGTATTATGTGACATGGTTGTGTACTCGCTTGCCCCGTGATGCGGCGGGCTGCGGCACTGCCCGCCATGGTCTCCGATCCGGCGCGGTTCAGCTCGGCCGCTTGTAGACCTGGGCCGGATCAAACACGCGCTGGCCCACCGTGACCACCTCGAGCGTCTCGGGCATCAGGCGGCGGAAGAAGCAGCTGCGGTATCCTTCGTGGCAGGCTGCGCCACCGATCTGGCGGACCTTGATCAGGAGCGTATCGGCGTCGCAGTCGAAGTAGATCTCGCAGACCTCCTGGAAGTTGCCGCTTTCCTCCCCCTTGCGCCACAGCTTGCTGCGACTGCGGCTGAAGTAGCAGACGCGCCCGGTGCGGAGCGTTTCGGCGAAGGCCTCGCGGTTCATGTAGGCCAGCATCAGCACGTCCCCCGTTGCGATGTCCTGCGCGATAACGGGGACGAGTTCACACTTGTCAAAATCGGGGCCGTTCACAACGATCAATGCTCCAGCTTGAGGAAACGGGCGAGATGAGTTTCTACAGTAGCATGGGCCCCGAGGGCCTGCCAGTGACCGGTGGTGCCCCGCTCGTGCGGCGGCGCGCGGGGGGATTGTTGCCCGACATGGCGCCGGCTAAGATGCACGCTGCGGCGGTTCGCGAGAAATCCGAGGCAGAGGGGATTCCGAGGCAGGCGCCCGAGAGATGCTGGATATCGACGCGCTACACTTGAGCATCGCCCTGGGACCGCTGGCGGTGTACTTCCTGCTGCTGGGGTTCGTCAACCTCTCCACCCGCCCCTTTGTGACGACCGGCGCGCGGGACGTGGGCGCGCTGGGACTGGCCATCTCGGGACTGATCGTCGCCGGCCCCATGGAGCTGTTCCTGCCCGAGGCGGCCACCAACCGCTTCGGCGGGTACGTCTGGCTGCTGCTGCTGACCTTCTACGGGTTGTGCCTCACCCTCATCGTCCTGACGCTGCGCCCGCGCCTGGTGATCTACAATGTCAACCCGGATCAGCTGCGCGCGGTGCTCGCCGAAGTCGTGGCGGAGTTGGACAGCGAGGCCCGCTGGGCGGGGGACAGCCTGGTCTTGCCGAAGCTGGACGTGCAGCTGCATGTAGAGCTGTGGCCGGCCGTGCACAACGTGCAGCTCGTGGCGGCCGGGTCGCGCCAGAACTATGTCAGCTGGAAACGCCTGGAAATGGCGCTGGCCAAAGTGCTGCATCAGACCGCCGCGTCCCCCAATCCGCACGGCTTCGGGATGCTGGCGCTGGGCGTGGTGCTTATCGGCCTGTTGACCTATTGCATGATCAGCGACCCGACGACCGTGGAACAGGGGCTGGCCGAGATGCTGCGATACTGATTCCAGGGCCCGGCCGGTCCGGCACGCGCCGGGGTCGCGCCGCGGGACGTGGCCGTTTTGTGTGGGTTGCCGCGCAGCCAAGGATGGGCTACGATTGCCTAAGTTATGTGCTGTTGTTGTGTTGCGCCGGCCGGTCGTTGCCCCGTGGCGGGCGCATCACGCGGAGCTCATGCCGGTCTGGTGAGGGTACAATTGCCCTTGCAAGCTCGGGCGCGGGCTCTATAATCCGGTTTTCCGTAAGTTCGCGCCCGGACCTGGGCTCGCGAACGGCGAGATTTGACGCGGGTGTAGCTCAGTTGGCAGAGCACAACGTTGCCAACGTTGTTGTCGTGGGTTCGAATCCCATCACCCGCTCTTCAATCACTTTCTGGCGAGCTTCCAGGCAAGCTCCGTCGGCTGGCTCTTACGGCGCACTTTGATGAGTTCCAAAGACACTGATCCCAACGCAGAACGAGAGTCGGCTGAGGCGAAAGAGAAGCCCAAGTTGACGCTGGAAGTCAAGATCGACAAGCCTGGGGCATGCCAGCGGCACGTCACCGTGACGGTGGCCCGGGAGGATGTCGAGCGGTATCTGACCGAGGCGTTCGACGAATTGAAGCCGAAAGCGGAAGTGCCCGGTTTCCGTCCAGGTCGCGCCCCGCGCAAGCTGGTAGAGTCCCGGTTCCGGGATCAGGTCAACGATCAGGTGAAGGGTTCGCTCCTGATGGACTCGTTGAGCCAGGTGAGCGACGAGTACGAGTTTTCTGCGATCAGCGAGCCGGACTTCGATCTCGACGCGGTGTCGATCCCCGAGGATGGGCCGTTCACCTTCGAGTTCGACGTGGAAGTGCGTCCGGAGTTTGAGGTGCCGGCCTGGGACGGCCTGCAGCTGGAGCGTCCGATACGGGAATACACTGACGAGGATGTGGAGCGGTATCTGAACAGGCTGCTCGAGCGGTACGGCAAGCTGGTGCCGCGCGACGGGGGGGCCGAGCCTAAAGACGTACTCACCGTCGACATCGAGGTCATGCACGACGGCGAGGTGATCGCGGCGCATCCGGACGTGCGGATCACGCTACAGCCCAATCTCAGTCTGCGCGATGCGACAATCAATGGTATCGACAAGCTGCTGGCCGGTGCGACCCACGGCGACACGCGGGAAACCCAGGTGACGATCAGCGAGGGCGCGGAGCACGAGGCGATGCGTGGCCAGGAGGTCACGGTCCGGTTCGAGATCGAGGAAGTCCGGCAGGTGGAGCTGCCCAAGCTCACCCCGACGTTTCTGGATTCGATTGGCGGCTTCGAGGACGAAGACGAGCTGCGTGAGGCGGTGCGCCATGAGATGGAGCGGCAGGCGGGGTTTGCCCAGCAGCAGCACATGCGGAAGCAGATCACCGCTGCGCTGCTGCGTGGCGCGGATTGGGAACTCCCCCCGGCGCTGGTGCGCCGGCAGGTAAAACGCGAGCTCGAACGGATGGTGCTGGAACTGCAGTCCGCCGGCTTCTCGGTGGAGATGATCCAGAAACACGCCAACGAGATCCGCCAGAACAGCGTGCGGTCCACCGAAGTTGCACTCAAAGAACACTTCATACTCGAGCGGATCGCTGAAGACCGGGAGATTGACGCCGAGCCGGCCGACTACGACGCGGAGGTCATGTTGATTGCCGAACAGACGGGTGATTCGGCCCGGCGCGTGCGGTCCCGCCTGGAGAAACGCGGCCAGATGGATGCGCTGCGAAACCAGATCATCGAACGCAAGGTGATCGAACTGATCTGCTCCCAGGCCCATTTCACCGACGTTCCGCTCCCCAAGACAGCGGACGATACCTGTGCGGTGGATCTGGCACTGGCGGGTGGCCACGACGCGTCCGAAATTCCCGAGGCCAAGCATGGAGGTGAAGCCGAGGAACTGCGTGAGCCGATCGACCGTCCTTGAGGGCTGTTCTTGCCCGATTGACGCCTGTGCATCGAGTGCCGGAGGATCTGCTGGCATGAGCCAACCGTTACCTGCTCCGATTGTGAATTCGTACTCCTACCAGTCGTACCAGCGGCAGCGGCAGCTGACGTTGGGTGACCTGCTGCTGGAGAACCGGATCGTGTTCCTCCAGGGGGAGATCTATACGGCGAACGCTAACGACGTCGTCATGAAACTGCTCTATCTGCAGAGCGAGAATCGCCGCAAGGATATTCACTTCTACCTGAACTCGCCCGGTGGGGACGTCGTGTCGACCCTGGCCATCTACGATACGATGCAGATCCTGAGCTGCCCGGTGGCGACCTACTGCGTGGGGCAGGCGGCCAGCGGTGCGGCCGTGCTGCTGACCGGGGGCACCAAAGGCAAACGCTTCGCGCTGCCACACGCGCGGGTCATGTTGCACCAGCCCTACGGCGGCGTCGGGGGCCAGGTGAGCGACATTGAGATCCAGGCCAACGAGATTCTGCGCAATCGGCAGATGCTCAACGAGATCCTGGCCTACCATTCGGGCCAGGACATTGAGCGGATTGCCAAAGATACTGATCGGGATTTCTTCCTCACTGCAGAGGACGCCAAGGATTACGGCCTGGTGGATGAGATTCTCCAGAAGCCGCCCGTCGAGGCCGAAGCTCAGGACGACAAGAAGAAGTGATCCGCGACGTTTGTACCAGGGAGCGACAGCCAGCCATGACACTCATTCCGTATGTTGTCGAAAAGAGCGGCCGCGAGGAGCGGGTCTACGACATCTACAGCCGGCTGCTGAAAGACCGCATCGTGTTCCTGGGGACCGGGATCAGCGACGAGGTGGCGAATTCCATCGTCGCGCAGATGCTCTACCTGCAGTCTGAGGACTCCAAGTCGGACATTCACTTCTACATCAATTCGCCGGGTGGCAGCGTCAGCGCCGGGCTGGCCATCTACGACACGATGCAGTTCGTCAACTGCGATGTGGCCACCTACTGCATCGGACAGGCCGCCTCCATGGGAGCGGTGCTGCTGACAGCCGGCACGCAGGGCAAACGTTTTGCACTCCCCAATGCCCGGATCATGATCCATCAGCCACTGGCGGGCATGCAGGGCAGTGCGGAAGAGATCATGATTCACGCGAAGGAGTTCCGGCGGATCAAGGACCGCATGAATGAAATCCTCATCCGCCACACCGGGCATGCACTGGAGAAGATCGAGAAGGATACCGATCGCGACTGTTTCATGACCGCGGAAGAGGCGTGTGAATACCGTTTGATCGACAAAGTAGTGACGCAGATGGAGAAGGCGCCGCTCGAGTCTTGATACGCGGGCTTGCGTGCGAGCGCCTCGCACCTGTTCGTTCCAGGTATCGGTTCAAGGAAGAACTCGTTCGCCATGCCGGGTTGTGCGTCCCCCTGTGAGCTCCCCGGGGGGGTGCCCCCGTGTGCGAGACCCTCTGCCGCCGGGGTCGCGCGGCGACAAGGATGTGACTGCGCGTGAGGATGCCATGAGCATGCGTCTCCTGCTGACTGCCACCTTGGCCCTGTCGCTGCTGGGCGGATGCCGGCACGATCCACATCTGCAACTCTATATCGACAACGTCAACGCTGAGAAACGGCTCCTGGAGGACACGCTCTACGACCTGCAGTACGACTACGAGTGCAAGATTCAGGAAGTCGACAAGCTCCGCAGCGAACTGCGTCAGGTTAAGTCGGGAGACGCCCCAGCGGGGACAGGCCGCAAGCCCGTCCCGCCGTCCTCCCTTGGTGAGAAACTGCTGCGGGACATTCCCGAGCTGGAGCCGCCGACGGTCGAACCGGGCATACCGACCTCTCCCACCGCTCCGGATACGCAGCCCCCGCAGAAACCCGACGACCTGGACGACTTGGACGACCTCGAGCCACCTGTGCTGGATCTGGGTGAGGAGGAGTCCGATGTGTCAAACGTTCCCCAGCCCGCGCTGGAACAGGCCCAGTCCGGCCCGCGGCCTGCCGCCGGGCGTACCGGCAAGGTGGCCACGCGCTGGACACCCCGCGCTGAACGCCCCCAGGAACCTCCGGCCTCACGGCTCCGCGTAGCCGACCGCCCGGATCCCTCCAGCGCCCAACCGATGGCGTCCGAGGCTGCCCCTGCCGCTGGGGCCGGGCCGGCGACTCAGCAGGCTCAGCGCCCCCAATGGCGTCCGTACCGGTGAGCGAACCGTGTGGGGCACGCCTGCCGGCCTGCATTGCACATCTGGCCGTGCGCTACTATCCTGGTCGTCATGACCAACACACCCTGCTCCGCCGCACGCACCCCTGCCGCGGTGGAAATCATCTCGCCCGACTTTCCGCGCGGTGACTTCCGCGCGGCCATCTTCGACTTCGACGGCACAATCTCCCTGCTCCGCCGCAACTGGCAGGATGTGATGATCCCCATGATGGTGGAGATCCTGCAGGACACCGGCACCCGCGAGACGCGCGCGGACCTGTTCCGGCACGTCGAAGAATACGTGATGCGACTCAACGGCAAGCAGACGATCTACCAGATGATGCAGCTGGCCGAGGAGGTGCGGGCCCGGGGCGGCACGCCGCGCGAGCCTCTGGAGTACAAGCACCAGTACCACGACCTGCTGTGGCAGCAGGTGGGAGATCGCGTGGAAGGTGTCCGGTGCGGACGCATCGCGCGCGAGGTGATGACCGTACCCGGCGCGGAGGAGATGCTGCAGGCGCTCTGCAGCCG
The DNA here is from genome assembly GCA_012729315.1 of Planctomycetaceae bacterium. Classification (GTDB taxonomy): domain Bacteria; phylum Planctomycetota; class Planctomycetia; order Pirellulales; family Pirellulaceae; genus JAAYDI01. Next base: position 81,987 of record JAAYDI010000004.1, read on the forward strand.
CGGGCTGGAACTGTACCTCGCCTCGGGCACCGATCTGAAGTACGTGCAGGATGAACTGCAGGTGCTGGGGCTGGATCGGTACTTCGGCCCGCGCGTCTACGGTGCGCTGGACGACTACAGGAAGTTCTCCAAGGCCATGATCATCGCCCGCATCATCTCGGACACCGGCGTTCAGGGGCGCCAGATCCTGGGAATGGGTGATGGGTTCGTCGAGATTGAGGAACTCAAGAAGGTCGGTGGACTGGCCATCGGCGTGGCCAGTAACGAAGAGACCCGTACCGGGGTGAACGACTGGAAGCGCAACCGCCTGATCCGCGCCGGTGCGGACATCATCATCGGCGACTATCTGTGCCGACCGGAGTTGCTGGAGCTGGTGGGACTTGCCTGATGCCGGCCGGCCGACCTCCTGCCCGCCGCTGCCCCACCCCTGCTTTGAATCGGCGCGCCGATCGATCAAGATAGTGGCTGGATCGAACAACTGCCGGGGCGTACTTCCGGATGCCGGGTATGTTACCGTCCGGGAAGGCCGTTCGATACGCACAACACGTGTTCCGCATGCTGAGAAAGGGCTGATTCATGGTCGCGAAAGATCGAGTCGCGAAAGATCGGATTCCGCGGGCTTCCACTTCCCGACGGGGTTTTCTGAAGCGTACCGGTGGCGCACTGGCCGGTGCCGCGCTGCTGCAGGCCATCAGCGTGCGCAGCTATGCTGCCGAGGACAACACGATCAACATTGCGCTCATCGGCTGCGGGGGGCGCGGCACCGGTGCGGCGGACAATGCCCTCTCGACCGCCGGTCCGGTCAAGTTGGTGGCGATGGCCGATGTGCTGGCCGACCGCTTGGACTCGAGTTACCAGGCGCTGGCCGGCAAGTTCGGAGACAAGGTCGATGTGCCCAAGGAGCGGCAGTTTGTCGGTATGGACGGGTTCCAGAAGGCGATCGCCGCCATCGCCCCCGGAGGGGTTGCCCTGCTCGCAACGCCGCCCGCGTTTCGGCCGATCCATTTCGAGCAGGCGGTGAAAGCCGATTGCCACGTGTTCATGGAAAAGTCGTTTGCGGTCGACGCGCCCGGCGTCCGACGCGTACTGGCCACCGGTGAGGAAGCCACCAGGCGGAACCTCAAGGTTGCCGGCGGTCTGATGAGCCGGCACTACAAACCGCTCGAGGAGATTGTCGATCAGATCCACCAGGGGGCCATCGGCGACGTCATCACATGCTGGGCGTACCGCGTGCACGGTCCTGTCGGCTATACGCCGAAAGCGCCGGGACAAAGCGAACTGGAACATCAGATCCGCAACTACTCCTGCTACACCTGGCTCAACGGCAGCTTCATCCTGGACTGGTTGATCCACAACCTGGATGTCTGCTGCTGGGTCAAGGATCGCTGGCCCGTGCAGGCACGCGGCCAGGGCGGCCGGCAGGTGCGCGACTCGCTGGGGATGAAAGACCAGCTGTTCGATCACTATGCCGTGGAGTACGAGTTTGATGATGGCACGCGGCTCTTCGCCCAAGGTAGCCACATCGCGAACTGCTGGGGCTTCTTCGGCGACGTGATTCACGGTGCCAAGGGGTCCGGCATCCTGGGCGAAGGCCAGCCCGAGCCGAAACTCTACCGGGGGTTCAAGCAGGACCCGGCCGCCGTGCTCTGGCAGTTCCAGGGGACGCCGCTCAATCAGTACCAGGTGGAACACGACCTGTTGTTCGACGCCATCCGCAAGGATCTGCCGTACAACGAGACGCAGCGGTGCGCATATGCGGCCATGACCGGCATCCTCGGACGCATGGCGGCCGAAACCGGACAGCTCATCACGTGGGACGAGGCCCTGGCGTCCAATCTGGAACTGGCCCCCGGCCTCGAACAGTTCACCATGGACTCCGCACCGCCGGTCGCGCCCGACGCGAACGGCAATTACCCCGTCGCGATGCCCGGCGTCACCGTGGACTACTGAACGCCGGCGCGCCAACCTGCCCCCATCCATCCACCCCCGAGCGGGAGTTGCCGCAGTCCGCGCGGCAGCTAGAAATGTTTATTGGAGGATAGGGGGCAGGTGCTGCGGCTGGCTTCATATTGAGTGGCGTGCGATGAGACTGAGTATTATTGTTTTCGTACTGTTGGTGATCTCCGCGTCGATGGCCTGTGGACGGACGCGGTGCGAGGACGGCCAAGTGGCGGACAAACAGTCGACGACACCGGAACGCAGGCCGCAGGCCGCAGGCCAGGCGGCCAAACCGGCTGGCGGAGAAGCCGCGCATGCGGACCAGGACAAGGTGGTGCGGACCGAGCAGGAGTGGCGCAAGCTGCTGACCCGCGAGCAGTATCGTGTATTGCGGATGAAAGGCACGGAGCGTCCGTTCACCAACAAGTACGATCGGCATTTCGAGCCCGGCACATACGCTTGTGCCGCGTGTGGTCAGGAACTGTTCACGTCGGACACGAAGTTCAACTCCGGGTGTGGCTGGCCCGCTTTCTACGCGGCGAAGGCGGGGGACCGCGTGGCGTTGACGCCCGATCATTCGCTGGGCATGGTCCGGACCGAAGTCACGTGCGCCCGCTGCGACTCGCACCTGGGGCACATTTTCGACGATGCCCCGCAGACCCCCACCGGCCAGCGATTCTGCATCAATTCCGTGTCGCTCAAGTTCATTCCGGCGGAATCGAAGGAGCCCGCGCGCGAGGAGCGGGCCCGCGACCAGTCGCAGCCGGATACGGACAAGGCCAAAATCCAGGACCAGGGCCAGGACCAGGGCCAGGACGAAAACACGCCGCGCAGCGAATCCTGACCCCCGTCACGGCGCGGGTGGCAGTGGCGGGAACGTGACAGTGGCGGGGACGGCAAACTCCCCCTCCATGTCGTAGGGAAGACGGCGTACCACGGTCCCCTCGCGGTTCGCAAAGTAGATACAGGAGACCGACAACTTGTCGGTGTGACCATCGGCCCACAACATGGCGCAGGGCGAATCCGGCTCCGCGCCGATCACGTTGCGAACGTACGTGTGGTTGCGCGGACTGCCCCGCGTCACGTCCCGCACCTTGGCCCAGCTGATCCCTTCGTCGTGGCTGATCCAGAGGGCGATTTCGCCCCCGGTCCCCCAGCGCTGCGGCCCCGGCTCGGTGGGACCAGCGATCCGCCAGGTCCCGTCCGACTCGATCCACAGCGGGCCCATGTCGTAGTTGTGCGTCGAACGCGTCACGAAACGCGTCCGCCAGGTCCCGTCGCGATAGTGCAGCACTTCCCAATTGCGCGGGTCCCCGTCGGGTCCCGGCCGGTGACTGGATGACGCGACCAGCAGAATGGCCGGGTTTCCGGCGCGGTCGAGCGCGATGCTGTTGATGTACACCAGACGTTGCACATCAGAATAGGCTTTCACCAGCGCCGGGTTCTGCGGGGCGACCAGTGGTGGGGTGATGGTGGTGCCGTCGGCGGTCTGCCATGTCGCGCCGAGGTCACGGGTCTCGAGATAGTACAAGTCGGTACGGGTGTCCGGCGTGCCGCCCGGATGCCTGTTGAACGCGGTGACAATCCGGTGGCCTGACTGGCAGGAGACCTGGTAATGCCCGGCGATCCCGGCCAGTTTGCGGTCTTCACCGCGGGTCCCGTCGAATGCCCGCACGTTCCAGTACAGCTCGCGCCCGCCCGTGTACTTGGTGAACAGCTCCAGGATGCCATCGCCCTCAACAGCCCACGGCTGCGGGTAACAGATTTCGTCCGCTGACACCTGTATGAAGCGATCGATATCGTAGGGCTCGACGCTCCGGTAGACGTACCCCGGTCGTGACCGGCCACGCCCCGACACATAGACCCACAAATGCCCCTGGTGATCGATCGTGAGCGAGGCGTTGTCGTGCGGATCGTTCACCCCATGCTTGTCATGCAGGATTGTGGGACGCGGCACACGATCGTGCTGGTGGTCGTAGTAGGAGACCATGTTGTAGAGATACTGCTTCCCCTCCTTCGCGCCACCGTAGCAGAAGAACGTCTTCTGTACCTGGGGAGCGTAGATGGCGATTGGCACGTGGTCCGCCGTATACGTGCCCAGGCCGCCTGAGTACTTGTCGCCGTATTCCCAGTACTTCGCCGGATCCTCCCGCAGCTCCGGCGCTGCGGAGTACTGTCCGAGGGTGAACCAGATGCCGCGGTAGCCGCTGTCCTTGGGCTTGCGTGCAGGGTCATCCTGAGGCCACGTCCCACCTGCCAAAACGCTCCACCAGACACACCACAACATGACTGCGAGATAGCACATGTTGATCCTCCAGAGTCCATGTTTCCCTCAGGTTAGCGAGTCCTCGCGGGGACGTCGACAAACTAGCAGCCCACGCCGTTGACCACGTTCTGCGGCGCGCCCCGCAGGAAAGCGGCGACGTTCTCGGCCGTGATTGCCATCATGCGCCGGCGGGCCTCGCGCGTCGCCCAGGCGATGTGGGGAGTCAGCACGCAGTTGGCGGCGTGCAGCAACGGGTGATCTGGCGGGGGAGGTTCGGAGGACAGCACATCGAGCGCTGCGCCGGCCAGCACGCCGCGGTTGAGCGCGTCAGCCAGGTCAGGTTCGTGCACCAGGCCGCCGCGCGCCGCATTGATCAGCAGGGCCGTCGGCTTCATGCGCGACAGCAGCGCGCGATTGACCATGCCCACGTTGGCGTCCGTCTGCGGGCAGTGCAGCGTCACCACGTCGGACTCCTCGAAGACCGTCTCGAGCGACTGCCAGCTGAACGGTTGGTAGTCTGGTTCGCTGCCGGGCTGCACGTCGTAGGCGAGCACTTCCATGCCGAGCGCATGGGCCAGAGCGCCGACGCGCCGGCCAATCCGGCCGAAGCCGACGATGCCGATGCGTTTCCCGGCGAGTTCACAGAGCGGGGTCTGCCAGAAGCAGAAGTCGGGCCCCTGCCATTGGCCCGCATGAATCAACTCATTGTGCAGGGCCACATGGTGGCAGAAGTGCAGCAGCACGGCCAACACGTACTGGGCGACGCTGCCGGTACTGTATTCAGGCACGTTGGATACCGGAATTGCGCGCTGACGTGCCGCCGCGACGTCCACGATGTTATAACCAGTGGCTAGCACCGATATGTAACGCAGCCGTGGCAACTGCTGCAACGTCGTTGCCGTCAGAGGGGTCTTGTTGGTCAGGATGATATCCGCGCCGCTTGCCCGCTCGACGATCCGTGCCGCCGGGGTGCGATCGTAGACGACCAGTTCTCCCAACGCTTCCACCACCGTCCAGGGGTTGTCACCGGGATTGAGCGTGTATCCATCCAGCACGACAATACGCATGGCAACGCTCCTCGGAGGCGGCATTCTTGCGACCGCGATCAGCGACCATTACAATCGTCGAGCGCAGCGGCACACTGCGCGTGACGGTGTGCGCGAGCACACGGTTGTGCCACCAGGCGCCTGCATTGTAGCAGAATTGCCGGCGCCCAGAGGCCGGGCAGTCAAGGCCCCACAGTTCCCTCGCGGCGGCGGACGCGACAAGGACGCGACAAGCTATGGACTATTCCTGCGAAGACCTTGCGAAGATGATCGACCATTCGCTGCTCCTGCCCGTCATGACGGACGAGGATCTGGAGAATGGGATCCAGGTGGCCATCCAATACGACGTGGCGTCGGTCTGTATCAAGCCCTACTACCTGAAACGCTGCGCCACGCTCCTGGCGGCTACGACGATCCGGCCCAGCACGGTGATCGGTTTTCCGCATGGTGGAAATGCCACCGCGATCAAGGTGGCCGAAGTGCGCCAGGCGCTGGCCGATGGCGGTGCCGAACTGGACTGCGTCGTGAACATCGGCAGAGTCCTGAGCGGGGACTGGGGGTACGTGCGGCAGGACCTGCAGGCGATGGCCGAGTGTGTGCACGACGGCGGTGCGAAGATCAAGATCATCTTCGAGAACTGTTATCTCCAGGACCGGCACAAGATCAGGCTCTGCGAGCTGTGTGGCGAGCTTGGGGTGGACTGGGTGAAGACCTCCACCGGTTTCGGAACCGGCGGTGCGACGGTGGAAGACATCATGTTGATGCGCAAGTACGCTCCGCCACACGTGCAGGTCAAGGCAGCCGGTGGCGTGCGTACGCTCGATGCGCTCCTGACGTTCCGTGAATTGGGGATCACGCGTGCGGGAGCGACCCGGACGGTCGACATTCTGGAAGAATGCCGGCGGCGGCTGAGCGGGGCGCGATGATACCGTATCGTGCATCCGGCGGGTAACGTGAAGCGCAAAGGCCATAAAGGCCATCCTGCGGGCTACGGCTGTGCCCCGGGCGTTCCCCTGCTCTCTGGCCGGTCTGGCCAGCGGGCTGCTGGGGCCCGCCCGTGCACCTGCTCTGCTCACTCGTCCTCTGGATACAGGGGCGGCGTCCCTGCCGCGACAACCCGTTTGAGCGCCAGGCGCACGGCGAGACGGGCCGCGACGGGTAGTCGCCGCGCGCTACCCGCCGCGTGCCCAGTTGTTCCGTGCCAGCTCCCCTAGTTCGCTGCCGGCGCGGCCGTCAACTCCCGGCCGCTGGCGTTCGTCACCTCCACCCGGTAACCGTCAGGTGCCTGCACGCTGTACACCAGTTCGTCGCCGCGCCGTTCCCACTGCAGCTGGACCGGTCCGGCCGGGGTGGGGAGGCTGCCGCGACACCAGTCGAGTCGGACATCCGCCAGACGCACCTCGACGGTCTGATGTGGAATATCCATTCGGACAACCCCCAGCACATCGCGATAGAGCGTGTGCACGATGTGCGAGGCGAAGCCGTGGTTGCAGCTGGCGTAGGCGCCGTCGTTCTCCCAGAGTGTCCCCGTCCGCTCGGCCATGTACAGCAGGTAGGCTGTCGACTCGTCCAGAATCTGCTGCTGGTTTCCGTAACGCGACAGCAACTCGAATCGCAGCATGTTCCCGATGAACGAGTTGGCGACGTGCACGTCCCAGTGCGCCTTCGTCTCCTTGCGGCTGGGGCCGAACTCGTCGCGCAGCACGGTCCACAGCTGGCCATGTGTCTCGGGAGAGGCGACGTCGAAGAAGAACGCGAAGTACTGGCAGACTTCGCTGCGATTCCTGGTCACCTCCAGTTTCCCCTCCTTCCGTAGCGCGTTATCGACGAAGAACTGGCCGTCGAACGACTGCTGCCGAATGGCTTCACGGATCGTCTCAGCCTTGGCCTGCAGGTCGGGCAGGTCGTAGATCCGGCCGGCGGCCGCCAGGGCTGCGGCGTACAGCATGTTGCTGGGATAGTTCACATCCTGCACGAACTCGTTCGCCTTCGACCATTCGACAAACACCCAGCTGGGGAGCTTTTCCAGTAGCCCGTCACTGTTCTCGTGGCCGGCGAAAAATGCGAACAGCTGCAGCACCTTCTCGCGCAGAGCGTCTACCGTGTGGCGATCACCACTGCGCTCCAGGTACTCCTCCAGCTGCACCACGAACCACAGTGACCAGTTGGGGATGAAGATCCCGTCGTTGTGGTCGGCCGGATAGCACATGGGCAGCATGCCGGTCGGCAGGTACTCGAAGCGATCCGGCAGCAGGAAGTTCTCGAAGAAATTCTGCTCGACGAGCGTCGTGCCGGTCACGTCCCGGGCCACCCGCGATGTGAAGTAGCTGTCGCACAACCAGCCGGCTCGTTCGCGCGACGGGCAGTCCATGAACACATCCAGCACATTCTGGCGGAAGGTCTCGATGCCTGCCTTGTACAGCTCGTTCAGCTGGGGATCGCTGCACTCGAAGACCGCCTGCGTCGGATCCGGGTGCTTGTATTCCCGCAGGTGCACCTGCGTGACGCTGCAGGCCCCCTCCACGCAGATCAACTTGAGATACCGCAGGGTGTACGGTTCGATCGACTCCACGGTGTACGTCCCCGGATCCAGCTCGTAGCTCACCAGATTGACGCAGCCGAGACGCTTGAAGTCGACGTCCCCCTCCGTCAGGATCTCGTCGAACGCAAACCAGAGGCGGGACTTCTCCGCGCACTCGAGTGTACTCCCGATGAAGCCGGTCAGGTTGGTGCCAAAATCCAGGATCCGATAGGTTCCGGCGCTCAGCGCCACCGCCTCCGCCGGTTCGTACGGGCTGGCCAGCGGCTTGGATTCCTGGGAGCGCAGTGCCTGCATCTCCAGCGACGGGATGGTCTCCAACTGGTTCTCCGGATACCCCTTGAATTGCGGTCCGATGTTGACCAGCGAGCGGTCCTTCCAGAGCTGGCCGGGCGGGTCCTGCTTCGTCATCTGTCCGGATGCCACATGCTGCACCGGATCGCGCATTTCGAATTGCGGGAGCAGCACGCGGCGCGGCAGCAACGGCTTGGCGGATACTTCCGACAGCTCCACCGAGTCCAGGATGGGAGCCGTGCTGTTGCGCCAGGCGTCAGTGCGGGGCGACTGCCGATACACCTCGATAAATGCCCGCTGGAAACTGTACCGCTGCACACGCTGTACACGCGCTCCGGGGATCGTGGCGACGAAATCCAGCCCATCAGCGCCAGTGGCTGCCAATACCTCGTCCCGGTCCGTCACCACCTCGGCCTGCAGGAACGAGGGCTGATCGAGCGTGTTGTACGTGTTGACGTTGTAGCCGGCCACTTCGATGGCCAGCACATTCTGGCCGGCACGCAGGTGGCGGGACAGATCCAGCACGTCCATCCGGTAATAGCCGTGCGGCCCGCGCGCCGGCCCGACGGCGACAAAGGAACCGTTGAGCCAGGCGCGATAGACTGTCGATGCGGCAATCTTCAAAGAGACACGCTGCTCCGGCTGGCTGGAGAAAATCGCCCGAAAACCGGTTGTCAGGTTCATCTCGGTCTCTCTGCCGGTGGGCCACACTGGCCGGGCCGACTGGAAAGCACACGGCTCCGCATCGGACGCCAAGGTCCGGAACCGTACGTTGCGCAGAGCTCCGGTCGTGTTCCACGTGGCAATCCCCAGCGGCAGACACGGCTCCATCTCGCCCGTAACGTTCAGCTTGCGGTGCCCCGGCTCGACGCCGCACAAGTACTTGTCATCCAGGTACGCCGACACTTTCTCGGGAGTCACCCGCAGGCGAATGTGATACCACTGGCCCGTCTTGAACTCCCGATACGTGCCCGTTTCGTTTTCTGCAGCTCGATTGCCGTCAATGCATGACAGGCCGACCACGCCGCCACCCCATCCACCCAGGATCAACGTCAGCGCGCCGTCGCCGACAGGAAACGTCAGGCCACAGAAGAAGTCGTTCCCCTCGACGCGCCGACTCTCCAGCTCGAGTTCATAGTCGTAACGGGGGAACGCCCCGGTCCATCGAACACCAGTGGCCGGTCGGCCCGACCCGATTACCAGGCACCCGTCCTGGACCTCCACTTGGCCGCCGTCCTCAAAATCGTAGCCGCTGGCAACTTCCCAGCCGGCCAGTGATTTGCCGTCGAACAGCGGAGTCCAGCCGCCATTCCCGTTCGAGGACGATTGCCGAGTGTCCGCCTCATGGTCCTGGGCCGTCAGGAGGCCGGATCCAGCAAATCCAGCAAATGTCAGGGCGATGACCAGTAGCACGCGAATCGATGTCATAACGCTGCGCAACCTATGCAGGAGATCGAGGTGTCGAAAGGCCGAACGCCGGGGGCGCGCGGAATACGCACTCGACGATAAACCACCGAGCAGCCTGCGGTCAACCAGCGAGAAAAATGTGCAGCCACGTGAGGGGAACCGGCGGTCCACGGCGATCAGAGGGCAGACCGTGCCTGCAGCAAGGACGGCAGGTCCTGCCAGCTGACCTGTCACCCCTGTTTACAGGAGTTCACTTCACAGGAGTTCACCTATGTCCCCCGACAGCCACCACCCGCACTTCGCGCTGGGACGAATCCTGGCGACGCCAGGAGCACTCCAGGTGATCGAACACAGTGGCCAGACCCCGGCCGACTTTCTGAGCCGGCATGCCCGGGGCGACTGGGGATGCATATCCGCCAGCGACCAACAGCTGAATGATCGGGCGATCGAATCTGGAGCGCGGATCCTGTCCGCTTACGAGACCCTCAACGGCGTTCGCCTCTGGATCATCACGGACGCTCAGGATGCGGCGGGCCATCGTGAAAGCACGACAATCCTGCTGCCACAGGAATACTAGCGGGCCACACGCGCCGATCGGCCGCCGCTGCCCCCCCGCCCACTCCCGGCCGCACGCCGGGCCGGATTGTCAGCAGCCCTCTTGTGGGGGTTGTTTCCGAAAGCCAAAATGGCGGGTACAGCTGTGCGGCTTCGGGCAGTGAAGCGCGCTAAACCGCCCATTCATCCCAAGCAGAATAAACGCGTGCTGGCTCCTGATTCGCGCACAATCGTTTCGCGCCATTGTTCGACACGTCGACAAGGCTTAACCTATACTAGTCAAAGCACTGTTCGTAACCTGAATATGCGTAACGTGTTTTGTGATTTTGTACAAACCGGGTGGTGGGCGTTGCAAGAACGCATGCGGTGCAGCGCTGGCCTTAGATTTGTCAAAATCGGCAAAATGCGCATTCAGGCACGTCACTTGCTGCCTAAAAGGCGGGTTGTTATAGATAGGGGTTTCCCGTCGGTCGGGAAATCTCGGCAACTTTCCCCCCCAAAGACTGCCGTTGGCCGGGTGAGGTTGGCGGTCAGTTCCAGCCTGTGTTTTCGTGCCGTGAGGGCACCAGGAATGTGCCAACAAGGAGGTGTGCCGTGGGACGGGTGACCGAACCGTCAGCGGGACATCAACAGGGCCTCGAGTGGTGCTGTTCCTGGACAACTGTTGATTCTGTTGTTGTATGTTTCGAACTTCGCTCGAGCTTCTGGAGGTTGAAGTCACCATGAGACGACGAGTTGTGTTGATGGCTACGATTGTATCCATCGTTGGGTTAGCTTTTCTATTGTTCGGCCTCGGCCCGGCGACGCAGGCATCGAGTGATGTAGCGTACGGTTGGGCGGCCACCACGTCTGCGGCGGCCACCACGTCGGCGCCCGCTACGACCTGTGCTCCGGCGACGACCTGTGCGCCGAAGACGACCTGTGCGCCGAAGAAGAAGTGCCGTGCGCCTCGCGTCCGCGATTGCGCTCCGGCGACGACCTGTGCTCCGAAGACCACGTGTGCTCCGAAGGCCAAGCGGGCTGCGAAGACCACGTGCGCTCCGAAGACCACGTGCGCTCCGAAGGTTGTCTGCGAGCCGGCTACTACCTGTGCTCCGAAGACGACCTGCGCTCCCAAGAAGGATCGCAATGGTCTGTTTGGCCGTCGCGCCAAGACGACTTGTGCGCCGGCCACCACCTGTGCTCCGAAGACCACCTGCGCTCCGGCTACCACCTGCGCCCCGGCTACGACCTGTGCGCCCGCGGCTGCGGACGATGTGGCTCCGGCCGACGCGGCTCCGGCTGAGGAAGCTCCGGCTGCCGAGGCGGCCGCCGAGGAAGCTCCGCCTGCTGAGCCGGCCCCTGAGGCTGCTGCTGAGCCGGCCGCTCCTGCCGAGCCCGCTCCCGCCGAGTAGTACCTGCCGAGAGCTGGCTTCAAGTCCACTGCATGCGAAGCGTCAGGGTTGACGCGGCGAGATGTGGTGCAGTAGAAGATACTGATTAGTTGCCTAGACAGCCCAGGTCGCACGCAAGTTGGACCTGGGCTGTTTTTTGTCTCCAGCAGCGTGCAGGTGGGATCGCGGCATTGTCGACCTCCGTCATTGACTCGACCGACTCCCTGAACTCCAGGCATCTGGCAGCCGGCCGCCTCGGCGTCGCCTGGAGTATCGGGTTGGGGCTGTGCGCAGCATGGCTGGCTGCGGGTTCGCTGGGCACCCTGACCACGTCGCTGCAGGCGACGCTGTCCTGGCTGCTGCTGGGAGCCGCCGTCCTCTGTGCGCAACCCCGGCTGAAACCTGGCGGCTGGTGCGTTCTGGCTGGCGCCATTCTGGTGCTCGCCGCGGTACCAGCCATCGTGGCGCCGGTGCGGCAGGGCCTGACGCTGACCGTCGCGGCGGTGATGGGGGGGATGGCGGCCGGACTGGTGGATCCAGCGCGACGTCTGATGTTGGCAGGCGCGGTGGCCGTATTGACGCTGGCGGTCTATCGTCTGGCGCAGCAGTCGGTACCTGCCATCTGGATGCTCAGCGATGCGCTGGGCGGTCTGATGGGATACGTCGCTGCTGGCGCGCTTCGCAGGCCACTGGCGGTCGGCGCGAGCTTTGGCGGGCTCGACCTGGTGATCGTCATGGGCGTGTTCTGTGCTCTCTGGGTGCGGGCTTTGCGTGGCCCGCGTCTGGCATCGGCGCTGTTCGCGGTGGGGGCGATTGGGGCCGTGCACTTCCTCTATCTGACGATCCTGGCCTGCACGCCCGAGATCCTCAGCCGTCTGCCGCCGGTCGAGCCTCCGGCGATGGGCAACCCGTACGTTCCGCCCCCGTTCAGCTGGCTCCTGGTCGTGCGCCAGCTCTTGCCCTGGAATCTGCCGGCCCTGGCGGCGCTTCTGTACCTGGTGCTGGTCGTCGTGCTGATCCGGACAGGCGTTTATCGGGTGGACAGCCCCGAGCTGGCGATGTCGGCGGGCCGGCGTGACGCGGGGTGGCGCGCGGTGGTGATCTTGTTGGGCCTGGCCCTCATCCTGCCCTGGTGCGGGCTGTTCCGCACTGGCCAGAGCCTGGCGGGGAAGCGGATCGTGGCCAACATGCACGGGCAGCTCGATTGGGAAACACCCCAGCACGATGAGTACGGGCGTGAGCAGGCCGGCATGTACGGCATGCTGCCCTCCTTCGTCGCCAGTCTGGGGGCGGAGTTGCAGCTCTCATCGGACCTGAGCAGCGCTGATCTCGCCTCCGCGGACGCCGTGCTCCTGCTGAATCCCGACACCGAACTGTCGTTAGAGCAGCAGGATCGAGTCTGGCAGTACGTGCGCGACGGCGGTTCGATGCTGGTCGTGACCGAAGGCTTCCTGCCGGAGAATGGACTGGAGCGGCGTGTCAACGAACTGCTGCAACCGACGTCAATATCGGTCCATCGCGACGCGGCGATGTCCGAGACCACAGACTGGTGGGGATCGATCCGCGCCTTGGAGCATCCGGCCATGACGTCGGTCTATCCGGCTGCGCGGCGGGTGTTCTCCGATCTGGGAGCGTCGGTCGAGGTGCGCTGGCCGGCGCGGCCCTTGGCCCTGGGGATCTGGGGATGGAGCGCGCCGGAACAAGGGGCGACCTTGATGGGTGCTGCCAGCCTGCTGCCCGGTGCCCGGCTGGGGGACCTGGTGCTGGCTGCTGAACAGCGCGTGGGGGCGGGCCGTGTCCTGGTGTTGGGTGACCGCTACAGCCTGACGAATGAGGGGTTGGTCAACGGCCACACGTTTGTCGCGGACCTGTTGTCCTATCTGGCTGCACCCACCTCCGGTCCCCAGGCGATGTGGCGCCAATTCGGCACGGTGCTATGCCTGGCCGGCCTGTTGGGGCTGGTCGCGTGGCACATCAGTGGGCCCAGGCTGATGGCCACTTGTGTGTTGTTGGCCAGTTCGCTGGCGCTGGCCCAGCTGGTGATCGCCAGCAGTTCGTCGGTCATGCCCGACGGCACGCAGCGACTTGCCGGTGCAGTTCACACGCCACCGAACCGTGTGGCGTACATCGACGCCACGCATCTGGAACCGTACAGCGTCCGGGACTGGTCGTTCGATGCGCTCAACGGCCTGGTGCTGAATCTCGCACGCAACGGCTACCTGCCGCTGGCCCTCCACGAGTTCGACGCCGCGCGTTTGGAGCGGGCCGGTCTGTTCGTGTCGATCGGGCCCGCGCGGGCGTTTTCGAGCGCTGAACGGGCGTGTCTCAGGCAGTTTGTCCAGCGCGGTGGCATCTTGATCAGCATGGTGGGAGCGGAGGAGGCGGCGGCCAGCGCCGCACTGCTGGCCGATTTCGGACTCCGCGTGCCACCCTCGCCCGTGCCCACCTGCGGCACGGACTTCGAACCGGAGCCGTTTGGACGCACACGCGCCAACTACCTGGAGGTGTCACAGGAAGCGGATAGCTACCTGGTGGCGGCTCGGCTGCATGCCGCCTGGCCGGTCGAACCGCAAGTCCAAGAGGCAGAGGTACTGGCCTACGGGCACAATCAACTGCCCGTCGTCCAGAGCGAAGCGGAATTGCCCGTGATCGTTACCTGCCGGTTCGGGCAGGGACAGGTCGTACTGATCGGCGACACCTGTTTTGCGATGAACAAGAACCTCGAATACATCGGTGGTGAACCGTTTCATGGTGCGTACGAGAACGCGCACTTCTGGCGCTGGCTGCTGACGCGGTTACAGGGTCAGCCGGAGTGGGTGCCGCCGCGACCGCCAGCACGCGTGCAGGAACCGGACGACGAGGCGGCTGAGGTTGCGCCGGAGGAGGACATGCCGGAGGAGGAAATGTTCCAGGAGGAAGCGCCGGAGGAGGAAGCGCCGGAGGAGGAAGCATAGTGCGGATCTGGTTCGCGACAGCGTTTCTGGCCAGCGCGTGGTTATTTGGCCTCGGCTATTTCACGCCGGTCCACCTGGTGGCCTGGATCGGTGCGGTGGTGGTCGCGGTCCTGCTGCTGGGCGATGTGCCCGTTCGCCTTCCACGGCGGGGTGAACGCGGGTTGGCACTGCTGCTGGTGCTGCCGGCGCTCTGGCTGGCGCCGTTTCCGTATTGCAGCATGCCCATTCTGCTGAGTTGCGGGCTGCTGGCATCACTGCTGCCCGTGCGGGGCACGAGCATGCGGTTTGTGACGCGCGGGTGTTTGCTGGCCAGCCTGATTCTCCTGCCCCAGGCGCTGCTGCTGCTGGGCTACCAGAATCTGACCGCGCGCTCACATGCGTTGCCCCACGTGCTGGCAGCGCCCGTAGCCGGCATCCTGCGACTGCTCGGCGCGGACGTGGCGCTGGATGGCACATCGCTGGTGCTGCAGGACACGGGGGTCACCGATCGGATCGCGGCGAGCTGGGAGCTGTTGTGGGACCCGGCCACGGCCAGCGTCGTGGCGGGTGGGTTGGTAGTGCTGGCCTACCTGGCCAGCTTGCGCCGGCATGCGCCGGGGCAGTGCCGAGCGTTTCTGCGCGGCGCAGGGGTGCTGTTGCTGGTGACGCTCGCCTGGGCGCCGCTGCGGCTGGCCCTGCTGGTCGCGCTGGTGCTGCAGCAGCAGTTGCGGGCCGATGTGGCGGCGTTCCCCAATGTGGGGCAGATTCTGGTCAGTTCCTGGGTGCACGCGGTCCTGGTGTGCGCGTGGGCCGTGGTGCTCGGCCGCCTCGTGCCGCTGCCTGGCCCGCGTTTGTCTGGCGCCGCCCCCGCCCGGGCGCAGGCCAGTCGGTGTCCGGCGCGCCTCCGGCGGCGTGGCGCGGTCCTGGCCGCGTATGCCATTGCCGTGGCGATGCTCGTCTTTCTCTACTGTTGGACGCCGGTCGGTGAGCGGAAGGCGGGACGCGTGATGGTAGTCGAGCGGCATTCCGCCTGGGAGCCGACGACGGAGCCGTACGGTACGGAAGTGTATGGCGAGGCGGGATCCTACAATTATGCGGCCATCTACGCCTATTGCAGCCAGTATTACGACATGTCGCGCCTCGCGGCCGACGACCCGCTGGATGATGGAACGCTGGAGTTGTGTGACGTTCTGATCATCAAGACCCCCACGGCGCGCTACGCCCCTGAGGAAGTGGAGGCGGTGGTCAGGTTCGTCGACCGCGGCGGTTCGCTGCTACTGATCGGCGATCATACCAACGTGTTCAACATGAACACTTACCTGAACGACATTGCCCGCCACTTCGGGTTCACGTTCCGCAATGACCTGTTGTTCCGCGTCGGTGATCCGTACCGCCAGCAGTACCGGCCGCCGGCGCTGGCGCATCCGCTGCTGCAGCACGTGCCGCCCATGTCGTTTGCCGTGTCGTGTTCGATCGATCCGGGATCGTCCCGCGGCTCGATGGTGATCCGCAACGTAGGGTTGTTCAACCTGCCTCCTGCATATCAGGAATCGAACTATCATCCGCAGGCCGAGTATCGGCCATACATGGAGTACGGCGCCTGGTGTCAGCTCTGGAGCACCGTCTTCGGGCGTGGCAAGGTACTCGCGTTCGCCGACTCCACGCTGTTCTCGAACTTCTGCGTCTACCAGCCGGGCAAGACCGAGCTGTTCATGAGCATGGTCGAATGGTTGAATCACCACCCGGGCCGCGGCGTCCCGCGGAATCGGGCGCTGTGGATCCTCACCGCGCTCGTCGCGTGCGTGCTCGGCTGTCTGGGGCTGCGTGAGAAGGCCGGTGCCTGGATTCTGGTGTTGTCGGTCACCTGGTGTGCCTGGAGCGTAGCGGTCGGCGGCACGCTTCACCTGCACGGGCGTGCCCTGCCGCTGCCCGCGAAGAAGCAGTCGCTGCAACACGTGGTGATCGACCGGTCCCTGTCGACCGTACCGCTGTTCACGGGTGCGTTCGCCGACGACCCGGAAGGAGGTGGTTACGGGCTGCTCGAACAGTGGATTCCCCGCGTCGGGAATTACACTTCGCGGCGCGGCGGCATGGAGGTACTCTCAGGCGATGCGCTGGTCGTGATCTGCCCGACGCTGCTGCCCGGTCCTCAGTTTCGCGACGCGCTGCTGGACTGGGTCCAGTCGGGTGGCCGTCTGCTGGTGTTCGACACGCCCGACGTGGAGGAGTCGACGGCCAACAGTCTTTTGCAGCTATTCGGGCTGACATCGATCCACAACGCGGCGGATCAGGAGGACGAGCCTCTGCGTCTGGCGGAACCGTCGCTGGAGACGCCGCTGCAGGCCGCGTGCGAGATCCAGGGGGGCGAACCGTTGGCGTTCTGGGGTGAGGTGCCGATTGCCGCGCGGACCCGCTTTGGAGACGGCTGGGTGACTGCCGTCGGGTTCGGCTCGTTGTTCAATGATGCGAGCATGGGTTATCACTGGCTCGAGCCGCCGGGCGAGCCGCAGCTGCAGCGGTACGAGATCCTCTACGCGCTGCTCCGCGCCGCCCTGCAGGAGCCTCCGGAGCGGTGACGCCTGCTGGAGTACCGCCCTCTTGCGCTGCCGTAGCTCCCGGCCGAGTGATTCCCTGGGCGGCTGCAAACGCCGGCGCGACGGCTTGTTCTCCCGCTGGTTCGTCTCTAGTCTGATAGCCCGAATCTGCGGCACGAGCGCGCGGAGGGGCGCTGTCGCTGGGCCCGACCGGCGCAGAGTCGAGGGGGGGGCTGTTCGGAGGGAAAAGAGCATTCCTTGCGGCGCAACGACATTCGCAATCTGGTGATTATCGCGCACGTGGATCACGGCAAGACGACGTTGGTGGATTGTCTGCTGCGCGAGTGCGGGCAGTTCCGCCAGTCGCAACTGCAGGGGGAACGGATACTCGATGCGAACGACCTGGAGCGCGAACGCGGGATTACGATCGTCGCGAAGAACATTGCCCTGCCGCACAAAGGGGTCAAGATCAACGTCATTGACACGCCGGGGCACGCCGATTTCGGGGGCGAGGTGGAACGGGTGGTCAGCATGGCGGATGGTGCCTTGCTGCTGGTCGATGCGGCGGAAGGTCCCATGCCGCAGACACGTTTCGTACTCTCCAAAGCGCTGGCCTGCGGTCTGCAGCCGATCCTGGTGATCAACAAGATCGACCGCCCGGACGCCCGTGCCCACGAGGTGCTCGATGAGACATTCGAGCTGATCATGGAGCTGGCCGGCGACGAGCGTCTGAATGACCTGCCTTACGTATTCACGACGGCCAAAGAGGGCTACGCGACGACGGATCCCCACGTGCCGACCGGCTCGATGCAGCTGCTGTTGGACCTCGTCCTGGAACATGTTCCCGGCCCGGCCGTCCAACCGGCGGCGCCGCTGCAGATGCTCGTGACGACCATTGACTGGTCCCAGTACGTCGGGCGGATCGCGATTGGCCGGATTGCGGCCGGGACGATTCACAGCGGCCGCCGCGTCGGGCTGTCCCACAAAGATGGGTCGATCACGCCCGCGCCCGTCGCGTCGCTCATGGTGTTCCAGAATCTGGACCGCGTTGAAGTGGCATCTGCCAGCGCCGGGGACATTGTCGCTGTGGTGGGGCTGGAGGATGTGGAGATCGGAGACACGGTGTGCGATCTCGAACGGCCGGTACCGCTGCCGCGTCTGGTGGTAGACGAGCCGACCCTGGAGATGATCTTCACGATCAACTCGTCGCCGCTGTCCGGGCGGGATGGCAAGTACGTGACCAGCCGGCAGCTGCGGGAACGGCTGTTTCGCGAGCTGGAAGGCAATGTCGCGCTGCGGGTGCGACCGGTGGAAGGGACCGACGGGTTCGCCGTGGCGGGCCGGGGCGTGTTGCACCTGTCGGTGCTGATCGAGACGATGCGCCGCGAAGGGTTCGAGTTTTCCGTGGGCAAGCCGCGCGTCATCTACCGTCTGGTGGGCGGTGTCCGACACGAGCCGTTTGAAACACTCATCGTGGAGGTGCCGGCTGAGTATCTGGGGCGGATCATGGAACTGGTGGGGCAGCGGCGCGGCAAGCTGGAACACATGCAGCCGCGGGGCGAGTACACCTGCGCCACCTTCCGCATCTCGGCCCGCGGGTTGATCGGGCTGCGCACCCAGGCGCTGAATGCCACGCAGGGCACGGCGCTGCTGCATCACCGGTTTGCCGACTATGGCCCCGTGGAAGATGAGCTGCCGCGGCGCTCCAACGGCGTGCTGGTATCCAACGTTAAAGGACGCGCCGTGGCATACGCCCTGGCCGGACTGCAGGAACGGGCCGAGATGTTCGTGGCACCGGGCGACGACATCTATGAGGGGATGATCGTCGGCGAAAACAGTCGCGAAAACGACCTGACCGTCAATCCGGCCAAGGAGAAGAAGCTGACCAATATCCGGGCGGCTGGCAGCGACGAAAACATCCTGCTCAAGCCACCCCGCATCATGTCGCTGGAAGCCGCGCTCGAATACGTCGAAGAGGATGAGCTGGTCGAGGTGACGCCCCGCCAGATCCGGTTGCGAAAAATCCTCCTCCACGAAATCGATCGCCGTCGGAAGGCACGCGCCACGTAGGCCCGCCGCCCCGCGTCGCTCTGCTGCCCCGCACATGCAAACCTGGCGGCCGTCCGCGGTGACGGCTGTCTGGGCCAGGCCAGTGGTCGGCGGCAACGCCTGCGAATGCCTGCGATCCCCTCCCTGCTTTTTTCGGAATTCCTGAGGGGTGCGGCGCCGCGTTGGCGATTACCGGAGGGCCACCACCAGGGGCTGCCATCAGCGGCGTGAGCCGCCGGGCGGCCCGCGACCGGGGTGCGACGCTGAGGGCCATCGATGATGACATCGCGCAGACGGTTTCTCGCCGGGATCCTGTGGCTGATCGGTCTGCCTGCTTCTGCGATCGGGTGCGCG
Source organism: Planctomycetaceae bacterium (assembly GCA_012729315.1). Lineage (GTDB taxonomy): Bacteria > Planctomycetota > Planctomycetia > Pirellulales > Pirellulaceae > JAAYDI01. Next base: position 101,275 of record JAAYDI010000004.1, read on the forward strand.
GAGCAGCTGGTGCCGGCTGAAACGCACGCACCACCTCCGGATTGCGAAGGGGACCTGGTCGTGGAACCGGAACTCGATGAGGCTGAACCGTGACGGAAGACGTGTCTCTCAGTCGCTTGCCGCCGCGCCACCGGCTTGCCATGACGCTGGTGGAACTGCTGGTGGTGATCGCCATCGTGGCCGTGCTGGTCGCTGTGCTCCTGCCGGCCGTGCAGGCCGTGCGCGAAGCGGGCCGCAGGCTGCAGTGCCAGCACCATCTGCGGCAGATCGCGCTGGCCATGCACGCCTACCACGACACACATCGCAGGTTCCCCTATGGTGTCAATGCCGGGTGGGGACATTCGTGGTCCGCACACCTGCTCCCATACGTCGAACAGGCCGCCCTCGCGGAACAGATTCCGTGGACCGAACGAGGATGGTGGCGCGGCACGGATCCGTACAGCCGATCGCTCCAGCAGCTGGTGCGCACCCGCATCCCACTGTTCCGCTGCCCCTCGCAGGGTGATCCGCTCACCGCGGACCTCAATCAGATGACGCAGCGGTACGTGACGAACTACCTGGCATGCGCCGGCAGCGATGCGACCCACGACAACCTCGGTCCACACGGCATGGACCAGTCGAACGGCATGTTTCGTGCTGCCCTGTTCAACCGCCAGCCGCAGCCGCCCACACGGATCAGCGAAGTGATCGACGGCACAACTCATACCGTCATGCTCGGTGAGGCGACGTTCGTCGTCAACGAGGCCGCTGGCTGCTGGATCTGCGATCGCTTCTATCTCTACCATCCGAACGCCGACAGCGGCGACGGAATGGACTTCTCCGAAGCGCTGGGGTCCACCTATTACCCCAGCAACCTGCGCACCGGCAGCGAACAGCGGCGCGAGCTGGCGTTCAGCAGCTATCACCCGGGGGGCGTACAGGTCGCGCACGCTGACGGATCCACGCACTTCTTCCAGGACTCCAGCGATCTTGCGGTGTGGCACGCACTCGGTTCGATGCGGCAACACGATATGCCGACCGAGTGATGGGCTCACGGTGCCCTGTGTCCTGTACGTGGTACCCGGGCTTGTCGCGGTCAGTGGACATTTGCGCAAACCGTCATCCCTGCCGCTCTCACTCGCGGGACCACCGACTGCGTTGACCGGCGATTAACCTGTCCGGGTTGTCTAGTAGGGCTGCGAATCGGTAGCTCGGGAGATGTCGTCCAACAGTGCATCGGTCTCTACCAGCGGCGGCATCCAGTGTCCGCCTTCGATCCATCCCGCTCGTTTCCGCCGCTCCCGTTCGCTCCAGCGCGCTTGTATCTTCTCGCACGCCTGCCGGATGTCGTGCGAGGTCGGCATAAATACCCGGCTCTCGCGCTTGTTGTACCTCATCAGACTGCCTCCTTCTCTTCACCCCCCCTGCGCTGAATTCTACGGAGCCGGGGGAGAAAAGTCTCGGAAGTGGTTGGCGACGCCGGCAATCCCACAGCCGACCTGGAATGCCGGAGCTTCACAACCGGGCGAACCGGGCCAACGGCCTGGAGGACACATGCAGGTACGCGGGTGTTGTCGACACATCAAAATCCCAGGCCGGCAGCCAATCTCGAAGTGTTCGAGTGTACCGGGGGCCATCAGTTGGCGGAGAAACTGTTGCGGGCCGGCACTATCCTGTGGGAGAATGTGCGGGTCCAGTCGGATTGCGGGTGGCGCCCTGACGCTGCCCACGTCTTTCCGGTCCCCCCTTTCAGCATTCGTCATACGGGAACGTGAACATGCACCGAACGATCTGTGGTCTGGGTTGCGGTATGTGTCTTGTCATCCTGGCAACTGCGTTGCCAGCGGCGGACGATACGGCGCGCATTCAGCCGTACGCGCGGAATCCGAGCTATTGGCAGTACAAGGGGCAGCCGGTGTTGCTGCTGGGGGGCAGCAAGGATGACAGTCTGTTTCAGATCCCCGACCTGCGGGAACACCTGGAGGCGCTCCACGCCGCAGGCGGCAACTACATCCGCAACACGATGAGCGACCGGCCCGACCACGAGTTCGAAGTCTATGCGTTTGGCCAGCTGCCCGACGGGAAATACGACCTCCAGCAGTGGAACGACGAGTACTGGCGGCGTTTCGAGAACCTGCTGCAATGGACCAGCGAACTGGACATCATTGTGCAGATTGAGGTCTGGGATCGGTTCGACTACAGCGACGGCGCCGACAGCCAGCGCTGGCAGAAACACCCGTTCAATCCGGCCAACAACGTCAACTACACGTTCGAGGAATCGGGGTTCGCGCCCCGGTATCCCAAGCATCCCGGGCAGAACGAACAGCCGTTCTTCTTTACCACACCGGAACAACGCAACAACCAGGTCGTCCTGCCGTATCAGCAGCGCTTTGTTGACAAGATGCTCTCCTATACGCTGCAGTACGATCACGTACTGTACTGCATGGACAACGAAACGTCTGGCGAAGAAGCCTGGGCCGTGTACTGGTCGTCGTATATCACGCGCCGCGCACGGGAAGCGGGTAAACAGGTGTGCGTCACCGAAATGTGGGATGACTGGGATCTGCGGGCCGCACGCCACCGTCGCACGCTGGACCATCCGGAACGATATCAGTTCGCGGATGTCTCGCAGAACAACCAGATGAAGGGGCAGCAGCACTGGGACAACTTCCAGTGGGTGCGGCGGCGGGTGGCCGACCACCCGCGCCCGCTCAATACGGTGAAGACCTACGGTGCCGATGGTGGACGGTTCGGCAACACCCGGGACGGGATCGAACGCTGGTGGCGGCATGTCATCGGCGGCGTTGCCGCGGCACGGTTCCACCGGCCGGATTCCGGGCTGGGGCTATCCGAGCCGGCGTCGGCGTCCATCCGTGCAGCGCGCAAACTGGAGTCGCTGGTCCGCCTGTGGGATGTCGAGGCGGCCAACGAACTACTGACTGATCGCGAGGAGAATGAAGCGTACCTGGCCGCGCGGCCGGGGGACGCCTACGCGCTGTACTTCCCGGACGGCGGCACGGTGCAACTCGACCTCCGCCAGCATGCCGGCCCGTTCCAGGTGCGGTGGATCGACATTGCGACGGGGGAGTGGGGCCGCACGGAGACGCTGCAGGGCGGTGACCGCATCACGATCTCGGCGCCGGCTCCCGGGCATTGGGTGGCTGCTATCGTTAAGCAGCCGTAGGTGATGAGGAATCGGTTCACCTGCGAAACAGACCTCGCAACTGCGAGAACGGCAATCTCGCGGGTTCTTTCACGTTCCCATGTGCTGCCGGGCGTCCGCTTACTGGGGGACGAACTCGTACACGCGCACATCGGTCGGATCGAGGGTCACGGTCAGCGCCGCGGCACCCTGGTCGAACGTGCCCACCGCGACCGATGCCTGTTCTTCAATCTGCCGGATGAGACCCTGTTCCGGCAGCGGCCAGGCAGGGCTGGCGAGGGCTATTTTGACGGGCATGGATTCGTTGGTGAGATTGGCCAATGCGATGGCGACCGCACCGTCCGCGGCCTGCCACGCGGCGGCCAGGACGGCGGGTACCTTCTTGGTATACTCCTGCACCGCGTCGTGCTGCCCCGCGTAGATGCTCAGTCGCGACATGGGAATCGTGACTTCACCAGTGCCGGTCTCGGGTGGCCGCAGGAACACGCCGTCCCGCAGGTACTTGGCGGCGTTGCGGCGCAGTCTGGCAATCCGGATCAGGAAATCCAGTTCCGCGCGGCGCGACTCCAATTGCTCCGGCAGGAAGTTGGCCAGCGTCGGCTGCTGGCCCCAGACAAAGGCCCTTCCCTGCTCCAGGCGGAACTGCTGCGCGAACTTCTCGTCCAGCAGTTGCAGTGGCTTGTCCGGAGCATGCTCGGCCGGCCACAGGTCGTCGTAGGGGGGGCGCGTCAATGACGAGTAGTTGCCGTAGAGCATGGCGCAGTCGTGATAGACGGCTTGGAACATGGGAATCGGATCCCACAGGCCGGGCGCTGCATACCGCTCCATGCTCACTTGCAGGCTGAGCATCAGGTCCAGATGTGGCAGCCACGCCTCGCCACACCCCTCGCCCGCGAGTGCCACCTGCCGGGTGCTTTCGCAGCGGTGCCGGATATCAGCCGCCAGGGACTGGAAACCCTGCATCCACCAGGCACCGCCACCCAACGGGTGGCCGTGTGTCGCGTCGTAGCAGGCAAGGCTCTGGCAGGCCTGATCCATGTAGATGCCGTCGACACCGAGATCGCACACCGCTTCGGTTGCCAGGCCCGCGTACTTGCCGCGCCAGAACTCGGTTCCCATGCACATCGATGCGCAGGGTACTTTCATGAACGTGTTGTAGACTTCGGGGGTGACCTGGCCATTCGGGTTCTTGACGGCGAATCGTTCGGCGCCCTCCTCCGTCCAGCTGCGCGCTGTCATCCCCCACAGCCGCTGGTTCATGTAGACGATACTGTGCAGGCCGCGCTCGTGCGCCGTGCGTACGGCCTCGCGAAATGGGTCGGTGCCTTCACGCGGTGGCAGGTACTCCGGGAACCCGGCGTCGTAGGGGCAACCGTGCCACCAGTGCCAGAACACCGAGACGGGGACGCCTGCGGCGTCCTGCAGCGTCGCCGCGGGGGGGAGCACGCCGGGCGAACGCCCCCGGTTCCAGACCCACAGGCCTGTATCCAGCACCCAGGCCGGCGTCAGCCCGCGCCGCAGGCGGCTCTGGTGCACCCACGACTGCTCCCGCGCCCAGGTCCGGTAGTGTTCCGCCGCCGTGTACCAGTCCCCCTGAAACAGCCGCACGCAGACCGCATAGGGGGGCGCAAACGAATCGAAACCCCCGGCGTCGGGCGGCACATGCTCCACCTCCACACCCAGACCACCGGCACCATCTCCGAACACGGCGAAGTGCTTGCGCAGCGCCGCCGTGTCGTCCGTGGCCATCATCAACCCGGGACCCTGCTGGCGATAGAGCGCGAGGCACTGCAACGACAGCAGACCCGGATACGACCACTCGAAGCGTCTACCAGGTTTCCCGGCCGGATTCAACAGCGGCCGCGCCTGCCGCGTCTGCTCCCCCATCCACACCGGTACGGCCAGCACTTCCTCGTCCTGCGGCGCGATCCCCGTGAGTCTTGGGTACTTGAGCGATCGCACAACCAGGCCACTCAGTCCCGCCAGCTCGATCCGCCATTGGCTGGCCTTCTCAGCCGGATCAAGCGCGATGTGGGCAGTCACGGTCAGGTGGGGCGCCGGGATCTGGGCGAAGTCACTCCACTGGATCGTCAGCTGCGCGCCCGATGCGGATGGGTCGCACGAAACGGCCGTTGCCTGCGATGGCATGATGACTGTGCCATCGGCTAACGATAGTGTCCACAACTCGCCCGCTGTGCCGGGCGCCAAGTGCTCGTGTCCGGCCTGTTTGTCAACGAGTGCCACGAGCCCGCCGTGCTCGGCGTCGAACGCCACGCGGATCGCGGAATTCTCCAGGACCTCCGTGCGGTCGGCAGCCACCAGCTGCCCGCCTGGAATCCAGCACACCAGCAGGCACAACATTCCCAATGTGGCACGTCTGGAGCCATCAGTACGGAATCGGCTGTCGCGCAAGGCGGTCATGGCTTGTCCTCTCGGCTTATGGCGTAGAGTGTCGTCAACGTGTTGACATACAGCACACCGTTGGCGGCGGTGGGCGTTGTCGAAATGGGACTATCGAAGCGGGTCGTACCCAACAGGTTCTTGTCGCGTCCAGCTTCGAACACGCACAGGTCGCGGCCGTAGGATCCTACATAGACCTTGCCGTCAGCAGCCAGGATCGACGACCAGACGTTCCCCTTCATCGCGTGGGACCAGTACTCTTCGCCGGTCTGTGCATCGAAGCAGTAGACGCGGCGTCCGAGATCCCCGACAAACACCAGGTCGTTCCAGATCGCCGGTGTGGTGCACGAGTGCTGCAGCAGGGTCTGGGACCAGACGCGGCCGGTATGCGTGATATCCCCAGTCTGCGCCGCGTCGATGCAGTGCACCCAAGCCGTCGTCTTGCCCCACCAGAAATCCCCGCCGCCGGTCACGTACACCCGGTTCTTGTAGAACACCGGCGCTCCCATGATGTTGCTGGGACTCTCTTTGCGGTTGTGATAGTAACTGTGAATGTCCTCTTTCGGGGCTGCCGGATCGCAGTCGTAACGCCAGACGCGCCGGAGCTTGTGGGCCGGCGGCAGGTCGCCGTCCTGCGGCAGCGCTTCAAATGCATACACCACACCGTCGCCACCGCAGAAGAAGATAAGCCGCCTGCCGTCTACCTCACCCAACGCCGGGGATGACCACGTGCAGTGAAACACGTTGGGGCCGATCCGCTCGTCATCCTGTGCCACCAGCTCCCCCGTCTCCTTGTCCAGAACGATCAGGCTGGGCGCTTCCGGTTGGGGGATGAACGTGCGCGACGGATCCCGGTGATCCACGCCGTTGCCGGTGTTCAGATACAGGTACCGGCCATCAATCAGGATGGAACTGTGCGGCGAATCGTGCGGGTGAATTCCCGCATTGCCAATCAGATCGTAGATCCAGATGATGTCCGCGTCTCGGACGGTGACTTCCAGTGGCGGCTCGCCCGGTTGAACCATGTGCTGGCCTTCGTCCAGGTACGGGCCGTCGTTGCCATCGGACTGCCCGTGCAAGTCCAGGCATACGACTTCGGATCGGTTCGTCACGACGTACATGCGATTCCCTTCCACGGTTGGTGGCGAACAGAAGCCGATATTGGGCTGGTCCAGATAACCATCCTCACCCAGCAGCCGCGGGACCACCAGCTGCCACAGCAGACTGCCGTCGGTGGCGTTCAGGCACAACAATACGCCGCGATCGCCTTCATGACGCGGATCCTGTGGCGCGCCGTTGTTGGTCCCGATCAGCACACGCCCCTGCGCAATGATGGGTGAAGCAAAGGCCTGGCTGCCCAGCGGCACGGTCCACCTGATGTTCCGTCCCGTCTCCGGATCGCAGTCGTCCGGCAGGCCCGTTTCTGGCGACACCATGTTGCGCGAGAACTGCTGCCCCCACTGCGGCTGATCGTCGGCCAACACAGTTTGGCCCACAGTTAATCCAGCCAGAAGGATCGTCCAGAACTTGAGAGGCCGCTCGCGAAATCGTCTCATCATGTGGCTTGACTCGTGCAAAGGTCGGAAATCGTCGTGGGTAGGATGTGATTCCAGGCTAGTCGATGCGCTGGCCTGTCACCACCCATGCTGCCCCCGCATGTGGGGGTGACGGGTGTCGGTGCGACGTGTACGACGTATTGGTGCAGGCGGGTTGTGAATGTGGAATAATTGCAGCCTGTTGTCCACGTGCGGTGTGTGTGGACTGGGGAAGTGCCGAGCGGATTTGCGCTGCGACGTTAGTTGCGGCAGCACGGACCTGCCATGAACTTCAATTCGCGACAGATCGTACAGCGGGCGCTAGCGGGCGAGCCTGCGCCTCGCCTTGCCACCGGGCCACTTGCGGTCCATTACTGTGCGCACCTGAGCGGCGTGACACTGCGGCAGTACACAACCGATGCGCGCACGATGGCGGAGTGCATTGTGCGTTACTACGAGCGGTTTCAGCCGGACGCGGTCTGGGTATCAGCGGACACATGGGTCACGGCCGAGGCGATGGGCGCGCGGGTGGAGTTTGCGGGCGATAATCAGCCGCTGGGTGGAGCCGGTGTGCCGCTGGTACGGACGCGGGCGGACGTTGACCGGATTCCGCCACCGGACCCTCGCAGCCAGGGGCGTTGGCCCTTGATGATTGAGGCCGTGCAGCGGGTAGTTGATGCGCTGGGGCAGCGGGCCTTTGTGGTGGCGTGTATTGATCAGTATCCGTTTTCGCTGGCGTGCGCGCTGATGGGCATGCAGCCGGTGATGACGTCGCTGCTGGATGATCGATCGCTGGTGGCAGCGCTGATGGAGCGTTGCAGTGAATACACGCAGGCGTACGCGGTGGCGCTGGCGGGGGCGGGGGCCGATATGTTGAGTGGTGGCGACTCGCCGGCCGGCCTGATGGGACCGCAGCTCTACCGGCAGGTGGCGTTGCCGGCGGAGCAGCGCGTGATAGAAGGCATTCGGCGGCACACGGCGACGCCGATTTCGCTGCACATCTGTGGGAATGCCACGCCGATTCTGGCCGACATGGCCACCTCCGGCGCGGAGATCCTGGAGCTGGACCAGCAGGTGGACATGCGGCAGGCGTGCAGGAGCCTCGGGCCGGCGATCACCATCTGGGGGAATCTGGACCCTGTGGGAGTGTTGGCGCGGGGCAGTGCAGCGGTGGTGCGGGCAGCGGCTCAGCAGTTGGTGCAGACCATGCGCGACTGTGGCCACGCGCGTTTTGTACTCAGTTCCGGCTGTACGCTGGCGATCGAGACTCCGCCGGAGAATGTGGACGCTCTGCTGCTGGCCGCTCGACAGACTGCCTGGTGAACGCGGTCTCCAGCAGACGCATCGTCTGGTACAGTCCCCTACCGATCCTTGAGGAGGATACATGATGACCAAAGCTCTGGGTGTTCTGGTACATGGTGCTGGCTGGGTCTCGACCCAGCACATTGCGGCGTTGCAGCGGAATCCCCACACGCACGTCGCCGCGATCTGCAGCAAGACGGTGGAGGAAGCACGCCACCGTGCTGCCGAGTCCGGTCTGCGTGACGTGGGACTGTACGACGATCTGGACCGGGCGCTGGAGCAAACGGGGATCGACGTGGTGGCTGTCTGCACGCCGCAGCATCTGCACTGTGCGCACGTCGTCGCAGCGGCCCGGGCGGGCAAGCACCTGGTCATTGAAAAACCGGTCGGCATCTCGCTCGACGAACTGCGCACGATGCGCGACGCGGTGCGTGCTGCCGGCGTCAAGACCGTGGTCAGCTTCGTGCTGCGCTGGAATCCGCTGTTCCAGATGATCAAAGCGCTGATGCGTGACGGCGCGCTGGGACAGCCCTATTACGTGGAAGCGGATTACCTGAGCCATAACGGCAGCTGGTGGTCGGGCTGGAACGCGGCCCGCACTCGGGAGCAGGGAGTCAGCGCGTTGCTGGTCGGCGGTTGCCATGCTGTCGACGCGCTGCGCTGGTTTGCCGCACCGGGCGAATACGAGGCCGCGCAGCCGGTCGAAGTATTTGCGATACGGGGAGGTTACCGGAAAGGGCTGATGCGCGAGTACAATCCGCTGTCCAACACCTGGATCGAGAACGCTCCACCCATGGAATACGAGGGGCTGGAAGTCGTCCTCGTCAAGTTCGCAAACGGGGCGATGGGCAAGGTGTCGGTCAACGCCGACTGCATCATGCCCTACCGGTTCCCGCTCCGCATCTTCGGCGATCGCGGATCGGTCTTCGATAACCGTGTCTGGTCACATAAGTTCCCAGGTCAGACCGACTGGGTGACGTTGCCCGTCATCCTGCCGGATTCGAGCGATGTGACGCACCACCCGTTTCAGGCGGAGATCGATCATTTCGTCGAGTGCATCCTGGGTGACGTGGAGTCGCACTGCAATCTCGGCGACGCCATCATTTCGCACGAGGTGGTGTTCGCCGCGCAGCAGTGCTATCAGACGGGGCGGCCGGTGACGCTGCCGCTCGTGTAAGGGTCAGCAGCTGCCAGAGTCGATCGGATCGGTCGGCCTGCGTTCCGCGCGCATGACGCGCACGGTGGTTGAGATGATGGCCCGTCCAGGGCAGACGGGTCGCGCTGCTTGACCCACTGGTAACACGCCTGGAAATTCTCCCCGTTGCCGGCTTCGTTCCCCAGCGACCAGATGACGACTGCCTGGCATTATAACGGCTCTGGGGCGGGCAGTTCAGCCGCGCGGTGCGTGGCAAATTGGTGCGGATGCGGCAGGTCTGCCGGTTACGATGAGTGGCGGTCGCGGTGGGCGACAGCCGGCGTCCGGGATTCTGGGAGGCGGTGGTGGAGTTTGCGGGGCAGCGGCTGGCGGGCGGCGGAGCCGCGAGCTGAAGCGTGCCAGTTTTGCTCATTCACAGCATTTGCGCCTGCCGATGTCGGAAGGTGGGGCTGTAACAATTGTGATGAGTATTCCACATGGTGGGTTAGCGATGGATCGGCGCACCTTTCTTTCGTTCGTGGGCAGTCTGGCCGGCGCGACCTGCACAGGTCTGCTGGTCGGGTGTCGAGGGCATCAGTTCGGGCACGTCATTCAGGGGGGCCAACCTGATCTGGTAGGCAGCCACGCGGCCGGTGCCGAGGTGTTCAACCCGCTGGTGGAAGAGGCGGTCGCCAAGCTGCTGGAGCGGAACTGCGTGGTCTACCAGGAGGTGACATATCAGGGTGCTGAGGAACTGCCGGCCCCCCGCTCGATCTGCTTTGTGGGTGTGGAAAACAAGAGTATCGAAGAGTTGGGGGACTTCAAGGATCAGATCTACCAGCAGATCGACACGCTGCTGGTTCAGTCGCAGGTGTTTCAGCCGATCAGCCGGCGAATGATGGACGCGGCGCTGCGCGAGACTCGTCTTCGACCCGACGCACTCCTCATCCCCGAGAACATGCGGATGTTCGCCGGTGTGCTGGAACAGCAGGGGCAGCCGCTGCACTTCCTGCTGTACGCCACGATCACGTCCGGGACAACCGTCAGGAACGCCTCTGAGCAGCGCGACTACCTGTTGACGCTCGAGATGATCAACGTGCAGACCGGTGCCTACGACAAGCAGTCGGCCGAGATCAGCAAGGGATACCACAAGACGCGGGCTGGGAAGTTCCTCCACTACAACCCGCTGAAGAGTCTGAGTTGAGTGGTATGTGACGACCGGCCATGGAACACGCCAATCTCACGTCACGACTGGCATGTGCAGGACTCTGCCTGCTGGGGATCCTCGCCACAGCCGGGTGCTCGACCTACGCCCAGCGCATCCGGCCGGCCCATGAGCAGTTCTATCAGGACCGGCTGGACACGGCGGCTGAGGAGCTGGCCACGTACATGGCCCGGCATCCGGGTGATGCCGATGCGGCCGCCATGGACCTGGCGATGGTCCAACTGCTCGACGGCCGACCGGCGGAGGCGGAGCAGACGCTGCGTGGGGTCCGCGACAATCTGGATGCGTACGAGCAGGCGGATGCGGTGGAATCGGGCCTCAGCATGCTGACGGACGACCAGCGGCTGGCGTATGCGGGCGAGAACTACGAACGGGTCCTGGCTCGCGTGTTCCTGGCGCTTGCGAATCTGTTACACGACGGGCAGGACGCGGAGGCGTACAGCCTGCAGATCAATGCCAAGCAGGCCGAGCTACTGCAGCAGGTGGAAGACGAAGAGAAGGAACAGGCGGCCGTCGCTTACGCTCCCCTGGCCATTGCCCCTTACCTGCGCGGCGTGATACGCGAAGCGACGTTCGCCAACTACGATGATGCCTCGCGCGCCTATCATCAAGTCGTCAGTTGGCAACCCGGCTTCCAGGCCGGAGCTGAGGACCTGGCCCGGGCGCAAAGTGGCGTGCACAGCCGGCCAGGACACGGCGTGCTGTACGTCTTCGCACTGGTCAACCGCGGGCCGAGCAAGCAGGAAACGCTGGAGATCCCCAGCACCGCAGCGCTGCTGATCGCCGATCGCATCCTGTCGGCCACCAGCCGCTATGATGTGACTCCCACGTTGGCGCCGATCAAGGTCCCCCGTGTCTTCGTGCCGCCGCGCGAGGTCGACGCTCTCACCGTGGTCGTCGACAACCAGACGCGGGGCCGCACCGAGACGATCTGTGACGTCGCGGAACTGGCTCTGCGCCAGGAGGAGATTGAATTACCCAAGGCGGTCGCGCGCGCCGTGGTGCGCCGCGCAGTCAAGAAGGCGGCCATCTACGCCACCAAGAACGTCGTCGAAGCCAGCGAACCCTGGGCCGATCTGGCGCTGAGCGCAGTGGGCGTGGCGTGGGAAGCGACCGAGGCGGCCGACACACGCTGCTGGGGACTGCTGCCGCGCGAGATCCAGGTCGTCCGCGTGGAACTGCCCGCCGGACGTCACGACGTCCAGCTCCTGCCACTGCTCACCAGCCGCGTGTCGGTCGCGGGCCCGTCCATCTCCGTCGACATCGCCGACGGCCGCAACACCTATCTGCTGGCCTGCTTCCCCGGTCCGCGCGCCGTGGGCCAGGTGATCCAGCGCACGCAGTAGCTGACGCTCCCTCCTCTCCGGCCCCCTGCCCGGCCGGCGGATCGGCCCGCCCCTCATGCCTGTCGGAGACGCTGTTCCAGGAGCGTGTAACGCTTTTGCATGTCCTGGCGGGACACGGCTATGCGCAGAGCGCGCTGGGAGCCCACCAGGATCACCAGCCGCTTGCCACGCGTCACCGCTGTGTAAAGCAGGTTGCGCTGCAACATCATGTAGTGCTGCGTGTGCAGAGGGATGATGACGCACGGATACTCGGAACCCTGGCTCTTGTGGATCGACAAGACATACGCCAGAGCCAGCTCGACCAGATCGGCGAAATCGTAACACACGCAGGTGCCATCGAAATCGACCGTCAGCTCCTGGTCAATGCGGTTGATCTTCGTCACGATCCCCAGGTCGCCGTTGAACACATTCCGGTGGTAGTTGTTCTCGGTCTGGATCACACGGTCCCCCTGCCGGAACGTCCAGCCGTACCGCTGTACCTCCGGCTTGTCATCGGGCGGGTTGAGCGCGTCCTGCAGCACCTGATTGAGATGGCGCGCGCCGAGCATCGAACGGTTCATGGGGACCAGCACCTGGATGTCGGTGAGCGGGTTCAGCCCAAACCGGTCGGGAATCCGTTCGCGGACCAGGCGGACGATCGTGCGCTGAATCGCTTCCGGTTCTTCCGCGGCATGAAAGTAGAAATCCGTGAGGTCCGGTGAGCGGGTCAGATCGGGCAGCCGCCCCGCATTGATGCTGTAGGCCGAGGTGACAATCCGGCTTTGAGCCGCCTGGCGGAACACCTCGGTCAGCCGCGCGACGGGGAGCACGCGGGATGCGATCAGGTCGGCCAGCACCCGGCCTGGACCCACCGAAGGCAGCTGGTCGACGTCGCCGACCAGTACCAGGCACGCGCCGTCCGGCACGGCGCGCAGGAACTGGTACGCCAGGAACACATCGACCATCGAGACCTCATCGAGTACGAACAAGTCGCCCTTGAGCGGCTGTTGCTGGTTGCGTTTGAAGTCCCCCGTGACCGGATCGAATTCGAGCAGGCGATGGATGGTCGTGGCAGTGCGTCCGGTGGTCTCGGCCAGTCGTTTGGCGGCCCGCCCGGTCGGCGCAGCGAGCACGCACTGCAGCTTCTTGGCGGTGAAGATCTCGAGGATACTCCGGACCAGAGTTGTCTTGCCGACACCCGGACCGCCTGTGATCACCACCACACTCTGGCGGCACGCCAGCTGCACCGCCTCGCGCTGGCCAGCGGCCAGCTCGATGTCCAGCCGCTGCTGGACCCAGTCGAGCGCTGCTCCCAGGTTGATTTGGGGCAGCGGGTGCACGGCGTTGCGCAGCAGCCGGTGTATATGCTGTGCCAGGCCGGTCTCGGCCCGGTGCAACGCGGCCAGGTACAACCAGTTCCCGTCCAGCACCGCCTCGCGGACCAGGTGGCCGGCCGCCAGTTCCGACTCGGCCGCGTCCTGCAGCAGCGCCAGGTCGATGCCGACCAGTTGCTGCGTCTTGTCGAGGACCCCCGGTTCCGGAAATCCGCAATGCCCTTCCTGGCTCAGTTGCTGCAGGGCGTACCGCACCGCCGCGCGGGCGCGTTCCGGGGAGTGGGGGTCGATACCCAGACGGCTGGCCAGCTGATCGGCCGTCTTGAATCCGATGCCGCGGACGTCGTCAGCCAGCTGGTAGGGGTTGGCGCGGATCGTCGCGATGGCGTCCCGGCCGTAGGTCTTGTAGATGCGGACCGCGCGCCTTCCCGAGCCGATGCCCAGCTCGTGCAGGAACAGCATGATCTGCCGGACTTCCTTCTGCTGCTGCCAACTGTCACGAATGCGTGCCAGCCGCTGCTTCCCGATACCGCGAATGTGCAGCAGCATATCGGGGCTGCGGTCAATGATCTCCAGCGCCCGGTCCTTGTAGATCGCGACGATCTTGGCGGCCAGGTGGGGACCGATGCCGCGTACAGCCCCCGAACTGAGATACCGCTCGATGCCCTCTGCCGACGACGGATGCGTCGCCTGCAGCTCGCTGGCCTGGAACTGGGGGCCATAGTCCCGATCCACCGTCCACTGGCCGGACGCCTCCACATATTCGCCCGCGGTGACCAGGCTGATCGTGCCCACGACGGTGGCCAGTTCACGGCGGCCCGCCACGTTGACCTTGAGCACGGCAAACCCGTTGTCCGGGTTGAAGAACGTCACCCGCTCCACGGTTCCACGGAGGGTCTCTGGCATCGCGGTCACAGGTCGGTGGTACGGTCTTCCGATTTGTCGATGTTGTCCAGCGGTGCCTTCTCGATCTCGGAGACCGACGTGTCTCCCCGCATCCGCCGTTCCAGCTCGATCTCCCCGGGCCGCCGGAAATCCAGCAGCGAATCGAGAGCTCGGCCGAGGCCGAGCGAAGCGGCTGGTACGTTCTTGAACGTCTTCTGGCCGGTTCGCGTGCGGTGCTTGATGTCGGCCGCCCCCAGAATCAGCAGCTCCAGCAAGTCCTTGGTTTCGCGGGTCAATCCTCGCGCAAAGATCGGTTCACGCGACGTGCTCTTCATGAAGCGGTGCTCGTAGACGTACGACTCGTCAATCTCGACCCGGTTGAACAGCCACGCCCACAGGACCTCGACACAGATCAGGGCCGCAAACACGTACGCCACGACGACATAGAAACCGGGGGTGACCGTCGGTTCCAGACGCTCGATGTGCTGTGCCAGCCCTCGCAGCGGATTCCACTCCCACTGGACGTTGGCAATGTACCCCAGACTGAACGCCGCCACGACGCACACCAGCAGCACCGCCGCTTTGATGATGTCGAAGTTGTAGATGACTGTCAGAAAACAGGTGGCCAGCAGGACGAACCATACGAACAGGGGCCATCCCGGCGTGAACACCGCGCTCTTCGTGACAAAAAACAGCACCAGACTGCCCCACACCATAGGGTGCAGATACACCGAGTCCCCGTACCAGATGAACTTGATGCTGTACACGCGGTCCTCGTCCCGCAGCACGCGACCGATGAGATACGAAATCCAGTGGTCGTAGAAGAAACGGCATACCGCCACAAAAGGCCAGGCAAGAATCTTCAGCGGCATCAACCAGAGAGGGGTTCCCTGGCGCGCGGTTGACGGCTCCGGCCGGTTCTTTGCTTGGCTCATCGTGATACCCTCGCACTTGCTGCTGGAAACGGGCGATCGGCTTTTAACTATAGCATCTTACTGCAGGGCATTACTGCTTGCCAACTTGCCGTCTCCGGTTAGAAATAACGTAGGGAGCCGTTGCTCCGCGGCAACTGCCACAGACCGGAGACTGGGTCATGATGCCTGTACTGTTCCACCACCTGATGCACATGTCGTTGCTCGCTACCGTATACCTCTGCCTGCCGGGCGCTGCGGCGCCGGCGGACGACGCGCCCCGCCAGCGCCAGCCGTCCCGCGACGTTGACGAACCGACCCAGCCCGAGAAGCTGGAACTGGCCACGTTCGGAGCCGGTTGTTTCTGGTGCACGGAGGCCATGTTCGAACGGGTCAAGGGGGTCACCAAGGTCGTCTCAGGTTACGCGGGTGGCACCACCGAGCACCCGACGTATCGGCAGGTGAGCAGCGGTCAGACCGGACACGCGGAAGTGGTTCAGGTCGCCTTTGACCCGGCCACAATCAGCTACGCTGACCTGCTCGAGATTTTCTGGAAGACCCACGACCCCACGACACTCAATCAACAGGGACCCGACTTCGGCACCCAATATCGTTCCGTCGTGTTCTACCACAACGCACAACAGAAACAGGTGGCCGAGGCGTACAAGCAGCAACTGGACGATTCCCGGACTTTCCCAAGTCCGATCGTTACCGAGATCACCCCCCTGACCAGCTTCTACGCGGCTGAGGATTACCACCAGGACTACTTCTCCCTCAACCGCCAGCAGCCGTACTGCCGCCAGTACATCAGCCCGAAACTCAAGAAGTTCAACCAGCTGTTCCACGACAAGCTGAAGGACCAGGACGAGTGAGGCGGCAGGCGGTCTCGTACCTGTTCCCGGCTGGGATTCCTTCCTGACTTCAGCGCCGGATGCCGCCGCCGTACATGCGGGCGAGCGACTTTGCTACATGACAACCAGGGCCAAGACGGCAAAGGCGATCAGGAACGGTGGCCAGTAGACCCGTTTCGCCGACAGAATGGCCACACACGCCACCAACGGTGCCCAGCCGGGCTGATCGCGTGCGATCCTCACTGTGTGCCAACCCAACCAGAAGGCGATCATCCAGGGTAGAACACTGGGAAAAGTCAGAAGTGATACGACCACCAGCAATGTGACAACCAGCGTTCGTCCCGTACGGACGAGCAGACCCAGGAGAGCTTTTGTCATGGCCATATCAGATTATCAGATAGCTACGCTCGCATGTCGTGCACAGCTGTCGATAGGAGAGTCCTGGTCATAATATACCAGTTGCGGTTACGGTTGGCGTGGTGAAAGGCCCGAAGAAACGGCCCTGGTGCCGGTTTTGACATTTGTTGCACCGGTGAGCCACTTCGCATTAACGGTTTCCTTCTCACTGCGAACCCTGTGTCGGGTTGGCGACCCTGCACCAGGGGTGCGGTACCGGGATAGCTGTCGTCTGGCCGAAGGTCAGTTCTCACCGTTGCCCCAGGCTACGTTGATAGTGGCCTTCGGCCAATTGCGGGATGGAACCGCTGCACGGTGAGGAGGTAGACAGTCCATGCGAATGGGCCCATCCATGGCATGGATTTGTCCACTACAACCGGC
>JAAYDI010000026.1 GCA_012729315.1 Planctomycetaceae bacterium
CGCAGGCCGAACCATTCTGAGTATCCGCCGCGCCCCGGGGTCGGAACGCCTGCCTGCCAACGGCTGGGCGCAAAAGGCTTGAAATCCGCGCGATTGAGCGAGTCGCCGCCGCCGTCCGCCGAGCGGGGCCATTCGCCGCGGGTGCCGTACGCGACCTTATCCAGCACGCGTCCCTGCGCGTCTAGAAGCGCGACCGTTTCGCCGCTGTCGGCAAGTCCGCCGTAGGTCCAGCAGGCGACAGGCGTGACCGCGCTGCCGTAGCGATGCCGGAACGCCTCCTCATGACGGGCGAGGACCGCGTGCTCACCCGGTTTGAGGATGGGGCCGTCCAAGATAAGCACGTGCGCGGGCTGGCCTTGCGGGAAGCGGCAACCCGCCAGGCTGATGTCGCAGCCGGCGACGTTGACCAACTCAACGAATTCGTAGCAGCGGTCGAGCCACTCCGACTGCGGGTCGGCGGCGTCAACGCGCGGATGATAATGGATCTCGCTGATCAGGATGTCGCCGGGGCGTGCGCGGCGTCCGCCCAGCAGGTACTC
The DNA here is from genome assembly GCA_012729315.1 of Planctomycetaceae bacterium. Lineage (GTDB taxonomy): Bacteria > Planctomycetota > Planctomycetia > Pirellulales > Pirellulaceae > JAAYDI01. The sequence continues at coordinate 540 of JAAYDI010000026.1, forward strand.
CGCCCGCGCGGCGAGGCTCCACGTGTCGTGCGCGCGGGTGGTGGCGCGGGCGAAGAGGGCAGCGGAGGCGGTGAGCTGCACCGACATGCCGGGGCGGCACGCACGCGCCTGCGGGGCGGGCAGGTTGTTCCAGAGCACGGGATCGCTGCCGTCCAGCGTGTAGTAAACGAAGTCGCCCTCCGGTGCCGTGAGTGTCACCGTCAACGGCTCGCCGGCCGGCTGGATGTGGCATGCCGGATCGAGCACCGGCGCGCGCAGCACGGCGCACTTCTGCTTGAAGTTCTGGTCGATCCATGTGGCATGGTTAGTGGCGAACCAGGTCATCCAGGCGATCTCCCCGGAGTGGGTGCGGCCGAAGACGTCGTTGGTCGGCCACTGCCCCCACTTCACGTAGTCGCGCGTGGCCGCCGCTTCGGGAAGCTGCGCGTGCAGCCTGCCGATGGTGGCCGCCAGATTGGTGTTGGAGAGGGTGCCTCGGCGTAGCGCGAACCAGCGGTCCCAGTAGAGGCGCTGGAAGGCGGGCTGGGCGTGGAGCCGGCCCCAGAAATCGTTGCGGGTGAACGGCTCCGAGGCAAAAGTCCATGCGTCCCAGCGTTTGACGTTGGGATATGTGCTTTCCGGATAGCCATAAGGCCCCAGCGAGCGGTCAAAATCCCAGACCGGTCCGGCCATGATCTTGCCGCCGCGGTCCTTGTGGAAGTAGGAGCTGAGCGTGAAGATGTCCACATCCATCGAGTAGGTCTTCATGATGTGGAAGTCGGCCCACGACAGCAGGTCGATGCAGCGGCCGACGCCGGTCTCGGGATGCATGGGGTCTGCCCCGTAAACGGTGTTCTCAAACTCGTTGAAGGCATGGATGATGTAGAGGCTTTGTGCTGGCTGGACCTCGTCGAGCTTGGGCCGGTCAAGGACCATGTAACGTCCGGCGCTGTTGGGGAAGTTGCGCACGGTGCGCCAATAAAACTCGTCGGGGTCGTTGCGGTCCGCTTTAAACAGATAGCTGCCAGAGAGGGCCGGCAGCGCCGTGTCACCCGGCGTCACGATATCGTCGATCGGCAGGCGTTCGTTGCCGACGCGGATGCGTTCCTCCAGGACATAGAGTCCGTGGTAATTGGCGGCAGAAAGGTTGGCGGTTTCGTTGCCGATGAGAAAGACCTCCACCCAGCGCGTGCGCGGAGCGTAACGGCCGAGCTGGCGCGAGAGATCGAACATGAAGGCGTCGTGCAGATAGGTGCGGTCGTAATTCCAGCAACCGATCAACGCGAAGTCCGAGCCGTCGGGGAAGCCGGTGATGCTGACCTTCTGGTCGTCGTCGTCTTCGCCCCAGAAGGTGAGCGCGTAGGGCTTTTTGGGAAAGCCGGCGGACGACGAACCGCGAACATGGATGCCTGCGCGACGGGTCAGTGTGGCGGGGCCGGTGAGCGCGGCGCTGCTGTTGACGGGCTCGATCAGGTGGGCGGAACAGGCGGTGTAGATCGACGATTCAACGGTGGGGATGCCGGTGCGGAGCGGGTCGTTCTCGCGCAGCACGAGGATCGGGAGGCCGCTGGTGAAGGCCAGCGTGGCGGAGTCGGAGGCGTGGAAGGTGTACATGGCGGTCGTGGGATTGCCGCAGCGTCGGCCAGTTCGAACGGGATGCGCAGGTAGACGCCGGGCCGGCCTTGGGCGATTCCCAACAGACTCAGATTGACCTGCGAGACCCATGAGGGGTTTTTCGTGCCGTAGCCGGCCGGCAGCAGGCCCGCCAGC